>JAGBDR010000092.1 GCA_017937385.1 Parabacteroides sp.
AAGAAATATATTACTAATAACTATACTCTATGTATAACATTATTCAATTAAACGACAAAGACTTGTCGGAATTACAATCGATTGCCAAAGAGTTGGGTATCAAGAAAACAGACTCTCTAAAAAAAGAAGATCTGGTTTATAGAATTCTGGACGAGCAAGCCATAGTCGGAGCAACCAAAAAAGTAGCGGCGGAAAAAGCCAATGAAGGTCAGCCACGCAAAAGATCACGTATCAACGTTAAAAAAGAGGGTGACAAAGTATATACTGCCACCAAAGACAAGGCACAGAAGCTGGAGGCCAATACCCCGCAACCTGCCTCCGCAACTGCCGAAACGGTAAAAGAAGCTGCTCCGGCAGCGGTAACACCTCCAACGGAAGCCGTGGCCGAGGCAAGCGCGGAAGAAAAAACACCTAAAAAAAGAGGACGCAAGCCGGGTAGCAAGAAAGTAACAGCCAAGACAGAAGAACAACCTGCAACGGAAACAAAAGAAACCGTAAAAGAGGAAGTGAAAGCTGAAGCACCTGCGAAACCGAAACCCCAAAAAGCAAAAAAAGAGGAAACACCGGCTACTCCCAAAGAAAAAGAAGTGATTCTTCCCGAGCTGGAATTCAGCGGTGAAACAGAGGATTTTATTCCCATCGAGGATCTTCCTTCAGAAAAAATAGAACTGCCTACTGAATTGTTCGGCAAATTTGAGGCTACCAAAGTAGAAACACCGGCTCCGGTACAGACACCGGCCCCCAAATTCCAACCACGCCAGCAGCGCGATCAAAATCAGAAGTATAACAATCCGCGCAACAATAATTATAACAACCCGCGTCAGGCAAATAACAATAATAACAATACGGCAGCTGAGGGAGAAGCACCTGCCAACATTCCTCAACAACCGGAACGCAAACAGGTGGAAAAGCCTTACGAATTTGAAGGCATCCTGACCGGCACCGGAGTATTGGAAATCATGCCCGACGGTTATGGGTTCCTCCGTTCCTCCGATTACAACTATCTTTCCTCACCCGATGACATTTACGTTTCACAGTCACAAATCAAACTGTTTGGTTTGAAGACCGGCGATGTAGTGGAAGGTTCTATCCGTCCGCCGAAAGAAGGTGAGAAATATTTCCCGTTGGTCAAAGTGGAAAAGATAAACGGTCTGGATCCCGGACTGGTACGTGACCGCGTTCCGTTTGATCACCTGACCCCGCTGTTCCCCGATGAAAAGTTCAAACTTTGCAAAGGGGGATATAGTGATAACCTTTCCGCCCGTGTGGTAGATATGTTCTCACCTATCGGTAAAGGACAGCGTGCTCTGATTGTGGCGCAGCCCAAAACCGGTAAGACAATCCTGATGAAAGACATCGCCAACGCCATCGCAGCCAACCATCCGGAGACTTACATGATCATGCTGCTTATTGACGAACGTCCCGAAGAAGTGACAGACATGGCGCGCAGCGTCAATGCCGAAGTAATCGCCTCTACTTTTGACGAACCGGCAGAACGCCACGTAAAGATTGCAGGTATCGTACTGGAAAAAGCGAAACGTATGGTAGAATGTGGTCACGATGTGGTAATCTTCCTCGACTCTATCACCCGACTGGCACGTGCATACAATACCGTCTCTCCCGCTTCCGGCAAGGTATTATCCGGTGGTGTGGATGCCAATGCCCTGCATAAGCCCAAACGTTTCTTCGGTGCTGCCCGTAACATTGAAAACGGTGGCTCGCTGACCATTATCGCAACCGCACTGATTGATACCGGTTCCAAGATGGATGAAGTGATCTTCGAAGAATTCAAGGGTACCGGTAACATGGAGCTCCAGCTGGACCGCAACTTGAGCAACAAACGTATCTTCCCGGCGGTAAACATCGTGGCATCCAGCACCCGCCGCGACGACTTGCTGCTCGACAAGACTACTTTGGACCGTATGTGGATCCTTCGCAAGTATCTGGCAGATATGAATCCTATCGAAGCGATGGATTTCGTAAAGAGCCGTCTGGAGAATACCAAAGACAACGAAGAGTTCCTGATGAGCATGAACTCATAAAAAAGATCCTATTTTTACTAAAAGAGACAGGCTGTACCTTTTCATCGAGGTATGGCCTGTTTCTTTTATAGTAAGAGAATAATACTTGGGTACAAAAGCAGATTCCTTCCGTCTGATTAGAAAGACCTTTAAATCTGGAGAACCCATGAAAACAAAAATGATCTGCTTTATCGCATTTATCAGTTATTCCTTTTATTTAACCGCTGGAGATATTTATGTTTCTCCTTACGGTAACGACAAAGCTGCCGGTACACGCCAATCTCCCCTCCAGACTCTGGAACAAGCAATAAAAAAAGCGCGCGAATGGAGAAGGCTGCAATCACCCGAAATAGCAGGAGGAATAAATATCATCCTGGAAGAAGGAATATACCAACCAAACAAACCCCTGTTTATCCGTCCCGAAGACAGTGGGACATCGGAATCTCCCACCATCATTACAGCTGCTCCCGACGCCCGCGTAATCCTAAGCGGCGGCGTACCTGTGACAGGTTGGAAACAAGGATGCGAAGATACCAGAATACCAGAAACTCTTAGAAAAGAAATATGGGTAGCCGAAGCTCCCCGTATGGGAAACAGGATATTGGAAACCCGACAAATGTGGGTCAACGGAGCAAAAGCACAGCGGGCCGCACAGTTTCCCGACGGAGTAATGGAACGCATGATTGATTTTAACCCTGAGGAGGAGACGATCACCATCCCCACTCCACAAACAGCAGGGCTGAATGCCGCTTCACAAGTAGAGATGATCGTTCACCAACGTTGGGCCATCGCCATACTGAGAGTGAAGGAAATGATTACTGAAGGGGCAAATACAATCGTCCGTTTTCATGATCCCGAAAGCCGGTTGGAGTTTGCCCATCCCTGGCCTCAACCTGTCATTGACGGAGAAAAAGGAAACTCCACCTTTTGTCTGGTCAATGCTCTGGAACTATTGGACCAGCCCGGAGAATGGTATCAGGATTATCCTTCCGGACGCATCTATTATTACCCGCGTCCTCACGAAGACATGACGAAGGCGCAAGTCATTATTCCGGCTTTAGAGACTTTACTGACTATAAGCGGAACATTAGAACGCCCGGTAAGGAATATATATTTTCAAAATATATCTTTCGAACATACTTCATGGATGCGCCCCTCTTATCAAGGACACGTTACATTGCAAGGAGGCTTCCATCTGCTGGATGCTTACAGACTACCCATACCGGGGCTACCCGAAAAAGCGAAACTGGAAAACCAGGCATGGATAGGCAGACCCGAAGCTGCAATACAGATAAAATGCGGCAATAACATAAACTTCAACCACTGCACATTCCAGCATTTAGCAGCCACCGGAGTAGATTATGAACGCGCCGTATCGACTTCCATTGTCGAGAATTGCCATTTCACCGATATTGGTGGCACAGCCTTACTGGTGGGCACCTTTCCCGATGAAGGATTTGAAACCCATGTGCCTTATACACCTTTTCATGAACAGGAATTATGTACGGGAATCACCATACGGAACAACCTGATTGAGGAAGTGACCAATGAAGATTGGGGAGGTGTAGGCATCGGAGCCGGATATGTAAAGAATATCCATATCGTACATAATGAAGTCTGCCACGTCAATTACTCAGGTATCTGTGTGGGCTGGGGATGGACCCTGCTGGAAAGCGGAATGAGCGGCAACCGGATTGAAGCCAATTACGTCCACCACTTTGCCCGGAGGCTGTATGATGCAGGAGGACTTTATACCCTCTCCAACCAACCCGGCTCCGTGATGCGCAATAACCGGATTGAACATTTAATTGACGCGCCCTACGCTACCAACGACCGTGCGTTTTACATCTACTTTGATGAAGCGACGGATGGCTATACCGTAGAAAACAACTGGTGTCCGTCCGAACGTTTCGACTCCAACCGTCCGGGACCTCATAATGTGTGGAAGAAGAATGGTCCGCAAGTAGATGAAAGTATAAAGCAAAAGGCAGGGAGGGTCGCTGTAGGTGGGGTGTCACAACCAAGAATCATTATAAAAACAAAATAACAAAAAGAGAATGAAACCAACCAATTACCACTTATTCGATTTTCTGGACTTTGATCCCGATCTGTCAAGAGACGAATCATTATGGAAAGCATACAAGCCCACCTCTGTCTATGAAAAAGACGGGGATATCTGTATAAACGTCCCTTTTCAAAAGCAAGTGCTCTCTAACGATATGGCACCCGATACGGCAT
>JAGBDR010000040.1 GCA_017937385.1 Parabacteroides sp.
CTCGTATGTATCCGTCGCCTTGATTTGGGAAGCTGAAAGAATATCTGACAGACGGGTCTCTTCCAATCCCATTCCCGTCTTCTGGTCAGTTCTTCTTTCGTTTTCCATGGCGTTTCTCGTTTAAGAAGGGTTGTACTGCTGCCGCCTCGTGTGCCATCCGCGTGGCATCATCGACGGCAAGTTCATGATTCTGCAGGAGCCATTCGTCCAGTTCCTCCTTGGCAAAGTAGATCATCTTGCCGCGAGGCTTGTAGTGAGGAATCTCCTTGTTGGCCGTAAGTTTATACAGCATACTTTCTGATACCCCGATGTACATGCAGGCTTCCGAAAAAGTAAAGACCTTTTTGGTCGCGTAAATGTTCTTTTCCAGCAATTCCACCCGTTCCAGAAAGCTCTCGACCGGTTCCAATTTCCGGATAATCGCTTCAAGGGCCGTGAGCCGTTCGCTCAACCTTTCCATGAATGTCAATCTGTTGGACATATTATTCGTGATTAAATTAGACAATAAGAGATGCACCTCTGTTTGTAACGCGTTGTATACAGAGGCAAAGGTAGAGTGTGAATATCTAAAAGCATTGGATGACAGTATGATACCGGTTTGGTAGCATATCAGTTATCATACTTTTGCTTTTCACATGGTTGACTTCTTAGCACTTCCTTTCATTCCTTCAGTTGGCTTACAAACTTTCTGATATTGTAAGCGGTTGAAGTCATTTTGTTCCTGACCAACGAAAGCGTGGTGGATATGCTCGTTGCGGATATGAAGTGCGAGCCGTCCTTGGATTGCAGGAAACGCCCTCTTTCGAGGACTGATTGCCAGTAAGGCTGAATGAATGAATTCTCAAGAAGGGCATCGAACAGGATAGCCACACGGCGCACGCTGTTCACCCGAAGACAGAAACCTATCTTGCAGGAGAAGAGAGATTCCATGTCGTCAATAGTTACGGGAGAACAGAACAGATGATAAGTATTGGCGCAAGAAACGATACCGGCCAGTTGTTTGCGCGAAAGACTGCAGTCAAAAGAAAGAAATGAAAACTTTGCCGGATTACAATCGGAAGATGCCAGTTCCGATGTGTCATACTTCCGCTTTAGTTCCATGCACTCCTCGAAAGAGAGGCTCGGGGCGGAAAAAAGCGGTTGGATAAGGTAGGGGCAGTCGGTCAGCAGTCCCTTGACGATGTGGATGTTCATTTCGTGGCAGTTCCGACAGACCGCGTTATCGCAGTCAATATACCGGTGACTGTTCACAAAATCCTCCACATAACGGCGATACTGTTTGCCGTGGATTTTGACCTCCTGGAGATAAACTGTTTTTGCTTCGGTAAGCAGGGCGAAAAGTTCTTCCGCCACGTCCTGTGCCGATTCAATGTGATGCGGGTGTTTGCTCCCCTCAAAAAGAGAGAAGGCCTTTGTCAGCTCTTGTCATGTCGATTTACATTTTATTGGTTTATAATAATATATCATCATAAAGGTATCGTTTTTCGATTGTATCTGCAATCGATGACGCCCTTAAAATATCTACTTGTAAATTTGACATGATATGGTATATCATTGGTCACTCAAACAATCCGTTGACCAGGTTGACCGCATCATCCTTTTTCTGGTTGATGATTTTGGCGTACACCTGTGTCATTTTCACGTCAGCATGGCCGAGCAGCTTGGATGTCGTATATAAGTCTGCTCCGAGTGTCAGCATCATCGTCGCGAACGTGTGCCGCGCCGTATGGAATGTAAAACGCTTGTTTATTCCCGCCGCTTTTGCCCATGGTTTGATAAGAATATTGACCATTGCTGGGGACGGCAGGTCAAACACATGGTCATCAGGAGTTTTGTCTCCACGCGCAGGCATCCACTTCAACGCTTCCGGGGAAAGCGGAAGATAAATCGGTTCCTTGGTTTTCTGCATTGAAACCGACAGACGGTATTGTCCACGATCAACGAATACATCTTTCCATTGCAACTTGATTATATCACTGATTCGCAGACCGCAGAAACAAGAGAACAGATAGGCACCTTTCACGGATTCATTTTTCATCGGGGTTGCGATCAATGCACGCACCTCTTCAATGGTCATGTATGACCGTTTGCTTTCAGGCAGACGGATCTTTTCCGACTTGCTGATTTTCGTGAAAGGATTGGACTTGATGATCTCGGCCCTGACAGCCGCATTCAAGGCTCCGTTCAATACCCGGTAATAAGTATGCAGTGTGTAATTCGACACTCGTTTGCCTCTGGAACGGTATTCGGACTGAAGGTAGTCAAGATAATTCTGGCAGAATGTCTTGTCTATTTGATCCATCAACATACGTTCTCCCGCATAATCCTTCAAGATGCGTATAGTGATGTCAATTTGATAACCGTCCTTTTTGCCACGCTTGGCCTGGTTCTCCTTGTAGGTATTCATCCAGTCAAGCAGGTAAACTCTCTCTTTGGTTTCTATACCGGCCTCGCCGTTGGTCAGCTCGATAATACGTTTGGACTTGATGGCATTGGCGGCATTCATAGTCGCCTGATTCTGCCGACGGGCATTGTTATCCGTTTCCGGAATGAGATACAACTTAAGATATTCGTATGTTCGTTTTCCGAAACGGTATATATCAAGATACAGACTTTGGCTTCCATCTGCCAGCTTCTTTGTCCGAAGGCGGACAGGCTCTTTTACTTTTGTAGGCTTCTTTACTCGTGGCATATCGATCCCTTCATAATTTTGTTTCTGTTGCAAAGATATGAATAAAGGTCGATATTGAGAAACAAACGAGAAACAAAATTGTACCGAAAAAGAACCAATCAACTGAAAAGAAAGAAAACAACTGAAAACATCAAGTACACTATAATCAATTGTAAATAAGCGGTTTTATTTGCACTTGTTTAGCTCTTGTTTTCATTTTAGGGCTTTACTTTATAAATCTGGTAAATTTTTAAGGGAAAGGATAGGTTAACGTATCCCGCATCATATCCGTAAGTATGGTGTGGGAGTATGTTGCTTATTTACTCCCGCGGTTTTCCAGAGCCTTTCTGATAGATAAGTTGCAGCTCTCACACTCTATATATATTATTAAGGTATGCAGGAAAAGGAAACATTGTCCGGCCGTTTTGAAGAAATATATGTCTCTTGGTTTTCCCGGATGAAATATTTCGCTTTGGAATATGTCGTGTCAGAAGAAGATGCGGAAAATATTGTCCAGGATGTATTTACCGAGCTATGGGAAAAGAAAGAGATCTTGGCCTATGATGTGAACTTGGTCGCCCTGCTCTTTATATCGATCAAGAATCGCTGTATCGACCTCTTGCGCCATCGCATTGTCGTGAAGGAAGCTGTCAACCTGATGCAGGAAGAATATCAGGCTACTTTGCGGATGAAGCTTGCTTCTTTGGAACTATTCGACCAGTCCATACTCTCCGAACAGGATATCGAGCGGATCATTACCGAAGTGATCGATTCCTTGCCTGAAAAATGCCGGGAAATTTTTATCAAAAGCAAAATAGAGGGCAAGAAGCAGAAAGAAATCGCATCCGAACTGAATATATCCCTTAAAACGGTTGAAAACCAGATGGCTATCGCCTATAAGAAAATCAAAGGCGAACTGAAAGACTATCTTCCTCTATTACTATTTTTACTCGCCAATTAAAAAAAATCCGTTTAGCCATTTGGGGGTTTTGGCCGCCTGATCCGTTTATTAAGTACAAAAGCGGAGAAATATGGACGAACGGATACATAAATACTTTTATGAGGAACTTTCTACGGAAGAGCGACTCTCTTTGTTGCGCGATGTCGAGTCGAGCGATGAACTCAAAAAAGAATTTGCCGGGTATCAAAATCTATATGCTTTGTTGAACTTAGGACATCAGGTTCAGGATAAAACAATCGGTAAACAGAAATACGACCGCTTTATTGGGCAGAAACAACACCTCCTGATATGGACGCGCTGGACCCGTCGGATCGGGTATGCGGCTGCTGTCTTGATTTTGGTCGTTTCAACAAGTTTATTGACCTATTGGTATGCACGACCCGCACAAACGGAGCCTTTATCCGAGAATGTGATGAACACGCTGTACACGCCTGCCGGTCAACGGGCGCAATTGGTCCTGCAGGACGGGACGGAAGTCTGGCTGAACGCCAAGTCGAAGTTGACCTATCCGGCCCGTTTTACCGGTGACGTCAGGAAAGTCTCCATAGAAGGAGAGGCCTTTTTCAAGGTCGCGAAGGATTCTTCCCGTCCTTTTGTCGTTTCCGCGCATGAGGTCGATATGAAAGTATTGGGCACGCAATTCAACGTGTGCAGCTATCCGGAGGCCGGATATGTACAGACCAGCTTGTTGGAAGGTGCCGTACAGGTCTTTTTGCGGGATCAGGAAGGCGATGGCGTCATTTTGAAACCGGACCAGCAGGTGACCGTCTCGAACAGGAAAATGAAAGTGGAGCCGATCCGCCTGAAAGCCCATTTTTTGTGGCGCGACGGCATCTATGCATTTGAGAACGAACCGTTGATCGAGATTTTGAAAAAGCTGGAACTCTATTATGATGTGAAGATTGTGGTGAAAAACACCTCCTTGTTCAAAGGAACCTATACCGGGAAATTCAGGCAACGCGACAGCCTCGACGATGTTTTCCGCGTGTTGCAGCAAATCCGCAAGTTCCGCGTGGAAAAGGACATCGAGCGAAATGTCGTAACCTTAAAGTAATAACATGTCAAACATTTAAAACGTATCGCCTATGGAAACAGAACAGTAGAACAGAAAACGAAAGCGGCAGAAGCTACCAACAACTGCCGCCGGAGTTAAAGCAAACACAAGTCGTAATTATTTAGTATTCACTTTAAATTTAGAACAAAGATATGAAAAGAAAAACTTTGTTGCAGTCTTTTGTTGTGCATAATAATCATATTAAAGATTTTTTTAGGATTATGAGAATATCACTTTTTCTTTTGTTTGTCTGTGTCTGCCAGCTAATGGCAGAAGAGGCTGGTGCACAAAACGCAAAAATCAGAATCAGCCGGAATGAACTGACCATAAAGCAGTTGGTCAAGGAAATAGAGGCACAAACCGACTATTTAGTCGTGTTCCGTGATCAAGATGTAGATGTCAACAGAACGGTCTCTTTCCAAAGAAAATCAGCCAGCGTATCCGATTATCTGGACCAGGTATCCGAGAGTACAGGAATTGGGTATCAGTTTGAGAATAATTATATTACGTTGGTTCAGGAAAAACAAATAGTCACTCAGGACAAAAAACGGATTTCCGGTAAAATTGTCGATTCGACTGGTGAGCCTGTTATTGGTGCCAATATTGTTGAAAAGGGAACGACGAATGGAACAATCACGGATTTGGATGGGAATTTCACATTGGAAGTCTCTCCCAAAAGCACTTTGCTTGTCAGCTATATCGGATATGCCCCTCAAGAAGTGGCTGTCGGAAACCAACTGAACATCCAAGTAAAACTACACGAAGATACGGAGATGTTGGATGAGGTGGTGGTGGTTGGATATGGAACACAGAAGAAGTCGGATGTAACGACAGCCGTAGCTTCCGTTTCTTCCGAAAATTTGAAAAATAGGGCGGCTGTGAATTTTGGAGAAGCAATGGCCGGACAAGTCCCTGGTGTACTTATCCAACAAACGAACGGGGCTCCTGGTGGTGAAGGACTGACAATTAAAGTACGTGGTACAGGTTCCATCACGCAGTCCAATGACCCGCTTTATGTTGTTGATGGCTATCCGATGGAAGGAGGTGCATTCCGTTTGTTGAACTCTTCCGATATCGAAAGTATACAGGTGTTGAAGGATGCTTCTTCCACTGCCATTTATGGTTCGAGAGGTGCGAATGGTGTTGTTATTATCACAACAAAGAAAGGGCAAGTTGGGAAACCGACCGTACAATTGAATGCGCATGTCGGATTCCAGCAGCGTGAAAAGAAGATTGAAATGATGAACCGTGACCAGTATGTACAATGGTTTATCGATGGACGTAATCAAGCGTGGCTGGATGCGAAAGTAATCTCTTCGGATCCGGATCAGTCTCCGCACACGATTAACGACCCCAATTCTCGTCGTGCTCTTTATTCTGGCGCAAACAGCCAATATATGATTCCTGACGGAACGGGTAGTTATAAGTATAATTTTCTCGATCCGGCCTCTGTGGCTCAAATGCCGGATAACGACTGGCAGGATTTGTTATATCGTAATGCCTTGATGCAACAATATGAATTGTCGGTTAATGGTGGTTCTGAAAATACACGTTATACATTCTCCGGTAGCTATATGAACCAGGATGGTATTGTGTTGAATACGGATTATGAACGTTATAATTTCCGTACGAATGTCTCTTCCAAAATTGTGGATCGTTTGAATGTCGGTATGAGTTTGATGGCTTATTATGCGAATGGGACAGAACAGGCAAACGGTAAAGATTCTCCCGTCATGTATGCGTTGAACTTGCCGCCGATCTATCCTTTATATAATGAAGATGGGACGTATGGTTCGATGGTTCGTAACCCGGAAATCTTAGCGGGTGACGTGGCTAATCCGATCGGTATTGCCGAACAAGTAATGAATAAGCGGAAACGTCATGGATGGTTGGGTACGATCTTTGCTGAATGGGAAATCATCAAAAACTTGAAATATCGTATCAGTATCAATGGTGGAATCCAAGATAATATCCAGAAAAAGTTTGAACCCTCTTATGTGGATTTCGACTCCTCTAAGGCTCCTCGGCCAGCAAAGGGGATTAACGAACGGTGGACAGACCGTGATTGGGTGATCGAGAATACATTGAACTATTCGTTTACTTTGGCAGATAAGCACAGTTTCAATGCATTATTGGGCTACACAACCCAATCTCATTCTTACGAACACATGAAAGGGGAAGCGCGTGGATATGCCAATGACAATATCACAACCTTGAATGCTGGAACGATGTATGCCTTGACCAGCGATGAATCCGAATATTCCATGATTTCCTATTTGGGACGTATCAACTATGTTTATGACAACCGTTATATGTTGACCACAACTTTGCGTAGTGATGGTTCTTCCCGTTTCGGGCGTAATAAGAAGTGGGGTACTTTCCCATCGGTTTCATTAGGCTGGCGTATTTCTCAGGAAAAATTCATGCAAGATGTGAAGCCGATCAGCGATTTGAAACTTCGTGCCAGCTTTGGTATTTCCGGTAACAACCGTATTGGTAACTACTCGGCTATCGGTTTGTTGTCTACAGGCTTTTATCCAACGGGAGATGCTGTTCAGAACACGGTGAATCCGAATACGATGCCGAATGATGATTTGGGTTGGGAACGTACCCGTCAATACAATGTCGGTTTCGAGTTAGGAATGTTTGATAATCGTGTTCGTTTGGAAGGTGATTTCTATGATAGCCAGTCGATTGACCTTTTGTTGAATGTGCCGATCCCGACCATTACAGGTTATTCTTCTCAGATGCAAAACATCGGTAAGGTTCAGAACAGAGGTATGGAGTTCACGTTGAATACGAAGAATATTGTAAACCGTGATTTTACTTGGTCCAGCAATTTCAACATCTCATTCAATAAGAACAAGGTGTTGGAAGTAGGTGTGGATGGCCGACCGATTTATGGCAGTGCTCCTAATGCCAATAATGCATTTATTACGATGCCGGGACATCCGATTGCCAGTTTCTATGGATACAAATACATAGGAGTGTTTCAAAGCGAAGAGGAATTGGCCAAATACCCACATTTGAGTAAAGATAAAGTGGGGGATGGCCGCTATGAAGATGTGAATAAGGATGGTAAACTGGATCAAAATGATAAAACAATCTTAGGTGACAATAATCCTTTGTTTACAGCTGGATTCAGTAATTCTTTCAGATACAAGAATTTTACGTTGGACCTCCAGTTTACGGGCTCTTATGGGGCTGAAGTCTTTAGTTTCTACAAGCGTATGTGTGGTATTTATCATGGTGACCGTAATGGATTGATCGAACAGATGGGACGCTGGCAATCTGAAAGCCAGCCGGGTGACGGCATTCATTTCCGCCCGACCCGTACGCCGTCGGGATGGCAACGCGATCCCTCTTCTGCTTGGGTGCAAGATGCTTCTTATCTGCGATTGAGAAACTTGACTTTCGGCTATGATTTTGATCAGAAAATTCTGGATAAGATAAAAATGAAAGGATTGCGCCTGTATGTGACAGGACAGAATCTCTTCACGGTTACCAATTATGTCGGCTATGATCCGGAGACCAGCAGCCAGAGCGGTTTAGCACAAGGGGGTGACTACTTGGGATATCCGACAGCCCGCTCTTTCATTATCGGTGCTAATATTACATTTTAATCATCTTTAAATGCGATTTAAGTTATGAAAAAGAGATATTTATTATTTGCATTGTTTCTGTCATGTATATCTTGTAGTGATGATTTCATTACTAAGAATCCTCCTTCGGACCTAAACTCGGATGGTTTTTACAAGACTGAGACGGATATGAACCAAGCTGTATTGTCGGCTTACGGGAATTTACGTTCTCTCTATAACCAGCAATATGTCCGGTTGGGTGAGATCCGGTCGGACAACACTGCCTATTCTTGGTTGAGCGGAAATCCGGCAAATGAAAAAGGAATTGACGAATTTGCCTCTCCTTTGTTGCCGGAAAACAATTTTCTGGCCAGTTGTTGGGACGACAGTTATAAAGCGATTCTGCGTTGTAACATCGTGATTGGAAGAATTGGAAACATTGAGTTCAAGAGAGAGTCATTGAAGGCTCAATATACGGCTGAAGCACGTTTTTTGCGTGCATTGATTTACTTTAAGTTAAACCAGATATTCGGTGGTTATGCTGCGAATGGAGAATTGTTGGGTTCTGTCAAAGTCGATCGGGAAATTACTCAAACGGAGGCCTATGAATTAGGCAGGGTTCCTCTTCAGGAAATGTATGACCTGATTGTCGAGGATTTGAAATTTGCTGAAAGTAATTTGCCTGAATCATACGGATCTACGGATATCGGACGTGTGACGAAAGGAGGAGCAACGGCTTTATTGGGTAAAGTCTATATGACGATGGCCGGCTATCCGTTGAACAAAGGGGATGAATATTATAAATTGGCAATCAATCAATTTAAATCGGTGATCGATAATCCTCGCTATTCTTTGGTTGCGACTTATAAGGATTTGTTTGAAGTTTCCAACAAAAATACATCAGAGTCCCTTTTTGAAGTCCAATATAAGAAAGGGACACAGGGGGGAGCTACCGGCAGTCCTTGGAATAATAACTTTGCACCTCGCTTTTCCGACAAGGAAGTTGTGTTGGTGGGAGATAAAGGAGGAGAAAATTCACCTACGCAAGATATGTCTAATGCTTATGAAGTGGGTGATCCGCGTAAATATGTTTCCATGCGCGACGGTTGGACAAATGCGAAGACCGGAGCTTGGGAAAACGAGAAGTATGTCTGCAAGTATTATGATGTGGCTTCAAGCGGTTCGGATAATGATAACAACTGGATCGAATTGCGGTTGGCCGATATTTATCTTTTATACGCAGAAGCGCTTGTCCGGACGAATGGAGATAAACAAACGGCCATTGACTATGTGAACAAGATAAGAGAGCGTGCACGTAATACGCCGGGAGATCCGGATGTTACACCAGCAGCGGATCTGTTGCGGGATTATACGCTTTCTGATTTCTCAACCTCTAACGATCTGTTATTGGCCATAGAGAAAGAACGTCGTGTGGAACTGGCTTTTGAAAACCACCGCTGGTTTGACTTGGTGCGTACCGGACGGGCAAAAGATGTGATGATTGCAGAACAGAGGTTTGACGGTTATTCCGATTTTACTTGGAGCGATGATGCTTTGTCGTATCCGATACCGATGACAGTTATGCAATCGAATCCGGGTAAGATTGTTCAGAATAAGGGATATACACAGTTGTAATAGTTTGAAACTTATCGTAATGAGAATAAAGTAATAGGAATAAATATGAAAAATGCATTTGTATTTTTAATCGTCTTCCTGTCTATGTGGGCAGGAAATGTCGGTGCACAGGACAACCAGCTTACGGCTAAAGAAAAGAAAGAAGGATGGGTGTTGCTTTTTAATGGCAAAAACTTGGATGGATGGACCTCGGTTGGGAAAGAGGTTCCGCCAGCATTCGGCTGGGAAATTGAAAACGGGGTGTTGACGGTTCGTAAACAAAATAATAAGAGAGGAGGTGACATCATTACACGTGAGCAGTATTCGGATTTCGATCTGAAGGTAGATTTCCGTATCACGAAAGGAGCCAATAGCGGTATCAAATATTTTTTTACCAAGTATGAAAAAGGCGGTTGGTTAGGATTGGAGTACCAGATATTGGATGACGAAAACCACCCGGATGCCAAAATGGGACGCGACGGAAATCGTTTGGAAGGAGGTCTTTATGATATGTTTCCGACATCCGCTAAAAAGGTAAATCCGATAGGTGAATGGAACCAGGCGCGTATTGTAGCGAAAGGGTCGAAGGTCACACATTATTTGAATGGGAAGAAGATCTTGATATTCGACCGTAGCAGTCAACTGTATCAAGAAACTTGGCAATTGAGCAAATATAAGAATTGTCAACCTATGTTTGGAGATGTAGAAAAAGGACATATCCTTTTGCAGGATCATGGAGATGTCGTTTCTTTCAAGAATATAAAAATCAGGAAATTGAAATAATTAAAAACAAATAGAAACATGAAAAATACAACAACAAGGAGAGGTTTTATCAAGCAAGTCGCCGCAACAGGTGTGGGGCTGACGATCGGTGGAATGTCGTTCAAGGCGAATAGTGCCAAGAGTTATGCGAATATTGTAGGCTCGAACGAACGGGTAAACATGGCTGTTATGGGGACCAACGGACGGGGTGCCGGTATGGCTCGTAATTTTCAGAGCCGCAAGGATGTGGAAATGAGATATGTCTGCGATGTGGAAGAAAAAGCACTGGCGAAAGGTGTGGCGGCTGTGAAGAAAGCAGGTGGTAATCCGAAGACCGAAAAGGACATTCGCAAGGTATTGGAAGATAAGAATATCAATGCCATATTGGTAACGGCTCCGGACCATTGGCACGCTCCTGCAACTATTATGGCTTGTCAGGCCGGTAAACATGTATATTGTGAAAAACCTTGTAGTCATAATCCTTACGAAGGAGAGTTGAGTATTGCTGCCGCCCGCAAGTATAACCGGGTCGTACAGGTCGGTGCACAACGTCGTTCCTGGCCAGGTCTGACGGAAGGAATAGAAGCTTTGCATAATGGCGCTATCGGGAAGGTCCATTTTGTAAAGGCTTGGTATACGAATAACCGCAAATCGATCGGCTTTGGAAAAGAAATGCCGGCACCGTCAACGATAGATTTTGATTTGTGGCAGGGACCGGCTCCCCGTCGTTCTTACCGGGATAACCTGATCCATTATAACTGGCATTGGTTCTGGCATTGGGGAACAGGTGAGGCTTTGAATAACGGAACACATGAGATCGATGTCGTCCGTTGGGGATTGGGATTGGATTTCCCGACAGCGGTCAGTTCGGAAGGCGGACGTTTCCGATACAAGGATGATTGGGAAACGCCCGACACACAGACGATCGATATCCGGTTCGGTGACGATTGCCTTGTAACCTGGGAAGGACGTAGCTGCAATTCTCGTGATACCGAAGGACGTGATCGTGGCGTGATTTTCTATGGCGAAGGAGGTGCGTTGGAAACAGGCCATAATGGGTATCGTATTTTTGACATGAAGAACAAGTTGGTTAAAGAACTGGCTTCAAAGGATGTCATTGACGGCCGTGACCCGAACAGTCCGAGCGCAAACCTGGATATGGGGCATATTGCCGATTTCATCGATGCGATCAAGACGAACCGCCGCCCGAATGGAGATATTGAGGAGTTACATAAAAGTACTCTGTTGGTCCAATTGGGCAATATCGCCTGGCGTACGGGCCATCGCTTGATGATCGATCCTGCCAACGGACATATCGTGAACGATCCGGAAGCTCAACGCTTGTGGAGCCGTACATACGAACCGGGTTGGGAACCGCGGATTTAGGACGTCATTTCATGGTAATATAGGTGACAAAAGCCGGAGTCTTGTTTGTGAAAACAGGATTCCGACTAAATAAATTGTCGAATTTTAATGCCTCTAAAAACCTATCCAAAAAGCTCATCAATCGTCACCTCGCATTGTACAGCCCCACTATGGGCATTTGGCTTGATACCGTAGGTGGTAATCAGGGTCAGCAGGAGATTTTTTCTTGTTGTCGTGTCGTTTGCGAAAGTATTGATTTTGTTGGATAGGTTTTCTTCGTAATCTTTTGTTATTACGAATTCAGCTTTTGCATATTTCATCTCGCAGATATTGATTGTGTCATCTTTGCGGTCGATGAGTAGGTCTATCTGAGTTCCATTCTTATTGTTTTTGCTTCTCCACGAACACACGGTTGTTTGTACGCCGGATATGCCCAATGCTTGTTTTATCTGCTTGATATGGTTCAAACACAGCATTTCAAAAGAGAGTCCGGCCCAAGTGTTATGTATGGGACTGTTGTATGAGGTGGTCCAAAAGTGTTCGTCCTGATAGCGGTTGTATTTTACGAAATTGAAATAGAAAAGCGTATAGAAATCTACAAGTTGGTAAAACATGTTATTCTTCTGGCGTTTCCCGCTTATCGTCGTTTTGCTTCCAAAAGGTTCATACGATCGGATGAACCCGCACTGCTCCAATTCCTCAAGCGTGGTGCTGAATGCTCCGTTGTCTGCCAGTTTTGTATGGGCGAGTAATTCCAGCCTGTTAAGTCCTTTCCGTCTTGTCGCCAATGCCGTAACTATCTCTATATGCGGTGACGCATTCTTGAACAGGGCACGATAAAGATCCTGGAACTCTTCTCTTAATGGTGCATTGTTTGAGAAAAACAGGTGGTCTATATTTTGGGCGACACTTTTTGATTTGTCCATCATTGACATGTAGTATGGAATGCCGCCGATAGCCATATAACATTCGGCGATCTGTTTTCTGGAGTAGCTGAATCCGAATGTTTTGAAGTAGGCTTCGCATTCCTGTAAGGTGAAAGGATTCAGAACAAGGTGGTGAGTCAATCGGTTGTGTAGTCCGCCTTTGCTTTTGATAAGGTTGTTTATCATCCAAGAGGTAGCAGAGCCACAAACGATCAACTTGATATCATTACGTATGACCGCCCAGCTATTCCAAAAATTCTCCAATGCCGCAATAAACCCGGATTTGGCTGTATCCATCCAAGGCAACTCGTCAATAAAGATAATCTTATTCCCTTCCGGCAAAGATTCCAAATGACGCGATAATTCATAAAAAGCAAGTAACCAGTTTTTCTGGATAGATAGTTTTTCCGAGCCGGAATATTTTTGCAATGCGATTGCGAAATTGGTAAGTTGTTCGGATTTGGTAGCCTTATATGCTCCGGTTACAAAGAATGCAAACCGGTCTGATACAGCTTTGCGGATAAGGAAAGTCTTGCCGACGCGGCGACGGCCATATACGGCGATAAATTCCGAATGATCTGAGTTAAGATACTCTTTTAGCGAGTGCAATTCGGGTTCCCTTCCGATTAATTCTTGTGTCATAATTATTCTATTTTATGCGCAAATATACGAATCGGACGATAGTTCCGCAAATTATCAACCGATAATCAGCGGAATGTGTATGCAAAAAGCTTGTTTCCGCTGATTATCCATCCTCACAGCACCTCCACCGCCCTCTCCAGGGCCATCCCGTGTGATCCTTTTATCAGCACATGATACCCTTTCAAAGGATTCTTGCGGAGGGCTTCGATCAGTTGGTCTGTTGTGGCATAGGTGGTGAAGTCTTTTCCGGCGGCTTTTTGGAAATGTTCGCCGCACAAGAGGACTCGGTCGTAGTTGCCGGCCTTGATCTGGGCAATGACTTCGGCATGGAGGTCGTCGCTGGTAGGACCCAACTCGCGCATATCACCTAAGACAAGCGCTTTGGGTGAGACCGGCATGGCGGCGAAATTGTCTAAGGCGACTTTCATGCTGCTCGGGTTTGCGTTGTAGGCATCGATGATCAGTTCGTTGTTTTCGGTCTTTTTCAGTTGCGAACGGTTGTTGGTCGGTTCGTAAGCGGCGATGGCACGGCTGATGCGTTCTGCCGGAATCTTGAAGAAACGGCCCGCGGCAACGGCGACTAAAGCATTGTCTAAGTTGTAGCTGCCGATCAGGTGGGTTTCTACTGTATGGATTTTACCTTGCTGCCTCCATTCGAATGTCAGGTAAGGATTGCTGCTGACGGCACATCCCCAGGCAAAAGCACGCTCGTCGGAACCGTATGTGACCTGTTCGATCCCTTTGGCCATATCTGTCAGATACGGGTTGTTCTGGTTGATGAATATCTTGCCTTTCGTGCGTCGTATATAATCGTATAATTCACCTTTTGTTTGGATCACGCCTTCGAAAGAGCCGAAACCTTCCAGATGGGCACGTCCGACATTGGTGATGATCCCGTAGTTCGGGTGCACGATGTCTACCAGCTCTTTGATATCACCCGGATGGCTGGCTCCCATTTCGATCACGGCCATTTCGTGGTCGTGCGTCAGGCGGAGCAAGGTAAGGGGCACGCCGATTTGGTTGTTCAAGTTGCCTTCGGTGTAAAGAAGGTTGTATTTGGTGGACAGGACGGCGGCCAGCAACTCTTTCGTCGTCGTCTTCCCGTTGGTGCCGGTGATCCCGATGATCGGACATCCGACCATTTTGCGGTGGCGGTGCGCCAATTGCTGTAAGGTGGTCAGAACGTTGTCTACGAGTATTGTCTGTTTACCGGTATAATAATCCGGATTGTCGATTACGGCATACGCGCATCCTGCGGCCAGTGCCTTTTCGGCATATTGGTTTCCGTCAAACTTATCTCCTTTTAATGCGAAGAAAATCGAACCGTCCGGGCAGTTACGGCTGTCGGTCGTTACTTTTGGATTGTGTATGAACAATTCATATAGCTCAGGAATAGTCATTGTCTTTTTTCCTTTCTAATTTCTATGAGAGTTATTTCGCGCAAAAGTAGTGATTTAATGTATTTACCTTTATCTTTGCCGGAAAGAAAAAATAAGCATGTTACATAAAACGCTCAATATTAAAGGAACACTTACCTCGCTTGATACGCCGTTGGTGATGGGAATCTTGAATGTCACTCCCGATTCTTTTTACGCCGACAGCCGGAAACAGACGGAAGCCGCCATAGAAGAACGCATACAGACGATTTTAGCCGAAAGAGGACAGATCATCGACCTCGGAGGATATTCTTCCCGACCCGACGCCGCGGAGGTTTCACCGGAAGAGGAGATGAAACGTCTGGCTTTTGCCTTGCAGATACTGAACGCCCATTATCCGGATGCGGTCGTGTCGGTCGATACTTTCCGGGCAGATGTGGCCCGCCGTTGTGTCGAAGAATACGGGGTGGCGATCATCAATGATATTTCCGGTGGCGAACTGGATGCCGGAATGTTCGAAACCGTAGCTCGTTTGCATGTACCTTATATCATGATGCACATGCGCGGAACTCCCCAGACGATGCAACAGCATACCGATTATGCGGATATGATGGAGGAGATCATGCTCTATTTTGCCCGGAAAGTCCGCCAGCTCCGCCTGTTGGGAGTGAACGATATCATACTGGACCCCGGCTTCGGTTTCAGCAAGACGGTGGACCAGAATTATACATTGATGGGGCATTTGCGCGAGTTCCGGGAATTCGGCCTGCCTTTGCTCGTCGGTATCTCCCGCAAGAGCATGATCTATAAATACCTGGGCGGGACGCCGGCCGACAGCTTGAACGGGACAACCGTCTTGAATACTTTCGCTCTGTTGAACGGTGCGGATATCCTTCGTGTACACGATGTCAAGGCTGCCGTGGAAGCTGTGAGAATCGTAAAGAAATTGACAATTGACAATGGACAATTGACAATTTTGAAGTAAACTATTTTTTTCATTGGCAATTGTCCATTGTCCATTGCCAATTCTCAATTTTCTTATGTGGATGAATTTCGGAATAAAAGACCTGATTGATGTCTTGTCGGTAGCCTTTTTCTTGTACCAGACCTACAAATTGATGAAGAATTCCGGTACGCTGGCTATCTTTAGTGGAGTGGTGTCGTTTATTATCGTGTGGATTTTGGTTTCCCAGGTGTTGGAGATGCGTTTGATGGGAGCGATACTCGACAAATTTATCAGTGTCGGTTTTCTTGTGCTGGTGATTTTGTTCCAGGATGAGATACGTCGTTTCTTGGTGGCGCTCGGTTCGCACAGAGGATGGAAGTTTTTGGGAAAGATCTTTTCAAAGAAGAGTCACGACAAGGGGAACGAAGGGAAGTTTATCGCTCCGATCGTGCTGGCCTGCATGAATATGGCGAAGAAAAAGACGGGAGCTCTGATCTGCATCCAGCAAGATGTCGATCTGACCATTTACGAGCATACGGGTGAAATGTTCAATGCCGATGTCAATGCCCGTCTGGTTGAGAACATCTTCTTCAAGAACAGCCCTTTGCACGATGGCGCCATGATTATAGCGGACAACCGCATCAAGGCTGCCGGCTGTATTCTTCCGGTTGCCCAGAACGCGAATCTGCCGAAGGAAATGGGGTTGCGCCATCGTTCCGGTCTGGGTATGTCGCTCGAAACGGATGCGTTGGTCATCATCGTTTCGGAAGAACGCGGAAAGATATCGGTCGCCCATAACGGCAAAGTTGAAGTGAACGTGACGGCAGAAGACTTGCAGCAAATCCTGTCGGGTGAGAAAGAAGTAATAAATTACTGTTAAATGTTCTGAAACTGACAGGTCCGCCTGTAAATCTTTTGTTGATTTTGCAAACTCTATATTGCATTTTGCCTACTTTTGTACCCGAATATCGCGATATTTAACTAACAATAATATAATAAAAATAGATCTTCCGCTATGGACTTAATGCAAGAGATTATTGCACGCGCTAAAGCAAACAAACAGCGTATCGTTCTTCCTGAAGGAACAGAAGAAAGAACATTGAGAGCTGCCGACCGTTTAGTGGCCGACGAAGTTGCAGACATTATCCTGATTGGTAATCCCGCTGAAATCAACAGCCTGGCTGCTCAGTACGGGTTGAACCACATTGGACAGACTACTATTATCGATCCGAAGAATCACGAAAAGAAAGCCGCTTATGCAGACCTGCTTTTCCAATTGCGTCAGAAGAAGGGAATGACTCCCGAAAAGGCTGCCGTTTTGGTAGAAGATCCTTTGTTTCTTGCCTGTCTGATGATCAAATCCGGTGATGCCGACGGTGAAATCGCCGGTGCGCAGAATACGACTGGTAACGTGTTGCGTCCCGCTTTGCAGATTATCAAGACTGCTCCGGGCATGAGCTGCGTTTCAGGTGCGTTCCTAATGTTTACAAAGACTCCCCAGTATGGCAAAGAAGGGATTTTGGTATTTGCCGACTGTGCCGTAATGCCGAACCCGTCAGCTCCCGAACTGGCAAGCATCGCGATCGCTACGGCTGCAACAGCCCGCGATATCGTAGGCATGGAACCGCGTGTTGCCATGTTGAGCTTCTCTACGAAAGGCAGTGCCTCTCACGAAATGGTCGACAAGGTTGTCGAAGCTACCCGCCTGGCAAAGGAAATGGCTCCCGATTTGAAGATCGACGGAGAATTGCAGGCCGATGCCGCTTTGGTTGAAAAGGTTGCTTCCCTGAAAGCACCGGGCAGCGATGTTGCCGGACAGGCAAACGTCCTGGTATTCCCGACTCTCGAAGTAGGCAATATCGCTTATAAGCTGGTTCAGCGTTTAGGAGGTGCAGAAGCTGTAGGTCCTATCCTGCAGGGTATGGCTGCTCCGGTTAACGACCTCTCTCGCGGTTGCTCCGTAGACGATGTCTACAAGATGGTTGCGATTGCTTGTAACCAGTCGATCGGCTTGAAAGCGGCGAAAAAATGATAGGTTTATGATTTGTGATTTATGATTCATGATTTATCATCGACGCATAAATCATAAATCATAAATCACGAATCACAAAAGAAATCCCATAAATCATAAATCACAAATCATAAATCATGAAAGTATTAGTATTAAACTGCGGTAGCAGTTCCATCAAATATAAGTTGTTCGATATGACCTCCGGTACCGTGATGGCTCAGGGTGGTATCGAAAAGATCGGTCTGCCGGGTGCATTCCTGAAATTGACAGGCAAAGACGGTAAGAAAGTAGTGCTGGAAAAAGAGATTCCCGGCCACAAGGAAGGTATCGAATTTATCTTGAGCATTCTGACCGATGAAACATACGGTTGCATCAAGGAATACAACGAAATCGACGCTGTCGGCCACCGCGTGGTACACGGTGGAGAAAAGTTCGCTTCCAGCGTGAAGATCGACCAGGATGTAATCAACAAGGTAATCGAATGTTCTGACCTGGCTCCGCTGCATAACCCGGCCAATCTGAAGGGTATCGATGCTATGGATGCGTTGATCCCGGGCATTCCCCAGGTGGCAGTGTTCGACACGGCATTCCATCAGACGATGCCGGCGAAAGCGTATATGTACGGTCTGCCGTATGAAATGTACACGAAATATGGCGTACGCCGCTACGGTTTCCACGGAACGAGCCACCGCTATGTTTCCCGTCGCGCTTGCGAAATCTTGGGCGTTCCTTACGAAGAACAGCGGATCATTACGGCCCACGTCGGCAATGGTGGTTCTATCGCTGCCGTCGATCATGGTAAATGTGTCGATACATCCATGGGTCTGACTCCGGTTGAAGGTCTGCTGATGGGTACCCGTTGCGGTGATGTCGATGCCGGTGCTCTTTCCTTTATCATGGAAAAAGAAGGGCTGGATGGCCACGGTTTGTCTGATTTGATCAACAAGAAGAGCGGGGTTGCCGGTTTGGTAGGCGGTTCCTCCGATATGCGTGATTTGGAAACAGCCGTAAAGGCCGGCGATGAACGCGCGATCATGACATTGGACGTTTACAACTACCGCATCAAGAAATATATCGGGGCATACGCGGCTGCCATGGGTGGTTGCGACATTCTGGTATGGACTGGCGGTGTCGGTGAAAACCAGTGGACAACTCGTCGTATCGTTTGTGAAAACATGGAATACATGGGCATGAAGATCGACGTTGAAAAGAATGAGGGTATGCGTGGCGAAGAGATGGTCATCAGCACGCCGGACAGCAAGGTGACGATCATCGTGGTTCCGACAGACGAAGAGTATATGATCGCTTCCGATACGATGGATATATTAGGTAAATAATTGTAATATTCTAATCCTCACAGCTTACAAAACATTAGGATTAGTGTTTAGGCTGCCTCAACACCGGTTGGGGCAGCTTTTTTTGTCGCCACAATGCAGGTTCTGACCGGGAGGGAAGTGGCAGTACTTCCAGCAAAGTACCGGAATCCTCTCGGCAGAGGATTCCCGTCCTCTCGGCAGAGGATTCCCGTCCTCTCGGCAGAGGATTCCCGTCCTCTCGGCAGAGGATTCCCGTCCTCTCGGCAGAGGATTCCCGTCCTCTCGGCAGAGGATTCCCGTCCTCTCGGCAGAGGATTCCAGATGGATTGCTACTCGACCTCGAACTGGTCCATATAAAGCATCTCCCCGTCCCAGACGATGTAGGAGAAGTATTGCATCCAGTCGCCCGCAACCAGGAGCCGGGCGGTCCGTGAGAGCATCAGGTCAAGCATGATATGACGGTGCCCGAAGATAAAGAAGTTGATGTCCGGATGCGTCTTGAGGTATTCTTTGGCGAAGAGGACCATATATTCATGGTTTTCCCCCTGATATTCGGCTGTATCTTGGTCCGGATGCTTTCTCAATCCGTTTTTGCGGCTGCTGAGCGACCAGCCGAGCGCGAAACCGAACGTCCATCGGGGATGAATGCCGGCATACAGCCATTGGCAGAACCGGTTGCGGAAGAGGGCGCGGAGGAAACGGAACGCCTTGCTGCGATAGTCCACCTCATCGCCGTGCCCGAGGAAGAACCGCTGGCCCAGAAGATCTACGGTGAGCACGTCCCGATGAATGACCGCACCGATCTCTTTCGGCAGGTAGTCAAACATCCAGATGTCGTGGTTGCCGGTAAAAAGATGGATTTCCACCCCCTTGTCAGACAGTTCCGCCAACTTCCCGAGGAAGCGGACGAAACCTTTCGGCACGACGTATTTATACTCATACCAATAGTCAAACATATCCCCTAAGAAATAAATCGCCATCGCTTCGTCCTGGATGCTGTCCAGCCAGCGGACCAACTTTTTCTCGATGGCGAGCGGGTCTTTATGGAAACGGGCACCCAAGTGGGCGTCCGACGCGAAATAGATTTTCTTTCGAAGGGAACTCATGCCTTTATAAAAAACCTAATTCAAGTTTGGCCTCTTCGGACATCATCTCTTTGTCCCATTCCGGTTCGAACACGAGGTTTACTTCCACATTGTTCACACCGTCGATCGCTTCCACTTTCATGCGGACATCTTCCAGAATGAAATCAGCGGCGGGGCAGTTGGGAGCGGTGAGCGTCATATCGATGCGTACATTCTTGTCATCGTCCACCTCTATGTTGTATATCAAGCCGAGGTCGTACACGTTTACCGGGATTTCCGGATCATATACGGTCTTGAGCATGGCGACAATCGCTTCTTCTGTTTGGAGGAATTCGTTGTTCATCTTTTTTCTATTTGGATGCAAACGTACGAATTAATTGACAATTGACAATTGACAATCGACAATTTATCCTTCAAATCCGGGGAATATGTTGTGTAAACGGCGTTGTTTTGTCCTGTAACCCATATATTTTGGAAAATTAAGCCTGTTTTCTCTTGCTGATTCAGAAAACCTATTTACCTTTGCAGCGATTCCATAGTGGGCAGCGGCTCGCAAGACATGGGAGCGATTACATATTGTAAGCATTTTACGAAGATTATTCCAATCTTTAAAATCGGCAAAATTTTAAGCTTAGTGGAATAATGGACAGTAAATGCTTGCGCTGATTACGTATAGTTTGTCCTCTTTAGATGGGAGGATTGTATTATATCGTATAAAGCGCGGGCTATTGTTCTATTATTACTAAGCGGGTGTTTGCCGATACCTAAAGATTGATAATAGACAATTGGCCCGCGTTTTTTTATGCCTGTTCATAATCCTCGCGGGGAGTTGTTCTTCCCTTCGTAAAATTAATTGTTGGACTTTTTTTAAACACTATTTTATTAACAATTAATTTTTAAACAGTTATGAACAAAAAGTTTTCTACGTTAGTGGCTGTCATATTGGCAGCTGGTGCTTGGACAACGCTGGATGCTAAGATGACTTTGACATCTGCTACTGATCTTGCTGCCGGTAATGGTGGTGAGTATGTGGTCGGTGTTGATGCTGATGATCCAACTACTTATGATGTTCTTTTGAACACGACAAATGGACAAGGTGAAGCCAATGTTTCAATTGGAGAAACTACAGGGAAATGGACTTTGGCAAAATCCGGATCAAATTTTACATTGAAAGCTGGAGGCAAATGTTTTACTGCGTCTAATGCAGAGAACGCATCTGCTTCTACTTTAACTTTTGGAACTGCCGAGAATGATAATGTCGAATTACAATTTTCTATCGAAAACGATGGCAAGTTGAAATTGGCTAATGTTACCGACTTTACGAACAATTCTGCTATCAGTGGAAAGACACTTTATCTGAAACTTGAAGCTTCTTCAATTGCTTCTTTAGTGGAAGATGCAGCGCAAGCATCTGCTTTTGTTTTCGGTACTTGGTCTGCTGACAACACAGAAGACCCCGGTACTGGTGGCGAAGAAACAAACGCTCCATACCCCGGTTACGATGATCTTTCTGTAGATGAAGACGGTGTGGTTGAGGTTGGCGAAGATGCAACTATCGACGCACCTTTATACGTGTCTGTAGGGGAGGGCGATAAAGCTGTGTACCTGTCAGTAAACGCCAAAGGCGAAGTCTTTGAAACAGAAAAGCCTGTAATCGGAGCGAACGGTGCTTGGGGTGTTGATGAAGGTAAATACTACTCAATCGCCCTTAAAAGAGCTGAAGTCGCAAAATGTTATCTGTCAGTAAAGAAAGCAACGAAAGCTGCTTCTGAAACGTATGAATTGGTTGCAAAAGCTGATGTAGTAGCAGACGGTCTTACTACTGCTAAAGCTACTGTAAACACTACGGTCCCTGCTGCTGATGTTGTTGCTACTGCTACTATTTTGGATCAGGGCGTAAAACGTGTAAGTGCTGTCAACAATGAATATGTATTCGTTGCATTGAATGTTGATGGTTCTGGTATCACAACTGTATTAGGTAAGGGCGGTGCCGGAGCAGCATTGAACACTATCACGGAAAGCAACCTGACTGACTACCTGTGGAAAGTCAAAGAAACTAAAAACAGTAAGGGTGTATATTATTATACATTCACTAACATGGATGGCAAGACTGTTTGGACTGTAGACGGAAATAACACAGAATTCTATGCAACAGGTAAATATGCAGCCGATGCAGATCTTTATTTGACTAATAACGGTAAAGTAATCGGAGCAAACTTTGCTGCTGCTGAACCTGCTGTTGCTATCTCCCTGTATACCTCTCCGCTGGTTGGCAGAACCAACACGTTCTTGAATGATCTTCTGAACAACGGTTTCAACCTGACTATCAAGATCAATAAAGATAGCAAGAAGGAAGTTGAATACCTGGATGCATTTGCCGGTAAGTTGACAGCTCAGGGTGATAAGGACGATAAACAATTCCAGATCAAGTCTGAAGATGGAAAGTTCTTGGTATTGAATACAAAGAAACTGACTAACATCACAGGTGTAAACGGTGTATTCGAATTGGTAGACGAAGACAAAATAAGTGCCGATCATCTGTCTTACTTCCAGTTGAACTACCTGTTCGGCGGTACATCTGACGAACTGATTGCTGAATTGCTTGTAGCAAAAACTGCTGCTATGGAGGATGCAACCAAAGCATATATCGTAGAAACTCCCGATGGAAACTATCTGACAACTAAGGTAAGCCTTAGCGGAAGCGAAAAACGTCCGTATATCACGTTGGGTGCTGACAATATCGTGCCTGTAAAGGATCTGGTAGGTAAATTCTGGAGAATCTCATTCGCCGACAAGAGAACCAATACGGTAGCTGCTGATAAGTATAAAGTAGGTGGTGTCCTGGCTACAAAACGTAACGAAGCTAATACCGCAGCCGATTATATCCCGGCAAGCGAAGTGTATGCTTACGCTCCTGAAGCTCAATGGGGTGTTGTAGATGCAGATTTGGCTACCAACAAGGTTAAATTGCAGAACCGTGAAAGTGGTGAAGAACTTCAAAACGTTCTGTTCCGCAATAACGGAGATGGTACTTACACAATGATTTGGGGTACTGAATCCGATCTTGTTAAGCTGGAAGCAGCCGACAAAGTAACCATGTTCGACGGTTATAAGGCATATACTGAAAATGAAGTAAGAAACAACAACTTCTATCTGGGACAATACCATGCTGTTGATGGTAACAACCACGCATACTTCGTGGAAAACCATAAGAACAGCCACCAGATCGGTATGACAGCCGAAGAAGGTAAAGCTGACAAGTGGAATCTCCGTTTTGCTACAAGAGACGTGAAAGTAGACGGTAAAAAACAGGCTGTTGTCGATACTTTGTTCATCACGACACCGCTGTTGAAACTGAAAGCCGACGGTTCTAAAGATGATAAAACAAACGATGTTCGTCTGGCAATCCTTCCGTATGCATTCCAGAAAGTGGACAACCGCGAATTTGTTGATTACAAATCAGGAGCCGGTTACAACTATTATATCTGTGACGAAACAAACAAGGAGAATGCAAACGAGGCAAAACGTTTCGCTTTGAAACTGAAAGCTGATGGTGAAGTATACAACTTCGTTGAAATTACAAATGGTAATGAAGGTGACAAACTGTATTCTGACGATAAAGATCAACTGGGTGCAGTGAAAGTAAAAGTGGCCAACAGTGAAAACAAGGGTGCTTTGCGCCAGATGTCCATCTATGCAGAAGATGAAAACTCCCTGATGGTTGTAGAAAAGGCTGAATCTCCTGAATACCACTTGGTAAATGGTGATGTATTGGCTTGGGGCGACACGGTCATTTTGGCAAGAAGTGAAAATCCGTCTCAGGTATTGTATGAAAAATTTGATGCGAAGTCTGTTGTAGCGAAGGATGACACTATGAGCTTCTTGAATATCGACAATATCAAGCAGTTCAATATCAACCCGGCTCTGTTTGTTGATACGGCTTATGTCAATCGTGGTACAGAAGAAGATCCTAACACTTGCTATCAGTATTTGTTGGCTGTAAGACAGTCTTACGGTCGCCATATCGATGGTTGCGGTGTTCCGGGACATGAACAAACTGTAGGTGCTATTGATACGGTTTACGGTGACTTCTTAGTTAACTTGGTAGATACAGCCAACTTGTACGATGATATCCACAACAACTGGTATGTCAATGAAAATGAAGCAGGTGAAGAAAAGCTCGCTAAATTGGCATTCGTAACCGGTTTCCATACAAACGACACATTGTATATCGTAAAAGCTGAAAACGATACTGTCAAGATCGGCATGGATACGCCTGACTTCAACGTGGCTAAGTTCGCATTCCGTTACACAAATGCCGATAAGCAGACATTCAAGATTCAGACTCAGTACAAAGAATTCTTGGGTGGTGGTTTGACTAAGGAAGAAGCTGAAGAAGAATATGAAGGTGGTAAAACAATCTCTAACGAAGGTTACCTGAAATGGATCAACGGTACAGTAGTTGTGACAGAAGGTTTTGAAAACGGTGACGAGTTTGTTATCGAAGAAGGTGTTGATCGCGCTCCGACTGCCAACGAAACAATCACTACTTCCGAAGTGAAAGTTATCGCCGGCGAAGGTCAAGTAACAATCGCTGGTGCAGCCGGCAAGAAGGTTGTTATCAGCAACATCCTGGGTCAGGTAGTCGCTAACACGGTTCTGGC
Organism: Parabacteroides sp.; assembly: GCA_017937385.1. Lineage (GTDB taxonomy): Bacteria > Bacteroidota > Bacteroidia > Bacteroidales > Tannerellaceae > Parabacteroides. The sequence goes on from JAGBDR010000040.1 coordinate 24,975, forward strand.
TTCCGACAATGCTGTAATCGCTGCTCCTCAAGGTGTAGTTGTTGTGGCTGTCGAAGGCGAAGCAGCTGTGAAGGCTATCGTAAAATAAACATGAATTTATAATCAAATAATTCTAAAATGTTTGGCCGCGTGCCGTTTCCCCCGTAGAGACGCACGGCCGTGCGTCTCTACATAAACAACGGCAATTACCCTGCGACAGGCGAACAAGCGGTTAGATTTAATATTAATAATACTAAAGTATATTGAAATTAAAAGTTCTAATAGCCGTACCCCTGTGAAGGGCGAAAGCTATACACAAGAC
>JAGBDR010000041.1 GCA_017937385.1 Parabacteroides sp.
AAACATCTTAGGTTTAGGAAGTAGATATACACTTCTGAAGAGTAGTTATGTCTATATACGAACTTACCCAAGGATACGTTAATGTTCGTAAACTTGGGTAAGATTTTATAGATATTGTTTGGAGGGGACTTAGAATTCAGCCTCCTATTATGCGAAGCGCCTACAGCGCTTTTTGACACACTTCCCTATTATGCACCTACAGCGCCTTTCGACACATCCTCATGTTATTCGCGCCATCCGCAGCCCCATAATATTTACGTTTATCAGACATTCCCTTAAATTTTCTTCTCAATAACCGCCTGTACCACATTCAGCACATAATCGCCCAACTTTTCGGCTTCGCCGATGATGTCCATGTAATAGACACCGTCCTGATAGTGGTATTTCTTGTTGTTGATGTCCTCCACATTGCGGGCTTTCAACTGGTTGCGGTAGTTGTTTATCTCATTCTCGATGTTGTAAGACGGATTGATATCGTCACGTACGAGTTCCGACTTCTTCAGTATCTCGATCATGCGGCACAAAGCCTTCTCCGTGAGCGACAACATCTGGTCCACATTACGATTCTGTTCGTCCGTGAAAGTCGATTTGAACTCGTTGCGGCGCTTGATGCTCCGCGCCATATTATTACAGGAGTCTGCGATACTTTCGATCTCCGATACGGCACGCAACATGATGCGGATCTCTTCCTTCCCCTCCGAACTCAAGCGGCCTTCAGCCACGCAAGTCAAATAATTGGCGATCTCGATCTCCATCCGGTCGCTGATACTTTCGTATTTCTCGACACGGCTATACGTTTTCAGGAACGTATCCTCGTTCTTCTCATAAAACAACGCTTTCACCATGTCCAGCATACGGCCCGTACGCTCGGCAAACAAGGTAATCTCCTCACGCGCCTGCAAGATCGAAAGTTCGGCGGTCGACAACATACCTCCCGTGATATAGCGCAGGCGGTATTCCTCGTCCTCGTCCTTTTTCCCCTGGATCAGGAAACGGACGGTTTTTTCGATCAGGCCGACAAACCAGATCATGACAAATGTATTACTGATATTGAAAGCCGTATGGAAAGCCGCCAGTTTGAAAGATACAGCCACCGACGGATCGGATATGCGCATCACGTTCGTGACGAACCAGGAGACGGCATCGGTGAATGGATAAAACAGGACCAAGACCCAAACCACACCGAATATGTTGAAGACAAGATGCGCCAAAGCTGCCCGTCTGGCCTGCACATTACCGGTCAAGGCCGCCAGGTTAGCCGTGATCGTCGTACCTATATTCTCACCTAATACGAGCGCCACACCCAATTGGTAATCGATCCATCCGTTGGCACACATGATCAACGTGATAGCCATCGTCGCAGCAGAAGCTTGCACGATCATGGTCAGGATAGCTCCGATAAACAGGAACAGGATGACAGAGAAAAAGCCCATATCGGCATAGTTCTGCACGAAAGCAAGCATATCCGGATTGGCTCCGAGATCCGGCGCATTGGCTTTCAAGGCCTGGAGCCCCATAAAAAGGAAAGAGAAACCGAAAATAAACTCCCCGGCCGACTTACGTGAGCTTTTCCCCGAAAACAGAAGCGGTATTCCAAACGCAAGCAGCGGAAAAGCGAATGCCGCAATATCGACTTTGAATCCCAAGGCAGAAATAATCCATGCCGTTACGGTCGTTCCGATATTGGCACCCATGATAACTCCGATGGACTGGGTAAGCGTGAGCAAACCGGCATTTACAAAACTGACCACCATGACAGTCGTGGCGGATGAAGACTGGATCAAGGCTGTAATCAAAACGCCGGTAAGGACTCCGGTAACCCGGTTGGTCGTCATAGCCGTCAGAATCTTGCGCAGACTGTCACCCGCAAATTTCTGCAAGCCTTCACTCATCACTTTCATACCGTACAGAAACAGCCCTAAAGATCCGATAAGGCAAAGGAAATCGAATAATGAATAGTCCATTCAATTAAAATTTAGGTAAATGTATAATTCGGTTTCATATTTTTTTCTCGACAACAGCTTGCACGACATTCAACACATAGTCTCCCAGTTTTTCCGCTTCACCGACGATATCCATATAGTAGACTCCATCCTGATACTGGTATTTCTTGTTGTTGATGTCTTCCACATTACGCGCTTTCAACCGACTCCGGTAATTATTGATTTCGTTTTCGATATTATAAGAAGGATTGGCATCGCTACGGACCAATTCCGATTTCTTCAGGATCTCGATCATGCGTTGCAAGGCCTTTTTCGTAAGCCCCAACATCTGGTCTACATTATGGTTCTGTTCGTCCGTAAACACCGACTTGAACTCGTTACGCCGCTTGATACTCCGCGCCATATTGTTGCACGAATCGGCAATGCTTTCTATTTCCGACACCGTACGCAGCATGATGCGGATTTCTTCCTTGCTTTCCGAGCTCAACCGGCCTTCCGCCACGCAAGTCAAATAGTTGGCGATCTCGATTTCCATCCGGTCGCTGATGTTCTCATACTTTTCCACCCGGTTGTAGGTCTTCAAGAAAGACTCTTCGTTCTTGTCATAAAACAGATCCTGCACCATCTCCAACATACGGCCGGCACGTTCGGCAAACAGAGAGATCTCCTTATGCGCCTGCAAGATGGACAGTTCGGCCGTTGAAAGCATGCTGCCGGTGATATAACGCAAACGGTATTCTTCTTCGTCTTCCGACTTAGGTTTGATCACGATGCAGACCAAACGTTCGATCCATTTGACAAACCAGATCAAGATCAACACATTGCAGATATTGAACGCGGTATGGAAGGCAGACAACGTATACGTGATGGCCACCTCCTTCGGCGTATTGGGGGCCAAATAATCGACAAGGCGGATCACGGTGTCGATAAAAGGATGGAACACACACAAAATCCAAATCACCCCGAAGAAGTTAAAGATGAAATGGGCCAATGCCGCCCGCCGTGCCTGCGCATTCCCGGTCAACGCCGCGATGTTGGAGGTGACGGTCGTACCGATATTCTCCCCCATCACCAACGCGATCCCCAAATAGAGGTCAAGGACACCGCTGGAACAGAGGATCAAGGTGATAGCCATCACGGCAGCCGACGATTGCACTGCCATCGTAATCGTCCCCCCGATCAGCAGGAACAACAACACGGAAAACATCCCCCACTCCTTGCAAGAGGCGATAAAATTCAAGATCATTTCATTGTGTTCCAGATCCATGTGCAAGGCATTCTCCCTCAACGTAGACAAGCCTAAAAACATGAAAGCGAACCCGAAGACAAATTCTCCCAACGACTTGCGTCCGCTTTTCTTGGAAAATATCAAAGGCAGGGACAAGGCGAAAAGCGGGAAAATCACGTTCGACATGTTGAACTGGAAACCGAAGACCGACATGATCCAGGCCGTCACCGTAGTCCCGATGTTGGCTCCCATGATGACGGATATGGCCTGTGCCAACGTGAGCAGCCCGGCGTTTACAAAACTGACGGTCATGACCGTCGTCGCGGTCGACGACTGGACAGCCGCCGTCACGAATGCTCCAGTCAGCAAACCGGTAAAGCGATTGGTCGTCATCGCCCCCAAGATATTGCGCAAATGGTCGCCAGTCAACTTCTGAAGGCTTTCGCTCATCACTTTCATCCCATACATCAAAAGGGCAAGCGAACCGAGCAACTTTAGTACAATAAATATAGTGTTATCCATAAAAATAGTTATATACAGACCAGTGACGAGTCGGCATTCGATTTATATTCCTAATTTTATGGGACAAAAATAAAAATAATAACCGAGATAGTATGTCTGAAACAATTACAATTTTTTGCAAAAACAACAACCTGTATAAAGAAGTGCCGGTCGGCTCTTCTTTATTGGAGATTTATTCGCTGGTCGGCGCACCGCTCCGGTCACGCCCGATGAATGCGCAGGTCAATAATAAGACAGAAGGGCTTACCTTCCGTTGCTGGCATCCAAAAGATATTGAGTATGTCGACTATTCCGGGCCTTCGGGGATGCGAACGTATGTCCGTTCCCTCTGTCATATTTTCTCGAAAGCCGTCAACGACGTGCTTCCTGCGGCCACCCTGAACCTGGAACATTCCATATCGAAAGGTTACTATTGCGTGATCCACAACGGCAAGAAAATCGACGAAGAGACAATCGGCAAGCTCAAGAAGCGGATGCGTGAAATCATCGACGCCGACCTTCCTTTCCACTTGAAGACGGTCCGCACGGCCGATGCGGCAGTCCTGTTCCGGGAAAGAGGGATGAACGACAAAGCCCGCCTGATCGAAAGTGCCGGTATGCCCTATACCTCTTATTATGAGCTGGACGGTTACATCAACTATTTCTACGGTTGCCTGACACCATCCACTGGCTATATCCGGCAATTCGACCTGGTCCCCTATTTCGACGGCGTGTTGCTGCGCGTGCCCCAAAGGACCGACCCGACAGCGTTGGAGCCGGTTATCCACCAAGACAAGATGTTCCAGGTCTACAAAGAGCATCTGACCCTGCAACACACGGTCGGGCTCGATAACGTCGGCGACCTGAACCGGGCGATAGAGAAAGGCATGGCGTCCGAGATCGTCATGGTTTCCGAAGCCATGCAGGAAAAACAGGTAGCCAAGATCGCGGAAGAGATCGCCGCCCGTTACGACAACGGCGTCCGTATCGTGTTGATTTCCGGTCCCTCCTCTTCAGGGAAAACGACCTTCTGCAAGCGGTTGGAGATCCAGTTGATCACCAACCTGATCCATCCGGTCGGACTTTCACTGGACGACTACTTCCTGAACCGCGAAGACACGCCGAAAGACGAATCCGGAGAATATGACTTCGAATCGCTGTACGCACTCGACTTGCCCTATTTCAACCACGAATTGCAGAAGTTGCTTTCAGGAGAAGAGATCGATGTGCCGAGCTTCGATTTCGAAACGGGCCGCCGCGTATTCAAAGGGAAAAAACTGAAGATGCGGGAAAACTCCGTCTTAGTGATAGAAGGCATCCACGCCTTGAACCCCGAACTGACCTCCATGATCGAAGACCGCTACAAATATCAGATCTACGTGTCTGTGCTGACTTCCATCTCGTTGGACAACCACAACTGGATTCCGACAACCGACAACCGCCTCTTGCGCCGCATCATCCGCGATTACCGCTTCCGGGGATATTCCGCCCGCGACACGATCGCCCGCTGGCCCAGCGTACGCCGGGGAGAGGAGAAATGGATATTCCCATATCAGGAAAATGCGGACGCGATGTTCAACAGCGCCATGCTGTACGAGCTGGCCGCCCTGCGCAAGTTTGCCGAGCCGATCCTGAGAGAAGTGCGCGAATGCGATCCGGAAAATGCCGAAGCATACCGCCTGCTCCGTTTCCTCCGCTATTTCAACAGCATCCCCGACACCGGGCTTCCCGGCACGTCCCTGCTGCGTGAATTCCTCGGAGGGGGCAGCTTCCGGTATTGACCTGCCGCCCTGGAGGCGACACTTGCGTAAACGAAGCCATCCTTATTTCGTCACTTCCCGTGGAGAAACACCCATTTGTTGTTTGAATATCCGGGAAAAATACTGGGGAGACTGGAAGCCGCAGGCAAAGCATACTTCCTTGACAGACATCTCCGTATTCCGCAACAATTCAATTGCTTTGTTGATCCGGATCTGGTTCAGGTAATCCAACGGGGAGAGATTCAGATATTGGGAAAAAAGTTTACGCAAGTAGCGTTCTCCGACCCCTGTCTGGGAGGCGACATCGCTGATCGTCACTACTGACTGGTAATTCAAGCGGATATAAGAGATCGCTTTCTTCAGCGAATCATTCGTACAGATCGGCAGGTACGCCTCATCTAAATAGCGATAAATCAAGATCAGCAGTTCGGCATAGTACATGACAACCAGATACTGGTAATATTTGTTTTTCTGGTTCATCTCATTGACAATACGCTGTACGGCACGCATGATCCGGACGTTATTCACGATCTTGATCAGCCGGTTCTCTTCCGAAAAGATCGTGACCGGCCCCAGTTCGCCCGCTCCGTCCTGCCCCGACGAATTGAAGCGGGAAAAGATTTCAGGCAGGAATTCAAGCTGCATCAGGGTCGTATCATCCGACCCCGCCTCAAAAGTATGCTCGACATTGGAGCAGATCACCATCATCTCATTTTCCTTGAAACTGATGCTCTCGTTCTCCAGATGCAGGATGCAGTTCCCCTTCTTCACATAATTGATCTCTATACGCAGGTGTTTATGCGGCCCAAAAGTCTCAAACGGCTGAAAAGAGACAAAGCGGAACACATCTGCCAGCCGTTTGTACTTCAGATTCTCGGTAATGCCTTCCAACATCCCCCATAAAGATTGTTCGGACGATAGTTCCATAATACGCATTGTTTTATCGATGGCACAAAGTTACTAAAAAACGGACAGGGAAGTATCCAAAAGCAAAATAACGACAAACAGATTACTCCACCCTCACCCTTACACTTCCGCCAATCCGGTCTCCTTTCTTCAAGGGTTTCCGGTAGGGGGCGTAGTAGCTGTTGAGGAACATCTCATTGCCGGCCGTTACAAAGTCGGCCACCAAGAAACGGATCCTATCTTTCTCCAACCAGGAACGCCAATGCTGTTTGCCATTGGAGGGAACCGTTATCTGATGACCGGTTCCGTCTTTCAGGCCGGCATACCAGATGTTCCGGCGGGTAGAGCGGAAATCATTGCTTCCCAACTCGTTGTAATCCAAACTCCAGGACCACCCCAGCTCCGTGCGCGGATCGACTTTGGCGGGGAGTCCTTCGTAAAAGAGGCTGGCTTCCCCTACCGGACGGCTGATGTGGTCGGCAGGATAGACACTCCACATACCCTCCCGACGCCAGAAGGTTTTGTCGAAAGAGGCAGGCGCTTCAAACACCAGTCCCCACTGCCGCGGGTTCACCTCTTCAAGGGCCTCAAAAGAGTAGGCGACTGTCAGTTCACCTCCTGCATTTATTTTCAGATCATATGATCCGGCAAACTCCTTATAAGCGCCAGCCACCTTGATCAAGACATCATCCCCCTGTTGAACCGCCTCCACTTTTTCTACCTGCCACTCGGAGCATAGGTCATTGAACACAGACGTATTGGCGTTGTGGTTCGGATAACATCCGCCGCCGGTCAACGGCAAAGCCATCAACCACGGACCGCCGTTCAAAATCTCTTTCTTCCCTTTCTTGACCGAAAGGATCTGGCCGGAAACACGGCTGACTTCACACATAAAATCCTTTCCGCTGACGACATAACGGTCTTTCTTCTCTTTCAACCGAGGGGGAATGGAGAGACGCACGGCCGTGCGTCTCAACAATTCATTCTGGACCTGCCTGCCGACCGGAATCAAATATTCATCGGCCGTAAAACCGCGAGGATCGGCAAAAGAGAGATAGAGCTCATTCGCCTTTTCCGGATGGGCTATCCGGATGCGGAGCTGCCCCTTTTCACCGGGTTCCAGATCGACGAAAGCGATTCCCTTTTCCGCTCCATACTGCCACCTGATGCGCAGTTCGTTCAGATTAGTATAGGTGTACCGGTTTTCAAGCTCGACAACCAGTTCGGAGGCCGGCGACAAACGCTTCGTCTCCACCCGTATCGGGCTATAGATCTTCTTCATATCCCAATATTCCGGCTTCGGGCGGCGCCAACCGTCGATCGGTCCCCAAGGGCCGTAGCCGACCGCATCACCGCCCGGCATTTGGAAAATATCGTCGATACCAGACCAGATGGAGCCTCCTAAGGCACCCGGTGTCTGATACATATTGTCCCACGTCGGGGCCAACGCCAACGCCCAGTCGCTGCGGATGCCGGGGTCCGTCACCAGCTCGCTCCGGTTATAGACATTCAGGTGACAATATTCGCCGTAAATCATCGGGCGGTCGCTCTTCGCAGCCACCTTATAGCCGTTAGGGCCGGGATAATGGATATTCGCGATCGGTGCCGTACTGCCTTGGTTGTTGAAACCGCCATACGCCTGGTCGTGGAACGTGAACGGACGGGTAGGATCGGCCTTTTCCATATAGACCTGCACCTGGGCGAACTCCTTGTTCCAATAGGATTCATTCGCCATCGACCAAAAGAGGATGGAGGGATGGTCCGCTTTGTTTCTGTTCATAAAAACGGGTAGCCGGCTTCTCGCAGAACGACCATGTGCCGTTTAAGGAGAGGACGGGGGTATAGACACCGGCTACCTGATGAGGTTTGCTAATATAGGTAGGCAAGACCTTTTCCGCACAGACCGTCGTGTCTACGGTGTAAGCCTGTGTATGCGCCAATTCCTTTTTGCGTTCTTCCCCGAAAGGTTTCAGCCGGGTCGGATTGGACGAATAGAGGTTCAACTCCGACACAATCGCATTGTCCCCTTTCAAGACCTCGAACACCAGAACCAACTGCCCGTAGGCATAGGCTTTCTTCGGCAGGTCGATCGTGTAGCGTTGCTCCTTTCCCTCTTCCAGTACAACGGGAGCCTGCACCTCGTTGCCATCGGCCACGATGCGCTGTTCACGCCGGCTGTCGGCCAGGTAGACGACCTCCATCCGGTAATCGGCCTGTATATCCATCTGATCGAAAGCATAAATGACCATCCCGCCGAAATTGCAGGTTTTCGCCTCTTTGCTTCCCGTGAAAGCATCCGGCAATGTATAGTTATCACCCTTGATCAGAAAGGCTTGTGTACCCGCCACTCCGCAGTCGTTTGCCGCAACCTGCTGCATTTCCTTGTTCTGGGCCTGCAAGCCGAGGCATAAAGAAAGCATGACTCCCGCACCGAGCAGCCTCCTTTTAGATAGAAAGGACCTACGCATATTTGTCTCCGTTTTTTTAAATTATCCGTACGCAAAAATACGGACAATCTCCAAACCGATCTCCCCTCTATCCGAATGGAATACACTCCTGCCAGGAACAAAAAACAGGAAAACTGATACAAAACGGAACTGGCCTTCGGATATGGCAGCCGATCCATAGCAGCTACTGCCCCCGGTAGAAACAGAGCAAAAGGGCCGACAGACTCCAAACCCGCCAAACGACAATCATTTTGTATAACTCCGTCATTCATATAACACATCCACCAATCACCATCCATCCTTTCAACGGCTCTTCCCAATCCCCCTTATTGTATATTATCGTTTCTTTTACAAAAATATACAATCCTTATAAATGGCTTGAAAATCCGTTTCTGACGGCTGAAAAGAGGGGTTACCGCCATGAAGTGCGCAGTTTTTTTCCACGAAGACCGTCTTCATCGCCGTGAAGTCCGACTTCACAACGGGTAAAACCGGACTTCAGGAACCATGAAGACGGTCGTCACGGCGATAAAGACGGTCGTCACGGCAAACAGGCGGCAAATTCCTTTTTTGAATATTCGGAAACATAGCCGTATTGTTTTGCTACAAGCGATTCTCCGGAAGTTCAGCCTTTTCACAAAGGTAGGATTTCCGGCTTTTCATTAACAAAAAAAGCTGTTTTCCCGATTTCTTGCCGACTGCGTTTTACCGGTTGTTCAGATATACCGGCTTTTAAGAGAAAAAAGTCAGATCCGAATCGTCCAAAATTTCTTTCAAAATAGAAAAACACGAAAATTGGGGATATTGTCATTTTTAACTATTTGCTCCCCAGGTCGTCCGAGGTGACTCTCTGCATCGACTGCCGTCTGAATGTTATATCCGACACAAAAACCCTCGTTTGTCTTCATCAGTTGCGAATTGTGTATTTTTTTTAGGGAAAAGGTCCGAAATGGACAATAATTAAATGTATCGATTCTTTGCTTGTTACCTACAGTCGGTTAATTTTGAAACATCAAACTTGTTTCAAGGAAAATAGTATAGTTATCATGAAAAATTCAAGAAGAACATTTTTTAAACAGGGGCTTGCAAGTGCGTTGGTTTTAGGATCGGCATCTCTTTCTACGCCTGTAGTTGCAATGACGAATAAGGTTGGCAAAGTGAATGTCAAGCGTGTGGTACTGATATCTCTCGATGGAATCTGTGTGGAAGGATTCCTGAAAGCAAAAACACCGAACTTAGATGCGTTGCTGGCTGAAGGTTCTCTTTCGCTCGATACACGGGTGGTTATGCCTTCGGTAACGTTGCCTAATTGGACAAGCCATCTGACGGGAAGCGGTCCGGAGCAACATGGAGTTGTCGACAATAGTTGGGAAATCTCCCAATTCAAACTACCAGCCATCCAAACAGACGATGACGGCTATTATCCGTCTGTATTTAAAATCCTGAAAGATGCAGTCCCGCAAATGAAGACCGCTTTTTACTATAATTGGATCAATTTGTTTTATCCTTATAATAAGAAGTATTTGGATGAAGTCAGCTATTTGGAACAAGATGCTTATGTCCCGAATTATGAAAAAGCATTCTCATTCCTGAAAGCGAATAGAGAAAATCCTACTTTGGTTTTCCTTTATTCCGTGCATACCGATCATGCCGGCCATAAGCATAAATGGATGTCTCCGGAATATATAAAATCAATCGAAGAAGCGGATGTCGAGATCGGAAAGTTTCTTGAAAATATGAAACGGGACGGTTTGTATAAAGACACTCATTTTATGTTCCTCTCGGATCATGGAGGTATTGAGTATGGGCATGGAGGAGTCACCACGAATGAGATGATTGTCCCTTGGGGAATCACCGGTCCCGGAATACGGAAAGGATTTAAAATTACGGAACCGAATAATACGGTAAATACGGCAGCTACGATTCTCCGTCTGTTTCATGTTGAGATTCCTTTGTCTTGGACGGGAGAAGTCGTAAGTTCTATTTTCAAATAAGTCGTTTTTAGTCCATCCACCCACACGTGAAGACAAACATACGTACAAACATCTAAATAGAATCGATTGATGAAAACATCCGCTATCATTACCTGTGTCGTAGAGACGCACGGCCGTGCGTCTCTACCCCTTTTAATTGTGCTTTTTCTACATTTACTATGTTCTTGTTCCGTAAAGGAACAGGAACAGTCGCTCACCGTTCTCTCTTGGAATGTCTGGCATGCCGGCCACTCGGAAGCCTACGGACAGAAAGCGTGCGACAACGTAATCGGAATCCTGAAAAAAAGCGAGGCCGACGTAATCCTAATGGTCGAGACTTACGGGGCGGCACCCATGGTCGCCGACTCGTTGGGCTACCACTATCACCTGATATCCAGTAACCTCTGTATATACAGCCGCTATCCGATCGTCAAAGAATACAGTTTCCCGGACCAGATCGGGACATTCAACTTCGGAGGCGTGGAGATTGACATGGACGGGACAAAGGTCCGCCTGTTCGACACCTGGCTACATTATCTCCCCGATGCCCGCTTAGTACCGACCGATAAGCCCGAAGCCGAGATTTTAGCTTGGGACGATGCCGGCACACGCGACGACGAAATCCGCAAAATCCTTTCCGTCCTGCAACCAATGATCGCCGAATCAGACAGCATCCCCCTGATCATGGGAGGCGATTTCAACAGCTATTCACACCTGGATTGGACCGAAGCGACCCGCAACCTATACAATCATGGGGGCGCGGTTGTGGGCTGGACCGTATCCAAAGAACTGGAAAACGCCCGTTTCAAGGATAGTTTCCGAGAAATCAACCCGGACCCAGTCCAGCACATCGGAACCACCTGGCTGAGCGATGTCGATTCGTTGGAAAGTAGAGACACACAGCCGTGCGTCTCTACTCACAACCGGCAAGACCGTATCGACTTCATCTATTACAAAGGCAAGAACATACAGGCTACCGCATCGGAATGCTACGACCAGAATCTGGGCGAAACATTCTCATTCAAAGGCGAAGACTTCTTCTATGCCTCCGACCATGGGTTTGTGTTGACGACTTTTAAGATTAAAAGATAATCTAATGGTATAATAAATATAATTGCGATTATATGAGGTACCAATTTGATTTAGAAACTTAATACCTGATTCATGCGACGAACAAACATTTACCTTCTGGCAGCAGGCCTCCTGATGTGCCTGTTTGCCTGTAAAAACAGTCCCTCCCGCATTTCTTTGGCGGGGGAATGGGAATTTGCATTGGACAGTACCGACACCGGCATAGACGAAAACTGGGCCAAACAGCATTTCAAGCACACGATCCAGTTGCCCGGAACCACCGATGATGCCGGATACGGAACGCCCAACTCATTGAAACCGTCTATCCAAAAACCGCAAGTCCTCCACCTGACCCGCAAAAACAGGTATGTCGGACCGGCCTGGTACAGCAAAGAAGTCGATATTCCCTCCAGTTGGAAAGACAAGACGATCGAACTCAAACTGGAACGGGTCATCTGGCAGACTGCCGTCTGGGTAGATGGAAAACCCATCAACGGCAGACAAGAAAGCCTGGTTACTCCGCATCTGTACGACCTGACGGAACAGTTGACTCCCGGCAGACACACCCTCACGATCCGCGTCGATAACCGGAAACGATATGATATCATGGCAGGCGACATGGCACATGCCTATACCGACGAGACACAGATCATGTGGAACGGGATCATCGGAGAAATATCCCTGACCGCCAAAGATGCCGTTTCCATCCGCAATCTACAGGCCTATCCGGACCTAAAAAACAAGATTGTATGGATAAGATGCAATATCGACAATGCAAGAGCTGATACAACCGCTTCTTTGTCGGTCTGCATCAGCAAGGACAAGCTGCACCGATCGATGAAACAGCCTATTGACCTTCAACCGGGAGAAAACAGCATCGATTTACTTTGCGATATACCCGGCGAGCCTCAGCTCTGGAACGAGTTCTCACCCAACCTCTATACGCTCCAGGCTTCCATTGAGACAGATCTGTACCAAGATTCCAAGGAGATCAAATTCGGTTTTCGGGACTTGAGAAAAGACGGGGCGGCCTTGATGTTGAACGACCGGAAGATCTTCCTCAGAGGGACATTGGAATGCTGCATATTCCCGCTTACCGGATATCCCCCGATGGAACACGCCGGTTGGACGAAGGTCTTCACGACCGCCCGCGAATGGGGATTGAACCACCTCCGTTTCCACTCCTGGTGCCCCCCGGAAGCGGCGTTCGAAGTGGCTGACTCGCTCGGCTTCTACCTCCAGGTGGAGCTCCCGCTCTGGTCGACCAACCTGACCGAGGATGAACGTGCCCCCTATCTATACGCCGAGGCGGACCGTATTTTGGAAACATACGGCAACCATCCGTCGTTCTGCCTGCTCAGCTTGGGTAACGAACTCCAGTATGACTTCGAGTTCTTAGGCTCGCTCCTGAACCATGTCAAGGCGAAAGACCCGCGCCACCTCTACACCACCACCTCCTTTACGTTCGAACGGGGACACGGCGATTGGCCGGAAACGGATGACGATTTCTTCATCACCCAATGGACAAAAAAAGGATGGGTGCGCGGCCAGGGCGTGTTCAACGCAGAACCGCCCCGGTTCGACAAAGACTATTCCGCCTCGGTCGAAGGAATGAAGGTTCCGCTCATCACTCATGAAGTAGGGCAATATGCCGTCTATCCCGACCTGAAAGAGATCGAGAAATATACCGGTGTACTGGACCCGCTCAACTTCAAAGGCGTAAAGGAAGACCTTGAAAAGAAGGGGCTGGCCGACAAGGCAGACGACTACCTGATGGCAACCGGCAAACTGGCCGCCTTGCTCTACAAAGAAGAGATCGAAAGAGCGATGAAAACTCCGGGAATCAGCGGTATCCAACTGCTCGACCTGCATGACTTCCCCGGCCAGGGAACGGCGCTTGTCGGGCTGTTGAATGCTTTCTGGGAAAGCAAGGGCGTCACGGAGGCGGCCACGTTCCGCCAAGCTTGCGCTCCGGTAACCCCGTTGGCCCGTTTTGCCAAAGCGACCTATACATCCGACGAAGCGTTTGAAGCCGCCATCGAAATCGTAAACTACAGCGACAAGGCGATCGAGAATGCCGTTATCGGCTGGAAATTGGTCGACCGGGACGGACAGGCGGTTGCGCAGGGAGAATTTCCGGCACGTTCGCTGCCCGTCGGCGAGAACAGCCTTGCCGGAGACATCCGCTGCCCGCTGGACGCGATCACGGAAGCCAAGGAACTGACTTTGTCGGCTACCTTGAAAGGGAGTGAGTACACCAACGAGTGGAAGATATGGGTATACCCAGCATCCCTGACCGTCGACAAAGGGGACATCGTCGTCACAGACCGTTTCGCCACTGCCGAAAAAGCCTTGCAGGAGGGGAAAAAGGTGCTCTTCAATCCGCCTTACAAATCCTTGAAAGGGCTGGAAGGGAAGTTCGTCCCTGTATTCTGGAGCCCGGTACACTTCCCCAAGCAAGCCGGCACGATGGGATTACTGCTCGACCCGGCCCACCCGGCATTCGCCCACTTCCCGACCGACAGCCATACCGACTGGCAATGGTGGCGGCTCACAACACAGTCAAAAACACTCTGTATCGACAGCCTGTATACCGAAGTTACACCCCTCATCGAATGTGTGGACAACTTCGCCAACAACCGCCGCCTGACCAATCTGTTCGAAACCAACTGCCTGAACGGAAAGCTGATCGTATGCAGCCTGGATCTCCTCCGCGAACAGGAGAAAAATCCGGAAAAGAAACAACTGTTGTACAGTCTCATCGAATATATGAAATCCGGTAAATTCAGTCCGGCACGACAGGTCTCTCCCACTGCAATCCGGGCGTTCCTGACTTCCGGACAGACCCGTTCACGAGAGAAATCCGAATCGATTTACTGATGCACAAAAAATATTCCATATCATGAACAAACGTAAACTACACCTGTTGCTCGCAGCAACAACTCTGATCCCCCTCTCACTGACCGCCCAGATCACAGAGAGGGAACGTCCTGCAGAGTGGGACCAACTCATAACAGGCGGACGCTACATGGACCGTTTCGAGGCCATGCCCGAAGGAAAGCTCTCCAAAGACACATGGGGAGCTGACAGCGTACGCCCCCGGTATATCGACAACGGTATCGAACACCCCGGCATCTCTTTCTGGGGAGGCAACATCCTGCAAACACCCGACCGCAAATACCACCTGTTCGTATGCGGATGGCCGGAAAGCGCTCCCAAAGGACACATGGAATGGCCCAATTCGACCGTCTATCATGCAACCAGCGACCACCTGCACGGCCCTTTCGCCATCCAGGACACCATCGGGAAGGGACACAACCCGGAGGCATTCGTCCTCAACGACAGCCGGATCGTCGTATATGTCATCGGTGGATATTACATAGCCGACCAAGTCAACGGTCCCTGGCAATACAAACAGTTCACGTTCAATCCTCGCGACCGGAAGATCATCGAAGGACTGAGCAACCTCAGCTTTGCCAAAAGGCAGGACGGCTCCTACCTGATGATCTGCCGGGGCGGAGGCATCTGGATCAGCCAAGACGGTACGGCCCCCTACGAACAGCTCACCGACAAGCGGGTTTATCCGCCGGTCAAAGGCGAATTCGAAGACCCGGTCATCTGGCGCGATTCCCTGCAATACCACCTGATTGTGAATGACTGGCTGGGACGCATCGCGTTCTACCAACGCTCCAAAGACGGCATCCACTGGGTGACGGAACAGGGGGAAGCCTACGTGCCCGGGATCTCTTTCCACCGGGACGGGCGGGTCGAACACTGGTTCAAATACGAACGCCCGAAAGTCTTCCAGGACAAACAGGGGCGTGTCGAACAGATGAACTTCGCCGTAATCGATACCATCAAGTGGGAGGACCACGGCAACGACAATCACAGTTCGAAAAATATCTGCATCCCGATGAACAAAGGCATGTTGTTGTCCGTCCTGAACCAAGAGCCGATAACGGCCTCCACCGGAACCATCCGGGTCAAGGTCCTCGCCGAAAAAGGCTTCAATCCGGCCCGGGACATCGACGTCTCCTCCTTGCGGTTCGGTTCGTACAACGAAGTGAACTTCGGACGGGGAAGCCGGGTGATCCGGACCGAGAAATCCGGAAAAGACCTGATCCTCACGTTCGACGGACAGGGGAGCGGCATCACGCCGGATGAATTCGCCCCTAAAATGATCGGAAAAGACAAGAAAGGGAAAATGCTGTTCGGTTACGCAAGCCTGCCGTATGTCGATTACAAGCCGGCCTTACTCTCCAGCCTATGCCCCGTCTATCGGAAAGACAAAAACGAAGTCAGGGTCAAAATCCAGAACTTCGGACTTTCAGCCTCCCAAGAGGCCACAATCGAAATCAGACAGAACGGGACAAGCATGGGAAGCCGGAAAGTGAAAGCGCTCAAGCCGTATGAGAAAACAGAGCTGGCCTTTACTCCCCAACAGGGAGAATGGGCGGACAAGGCCGATTACCAAGTCCTGTTCCTCCGGGACGGCCAGGTGGTAGAAACAAACGACTTCACCATGCCATCCCAGGACACAGCCCATTCAACATCGAAACACAATTAGGTTTTGCTACGATGACGCTGGACCATCAATATTATCTATTGCCCTATAGAAATATTCTACATCGGAAAATTGTCGTCTGACTAAACATTTTCCTACCTTTGAATGTTGTTTATTCAAAACGATAGAACAAACTTATTTTATATCATACATAAATTAGCATTATGGAAAAAAGTATTAAAGGTACTCGTACCGAGCAGAATCTGCTGAAATCGTTTGCCGGCGAATCGCAGGCAAGAAACCGTTACACATTCTTTGCAAGCGTGGCCAAAAAAGAAGGATATGAACAGATTGCAGGTGTATTCACGGAAACGGCCGAACAGGAAAAGGAACATGCCAAACGTTTCTTCAAGTTCCTTGAAGGGGGCATGGTGGAGATCACCGCTACTTATCCTGCCGGCGTGATCGGGACAACGGCTGAAAACCTGGCTGCTGCGGCTGCCGGTGAAAACGAAGAATGGTCTGACCTCTATCCGGCTTTTGCGGATATCGCAGACGAAGAAGGATTCAAGGAAATCGCTGTCGTTTTCCGTATGATCGCTAAGGTGGAAGCCGAACACGAAAGACGTTACCGTGAGTTGTTGGCAAACGTGGAAGCAAACAAGGTGTTCGAAAAAGACGAAGAGATCTTGTGGCAGTGCCGTAATTGCGGTTTCGTATTCAAAGGCAAGAAGGCTCCGCAGAAATGTCCGGCATGTGCCCACCCGCAGGCCTATTTCGAGCCGATGAAGCAGAACTATTAATAGGTAAATTCAGATAATCTTATCTGTTTTAGGCACGGATTTCACGGATTATACGGTTTAATTTGATTTAAAACCGTAAAATCCGTGTGATCCGTGCTTTTTTTGTACGATAACCCTTATCTTTAACCCCGTTATTTAGAAAAATCAGAAGTTACCTATTGATGAGCATATCGATAAGAAATCTCAATAAAGTGTATCCGAACGGAAACCATGCGCTGAAAGATGTCAACTTGGAGATACCGACGGGTATGTTCGGGCTTTTGGGACCGAACGGGGCGGGCAAGTCCACCCTGATGCGTATCTTGGTGGCTCTTATGGAGCCGACTTCGGGCGAGGTGAACATCTGCGGGTACGACCTGATGCGGCAACGCAAGAAGATACGGGGCATATTGGGATATCTGCCGCAGGATTTCCGCTTTTTTGCCAAATACAAAACGTATGAGTTTTTAGACTACGCTGCGCGTCTTTCCGGCATGAACCGGAAGTCTTTGCGGAAACAAGCGGTAGACGAGATGCTGGAAAATGTCGGGCTTTTCGATGTGCGCGACCGTTATGCCAACAAGTTGTCGGGAGGGATGAAACGTCGTCTGGGGATTGCGCAGGCGTTGATCCATCATCCGAAAGTGATTATCGTGGACGAACCTACGACGGGGCTCGATCCCGAAGAGCGGATCCGTTTCCGCAACCTCTTGTCGGAAGTCAGTGAAAACGACGTGACCATTATCCTTTCCACCCATATCGTGGGTGATATATCAAGTACGTGCAACTGCATGGCGCTTATGAACAAAGGAGAGGTCTCTTTCTACGGTTCCCCGCAGGATATGTTGAAACAGGCGGAAGGGAAAGTGTGGCGTATACGGGTGACCGGAGACGAGCTGCATGAGGTGGATAAACGGTATCCGGTCATCTCGACGATTCCCTCCGGTACGGGTTGGGAAGTGCAGGTCGTGGCCGACGAGGTGCAGGGATATGACGCACAGTCCTATCCGCCGAACCTCGAACACGCTTACGTCTATTATATGGAAAACAAGTTGAACCGTTGGAGAAACGACTAAAAGAGTTTGCTGGCATGTCATTCATCACGAACATACGGTCTGTAGCCCAATACGAAAGCAAGATATTGGTGAGAAGCTGGTTCTTCCGCATCTTCACCCTGTTGGCCGCGTTTATTTTGGGGATTCTGAGCTTTAGCTTGTTGCTATCGGAAGATTCCGGCGGTTTTTGGTTTGGGAAAGCAGTCCCGTCCAATATTCCTTACCTGGTCTTGCTGCTGTTGAACACGGGGCAGGCGGTGGTCGCCGTCTTTCTTTCTTCCGAGTTTCTGAAGCGGGACAAGAAGCTCGATACGTCCGAGGTCTTTTATGTCCGGCCGCTCAGCAATGCCGAGTATGTAGTCGGGAAGATATGGGGGAACCTCCGGGTGTTCCTATTCCTGAACCTGCTGGTCATGTCGATTGTGCTGGCATTCAATCTGATGGCTTCCGGCGTAGGGGTGGATGGGCTGGCCTATGCCGTGTATTTCCTGCTGATCAGCATACCGACGTTGATTTTTATCATCGGCCTTTCCATTTTCCTGATGTTGGTGTTGAGGAACCAGGCGCTTACTTTCATCCTGCTGTTGGGGTATATCGGGCTGACGTTGTTTTACATACAGGATAAGTTCTACTACCTGTTCGATTACATGGTGTATAACCTGCCGTTGTTCAAATCGACGATTGTCGGGTTCAGTAACTTGGAGTTGATCTTGAACCACCGAGCGATCTATTTCTTTGCCGGTTTGGGGTTCATCTTTTTCACGATTTTCCTATTCAAGCGTTTGCCGAATGCGAGGAGGAGCCATTATCCGTGGCTGTTCCTTTCGTTTTGTATGTTCTCGCTGGCGGGGACGGCAGGTTTCCGGCATGTGCGTTCGATTCTCCGGGGAGGGGAGATGCGTGCTTTGTACACAAGCATCAACAATCAATATGTCCATGAACCGAAGATGGCGATCGACCGCTATGATATTTCGGTGGAACAGAAGCCCGAAACGATCTGTTCTGTTGTCGGAATGAAAGGGACGGCTCTTACCACGTCGGACACTTTTGTTTTCTGCCTGAATCCGGGATTGAAGGTCGAAGAGGTGAAGGAAGGGGAGAGGCTGTTGGACTTTAAGCGGGAGGAACAGATTCTACAGGTCGATTTCGGGAGGGAGATAGCCGCGGGAGATTCCGTTTCGCTTTCGGTCCGCTACGAGGGGCGGATCCGGGAGGATTTCTGCTATCTGGATATCCCGGAGGAGATCTTGCAAGAGCCGTATAGTGAAGATATGCTCAAGCTTGATAAGAAATATAGTTTCCAGACCTCCGACTATGTGTTGTTTACGCCCGAAACCTATTGGTATCCGCGGCCCGGCACGGGGTATAGCGACAAGAGCCCCGACTGGCAGCAGACCTATTTCAGCCGGTTCCAGTTGGAGGTAAAACCGCTTCCCGGCCTGGTTGCCATTTCGCAGTCGGGGAATCATCCCTACCCGTCCGTTTCCCTGGTTATCGGGGAATATGAACAGAAGAGTGTGGAGTGTGACAGCACGCTCTATAGTATCTGGCACATAAAGGGGCATGCGTATTACGAAGCGGCGTTCGACTCGATCCGCGATACAATTCCGGGATTGATCCGGAACCTGCGGGAGAACCTGGAACGCACCTATAAGTTGAGTTACCCGTTCGACCGTTTTTCGGTGGTGGAGGTTCCGGCGCAGTTCTACAGTTATGTCCGTGCCTGGTCGCAGGCGCAGGAAACGGTGCAGCCGGAAATGGTCCTTTTCCCAGAATTAGGCTGTATGTTCAACCAACTGGATTTTGTCAAGCAGAAGCGGAACCAGTTGAAATGGTCGAAGCGGGGAGGGCGCGAGATCAGCGAGGAGGAGGCGGAGATTCGGGCGTTGAACAATTTCCTGTGGATTTTCTCGCAGACGGAGGGCAATTATAATTACTCTTCCGGCCGGGGCCGGTTCAATATTTCTTCCAAGAACAATCCCTATTTCCTGTTTCCCGAACTTTATAACTTCCGGTATAATCTCTATTCTTCCGAATGGCCCGTTACGAACCGGCTGGTCGAACTTTTCCTGCAAAAGAAGTCCGACAACAACGGATGGGAACGCGAGATAAACGGGATCAGCCAGAACGAGAAAGCAAATCTCTTGATGGAGAAACATTCGTTTAAGGAACTTTTGGCTGATGTGGAACACCGCGATGTGCTGAGTAACGCGATCAGCCTGAAAGGGTATTGCCTGTTTGCTCCGGCCGAAGTGAACATGGGAGTGAACCTGTTCCGGGATTCCCTGTATGCCTTGTTGGAACGGAACGAATTTCGGAATATGCGTTTCGAGAGTCTGCTGGATACGTTGGGGATGATCAGCGGAGCCGATCTCCGGGCGGGTATTTCCGGATGGAACCGTCCGACGCCTCTCCCTTTCTATACGGTCGGCCAGCCCGAAGTGACCAAGGTCACGAACAAAGGGCAGGAGAGCTTTGTGTTGAAACAATTGGTCAGCAACCTTTCCGACCACGACGGTATGCTTCAACTCGATATACAGGTCGGAGGCTATGGCCCGAATGTCGATCCGCGTATGAGCCGCAAACTGCCTCTTGCCGCCCGCCAGACCAAATTGCTGGTAACGGTTTGGGAGGAAGCCCCCCGCCAGGTGGATGTGAATACGCTGATAGCCGGTAATCTGCCGAATATCCTGAACCTGCCTGTTGCCGACATTCGGGAAGAGCGGGAAAGGGCAATCGATGCCGAAGGCGATTTCCTTGTTGCGGATTTTTCTCCCGAAGCGGAGGGGGAGGTGATTGTGGATAATGAGGATTCTCTCTTTTTCCTGTCCGAGCCGGCAGTTGTCGGGCTTCTTCCCAAGTGGCTTGACAAGGTGGAAGAGACTCCTTTCAAATATGCCGGCGTCTCGCCTTGGCGTGCCCCGTTGCAGTGGACGGCTACGACGAATGCGGCCTATTACGGCCGTTATATCCGGTCTGCCTATGTGATCAAAAGCGGAAACGGCAGCCAGACGGCGACGTGGAAAGTCCCGGTTCCCTCAGCCGGGACATACGATGTTTACTACTATGTTTCCAAAGACAATGAACTGAAATATAATAGGCAGGCCGGTGGAGAATACCATTTCAAGGTGGCGTATGACGAAGAAAACGAAGAGACTTATATAGATTTGAAAAGGGCGCATGAAGGTTGGGAATCCATCGGGACTTACTATTTCAGTTCCGATACGGTCCGGATCACCTTGACGAACGAGTGCAAGTTGCGGAGCGTGACGGCCGATGCGGTCAAAATAGTAAAACGATATGAATAGATGAGCGACATGATACGAAGAGAGTTACGATCCATGAAAAAGATCATGCAGATGGCCGCCGTCTGCTGGGGGCTGATTGTCCCTGCGGCGGGACAGATCCCGCTGACGATCGAGAAAGCGATGGACATAGCGGAAGCGCATAGTCCTTCCTTGCGCCGTTCCCACATGAACCTGGAACGTTATCAGCAGAACCTGATTGCACAGCGGGCTTCCCTGAAATCGAAGTTTTCGTTGAATCTCAACCCGGTGGATTACAGCAAGAACCGCAGTTTCGACAACCGGTTGTCCCAATGGTACACGAACGAACGGTTCAGTACGAGCGGCACGTTCCAGGTAGACCAGCCGATCTTGTGGACGGATGGGGTCCTTTCGCTGATCAACCGCTTCGGCTGGCAGGATAACAACTCCAACATCGACGGGATCAAGAACAGCAACAAGGCATTCAGCAACGACCTCTACCTGCAACTTTCGCAGCCTGTTTTTACCTATAACAAACGGAAGATGGAGTTGCAACAGATCGAGTACGACTATGAGAATGCCAACATCAGCTACGCCTTGCAACGGCTGAATACGGAAAAGGAGATCACCCAGCAGTTCTATTCCGTCTATATGGCGCAAAGCCAATTGGCGATTACCCGGGAGGAACTGGCCAATGCCCAACAAAGCTACGAGATCATCAAGAACAAAGTGGAAGCTGACCTGGCTGCCCGCGATGAGTTGTTCCAGGCGGAAGTGAACCTGGCTTCCGCACGTTCTTCGCTGGAGGAACAGCAGGTATCGCTCGAAAACTCGAAAGACCAGTTGAAACAGACATTGGGGATGGACCTGAACGAAGATATCATGGTCTTTGCCGAGGTACAGATCAAACCGGTGGAGGTGAATCTGGAAAAGGCGATCCGACATGGCCTTGAATCGCGTCTGGAACTGCGGCAGCGGGAAATCGAGAGCAAGGAGCTGGCTTTCGACATGATCAAGACGAAAGCGTTGAACGAGTTCAAGGGGGACATCTCCCTCTCTTTCGGCCTGATCGGGGACAACCGCCATCTGGAAAAGATTTACAATAACCCGACACAGAACCCGCGGGTCGCCATCAGCTTCAGTGTCCCGATCTTCGACTGGGGAGAAAAGAAAGCGCGTGTCAAGGCACAGGAAGTCGCCCGGAAGATCAACGAACTAGAGTTTCATGAAGACAAAGTCAACATCGAACTGAACATCCGCCAGACTTGGCGCAGCCTGGAGAACCTGCTCTTGCAGATCAAGATAGCCGAGCAAAACGTCGCAAACGCGCAACGCACGTATGACCTGAACCTGACCCGCTATCGGGAGGGCGATATTACCGGTATGGACATGAACCAGTTCCAGACCCAGCTTTCGAATAAAAAGATTGCCTATACGCAGTCGCTTATCAACTATAAAATCGAATTGTTGAACCTCAAGATACTTTCCCTCTACGATTTTGAGCACGATGTGCCGATTGTACCGATGGAAGAGTTAATAACGAAAAAGTAGTATGAATATGAAATATACAGTCACCTCTCTCTTTTTGTTTGTCCTGTTGACGGCCGGTTGTAACAATCAGCCGCAAAATACGCAGAACGATATTGCTACCCCCGTATCGGTAATGGAACTGAAAAAAGGTTCCATCAGCAAGTTGGTCAACACGACCGGAACGGCACAGCCCACCTACGGGGTGACGCTCAATTCCGAAATGAGCGGTTTATATAAGTTGCAGACCAATCCCCGTACAGGCAAACCCTTCAAATTGGGCGATAGGGTCTCCAAAGGACAGTTGATCGTCCGCCTGGAAGACCGGGAGTATGAGAACGGCATCGCGATCGACGCCAAAGAGTTGAGCCTCGAAATAGCCGAGCAGGAACAGGTGAAACAGAAAGCCTTGTATGAGAAAGGCGGAGTGACGCTCAGCGAAATGCGTAATACGGAGGTGAAAGTGACGAATGCCCGCTACGACTACGAGAACGGCAAGCTCAATTTGGAGAAGATGAATATCAAGGCGCCTTTTGACGGAGTGATTGTGGATTTGCCCCACTACACGTCCGATGTCCGTATCGAACAAGGGAAACCGGTTGTCGGCATCATGGATTATACCCGTATGTATATGGATATCAACCTGCCGGAAAGTGCTATCGGATATGTGAAAACGGATCAGCCGGTCTATATCACCCACTATACGCTGCCTGAAGATACGATCCGGGGCGTGATCAGCGAACTGTCGCCTGCCATCAGTTCCGAAACCCGTACTTTCAAAGGGAAGATATGGATACAGAACGACGAACTGAAGCTTCGTCCCGGTATGTTCGTCAAAGCGGATATCGTGGTGGACAAGGCAGACAGTGCCATCATCATCCCGAAAGAGGTGGTCCAGTCCAACCGCCGTATCAAATATGTCTATATTGTCGAGAAAAACACGGCTCTACTTCGCGAACTCAAGACCGGGCTGGAGGACGACAAGCACATTCAGGTACTGGAGGGGTTGAAAGAAAACGACAACCTGGTCGTGAAAGGTTTTGAAACATTGAAAGAGAATGCAAAGGTAAAGGTCCAGAAATGAAACGTATAATCAAATTTTCGGTCAGTAATCCGGTCACGATCTGGATGCTGGTACTGGCGATCTTGCTGTTGGGTAAGATTTCATACGACCAGTTACCGGTCGATCTGTTGCCTGACCTGAATAATCCCCGCCTCTTTATCGAGCTGAAAGCAGGCGAACGTCCGCCGGAAGAGATCGAGAAGCAATTTGTCAAGAACATGGAGGCGATGGCGATCCGGCAGAGCGACGTGACGCAGGTGTCGTCTGTGATCCGTGCCGGTTCCGCCCGTATCACAGTCGAGTACACTTGGAAGAAAGATATGGATGAGGCTTTTCTCGACTTGCAGAAAGCCATGAATCCCTTTGCCCAGAACAAGGATATTACCGAACTCAAGATCACGCAACACGATCCGAACCAATCTCCCGTCGTCCTGATCGGGCTTTCGCATCGCAGTATGACCGATATGGCGGAACTTAGGAAGGTGGCGGAAAGCTATATCCGCAACGAGTTGATCCGGTTGGAAGGCGTGGCGGATGTTACCTTGTCGGGTGACGAAGTCAGTACGCTGGTAATCCGAACGGATCCGTATAAGCTGGATGCTTTCAAGCTGACGATAAACGATCTTTCTTCTAAGATAGAGGCGAATAACCAAAGCATATCCGGCGGCCGTGTCAGCGAGTTGGGTTTGCAATACCTGGTCAAGAGTTCGAGCCTGTTTGCGACGGAAGGCGATTTTGAAAATCTGATTGTCGGCTATAAGCCGGTTACGGCCGAGGGTGGGGAAGAGGGCGAAAAAGCCCCGATCTTCCTGCGCGAGGTCGCTACCGTCGGTTTCGAGAATGCACGGCCGGAAAATATCGTCCGCATCAATGGCGAGCGCAGCATCGGGTTGTCGGTCTATAAGGAGATGCGTTTCAACACGGTAAAGGTGGTCGATGGTGTGATCCGCCAGTTGGCGGTTCTCGAACAGGCGTTGCCCGGTTATCGTTTTCAGGTAATCACAAACCAGGGTACTTTTATCAAGAACGCGATCGGAGAGGTAAAGAGCAGTGCCGTCCTGGGAATTGTCCTGGCGGTGGTGATCCTGTTCGTGTTTCTTCGCCGTTTAGGGACGACATTGATCGTCAGCTTGGCTATCCCGATTTCCATTGTCGCCACTTTCAACCTGATGTTTTTCAATCATCTTACGCTCAATATCATGACACTGGGCGGATTGGCGCTCGGCGCCGGTATGCTGGTGGATAATGCGATCGTGGTGATCGAAAGCATTTTCCGTAACCAGGAGAAGGGAATGGCAGTGCGCGAAGCGGCTATAACGGGAACTTCCGAGGTGGCCGGTGCGGTCATGGCCTCGACATTGACGACGATTGTCGTCTTCCTACCGATTGTTTACCTGCATGGTGCCTCCGGGGAGCTGTTTAAAGATCAGGCCTGGACAGTGACCTTTTCGTTGATATCGTCGTTGTTTGTGGCGATATGGGTGATTCCGATGTTATACGACCGGATTGCCGGACGGTCGGACCGGGGTACCGGTAATGGGGGCACACGGCCGGATTGGGGTGTCGGTGATGGGGACGCATGGCCAGACCGGGGTGTCGGTGATGGGGACGCACGGTCGGATTGGGGTACCGGTGGTAGAGACGCACGGCCGTGCGTCTCTACGGGACGCGAGGGAAACGGCATCCGGATTACCGGTTACACCCCCCTGTTGCGCATCCTGTTGCATCACCGTTGGTGGGTGATCGGGTGTGCCGTGGGGTTGTTGGCATTGGCAGGGGCGTTGGTGCCTTTTATCGGTACGGAGTTTATGCCGAAAGCCGAGAGCAAGGCGTTCTCTGCCATTATCAAATTGCCGGAGGGAACTCCGTTGGAACGTACCGCTTCGGCTGTCGGAAATTTGGAAGTATTGATGCGGACGATCTCGCAGGACTCCCTTTGTACGATCTACAGCCATGTCGGATCGGGGAGCGGTTCGGAGAATGATATCTTTGAAGGCGAGCATACGGCTGTCATGAGAGTGATCCTCTCTTCCTCCTGTCCGGTTCCGCCCGAAGAGGTGATGGCACAGTTCGTCCGGATGACCGAGAATACCGAGGGACTGGAGGTTGCCTTGAAACAGGAGGAGAACTCCCTCAGTTCTCTTTTGGGAAGCGAAGGGGCTCCTATCGGGATTGAAGTGAAAGGGGAGGAGCTGGATATGATCGGCACTATCACCGGTGAAGTAAAGGAACGGATAACCGGTATTCCCGGAATCTATAACGTCCGGTCGTCTGTCGAAGACGGGGCTCCGGAGGTGACGATCTCCGTCGACCGTACGGTTGCCGGTATTCATAATGTCAGCGTCTCGACCGTTATCGAGCAGTTGAAACAGCAGCTCAGCGGCCTTGAATCCGGCAAGATGGAATACCGGGGAGAGATGCGGGACATCCTGATCAAGGTGCCCGATATCACTCTGCACGACCTTGGCGGACTCGTCATACGAAACGGAGAAAAAGAGTTCCGTTTGCAGGAGATCGCTACGATCACCCATTCGCAAGCGCCGAAAGAGATTTTCCGCCGGGGGCAGAACCGTATCAGTAAGGTGACGGCTCACCTCGATGCGGACTATTCGCTCGACAAGGTTGCCAGCGAGATACGCCTTGCCGTGAAAGATATCGACTTGCCTGCCAACTATTCGATTACCGTCACCGGTGAGGAAGAGAAACGGCAGGAGTCCATGAACAGCCTGCTGTTTGCTTTGGCTCTTTCAGTGATTTTGGTTTATATGGTGCTCGCTTCGCAGTTCGAGTCGCTGTTGCATCCGTTCACGATCTTGCTGACGATCCCATTGGCGGTGGTAGGGGCGATCCTGTTGTTCTTCCTGACGGGGACAACGCTCAATATGATGGGAGTGATCGGCATCGTGATGCTGGTCGGTATCGCAGTGAACAACTCGATTATCCTGGTCGACCGTATCAACCAGCTGAAACAATCCGGGATGGAACTGACAGAGGCGATTGTGGAGTCCGGCCGGCAACGGATCCGCCCGATCCTGATGACGACGCTTACGACGATCCTGGCCCTCCTGCCGATGACGTTCGGTTTCGGCGAAGGGGCTTCGCTCCGTTCCCCGATGGCGATCGCGGTGATCGGCGGGTTGGTGACTTCGACCGTCATGAGCCTGGTTGTGATCCCGTGCGTGTATTTTGTATTTGAAAAAATGAAAAAGGGCAAAACCGCTGTTTCCGGTGCCGGGTAGCCTTGATCCGGAAGCCGGAACGCCAATCGCGGGCGATTCAAGGTTCCGAAGGGGGCCGGCGGGATGAATAGCCTGCGATTCGAGGTTCCGAAAAGGGTCGGCAGGACGAATCGCCCGCGATTCGAGGTTCCGAAGGGGTCCAGCGGGACAAATCGCCCGCGATTCGGGGTCCCGAAGGGGTCCAGCGGGACAAATCGCCCGCGATTCGGGGTCCCGAAGGGGTCCAGCGGGACAAATCGCCCGCGATTCGGGGTTCCGAAGGGGTCGGCGGGATGAATCGCCTGCGATTCGGGGTGCGAACCTTGGTTCCGGATGTGAATCGCCCGCGATTCGGATATTTGTCTTGGATGATGATAAAAAAAAGCGATATGAATTTTTTACTACATAGAAGAATTGCAATCAGTATGCTGTTCATTGCCCTGACGGGGTTGGGCTACGTCTCGTACAGGCAGTTACCGGTCGAGCTGCTACCCAACGCGGAGTTGCCGATGTTGTTCGTACAGGTCACTTCGGCGCAGGACATGGACCCGTCGTATGTGGAATCGGAGGTCGTGATCCCCCTTGAGGGCGCTATCGGAACCGTCGGTGGAGTGGAGCAGATCAAATCCCAGATCGACAGCCGCCAGTCTTCCATCCAGATCGATTTCAAACCGAATATCAATTTCAAGATCACAGCTTTGAAGTTGCAGGAGAAAATCAACGAGACCGCCTCTTCATTGCCCGATGGCTTTACGGTGCAGGTACAGAAGATTGATGTCTCGATGCTTACCGGCAACTTCATGTCGCTCCAGGTACGGGGTTCGGGCGGTACGGACCGGGTCCGAAACTGGGTAGAAAAGGAGATACGGCCTGATCTGGAAAACAT
This sequence comes from Parabacteroides sp., assembly GCA_017937385.1. Classification (GTDB taxonomy): domain Bacteria; phylum Bacteroidota; class Bacteroidia; order Bacteroidales; family Tannerellaceae; genus Parabacteroides. The sequence goes on from JAGBDR010000041.1 coordinate 28,131, forward strand.
CGATGGCATCGCCTCTGTCAATATCTATGGCGGGCGGGAGAAAGCTATCGAGGTACAACTTGATCCCGATGCCTGCAAAGCGCTCGACCTGACCCCTTCCGCTATCAGCAGCCTCTTGACACAGAATACGCAGGAGAAGGCTTTCGTCGGCTATACAAACGAACCGGACGGGAAATACTTCGTCCATGTCAATTCACCTTATACCGAGGTTTCCGACCTTGAAAACCTCGTCGTCGCTCCCGGTCCGGTCCTATTGAAAGACATTGCAACCGTTTTCTTCGATATGAAAGAGGAGACAAGCTACAGCCGGGTCAACGGCAAAGATGCCGTTTCCGTCTCCTTGCTTGCCGACTCGCAGGCCAACCTGATCCAGCTTTCCCACCGGACAGTCGAGGTGATCGAACGTCTGAACGAACGGCTTGCTCCGCTCGACCTCTCGATCGTGGTCGAGAACAATCAGGCGGAGACGATGGAGGACAACATTGACCAGATCATCCACTTGGCGATCGTGGGCGGCCTGCTTGCCGTCGTCATCCTCTGGCTTTTCTTGAAGAACTTCCGGTTGGTACTTTTCATCGCCCTGTCCATCCCGATTTCCGTCTATACGGCGTTCAATTTCTTCTACGGGGCAGGAATTACGATCAACAGCCTTACGTTGGTCGGAATGGCGTTAGCGATCGGAATGTTGTTGGACAATAGTGTGGTGGTTCTGGAGAATATCTACCGTCTTGTTGCCGCCGGTAACACGCCCGAACGTTCCGTGACGCAAGGTACGCGCGAAGTCTGGCGTTCCATCCTCGCCGCCACCCTGACGACGGTCACGGTTTTCCTGCCGTTCGTCTTTTCCGACAAGTTCCTGATCAAACTGATGGGCCATCATATCGGTGTCTCCATCATCTCAACCCTTTTGATATCCTTAGCTGTCGCTCTCCTTTTCATCCCGATGGCAACCTATACGGTATTGCGGAAGCCGGATAAAGGGACTTCCTTTTATGAGAAAGTGTCCGTCACGCAACGGCCGGTACAGATCTATTTAGTGCTGTTGAAGACCTGTATGCGGAATCCGGGAGGGACAATTTTCGCAGCTGTTATCCTGTTGTTCCTTTGCCTGATCCTTTCTGTTTCCCTGAATATCCAGGACCGGAAAGAGGTGGAGAGCGACCGTTTCAGCATCTATGTGACGATGCCGACCGGCAGCACGCTGGAGAATGCCGACCAAGTGGTCCATGTCATTGAGGAACGCCTTGCCGAGTTTCCGGAGAAACAGGACCTGATCAGCCGTGTCCGGGAGACGGATGCCGAGTTGACACTGGTCCTCCGAGACGATTACCGCCAGATCGGGAAACGCAGTATCGCGGATATCAAATCCGACGTACAACTCCGTCTTCGTGCCATCAACGGTGCCGAAATATCCCTCTCCGAAGCCGGAGGCAGTGGCAAGGGGGGAAGCGGTTCCGGAGATAGAATGGGGGGCATGGGCAGCTTCATGCGCCTTTTGGGAATGGGTGAGAACCAGGAACGGATCGTGATCAAAGGTGCCGATTTCGACTTGATGCAGCGGGTGGCGGAAGACTTTCGGTATTACCTCGACGAACAGGAGTTCATCCGCAATACCCGTGTCTCCTATAACCGCCGGCAACCGGAGATCCGTCTCGGTTTCGACCCGATTCTACTGACCTCCTACGAGATTACCCGCCAGCATATCGCCTCCGGACTCACGTCGCTGAACCCGGAGATTTCGTCCGGAACCTCTTTCAAGGTAGGGGAAGACACCTACGATATCGTCATCCGCAACCGGACAAACCGGACGGAAGAAGAGGAAGAGGCGGACAGGAACCGGAACAAGACGGTGGACGACCTGCGCGAAGTGCGTATACCGAGCACTTCCGGTGGCCTGCACAAACTGGAGGATATCGCCTCCGTCCATTATGGCCGCGGACGTGCCCGTATCACCCGCTTGAACCAGGACAAACAAATCGAACTGTTCTATTCCTTTTCGCGCGATGTCGAGGATTCGAAAGACCTTCTTGAAGGTTACCGGTCGGATATCGACCAGTTGGTGTCGGGCTATAACCTGCCGTCGGGCGTGGCGGTCGAGGTGTTCCACGAGGAAGATATGCTGGCCGACTTCAAGTTCCTGTTGTTGGCAGCGTTTATCCTGATCTTTATGATATTGGCGTCGGTGTTCGAGTCCTTTGCGATGCCGTTCGTCCTGCTCTTCTCCATCCCGTTGGCGGCGATCGGTTCGCTGTTGGCGTTGCTGCTGACGGGAAACAGCTTGTTGAACAATGCGAATGTGATGATCGGGTTCCTGATTCTGTTGGGAGTGGTGGTCAACAACGGCATTATCCTGATCGACTATGCCAATATCCTCCGCCGGCGCGGTTACCGCCGCAACAGGGCGTTGATGACGGCCGGGTTGTCGCGTATCCGCCCGATCCTGATCACCTCCATCACGACGATTGTCGCCATGTTTCCGATGGCAATGGGCCACTCGGAATATGCCGGAGCGATCGGCGCTCCGTTTGCCATTACCGTCATCGGCGGGCTTTCTTTTTCGGCATTGCTGACGTTGATTCTGATCCCGACTGTCTGCATGGGGTTGGAAAACACGTTGCAATGGTACAGGAGGTTATCTCCGAAAGTCTGGGTGCTGCACGGTATACTCGTCGGGGTGGGAGCCGGCTGTATCGGATTCTATGGAGGCAGCCTCTTGTGGCAGTCCGTCTACGGCGTGTTGCTGTTGGCCAGTATTCCGGGCGTGACCTATTTTATGCAGGCAAGCTTGCGCCGTGCCCGTTCGAAGGTGATCGATCCGGAGGCGGATATCCATATTTCCGTCCGTAACTTGGTGAAGATATACGATTGGCCGGGGCGGATCGGCCGTCAGTGGCGAAGCGGCCTGCAAATCCGCCGGCGGTTAGGGATCGCCGGTGAATATCGTTCGTTGAAAGATTTTGCGGATGCAGGTTGGCAGTTCGCCTTGTTGGGTTTCGGTATCTGGTTTACCTGGTTCTTTATCGACAGCCGGACGTGGATCTTTATCCTTTCTTTCGCGGTCTATGCCGCGACGCTTCACCTGTGGCACAAGGTACGGAAATACCTCTATGAGCGGTTTGCAGGAGGCCGGATGGTGAAATACATCAACCGGATTGTTTTCTGGGGGCTTCCTCCGCTGATCCTTTCCGGCCTGTTCCGCCGGCTGGACAATCCGAGTCTGGTTGGGACGGTCGGAATGTTGTGGGCGTTCTGCATCGCGGTTTATGTGACTTCCGGTTATCTGTATGAGAAAAATATCCATATCGAACGGGTGAAAGGGCGTTTCGCCGGATTGCGCCGTTCGTGGTTCCGTATGGTGAAAAGTATTCCGTTGATCGGGAAACGCCGTCGGCCTTTCAAGGCGCTCCGGGGCGTATCGTTTGAGATCCGAACAGGCATGTTCGGTCTTTTGGGGCCGAACGGGGCAGGCAAGTCCACCCTGATGCGAATCATCTGCGGGATCCTGGAACAGAGCTATGGCAGTATCTGGATCAACGGACTGGACACTCGTGTCTATCGGGAGGAATTGCAGAGCCTGATCGGTTTCCTGCCACAGGAGTTCGGAACCTACGAAAATATGTCGTCCTGGGAATTTCTCGACTACCAGGCGATCCTGAAAGGGCTCATCGATCCCGACCTGCGCCGGGAACGGTTGGAGTATGTGCTCCGGGCCGTCCACATGTTCGACCGTAAGGATGAGAAGATCGGTTCTTTCTCCGGCGGCATGAAACAGCGTATCGGTATCGCTTTGATCCTGTTGCACCTGCCGCATATCTTAGTGGTGGACGAGCCGACTGCCGGACTCGACCCGCGCGAACGTATCCGTTTCCGGAATTTACTGGTAGAACTGAGCAAGGACCGCATCGTGATTTTCTCTACCCATATCATTGAAGACATCTCCAGCTCATGCAGCCAGGTGGTCGTAATCAACAAGGGCAGCTTGAAATATTTCGGCGATCCGGTCAATATGGTCGGCATGGCGGACGGAAAAGTCTGGCAGTTCGACATCGATAAAACAACATTTGAACAGACATTGGATAAGTCCCGGATCGTCAACCATATCCAGAAAGACGACCGCATCCGGGTCCGCTACCTCTCGACCACTTCCCCGCATGACGGGGCCGTACAGGTAGAACCGAATCTGGAGGACGCTTATCTTTGTTTATTGAAAGGAATGTAAGGATTTATGATTTGAGATTTATGATTTATCATCGACACATGAATCATAAACCTCAAATCACAATTCATAAATCATAATTCATAAATCATAAATCATA
>JAGBDR010000001.1 GCA_017937385.1 Parabacteroides sp.
GAGGGTAAAGGCGAAGCGGCAGGAGCCTGCGCTGTCTGAGCGAAGCGAGTTTCGCAGGCGACAGCGTAGCCTTTACCCGGAGTAGCCTGGACGGTTCAGCCTTGATCTTTTGGTTACTTTTGGATCAAGCCAAAAGTAACGGTTAAATCATGATTTGCAGATAAACAATAATATATATATATGTATATAGAACAAGAAGACCTATTAAAACATATTTCAGCCAAACCATTCCGTCTGGTTTCGGAAGCGGCGGATGAGTTGGGCGTTGAGGCATACGTGATTGGCGGCTACGTGCGGGATATATTCCTGCGCCGCCCGTCCAAGGACATTGACGTCGTGGCCGTCGGGAGCGGTATCGAGTTGGCAAGGGCCGTAGCGAAGAAGTTGGGACGGAAAGCCAACCTCTCCGTCTTCAAGAACTTCGGTACGGCACAGGTGAAAGCCGGCGACCTGGAACTGGAGTTTGTCGGCGCCCGCAAAGAATCCTACACGCACGACAGCCGCAAGCCGATTGTCGAAGACGGGACACTCGAAGACGACCAAAACCGTCGCGACTTCACGATCAACGCGCTGGCGCTTTGCCTTAACAAGGACCGCTACGGCGAACTGGTCGATCCGTTCGACGGCCTGACCGATATGGACAACTTGCTGATCCGCACGCCGCTCGACCCGGACATCACTTTTAGCGACGATCCGTTGCGCATGATGCGTGCCGTCCGTTTTGCCAGCCAACTGGGATTTTTTATCGATCCCGACACCTTCGATGCGATTGAACGCAACAAGGAGCGTATCTCGATTATCTCCAAAGAACGTATTGTGGATGAGTTGAACAAGATCGTCCTCTCGCCGAAACCTTCAGTCGGCTTCGACCTGTTGGACCGTTGCGGGCTGCTGCCGCTGATTTTTCCCGAACTTTGCGCTTTGAAAGGCGTGGAGACGAAAGAGGGAATCGGGCATAAGGACAATTTTGCCCATACTTTGATGGTGCTCGACCGCCTGAGCCGGACCACCGATAACCTGTGGCTGCGCTGGAGCGCCCTTTTCCATGACATCGCCAAACCGGCGACCAAACGGTTCGACCCGCGCTTGGGGTGGACGTTCCATAATCATAATTTCATCGGCGAAAGGATGATTCCCGGCATTTTCCGTAAGATGAAGTTGCCGATGAACGAGAAGATGAAGTATGTCCAGAAGATGGTCAGCCTGCACATGCGCCCGATCGCCTTGTCGGACGACGAAGTGACCGATTCCGCCATCCGCCGTCTCTTGTTCGATGCGGGCGACGATATCGACGACCTGATGAAACTCTGCGAAGCGGATATCACGAGCAAGAACCCCGAAAAGGTGCGCCGTTTCCTGAACAACTTCCAAAAGGTGCGCGGCAAGCTCGCCGATATAGAAGAGAAAGACCGTGTCCGCAACTTCCAGCCGCCCGTGACAGGCGAAGAGATCATGGAGACCTTCGGACTTCCCCCTTCCCAGCCGGTCGGCGTCCTGAAAGAAGCCATCAAGAACGCCATCCTCGACGGCGTGATCCCGAACGAACATGAAGCCGCCCGCGCCTTTATGCTGCAACGGGCGGAGAAGATGGGGTTGAAACCTTGTTAAAAGGCAGTGTGTTATATCTTGATCCAATTCAAAACAGGGCTTATTGTTTTTGCTTTTCATCATAAAAACGAATAACGAATGGAACCAACATTAGATTATCAGTCCGCTCCATACGACTTCGCTCATTGCTTCGACAGTCGGTGTACGTGTGCCGATAAGTGCCTGCGGCATTTCTTGGGCGAACATATTCCGGCCGAACGGGATTATGTGACTACCGTGAATCCTCTCAAGGTGGGGAAAAGCGAGAAGTCGTGTCCCTTTTTCCGACCGAAGAAAATCGTGCGCTTGGCGGTCGGGATGATCCACCTGTATGACAATTTGAACTATCGGGATGCAGTTGCTGTCAAGCGTGAAATCAGCCATACGCTGGGACGGGGTATTTATTATCGGATTCGGAATGGGGAACGGCCGATTCTGCCTGACGAGCAGGACTATATCCGGAGAGTGTTCCGCAAGCACGGTATTACCACAGAACCGGTGTTTGATGGCTATAAAGAAGAGTACGAATGGTGAAAGAAAAGGGTCTTTCGGCTTGTACGTTCTTCCTTGTTTGCTAATGCGAGGATGTTCACACGGCGGTGTGAAGATATTCACATGCTGATATGAACACATTTACATGGTGATGTGAAAGCGTTCAAATGGCATAGTGAAATCATTCACATCTCCATGTGAAATCGTGTGAAAGATAAACGAATTATTAGTAGATGTTATTCATTGTCCCTCACGAGTTTAACCTTTCCACCGTCTTAACCCCTTTCACCGCGCTGATTTTCTTAGTCAGTAGGTTCAGCGCCGTCGTGTCGCGCACCATTACCGTGAAGTTTCCCTGGAAAATCCCGTCTACGGAGTCGATATTGAGGGAGCGGAGCGTGACGCCTGTTTCCTTGCTGATGACGGAGGTGATGTTGGTGACGATCGCGATGTCGTCACGGCCGATGACCCGGAGCGTGACGATGTAGCCGTTGTCGCCCTTGCCGCTCCATTTTGCTTGGATGATGCGGTAGCCGAAACGGCTGAACATTTCCTGCGCGTTCGGACAGTCCATTCGGTGGATCTTGATTCCTTGCGTGGAGACGAAGCCGAACACTTCATCGCCGTAGATCGGGTTGCAGCACTTCGCCAATTTGTATTCGATGCCCGTCAGGTTCTTGTCGATCACTAAGACGTCCTTGCTGGTCGAGATCACTTCCGCTTCGGTGGTCGTGATGTAGGTTTCGGCGCTGCGGACTTCGGTGTGTTCGTTTGTTTCCGTTTCCCGGCGGATTTGCTCTAAGTATTCATCGATCACCAAGTTCGGATCAAGGCGTTCTTCGGCAATCTCGATATAGAAGTCGGTAACGGTCTTGAATCCTTTCTTTTTGATGTAGCGCATCAGCACCGGTTCGTCTATCTCGATCTTCCGGTTCTTGAAGCGGCGTTGCAACATCTCTTTGGCAAAATCGACCGCTTTGGCGGTCTCTTCGCGGAGCGCCTGTTTGATCTTGACGCGGGCTTTGGAGGTGACGACGATGTTCAGCCAGTCGCGTTTGGGTGTCTGGGTGGGCGAGGTGACGATGGAAACCGTGTCGCCGTTGTTCAGGACATATTTGATCGGTACATTTTTCTCGTTCACCTTGGCCGAGACGCATTTGCATCCCAACTTGGTATGGATGGCGAAGGCGAAGTCGAGCACGGTCGCTCCTTTGGCAAGCTTGATCAGTTCGCCGGTCGGAGTGAAGACATAGATCTCGTCCTTGTAGAGGTCCATCTTGAAATCCTGCATCAGGTCAAGCGGGCTGTTCTCTTTGGTTTCCAAGGCGGCGCGGACGGTGTTGAGGAATTCGTCCAGCCCGCTTTCTGCTTTCACGCCTTTGTATTTCCAATGGGCGGCAAGTCCCCGCTCGGCGATCTCGTCCATGCGGCGGGTGCGGATCTGCACTTCCACCCATTTGTTCTGCGGTCCCATAACGGTGATGTGCAGGCTCTCGTAGCCGTTCGTCTTCGGGATGGAGATCCAGTCTTTCATGCGCTTCGGGTTCGGCTGGTACATGTCGGTGATGATCGAGTAGACCTGCCAGCATTCCGAACGTTCCTTTTCGAGCGGTGTGTCGAGGATGATGCGGATGGCAAACAGGTCGTAGATACCTTCAAACGGGATGTTCTGTTTCTTCAGCTTGTTGTTGATGGAGTGGATGGACTTCGTGCGCCCCTTGATGTCGAACCGCAGCCCGGCCTCTTCCAGCTTGCTTTTGATCGGGGCGATGAACTCGGCGATGTAGGCATCGCGCGAACGTTTCGTCTCGTTCAGCTTCTGTTTGATGAAGTCATACTGTTTGCGGTCGGTATATTTCAGCGACAAGTCCTCCAGCTCGCTCTTGATCGTGTACAGTCCGAGGCGGTGGGCAAGCGGGGCGTAGAGGTAGGAAACCTCCGTCGCCAGCCGTTTCCGGTCTTCGTCGCTTTTCATCTGTTTGCCGAGCCGCATCAGGCAAAGGCGGTCGGCGATCATGATCAGGATCACGCGCACGTCTTCGGCAAACGAGAACAGCAGCTTGTGGAAGTTCTCGGAACCGACAGCCGTGTTGCGGGCGTAAAGGTCCGATGTCTTCAGCAGGCGGCTGATGATCAGGGCGACATCCGCATCGAAAGTCTCTTTCACTTCATCCAGCGTGATGATCTTCTTCAGGACCGGCCGGTAGAGCAGGAGGGCGATGACCGACGTGCGCTTCAATCCGATTTCCGTAGTGGCGATCAACGCCGTGTCGATGTTGCGCAGCAGGCCGTTGATGCCGTTTTTGTCTCGTCCGTAACAATCCAATGCCACCACTCGTTTCATCAATGCCTTCATCTTGCCCAAATCTTCTCTTTTCAAGAAAGAGTACAGATGGCGTAATAATTGCTTGTACTTGGAGAAAAACTGTTTTTTCTCCTCTTCGGTAAAGAACGGTTGTATGTCCATAGTCGTCTGTCTTTTTACTGCTTGTTCGCAGGCTGTCCGTAAAATATATTGTAAAAGTAGGCTTTTTCGGAAATACTTGTACAATTTGGAGGAAAATAAATCGTATTTTATAGGGTAGTAGTTTTGATTTTGATGGATGGGGAATGGTTTTTCTTTTTTCGTTAGGGAAGATATTCCGGTAAATAGCAGAATTCATACCCTGCATCATACTTTATACCTTTTCGGGTACAAAGTTGGCATACATACTCGATATTATATCAGTATGGGTATAATTTATTGTTTTGTTATTGCGATTATATTAGAAAGGGTATAATTCAATAAGGATTGAGACGTTAATATTAAGGCTAAAAAAGTACAACGCATGCGATGTTATACTTTTTCCAACGGAAAATAGGATGTATATTTGCAATTCATTTTATAAACTATGTTTTTTACGAAAAATCTGTATCTGATCTTACTTGTCTTGTCCGGTATGTGCCTGGGAGCTTGCCGGCAAGGAAGCAGTGGAAAGGTGGGAAGCCGTATGAACCCGTTGAGGACGACCGATGGTAAAGAGGTGCGCGTGGCCGATCCTTTTGTCTATAAGGCGGGTGACTTGTATTACATGACCGGGACGACCACTTTGCCGGAAGGGGAAGGGTTTGCCTGTTATGTCTCCCCGGATCTGGTCACGTGGGAATACAAAGGGCTTCTGTACCGCAAGCCGGAAGAGCATATCGGAAGTTTCGGCTTCTGGGCACCGGAGGTGGAATATTATGAAGGAAAGTTTTATATGACCTATAGCTGCTATGTGAAAGAAAAAGACCGGATGCTGACCTGTCTTGCCGTCAGCGAAAAGCCGGAGGGACCGTTTGTTGATCTCTATACGCCGTGGTTCGATTTAGGCTATTCGGCCATCGATGCCGACATCTTTGTGGATGATGACGGGACGCCCTATCTTTATTTCAGCAAGAATGGGATGCTGGATACGCTGGCTACTGGTGAACTATATGGAGCGGAACTGAAAAAAGATCTTTCCGGATTGGTGGGTAAGCCCGTTTTCATATCCGGTGCTTCGCAACCGTGGGAGAAGGTGAATTGGGAAAGGAACCGGTGCAACGAGGGAGCTTATGTGTTTAAAAGGAATGGAACCTATTATATGACTTATTCAGGCAATGATACCGGTTATGAGTTTTACGGGGTAGGGGTTTCTTATGCCGATAGCCCGCTGGGGCCTTGGGTAAAGAGCGAAGATAATCCGCTTTTGGCAACGGATCTGTCCAAGGGTGTTTCCGCGCCGGGACACAATTCGATCGTGGAAGCGCCGGATGGTGAGTTGTATATCGTTTATCATCGCCATGCCGATACGCATTGCCAAAAACCGAACTGGGATAGGGTGGTTTGCAGGGATCGGTTGTATTTCGATGCGAAAGGTAAGTTGTGCACCGACGGACCTTCTGAGTAACCGTATTCAGATTTGCCTGATCGGAACTTGCCTGCAACCGAACTCCTTCCTATCGGGAGGAACGGGCGGAGCCGACCCTTGTCCTTAGGGGGACGAAGATCATTTCAGATTGGCTCATGAATATATTTTGGTGCGATTGCCTGTTTCTTTGTTGTCTCGCTTGATATTTATCTCTATATTTGCGATTATACATATCAGTCGATTATTAACGTGTTAAAAAGATATACTTATGTTAAACGCAAAAGACTTAGAGTTACTGGCGGCTAAAGGGATCAGCGAAAAGCAGATTGAAGAGCAGCTGGCTTGCTTCGTGAAAGGATTTCCTTTTCTGGAAATTACGGCTTCGGCATCGGTCGAGAAAGGGATCTGGGTGATTCCGCAGGAAAAACAGGCTACCTACATGGAGGCTTGGGATGCTTATTTGGCAAAGAACAAGAAGATCGTGAAGTTCGTGCCGGCTTCGGGTGCGGCGAGCCGTATGTTTAAGAACCTGTACGAGTTCCTGTCTGCCGATTATAACGAACCGCAGAATGCGTTTGAGAAGAAGTTTTTCGGCGAGATCGAAAAGTTTGCATTCTATGAGGCTCTGAACCAGGCTTGCATCGAGAATGAAGCAAAAGATATTCCGGCATTGGTGGCTCTCGGACAGTATAAGGCGGTTGTTTCTAACCTGTTGGAACCGAAAGGACTGAACTACGGACAACTTCCGAAAGGGCTGTTGCTTTTCCATTCCTATCCGCAGACGGCCCGTGCGGCGATGGAAGAACACCTGGCCGAAGGGGCGATGTATGCGAAGAACAATGCCGGCGAAGTGAATATCCATTTCACAGTGTCGCCCGAACATAAGGCGTTGTTCGAACAGTTGGTGGCTGCAAAAGCGGAAGCCTATGAAGAGAAGTTCTCCGTAAAATATGATATCTCTTTCAGTGTGCAGAAACCGAGTACCGACACGATCGCTGCCGATATGGACAACCATCCGTTCCGCGACAAGAACGGCAACCTGTTGTTCCGTCCGGGCGGCCACGGCGCTTTGATTGAGAACTTGAATGATGTGGATGCCGATGTGGTGTTTGTCAAGAACATCGACAATGTGGTTCCGGATAGTTTTAAATGTTCGACCGTTATCTTCAAGAAGCTGATCGCCGGTGTGCTGGTCTCTTTGCAGGAACGTATCTTCCAGTATCTGGAACTGATTGACAGCGGCAAGTATTCGCATGACCAGGTGGAAGAGATGATTCATTTCTTGCAGGAAGAACTGTGTGTGAAGAATCCGGAGATAAAGTTGTTGGAAGATGCCGAACTGGTTCTTTACCTCAAGAACAAGCTGAACCGCCCGTTGCGTGTCTGCGGTATGGTGAAGAACGTCGGCGAACCGGGCGGCGGTCCGTTCTTGGCGGTCAATCCGGACGGAACGATCTCTTTGCAGATATTGGAAAGTTCACAGATCGATTTGAAAGATCCCGACAAGAAAGCGATGTTTGAAAAGGGCACGCACTTCAACCCGGTAGATTTGGTTTGCGCGTTGAAGAACTATAAAGGCGAGAAGTTCAACTTGCCCGACTATGTGGACAAGAATACCGGCTTTATCTCCTATAAGAGCAAGGACGGTCGCGAACTGAAAGCGCTGGAATTGCCCGGCTTGTGGAATGGTGCGATGAGCAACTGGAATACAGTCTTCGTGGAAGTGCCGATCGAAACTTTCAACCCGGTCAAGACGGTGAACGACCTGTTGCGGCAGGAACACCAGTGAAGAATGGACAATTGACAATTGGAGAGGAAAAAACAACAGAAAAGGGAATAGGTTTTCAGTCGCCTATTCCCTTTTTTCCTTTAATTGTCAATTGTCAATTGTCAATTGTTCAGATTTTCGGTAGCTCCCAAGGCGCCCGATATTCCTTGCATAAGTATTTGTCAGCTTCCGCGTCGTGGAAACTTGTTCCGTCCCAGGTCAGTTTCTTGCCGGTGCGGTAGGCGATGTTGCCCAGTTGGGAGAACTTGGCGATGTGGGCACCGATTTCGATGCTTGCATTGCAGTTGCGGTTGCGCGACTTGATACATTCCAGATGGTTCTTCACGTGCAGGTTCAATCCGCCTTCGCCGTAGGCTTTCTTCAGCGGAACGGCTTCCATGCGGGCTTTGCCGTTAACCTTTTCGGGGATGACTTCCCAGCCGCCGCGGTCGATCACTAACGTACCGTTCTCGCCGACAAACCCTAAGCCGTGGTTGCGCCCGTAAGCCCCGTCGTCGATTCCGATCGCATGGTCCCACATGACGGTGAAGTCGTTGAACGTATAGATCGTCTGCAACAAATCCGGTGTCTCGCAGGCATCATCCGGATACCCGAACTTGCCGCCCGAAGCCATGATGGAGTTCGGAGCCGTCACATTCATTCCATATAAAGCATAGTCGAGCAGATGCACGCCCCAGTCCGTCATCAGTCCGCCGGCATAATCCCAGAACCAGCGGAAAGTGAAGTGGAAGCGGTTCCGGTTGAACGGGCGTTTGGGAGCCGGCCCCAGCCACATGTCATAATCGACTCCTGCGGGAACGGCTTCATCCGGTTTGACCGGAATGGAAGGACACCAGCCTTGGTAGGAGAAGACGCGGACGGTACGGATCTTGCCTAACTGCCCGCTGTGCACGAACGCCATCGCGTCCTGCCAGTGCGGATCGCTGCGTTGCCACTGTCCGACCTGCACCACCCGGTTGTATTTCTCGGCGGCGCGGACCATGATGTTGCATTCTTCGATGCTGTTGCCTAACGGCTTTTCGCAGTACACATCCTTGCCGGCTTCGCAGGCAGCGACCATCTGCAGGCAGTGCCAATGGTCGGGTGTGCCGACGATGACAACGTCGATGTCTTTGTTGTCAATCAGTTTCCGCCAGTCTTTGTAGAGGTGTTTCACTTTCTTGCCTGTTATCTTTTGGGTTTCGGCAGCCCGGTTGTTGAGCACATTTTCGTCGATGTCGCATAGCGCGATGCACTCGACTTCCGGATTCCGCAGGAAGGCTTGCAGGTCTGAAAATCCCATCCCGTTACAGCCGATCAGCCCGACACGTATTTTGTCGTTCGCTCCGACACTTCCGGGTGTTGCATTGATGAAAAATGGACTTATAGTCAGTCCGGCCCCTAACAGGGTCGCTTGCTTGATAAAATCTCTTCGTGTTGCCATGGTCTATAAATTAGATTATAAATGTTGTTGAGCCAAATGTATGAATAAAAGGCGAGCGGCACAATAAAAACTGTGATAAAAATATAAATAGGGTGGCTTTTCCCGAAAAGGAACGTATTTTTGTATCCGGTTTACCTCTTGATGGAAACTTATTATTCATGAAACAAACAGAAAAATGAAAAAAGTAGCTTGTTTGATCCTGTACCTTTTGCTGGGATTTACGCTGGTTTCTTGCATTCGCGACGAAGCCTTGAATGCGGAAGCGGATATTCTGACTTGTACAGTCGCGGGAGATATTTTGAAGCGTGACCCGATTATTGAGAATAACAAAATCGTGCTGATGGTGACGGCCGACGCTGATTTGACGCATCAGGCGCCGGAGTTTACGCTGACTCCGGGAGCGACCATTTCGCCCGTCAGCGGAACCGAGCGGGATTTCACGATCCCGCAATCCTACACGGTGACTTCTGAGGACGGAAACTGGAAGAAAGACTATCTGGTGACTTATATTGTCGCCGGGATCAGTTCGGAATACCATTTTGAGCACGTCAAGGAGCACCGGAGTTCTCTTCTGAATTATATGTATCATGTCTTCTACGAAAATGATTCGGAAGGAAAGTGGGTGATGGACTGGGCCAGCGGAAACGCCGGTTTTGCGTTGACCGGTGCCGGCACGGCAGATCCGGCCTCCTTTCCGACCTCTTCCTCGGCAGGTGGAAAAGTGGACAATTGCGTGAAGATGGAAACAAAGTCGACCGGTGATTTCGGTTTTCAGTTGGGGATGCCGATTGCGGCCGGCAATCTTTTCATGGGGACGTTCAGCACCGTGAACGCCTTGCAAGACCCGTTGAAAGCAACGAAATTCGGAGTCCCGTTCGAACATGTGCCGACCTATCTGAAAGGGTATTATAAGTATAAGGCCGGCGAAGTGTATAAAGACCAGGATGGAAAGGTGGTCCAGGATAAGAAAGATGCGTGGGATGTCTATGCCCTCTTTTATGAAACCGACGAAAATACGAAGACGTTGGACGCGACGAACCGTTTCGACCATCCGAACCTGATCTCCATCGCGCGTCTGGACGATAAGGACCGGAAAGAAACGGACAAATGGACGGAGTTCTATCTGCCGTTTGTGACAAAACCCGGAAAGAGCGTGGACAAAGACAAGCTGAAAGCGGGTAAGTATAACGTGGCGATTGTCTTTTCTTCCAGCATCGAAGGCGATTATTTCAGAGGAGCCGTCGGCAGCACCCTGTATATCGATGAGGTGGAACTGATTCATGCAGTAGAATAAAAAGGAAAGGAGATTGTGATGAGAAAACATATACTATCAAGCTGTGTACTGGCGTTGTCGCTGGTCGTGTTTTCGGCTTTCGGACAGGAAGACCGGAATAGAGGAATTATCAACTCGGCTTTGCTGGGCCTGGAATATGAGGTGAAAGCCGGTCTCAGCATCGGCGGGACAACGCCGATGCCGTTGCCGGTCGAGATTCGCAAGATAACGGGCTATAACCCGACTTTGGCTGTCGCGATAGAAGGGAATGTGACGAAATGGTTTGTTTCGGAAAAGGCGTGGGGAATGCGGATCGGCATACGCCTGGAAAACAAAGGCATGAAAACGGATGCCCGCGTGAAAAACTACGGGATGGAAATTATCGGTGAAGGCGGAGAGCGGGTGAGAGGAAACTGGACCGGAGCCGTCAAGACCCATGTGAAGAACAACTACCTGTCGGTCCCGGTCCTGGCAACCTACCGGTTCAATCCGCGTTTCAGTATGAACGTAGGTCCTTATCTGTCCTATCTGTTGGATGGCGATTTTTCGGGACACGTATATGACGGCTATTTGCGGGAAGGCGATCCTACCGGCAATAAAGTCGTTTTTGCCGATGGCAAGAGTGCTCCTTACGATTTTTCGGATGACCTCCGCCGCTTCCAGTGGGGCGCACAGTTGGGCGCCGAGTGGCGTGCTTTCAAGCATTTGAATGTGTATGCCGATCTGACTTGGGGCTTGAACGATATTTTCCGGAAAGAGTTCAAGACGATCACTTTCGCTATGTATCCGGTCTACCTGAACGTAGGTTTCGCCTATGCGTTCTAAGGAAAAGCCGCCGGAAGATCGCGCTGCTTGAAAATTCCATGCCCATCGGACAAAAATCCCGTGGGCATGGAATGAAAATCCGATAGGCATGGAATTTTTGTTTTGCTTGCGGAAACAAATACACATATAAATGTCTATATTTGTGCAATTAATTTTTTAGTCCAATATATATACCATGAAAGAAAACATGAAGAAGGGGGTAACCCGTCGGGAGTTTCTCGGCCTTTCCGCACTTGGATTGGCAAGTTTGACTATCCTGCCCAGTTGGGCTGTCAATGGGGTGCGTATCGCACCGAGTGATCGTGTTGTTTTAGGATTTGTCGGATTGGGACAACAAGGGTTGTCTGATTTCCAAAGTTTCTCGACCTGTCCGGGTGTGCAGGTCGCAGCCTGTTGTGATGTCGATTCGTTGAAGCGCGAACGCTTCAGACGGCGTGTCGCAGCCTGGCAGAAGTCGCAGAACGTGGCGCTCCGCTGCGATATGTATGAGTTCTATGAAGAGATGCTCAACCGCAAGGATATTGATGTGATCGAAGTGGCGACGCCGGACCATTGGCACGCCTTGGTAGCCATCCATGCTTGCCAGAGCGGTAAGGATGTCTATTGCCAGAAGCCGTTGGCCTATACGATTACCGAAGGCTTGGCCGTTGCCCGCGCCGTGCGCGACAATAACCGGGTGTTCCAGATCGGTAGCCAGCAACGCTCAAGCAAGGAGTTCCAGGATGCGATCGCTTTGGTACGCGCCGGCAAGATTGGCCATATCGAAAAGATCTATGCCCGTGTCGGTGAACCGCCCAAACCGCTCGACCTGCCGGAAATGCCTGTACCGGCCAATCTGAACTTCAACCAGTGGATGGGACCGCTGAACGATCCGAAAGTACATTATCATCCCGACCTGTGTCCTCCCATTTCGCTCGAACCCGAAAAGAACGAACAGTTGTGGGGAGCCTGGCGCTGGTATCAGGAAACCGGAAACGGATACACCGCCGACTGGGGTGCCCACATGTTCGACATCGCACAGGCAGCCATCGGCATGGACGGCTCCGGCCCGGTAGAGTTTATCCCGAAAGGATATCAAGGCACGGAATATGCGACGATGAAATATGCCAACGGTATCGTCATGACCGAACAGCCTTACCGCGAAGATAATCCTGGCGCACAAGGCATCAAGTTCATCGGCGATAAAGGCTGGCTGAAAGTTGCCCGTGGCTATATCGAATGTTCCGATCCCTCCCTGTTGCCGAAGAAAGAACAGAAAGTGGGCAAGGGCGAATATGAAGTAAGCTCTCCGCACATGCAGAACTTCATCGATTGTGTGCGTTCGCGCCAGAACCCGATTGCCCCGGTTGAAGTGGGGTGCAGTACGAATACGCTGTGCTGTCTGGCCAATATTGCCCGCGAACTGGGCCGTCCTGTTCATTGGGACCCGGCTACGCTGAGCTTCAATGGCGACAAGGAAGCCGAATCGCACCGCCTCTACTGGTACGAATACCGGAATCCATATAAATTGCCCTATTGCAACAAGTAAGAAGTCGTCTTATAACCAATAGGAAAAAGAGGTAAAGGAAAGTCCCGGACAGGCAGTTCGGGACTTTTTTTATATATTTTCCGCTCCGGATAGCGATTATTCCGTTTGCTCTGTTTACTTTTGTCTGATCCAGACAAAAAGCAGAATATGTTATGAAAACGAATCAACTATTTCTTCTGACAGGCCTGGCGGCAGTTGCCCTGCCGGCTTGTGTCCAGAAAGACAAAAAGGAGGCGCCGGAGAAGCCTATGAATATTCTCTACATCATGTGCGACGATCATTCCTTCCAGACAATCAGCGCGTATGACCGGCGTTTCATCGAAACCCCGAACATCGACCGGATTGCCCGCGAAGGCGTGCGCTTCACGAACAGTTTTGTCGCCAACTCCCTCAGTGGCCCCAGCCGTGCCTGCCTGCTGACCGGCAAGCACAGCCACAAGAACGGCTTTACAGACAACACGAAGCGGTTCGACGGCGGCCAGCAGACCTTCCCGAAGCTGTTGCAACAGGCCGGCTACCAGACCGCCATCGTTGGGAAGTGGCACCTGACTTCCGATCCGACCGGTTTCGACTATTGGAATATCCTGATCGGACAGGGAGACTACTACAATCCGTACTTTATCGATAACGGGGAGAAAAAGCAGATCGAGGGTTATGCCACCAACATCACGACCGACCTGGCATTGGACTGGCTGGACAACAAGCGCGACAAGGACCGCCCGTTCTGTCTCTTGCTCCACCACAAGGCGCCCCACCGTACCTGGATGCCGGATACCTGCGACTTGGATCTGTATGACGATATCGTCTATCCGATCCCCGAAACCTTCTACGACAAATACGAAGGACGTGTGGCCGCTTCCGAACAGGAGATGAGCATCATCGAAGATATGGACCTCGTCTATGACCTGAAGATGGCGGATAAGGAAAACGAAATCCACACGACGACCGGCCTTGAGAAGAGCGGCCGCGACCTTTATAATCGGATGACTCCGGCGCAGAAAGCAGCCTGGGACAAGCATTATGACCCCATCATCCGCAAGTTCAAGGAAGACAAGCTGACCGGCAAGGCATTGGCCGAATGGAAATACCAACAGTATATGCACGACTACCTGCGGGTGATCCATTCCGTAGACCGCAATGTGGGGCGTGTCCTGGACTATATGGAGAAAAACGGTCTGTTGGAGAACACCCTGATCGTCTATACCTCCGACCAAGGTTTCTACATGGGCGAACACGGCTGGTTCGACAAGCGTTTCATGTATGAAGAGTCGTTCCGTACACCGATGCTGGTCCGTTTCCCCGGAGGCGTCAAAGGAGACATCCCCGAAATGGTCCAGAACATCGACCATGCCGCCACCTTCCTGCAACTGGCGGGCGCTCCTGTCCCCGAAGATATCCAGGGCGATTCCTATCTGCCTTTGTTGAAAGGGGAAAAGCCGAAAGACTGGCGCACTTCCTTGTACTACCATTACTACGAATTTCCGGCTGAACATGCTGTGAAACGGCACTACGGTGTCCGTACCGACCGCTACAAACTGATGCATTTCTATAACGACATCGACGTATGGGAACTCTATGACCTGCAAAACGACCCGATGGAAATGCACAATATTTATAACGAGCCGGGCAACGAAGCCTTGATCGACAGCCTGAAAACCGAACTGCACAACTTGCAGCAACAGTATGACGACCCGATCGAAACCGAATTGGCAAGTGCGAAGAAATAGGATAAAACGAAAAAAGGCATTCCGAAAGGAATGCCTTTTTTTAGTGTCTGCCCTAAACCAGTGGAGCATATCGGACTCGAACCGATCACCTTCAGACTGCCAGTCTGACGCTCTAGCCAGATGAGCTAATGCCCCGTCTTCTCTATTTTTACGCTGCAAATATAGGGCTTTTTCTGATATAACCGCTATCTTTGCCCAAGAATTTTCATAAAAAATAAGATGATTGTTTATAACACGACGTTTCATATCGAAAAAGACATCCTGGACGAAAGCCTGGACTATCTGAAAAAACAGTATATCCCGAAAGCCGTGGAGAGCGGTTTCCTGCAACGGCCGTGCCTGCGCCGCGTGATGCAGACGGATGCCGATGAGGGCATCAGCTTCTCCGTACAGTTTCATGTGAAGAATGTCGATACGCTGAATTTTTGGCTGCAAAGCGAGGGCAACCGCTTGCATCAGGCCTTAACCGCCCGCTTCGGCTACAAGATTGCCGGCTTCAGCACCTTGTTGGAAGAGATAGATTGGGAGAAATGACGAAAGACCGTATCATATTGGGTATCGACCCCGGCACCATAGTCATGGGCTATGGCGTGCTGCTGATCGAAGGCAACAAGCCCCGTCTGGAAGCGATGGGCGTGCTTCAGTTGAACAAATACGAAGACCATTACCTGCGGCTCCGGAAGATCTTCGAGCGGGTATTGGGACTGATCGACCAGTATCATCCCGACGAACTGGCCATCGAAGCCCCCTTTTTCGGGAAGAACGTGCAGAGTATGCTGAAGCTCGGCCGCGCGCAGGGAGTCGCCATGGCCGCCGCGCTCGAACGGGATATTCCCATCTTCGAGTATGCACCGCTCAAGATCAAAATGTCCATCACCGGAAACGGAAACGCGTCGAAAGAACAGGTCGCCGGCATGTTGCAGCGCTACCTGCGCATCCCGCAGGCCGCCATGCTGCCGCAACTGGATGCGACTGACGGGCTGGCTGCCGCCGTTTGCCATTATTTTCAGACGAACAACCCCGTGCAGGAGCGCAAATACACGGGATGGAAAGACTTCATTGCGAAAAACCCCGGCAAGGTACACTGACCGCCGGCCGCTTCTCGGCCCTCCCCATATAAAAAGGCAATGTGCCAAAAGGCGTTGTAGGCGCCTCGCTAAATAGCCCCAGGTTTCAACCTGGGGGAAGATATATCCGTCCCATTGTGTTTGCACCCTGTAAAGGTGCCGCTTTGAATATAGGTTATTTACGTATTGCAGCGTCCTTACAGGACGCCAACGGGATGAGGATACAAAAGCCCCGGGGTTGAAACCCCGGGCTATTTTGCGAGGCGCCTACAGCGCCTTCTGACACATCGCCTTTATCTATTCAAATTGTCAATTGTCCATTGTCAATTGTCCATTTCAAACGATTCCCTGTGCCATCATCGCCTTGGCCACTTTCATGAAGCCGGCGATGTTCGCGCCTTTCACGTAGTTGATATATTGATCCTCTTTCCCGTGTTCGACACATTGCTGGTGGATGGCGCTCATGATCTGGTGCAGCTTTTCGTCAACCTCGGCAGCCGTCCAGGAGATGTGCATGGCGTTCTGCGTCATTTCCAGTCCGGAAGTGGCGACACCGCCGGCATTGACTGCCTTGCCCGGAGCAAAGAGCTGCTTGTGCTCGATGAAGAGGTCGACCGCTTCGGCCGTACATCCCATGTTGGATACTTCAGCCACACACAGGGTCTTGTTGTCGATCAGGCGGCGTGCGTCGTCGGCGTCCAGCTCGTTCTGCGTAGCGCACGGCAACGCGATGTCCACTTTCTGTTCCCACGGTTTCTTGCCGGGATAGAAGATCGAGCCGGGAAACTCGTCGGCGTATGGGGCGACGATGTCATTACCGGAGTTACGCAATTCCAGCATGTAGTCGATCTTCTCACCCGAAATGCCGTCCGGGTCGTAGATATAGCCGTCCGGGCCTGAGATGGTGATGACTTTCGCGCCCAACTCGGTCGCTTTGGTCGCTGCACCCCACGCCACGTTTCCGAAGCCGGAGATGGCAACCGTCTTGCCCTTGATGTCGATGCCGTGTGTTTCCAGCATCTGGTGTACGAAATAGAGGGCGCCGAATCCCGTCGCTTCCGGACGGAGGATGGAACCGCCGAACTCCATGCCCTTGCCGGTGAACGTACCGGTATTTTCGCGTGCTAACTTTTTATACATGCCGTACATATAGCCCACTTCGCGTCCGCCTACGCCGATATCGCCTGCCGGAACGTCGCGGTCCGGTCCGAGGTTACGCCACAGTTCGAGGATGAACGCCTGGCAGAACCGCATGATTTCCGCGTCGCTCTTTCCGCGCGGAGCGAAGTCGGAGCCGCCTTTGCCACCGCCCATCGGCAGGGTGGTCAGTGCGTTTTTGAAAGTCTGTTCGAACCCGAGGAACTTCAGAATGGAGAGGTTGACGGACGGGTGGAAACGGATGCCGCCCTTGTACGGGCCGATCGCATTGTTGAATTGTACACGGTAGCCCAAGTTGACCTGTATTTCCCCCTTGTCATCTACCCAAGGCACACGGAACGTGAAAATCCGTTCCGGCTCGACCAGCCGTTCGATGATTTTCGCCTTCTCGAACTCCGGATGCTGGTTGTACACGTCTTCAATGGAAAGAAGAACTTCTTTTACTGCCTGCAAATACTCCTTTTCTCCCGGATGTTTTGCTTCCAGTGCTGATAAAATCACTTCTGTCTTCATAGTATATCATTGTTTATTAAGATAACATTCTGCTTGCAAATGTAGGGAATAACCTGGGTTGAACAAATGTTTTGCTTACTTTTTGTTGGAATTTTTTGTCTGGCGAGGGCTTCCTTCCTCCGGGAAGCCCTGCGCAGTCGGTTTTGTATGGTTAAAAAATATCAAGCTATTTGTAAAAACATCAACACTTCATGCAGTAGGCTTCCCCTTCGTATTCCCTTCGTATCCCCTTCGTTTCCTCTTCGCTTTTTGTTCGATCAAAATTGGGAAAGAAGCGAGCTGAAAACGGCCCGAAAACGGTCAGGAAACGGGGTTGGAGGCGGACTTTTTTAACTTCTGTTGGCTTTTGGCGGTTTTCGGCGGTAAACATTTTGCGGGCAACCGTACCAAGATATCGTTCAAAATATGTTCTGTAACAGAATATTCTTTTGTTTACCTTGAACGCACATTCCACGTTCTCGTAAAGTGAACGCTGGTTTTCTTTCAGGGCTAGCAGGTAGTGCCCCTTATTGCCAACTATCAATTCGGCTATGTCGCGCTGTGTACCCATGGCATCTTTTCATCTATAATAACCTGTTTCTCAGAAAGTGTTTTCAAGATGTTTTTCCCATACAATCTCAGGCAGGATTCCAGCTCTTCCGGATTGATACGTTCGAAGACACGCCTAAAGGTATCTTCGGACGGAGCTCCATGGGGTAACGAAAGCAGGTTTCCAAATAAGGTACCTCGTTCCTGAACAAACAGGTGCATATCTGCATAATCCGTTCCACCTGTCAGATAGGTGCACAACCCTATCAATAATATATCTGACAATATATCGGCAGAATCCGAAAACATAAAACAAGAAAGGATGCCAATCATCCGATTGACAGCCTTTCTTGCGGAAGCGGGGGGATTCGAACCCCCGGTACGGTAACCCGTACGTCAGTTTAGCAAACTGGTGGTTTCAGCCACTCACCCACACTTCCTTGGGTTTCGCGCTTCATTTTTCTGAATTGCGTTGCAAAGATAGGCTTAAGTTTTTTAATATGCAAAGTATTTCGGGCATTATTTTCGGATAAAAAAGCTCCTGTTTTTACATATCATTGGCAATCAATGGATTTTAATTTAATAAAAGAACGCTTTTTTCCGTCAGGCTTGTAAGGACCGGAATAAGTTGGAAAAGAGATAGGGCGTTCGGGAAAAAGATACTACTTTTGTACCTGGTTCTGATATACAGCAAACTATAATTGATATGGAGAAAAAGAAGATGCGAAAGCGTACTCTCATAGCCGGGATCCTCTCGTTTGTCGTTTTTTTGTTGGCAGGTGCGGGATTTTGGGCATACCGTTTGATACTGGCACCTGATTTCGAGCCGAGCAATACCCGATATGTTTATGTGGACGAGAATAAAGATTTCGACGACCTTTGCCGCCAACTGGCTGACTCGGCGGGTTGCCTGCGTATCGGGAGTTTCAGGCAGCTTGCCGGAATACTGAAATATCCGGCCCGTATGCATACCGGCCGATATGCCGTGAAGCCGGGGATGAATAATCTGGCGTTGCTCAATAACCTGCGCCGGGGGAACCAGGAGGCTGTTCGGATTACCTTTAATAATATACGTTTCAAGCAAGATTTGGCCAAGCGGCTGGCCGGGCAGTTGATGATCGGGGAGGACGAATTGCTTCCGTTGCTTGCCGATTCCGCCTACTGCGCGTCGTTGGGCTTTACGACCGAAACGATTCTTGCGCTGTTCATTCCCAATACCTACGAAGTGTACTGGAACCTTTCCGCCGAGAAACTGATGCAGCGTATGCAGCGCGAATATAAGACATTCTGGAATGATACCCGTCGGGCGAAAGCGGAGAAAATCGGAATGACGCCGGTTGAGGTTGCCATCCTTGCCTCTATCGTGGAAGAGGAGACGGCCGCCGTCGACGAATATCCGATTGTGGCCGGCCTGTATCTCAACCGCCTGCAACGGGGAATTCCTCTTCAGGCAGATCCGACCGTGAAGTTTGCCGTGGGCGATTTCTCTCTCCAGCGCATCCTGTTCGAACATTTGGAGATCGATTCTCCCTACAATACCTATAAACACACCGGACTGCCTCCCGGACCGCTTCGCATTCCGACGATCAAGGGATTGGATGCCGTGTTAGACCACATGAAGCACAACTACCTTTATATGTGTGCGAAAGAAGATTTCTCCGGACGGCACAATTTTGCCATCACGCTTGCCGAGCATAACCGCAATGCCAACCGCTACCGGGCGGAACTGAACAGGCGGAAGATCCGGTA
Organism: Parabacteroides sp.; assembly: GCA_017937385.1. GTDB lineage: Bacteria > Bacteroidota > Bacteroidia > Bacteroidales > Tannerellaceae > Parabacteroides. Next base: position 19,532 of record JAGBDR010000001.1, read on the forward strand.
AGCATGGAATGGCTGTTCCATGCCTATGGAATTTGGGTTCCATGCTTATGGAATTATAGTTCCATGCCTATGGAACGATAGTTTCATGCCTATGAAACTAAAATCCAATGCCGGTTACTGGTTGTAGGTATGGGTAAAAGTCTTATCTTTGTCAGCATGAAAATGCAGTAAATCAGTTAAAACAAAATAAACATTACATGGAAAAACATCTATTTTTAGGGGATGAAGCCGTGGCACAAGCAGCTATCGATGCAGGTCTGTCCGGTGTTTATGCCTATCCGGGAACCCCTTCGACCGAGATTACCGAATTCATACAGGGCTCGGCGGCCGCAAAGGAAAGGGGTATTCACTGCCGTTGGAGCACGAATGAAAAAACTGCAATGGAAGCGGCGTTGGGTATGAGTTATGCCGGCAAGCGGGCACTTTGCTGTATGAAACATGTGGGGCTGAATGTGGCTGCCGACTGTTTCATGAATGCTGCCATGAGCGGTATCAATGGAGGAATGATTATCGTTACGGCCGACGATCCTTCGATGCACTCTTCTCAAAACGAACAAGACAACCGTATGTATGGTAACTTTGCCATGATCCCGATGTTTGAGCCGTCTAATCAACAGGAGGCATACGACATGGTATATGACGGGTTTGAATTGTCTGAAAAACTGGGCTATCCCATTTTGCTGCGTATCACCACCCGTATGGCCCACTCCCGTGCCGGCGTGGTCAGACGTGAACCGAGGAAAGAAAACGAAATGCATACGCCTGAGGACGGACGCCAGCGTTTCATCCTCCTTCCGGCACTTGCCCGCAAACGCTTCAAGACCTTGATCGCGGCGCAGGATGCGTTTACCGCTTCTTCCGAAGCCTCGCCTTATAATGCCTATTTCGACGGTTCGGACAAAGAGCTCGGTATCATTACGACCGGTATCGCGTTCAACTATCTTTCGGAAAATTATCCCGACGGGTTTGAACATCCGGTATTGAAGATCAGCCAGTATCCGTTGCCCCGCAAGATGGTGGAGAAGATTGTCGGCGAATGCAAGGAAATCCTGGTGCTCGAAGAGGGATATCCGGTTGTCGAGGAGCAATTGAAAGGTTTCTTAGGACTTGGCATCCGGGTGCATGGCCGTCTTGACGGGACCTTGCAACGTGATGGCGAGCTGACTCCTGATGCGGTTGGAAAGGCGTTGGGCAAACCGATCGCGAGCTACTATGCTACGCCGGAGGTTGTCGAACAGCGTCCGCCTGCATTGTGCCAGGGGTGCGGACACCGTGATATGTATGAAGCCTTGAATGAAGTATTGGTTGAGTACAAGGATGCCAAAGTGTTTGGCGATATCGGCTGTTACACTTTGGGGGCTTTGCCGCCTTTCCGTGCGATCGACACCTGTATCGATATGGGGGCTTCCATCACGATGGCCAAAGGGGCTGCTGATGCAGGGGTTTATCCGGCTGTGTCGGTTATCGGCGACTCGACATTCACGCACTCCGGGATGACCGGCCTGTTGGATTGCGTCAATGAAAACACGAATATCACGATCGTTATTTCCGACAACGAGACGACGGCCATGACCGGCGGACAGGATTCAGCTGGAACGGGCCGCCTTGAGTCGATTTGTGCCGGAATCGGTGTCGATCCCGCCCATATCCGCGTCATGGTTCCTTTGAAGAAGAACTACGACGAGATGAAAGCAATCATCCGGGAAGAGATCGAGTATAAAGGCGTTTCCGTCCTGATTCCTCGTCGGGAATGTATCCAGACATTAACAAGAAAGAAAAAAGCAAGCAAGAAATGAAAACAGACATCATATTATCCGGTGTGGGAGGACAGGGTATCCTCTCCATCGCCGCCGTTATCGGAGAAGCCGCATTGAAGGAAGGATTGTACATGAAGCAAGCCGAAGTCCACGGAATGAGTCAGCGCGGGGGAGACGTGCAGTCAAATCTCCGCCTGTCCGACCAACCGATCGCCTCCGACCTGATTCCGCTGGGACAGGCGGACCTTATCGTTTCGCTTGAACCGATGGAGGCGCTCCGTTACCTGCCTTATCTGAAGAAAGACGGATGGTTAGTGACCAACTCGCGCCCGTTCATCAATATCCCCAACTATCCGGAGGTGGAGAAAGTGGACGAGGAGTTGGAGATATTGCCTCACAAAGTCGTGTTGGACGTGGAAACCATCGCCAAAGAGGTGGGTTCCGTCCGTGCCGCCAACATCGTGATGCTGGGAGCCGCCGCCCCCTTTATCGGGATCGAATATGACAAGATTGCCGATGGCATCCGTCGTATTTTCGGACGCAAGGGAGAAGAAATTGTGGAAATGAACCTTAAAGCGCTGCAAGCCGGTTATGAGGTGGCGCAGGGCATGCAAAAATGAATAGGATGAAAAAGTATCTATTTCTTGCTATTTTTGCCCTCCTTGCTTGTGTTGTAAAAGCACAGGATGAGAGTGGCGACCTTGTGAAAGTGGGACAACAGATGCCGGCTTTTACGATTGTGAACGACGGGGGAACGCAGATTCCATCTTCTTCCTTGAAGGGGAAAGTGGTCTTAGTGAATTTTTTTGCCACCTGGTGTCCTCCCTGTCAGAAAGAACTTGCCGCGGTACAGAAGACGCTCTGGCCGAAGTATAAGGACAACAAAGATTTCGTCCTTTTGGTGGTCGGGCGCGAGCATACGGACGCCGAGTTACAGAAGTATAACGAAAAGAAAGGGTTTACCTTTCCCCTCTATCCGGACAAAAACCGGGCTGTCTATGGTGCTTTTGCCAAGAATCTGATTCCGCGCAGCTACCTGGTCGACAAGACCGGCAAAGTGATATATGCTGCCAAAGGCTATAGCGACGAGGAGTTTGCCGAACTGATGGATAAGATTGAAGCTGCTTTAAAATAAATGGGGAGTATGGAATATAAGCATATACACATCATTTATTTCTCTCCGACGCATACTTCTGCTAAGATCGCATACGCGATTGCGGAGGGATTGGGCGGCGATGTCCTGTTGGAGTCCGACATGACTTATGAGGCACTGGCGGAAGAGGTCGAGATTCATAGTGATGAACTGACCATCGTGGCCGCTCCCGTCTATGGCGGGCGCGTGGCCGAAACGGCGATGGAGCGTCTTCGGGCTTTCCAGGCCCACCAAGCTCCGGTCGTTCCGGTTGTGGTCTATGGCAATCGGGATTATGAGGATGCCCTGAAAGAATTGTCCGATACGTTGGCGGAGGCCGGCTTTATTCCTGTTTCGGCAGGTGCTTTCATCGGAGAGCATTCATATAGCCGTAAGGACATGCCTATTGCGGCCGGACGTCCTGATGGTATCGACCTGGAAATCGCCACTAATTTCGGACGTACCATCCGGAAGAAGCTCGAGCTGGTGGACGAGCTTTCTGATCTGAAGCCTTTGGAAGTGAAGGGCAATTTCCCTTACAAGGTGAAAGGCCCTTCCAAGCCGCAGGCACCTGTGACGGACGAGGACTTGTGTACGCAGTGTGAGTACTGCCTCGACGTGTGTCCCGTGTCGGCTATTTCGATTGCCGACGACCGGATGTTCAGTGATCCGACGGTCTGCATCAAGTGTTGCGCTTGCGTCAAGGAATGTCCCGAAGGCGCCCGCACGTTCGATACGCCCTATACGGCGATGTTGCATAAGAACTTTAATGCCCGCCGGGAACCGGAACTATTCGTATGAAGACATATCTATTGATTTTCCTTTCCCTTCTTGGTTGTCTGTCGCTCGACGCCCAGATCCGTTTGGAAGGGTATCGGCAAGCCGACATCAACCCGGAACTGCTTGCCGGACGCTGGAAAGCGCGTTGGATTTCCATGCCGGGCGAACCGGCCAATGTGTATGGGGTTTACCACATGCGCAAGACGTTCGAGCTGGGCGAAGTCCCGTCGCGCTTTATCGTTCATGTGACGGCCGACAACCGTTACAAGCTCTACCTGAACGGCCATTTCGTTTCGCTTGGGCCGGCACGGGGTGATATCTACAACTGGAATTTTGAAACGGTCGATCTGGCTCCTTATCTGAAAGAGGGGAAAAACGTACTGGCGGCCGTTGTCTGGAATTATGCCGAACAGAAGCCGGTCGCACAGATCAGCTTCAACCAGACCGGATTTCTCCTGCAAGGAAACACGGACGTTGAGGCGTTGGTCAATACAGACGCTTCCTGGCTGTGCATGAAGAACGAAGCTTATGCCCCGTGGCATAAACCGGTCTTGGGCTATTACGTGGCGGGGCCTGGCGAACTTCTTTCTGCGGCTCAATATCCCTGGGGATGGGAGCAACCTGTCTACGACGACAGTCATTGGCAGCCAGCCCGGACGGGCATCGAGGGAGGAGCAAAAGGCTCGCGCGATTATCCCGGCCGCCTACTTGTGCCATGCCCGATCCCTCCGATGGACTTGCAGTCCGAACGTTTTGAGGCTGTTCGCTTGGCCGACGGGGTAAAAGTTCCGGCCGGATTCCTGAAAACGAAGACGCCGCTGACGGTGCCGGCAAACAGCAAGGTGCATCTGTTGCTCGACAATGGCAAGCTGACAACGGGCTATCTTTCCCTTTTGTTCAGCCGGGGCAAGCAAGCTGAAATTGCGATTGCCTATGCCGAAGCCCTTTATGAGGGCGAGGAGCAGCGTACGACCAAGTCCTATTCACTTCCGGCAAAGGGGAACCGCGACGAAGTGAAGGGCAAAAGATTCATCGGGTATGAAGACAAGGTGATTGCTGACGGCGGCGAGGGGCGCGACTTTACGACCCTGTGGTGGCGCACGTGGCGTTATGTGGATCTGACGATCTCGACGGCCGACGAACCGCTGGTGCTGGAAGATGTCTATGGCACCTTCTCCGCTTATCCTTTCCGGAGCGAAATCGCTTTTTCCGCACCCGGCCACGACGAGTTGAACCGGATGCTTGAGATCGGTTGGCGCACGGCACGACTCTGTGCGAACGAAACTTATATGGATTGTCCTTATTACGAACAGTTGCAGTATTTCGGCGATACCCGCATTCAGGCGATGATTACCCTCTACAATACGCACGATCCCTATATGGTGAAGAATGCCATTGAGCAGGGGCGGCAATCGATTGTGGCCGACGGGATTACGATGAGCCGCTATCCATCGAGCCTGCACCAGTTCATCTCTTCTTTCTCGCTTTGGTGGATCTGCATGGGGCATGATTATTGGATGTATCGGGGAGATGAAGCGTATATGAAGACGCTGTTGCCTGCCCATCGTGGGGTACTTTCCTGGTACGAACAGTGGCTGAAGCCGGACCATAGTTTAGGCTACGTGCCGCATTGGTTCTTTGCCGATTGGGCATCCGGCTTCCCGTCGGGAGAGCCCGTGCGCGAAGAGGAAGGCAATTCCGCCTTCCAGGACTTGCTGTATGTCTTGACGCTCCGGTCGGCTGCCGAGATGGAACGGGCTTTCGGTTTTTCCTCGCTGGCAGATCATTATGAGCAGATTGCTTCTGCGATCCGAGGGACGATCCGGGCGAAATATTGGGATGAAACGCGCGGATTGTTTGCCGATACCTACGACCACCGCAGTTTCTCGCAGCATGTCAATTCGCTGGCCATACTGGCCGGTATTGTGACGGGCCAGGAGGCCGCAGGCGTGATGGAGCGTACCTTGAGCGATCCTTCTCTGATACAGGCGACAATCTATTTCCGCTACTATGTACATCAGGCCTTGAAAGCGGCCGGTCTGGGAGACCGCCTGCTCGACAACCTGCAGATTTGGCGGGACCAGATGGCATTGGGGCTGACGACTTGGGCGGAAATGCCCGAACCGACTCGTTCCGACTGCCATGCCTGGGGTGCCAGTCCGAACATCGAACTTTTTCGCATCCTCTTGGGGATAGACAGCCGTGCGCCGGGCTTCAAGTCGGTCCGTATCGCCCCTTCATTAGGCGATTTGAAAGAGGTCTCTGGCACGATGCCCCATCCTGCGGGTAGTGTGACGGCCTCTTACAAACGTGATAAGAAAGGCAGGCTGACGGCACGTCTTGTATTGCCGGCGGGAACGGACGGGATTTTTGTTTGGAAAGGAAAAGAGTACCCGCTCAAATCCGGCGAACAGTTCCTGATGGTGGAATAGGGGGAGGGAAATCCCCCGTTCCCCCTGTTTTCCCGCCGCCATTCTTCTATCCCTCTCTAAAGCGTCTATTTGTAAGTGATTGAAACGAATTTTATCATCTTTTATATAAATATCTACCCGAATTCCCCTTCGTATCACATTCGTATCACTTTCGTTTCCTCTTCGCTTTTTGTTCGTTCTGGGAGCGAGGAGAAAACGAAGAAGAAACGAAAGGGAAATAAAATAAAATTATATATCACTAACACTTCGTTTTGTCCTTTCCCGGAACCACTTGTATTCGCCCATCTTCTCGCGTGCGTACCCTAATAATCTTTTTCTCTATCCGAAAAAAAATCCAAAAAAGTTCCCGAAAAATTTGGTCAGAACATCCAAACCCCGTACTTTTGCACCCGCATTCGAGCGAGAGTGGCCCAGTAGACATGCTGAGACGGGGTACCGGGAAGGAGGATGAGGTTAGCGAGTGCTAAGCGAATGTCCGATGTTCCGGGCGTCACTGAAAAACTTTTTCAAATTTTCTTTCCGAAAAATTTGTCAGTTTGAAAAAAGTGCTTACCTTTGCAGCCGCAATCGAGAGAAAGCGAAAAAGTTCTTTGAAAGACTTACATAATCAACAAGTAGTACAAGAGAC
>JAGBDR010000106.1 GCA_017937385.1 Parabacteroides sp.
GAGGAATCATATGCCCGGTATGAACAGCTCAGACACTAAGTCCCCGGGGTCTTCCGACCCACGGTCCATCGGCAATGTGTCGTCTTTTTGGGCAGAAACCGCTTATATCGAAAAATTTTTGTATATTTGTAGCCGAAACCATAAAAAGATAGAAAGATATGGCAAGACCGATAAAAGAAACACCTGTATTAAGAGGAAAGGACGCGGATCGCTTCATGGAGCGAATGGCAAACGTTGGCAAAGCCACTGCCAAAGAGATAGAGGAAGCCAAGAAAGCCTACGACGCCTTCAAGGCAATCAGCACCTTCCCGATGTGATGAATATGGATTTCAATAAATTCGTATTTCGACAGATCGAAGCAGACACTGAAATTAAGCCATTTGATTGTGGTGACACAGATCTGAATGGCTTTCTTTTTGATGACGCCAAGAATTATCTTGACGCCATGTTGGCTGTTTCGTATCTTCTTGAAGATCCAGAAGCCAATAACAATGGTTCGGTAAATTTTAACCTTTGTTGAGACTATCACTTAAAGAGTCCCAAGGGTCTGAACAAAAAGAGGCGGGAAACCGTGTGAAAATAAAAAAACTATAATATGAACCTCACACAGCTGCCCGCCAAAACCGAGGAAGCCGTCTCGTCGGTCCTCAAAGATATAACGCCTGAGATGAAGAACAGTTTCCGCAACATCCTCATAGAGTTGTTCAGCCTGAGTCTGGAAATGCCCGGGAAGCTCAACTATACCCAGCTTGAAAGAATGGGAATGCATACGGAGAAGACCTACCGCACCGCCTTCAACAGGGACGTTGACTGGGAGCGGTTCAACGAGGACGCCATATTCCAGGTTTTCTCGCCCTCGGACCGAATGTCGATCGTCATAGATCCCTCTTTCATTCAGAAATCCGGGAAGTGCACCCCCTGCACCGGTCTTTACTGGTCCGGTGTGGCCGGTGCGGTGAAGCACGGTCTGGAGATCAACGCCATCGGCGTCAGCGACCTCGACAGACATGACTGCATGATTCTCACGGCCCCGCTCACTCCATCGGCCGAAACAAGGGATAAGGAGAACGTCAGCCTCAGAAAATGGTATCTCCTCACGGTGACCAACTGCAGGGAAAGACTCATGAAAATCTCCACGCGGGTCACCGCCGACGCATTTTTTGCGACAAAGGACTTTTGCGACGGTCTCAGGGCCATCGGATTTAACCTGATATCGCGTCTGCATGACAACGCATACCTCAGATATCCGCATAAGGCAGACCCGGAGGAGAAGCGCCGGAAGGGAAGGCCTCAGCAGTACGACGGCAAGGTGGACATTGAAAATCCCGACATGACGGTGTTCCGTGAGTTCACCCTTGACGGTGTGAAGGGACGCTTCATCACTGCCACCCTCAACAGCAGGTCGCTGGGCCGCAATGTCGTCGTCACCATATACTATCCTCCCAAAGGGAAGCCGAAGATCTATTTCTCGACCGATCTCGCGCTCACCGGAGAGATGGTGGCCGAGTTCTATAAGCTCCGTTTCCAGATTGAGTTCTGTCTGCGTGACGCCAAACAGTTCACCGGACTTGGCAACTCCCAGGCCCGCAAATACCGGGCGATGGGATTCGCCATAAACCTCTCGTTCGCGGCCCTGAACATGGCAAAACTTGTAATTCATAAGGAGAATCTGGGTATTTCCATTGGCCAGTTCCACCTGATAATGATGGTTCTGGCGACTGTTTCCCGATTTAATTCGAGATTCGCTGAACCGCCAACCTCAAAAAAATTGGTGGTCTGGGACAAGGCCCTACGGGAATTGGCTGGGGCATCTGCTATACCAGCCTAAATAAAGTA
>JAGBDR010000042.1 GCA_017937385.1 Parabacteroides sp.
ATTGCAAGCAAGTGAAAGGAATGAAAAGTAATGCAAACAAAAAAACGAGGATTTACCTAAAAAACCATTTTTGTTCCTGATTTGTTTCTTGTTTCAGAAACAAAATTCATAAACTACTCATTTACAAATGGTTAAATAGTTGTATATTAAATTTTCCAGATTTTTTCTGAAAGAATCAGTTAAACAACGCAATTGTGCTATTTGCACAATGCAAATGTAGTAAAAGTTATCGGTTAAACAAACAACACGAAAGATATATCGCCCATACATTTTGTCTTTACATATTTGCAGGTAATTAAATAATTACCGATATTTGAAATCATCAGAGTTAAAACTTATAGAATCAGTGATCGAAGAAAACCAGGAAGTAATCGCAGAGCACTGGAATAAATTTTTTAATAAGATAAAATGAATCAGTATGCAAGACATGATAGTAGACAAAGTATGGTTGACTGACACAGCTGTATGGATACATACGGCAGACGGCAAAGAGGCATGTGAAAAATTTACAGATTATCCACGTTTGAAATTTGCCACCCTGAAACAACGGACCAATTTTAAGGTTGACAAATTCGGTATTCGTTGGGAAGAACTGGATGAGGACTTAAGTTTTGAAGGATTTTTCCATGAAAAGAAGTCCAATCCTTTATATGATTTATTCACTTCCCATCCTGAACTGAACGCTGCCGCAATAGCACGCAGATTAGGTATATCCCAAAGTTTGTTTGCACAGTATGTGAGCGGGACAAAAAAGCCCTCCAAACAACGTTTTTCAGATATAGTGGAAACCATTCGTATGATAGGACGCGAATTATCGGAAATTTCCATTGCTTGAATCTATGACAGGTAATGAATCACAAGTTTCCACCTCGGAAACTCATAGTTTCATGCAAAGAAACCGAAAGTTTCATACCGAGAAACCAAAAGTTTCATGCAAGTGAAACTAAAAGTTCCAAGGTTTGAAACTTCTTGGAACTCCGAGAGTCGCTTGTAGAGCGGATAGCGTTTTTTACCAGTCATACTCTTCCGTATAAGAATCAAATACCGGTTCTTCCTGGACACCATGCTGCAGGAAAAGTTGTCGGATATAGAGTTGGGCTTCCGGCGAGATGCCGTATTCCTTGCGGAAAAAACGATAATAAAGCGTTTTCGTAAAGTGGAAGATCATGATTTTCCGCAAATGCCGTGCCGTCCGGTAAGGGACCTTCTCAAGCAGGTTCGTAATGCCCCATGCGACGCGTATTTTCTCCGCAGACTTGAAGTCCGGACAAGGGGCATCTCCTACCGGGTAATAAGCCGGATTCACCACTTGGATATGGCGCTGCGCGTGTGTACTGTAACGTGCCGCTATCTGCCGCAAACAACCTGCCGCCTGCGGGCACCGGCTGTTGAAGCAGTGGGTGAAACCGTAAGGGATTAATGTATAATCAAAATCGTTTTCCTTTTCTGGATGCTCTATTACCATAATGTCGTTGTTTTTCTTATTTGCAGCGACTAATATACGGATTTTATCCTGATTCCGATCACTGTAAGCGAATATGCAGTAGGGCTTATTTTGATTATTATGTCATAAAACATACTTTAACTGCCATTTCGATACGTTTGCCCTGAAGCTTTTACATTTGTATTTGCTATTTCCATTTTAGCTTCCTATCTTTACGAATCTAAAGATAAGAATATCCGGAATGCTGACGTTCATACACATACATATACAATGGATCGTGGGTATAATATTCATCCTATTATACTGTGTTACCATTTTAGGATTGGTGTTGGTCATCATCACGGAGAACCGGAATCCGCTGAAAACGATTCCTTGGGTGATCGTGCTGTTGTTCACTCCCGGTATCGGGCTACTGTTCTATTTCTTCTTCGGACAGGACAACCGGAAACAACGGATCATCTCCCGGCGCACCTACAAGCGCATCATGAAACGCCCGCAGGCCGGGAAACTCCCGCAAGACACCTGTTCCGTCCCGACCCCTTACCAGCCATTGGTCACGCTGTTGACAAACAGTAACCAATCATCCCTACTCTACGGAAGCGACATCACGATTTATACGAATGGAGCCGATAAATTCCGCGATCTTCTGGAAGAAATTTCCAAAGCTGTCCATCATATCCACATCCAATATTACATTTTCTGCGATGATGAAATCGGGAACAAAGTCAAAGCACTCCTGATCCGGAAAGCTCAAGAAGGAGTTGAAGTCCGGGTTCTTTACGACGATGTGGGTTGCTGGAACGTAAAAGACAAGTTCTTCAAGGAAATGTCGGCTGCCGGCATCGAAGTCCATGCTTTCCTGAAAGTGGCATTCCCGATCTTCACCAGCAAGGTCAACTACCGGAACCACCGGAAAATCGTTGTCATAGACGGCAAAGTCGGTTTCATGGGCGGCATGAACATTGCAGACCGCTACGCGAAAGGTACTCAGTGGGGAACATGGCGGGACACTCATTTCAAGATCACCGGAAAGGGAGCACACGGATTGCAGGCGGCTTTCCTGATCGACTGGTATGTAGTCAGCAAGAAACTCCTGAACGACAGGATCTATTACCCGAAGCTACCGGTCTATTCGGACGATAACATCATGCAGATTTGCACCAGCGGTCCCGTCGGGCAATGGCGTACGCTCCTGCAGGCAGCCATCTTCACGGTTGCCAATGCCAAGAAATATGTATTTATCCAGACTCCTTACTTCCTTCCGACCGAAGGACTGAACCAAGCTTTGCAGATTGCGGCTTTAGGAGGTGTCGATGTGCGGCTGATGCTTCCCAAGCGCTCGGACACACGCACGGCAAACATGGCGACTCATTCTTTCATCGACGAAATGGTAAAAGCGGGTGTCAAGGTCTATCTATACAAACCGGGCTTCCTGCATTCGAAACTGATGGTGGCGGATGATGCTTTGACTTGCATCGGTTCCGCCAATATGGACTTCCGCAGTTTCGAGCATAATTTCGAGATCAACGCGTTCGTCTATCAGCCTTCGTTTGCCCAACAGATGAGAAAAGTATTCCTGCACGATATGCACAGTTGCGAAAAGCTGGTTCCGTCACGCTGGCTGAAGCGACCGCTCAAACAACGCATAGCCGAATCGTTTATGCGTCTGTTTTCTCCTCTTCTTTGATAAAAATGGAGAAGTTCACCGAACCGTAGACACGATGTTGGAAAAAATAGGGCAACCCGGAGAAATCATGTGTCTTCGGATGTTCCATCACGAAAATTCCGCCCTCGCGCAACAAGTCGCGCTCAAAAACCAACGCCGGCACCTCGGGCAATTCTTTCAGAGCATAAGGAGGATCGGCAAAAATGAAGTCGAAACGTCGGGCCGAAGCCGAATGGAGATACCGGAAAACATCACCGCGGATCAACGTCAGCAAATCCGTTTTCAATTCTTTGGCAACTTTGGCAATAAAGGAAGCATGTGCATTATTCTTCTCAACAGCCGTCACACTCCGGCATCCGCGTGAGAGAAGTTCGAAAGAGATGCTTCCCGTTCCGGCAAACAGGTCGAGCGCATCCGCTCCTTCCAGATCGATATGATTGGAGATCACATTGAAGATATTTTCCTTCGCAAAATCCGTCGTCGGACGGGCACTGAAAGTAGACGGGACGTCAAAACGGCGTCGTCCGTATATTCCACTTATAATTCGCATAATGATAAAGCTATAAGATCCAACGGAGCCTGCGAAACTTCCGGTCCCAGCAGATAGGCTTCGGAAGGGATCTCCTGCGGATCGATGTATTGTAAATAATTCCGCAACGTATTCGTTATATTACTCCGTAAGGCCACATCGCCGAAAAGACGCAACTGGTCTTTCTGCTGGTCCATTCCGACCTGTTTCCATACATATAATATATAATATAAGATATCATCCGTATGTTCATATTCAAACGAGTTCACAAAAAGCAGGTTCCCTTGCGCATAACACGCCACGTCCATCCTTCGCCGATGCAGTACGACATACAACTGACGGGGCAGGCGGGTTCGGCTCTGCTTTTTCCACAACGCAAGCAACGGGCTGATAGGATGGACAAAACGCGGATTGACCAACGAACGGGAGCAAAACTCATAGACCTCCTCATCCACCCCGAATATCAGTTCTGCTTGTTCGCCTTTCAGCTCATTGCTCAAACAACGCTTTTCGGGAGAAGAGAATGCAAACGCCAATAATTCCGCTTTCTGCTTTTCCTGAAAAACTTCTTTCGGTACAAGCGTATACTGGGAAGTGACACAAACCACCTGGACCTGTTTGTAGAACCAAGTCAGGAAATCGTTTTCGAAAAAGCATTCTTTCAGGGAAGAGATATAGGGTTTTGTCCGGTCGAAACCGATGTCCCTATACAAGAAACTCTCGTTCACCGAAGGGCTGTATACGGAAAAAGAAAGTCCACCCGACCGGAGCCGGATGGACATTATGTAATTTTCCGAATGATCAGCTGTTAACTTATCAGACAGGTTAAGAGCCATAGGCTGTCATCAATCTTCCCAGTTACCTGCGTTGTTATTGATTTCTTCAACAGAACCTACGCGCAGACCCGGATATTTGCTCATCTTTTCAGCCTTATCCTTCAAGTTGTACACCTGCTGCTTGTCCAAGTCACCCAGATAGTCGTCATACAGAACGCCGCACTGGAATACTTTTACCGTATAACCTGAACCGGAAGTCAATGTAGCCGTGTCCATAGAGAACTGAACGCTGGCACCCGGCACATTACGCAGATCGTCTACGTTATAGCCTTTTCCGAACAATGTATCTACAGCCGTTACCCAAATCGTATCACGTCTGATCAAACCTTTCTTAACGGCTTCTTTCTCAGTCATACCCTTTTCGAGTTGTTCATCTGTCAATACTCCTTCCTTGATAAGGAACGGCAATTTTTCATCTTTCAAGAACTTGCTCAGTTCATCAAAATTGGCGGCATGCACCTTATGAATGTTTTTATACTCGATCTGTGCCTTACGGATATCAATCAAACGAGCTTTGATCAAATTCTCACGACGGTCCTTCTCATCCTTAAATTCGATTGGACCCATAATACTTCTGTAGCACATGTACCCAAGGAGTACTACTGCGGCCACCAACACAATGTTTAATGCAACTTTCATGGTTTATTTTGTTTTTTGAATTTATTTCGTTCGGCAAATTTAAAAAAGAATATTTAATACACTACCTTTATCGCGAAAATTATTGCAATCAAAATGATAAATAGTTATTTAAGCCGTCAAATTTCGCTGAATTTCCCCTATAATCCGACCGAAGACCAGTTTTTGGCCCTAAATGTCCTGTCCGATTTCCTGCTTTCGGAAGAGCCGGATTCGCTTTTATTGTTGAAAGGATATGCCGGAACCGGTAAAACGTCGCTGGTCGGAGCATTGGTGAAAACGATGACAGAGTTAAAACAGAAAAGCATCCTGCTCGCCCCGACCGGACGGGCGGCAAAGGTGTTTTCCGGCTACGCCGGACAAAAAGCATTCACGATACACAAGAAAATATATCGCCAGAAAGCGTTTTCCAACGAACCGATCGGTTTTCATCCGGCCGACAATTTGCATAAAGACACGTTATTCATCGTGGACGAAGCCTCCATGATCGCCAATGAGGGATTGGATTCGTTCGTTTTCGGCACCGGACGCCTGCTGGACGACCTGATCCAGTATGTCTATTCCGGCGAAAACTGCCGCCTGATCCTAATGGGCGATGTGGCGCAGTTGCCTCCCGTCATGCAAACCGAAAGCCCGGCTCTTGATCCGGAAATACTGAGAGGTTATAATCTAACGGTGCAAGAGATCACCCTTACCCAAGTGGTCCGCCAAAGCGAAAGCTCCGGGATTCTGTTCAACGCCACCCGCCTCCGGGATGCCTTACGAAACGAAACCGTAGAGATTTTCCCCAAACTGAGGCTGAAAGGATTCACCGACTTCAGGAAGGTAAACGGAAACGAGCTGATCGAAGAGATATCTTCTGCCTACAGCCGGGACGGGATCGAAGAGACCATGATTATTTCGCGCTCCAACAAACGGGCCACCTTATATAATAATGGTATCCGCAACCGCATCCTGTACCGAGAAGAAGAGCTTTCGTCCGGCGACCGGCTGATGATCGCCAAGAACAATTACTTCTGGACTGCCGGCAACAAGGAGATGGACTTCATCGCAAACGGAGAAATCATACAGGTACTGCGCGTGCGAAAGACTTACGAACTCTACGGCTTCCGATTTGCCGACGTATCGGTCCGCTTTCAGGACTACGACCTCGAAATGGATGTCAAGATTCTGCTCGACACCTTGCAGACCGATGCCCCCGCACTGCCGAAAGCACTCAACGACAAACTATTCTATACCATCCTTGAAGATTATGAGGATATCCCGACAAAAGCGGGAAAGATTAAAAAGATGAAAGCCGATCCGCACTACAACGTCCTGCAAGTCAAATTCGCCTACGCCGTCACCTGCCACAAGGCACAGGGCGGACAATGGATGAATGTCTTCCTGGATATCGGTTATATCACGGAAGAGATGTTAGGAGAAGATTTCTATCGTTGGCTCTACACCGCCTTTACCCGTGCGACCCACCGGCTCTACTTAGTCAACCTGCCGGAAGCGTTCGAAGAGTCCTAACGGTTGCAGAGCCACGCCAACCTCCAAAACAAACAGGACTTGAATGGACATCAGCGGATGGAGACTCCTATTCATTATAATGCAGCAAACCGTTCGTCCCCTTTTGCCGTCACAGCCATACATTCCATTTCGACCAACCAACCGGTCCGGCAGACCGGAGCACGGACAATAATGGATGGGAGGTTAGGATGGTGTTCGTCCATATACTGTTTGATCCGGGCATAATCGGCCGTGTCGCGGATGTAGATTACCGCTTGCATGATATCGTCTAAAGTGGCATCCGCCTCTTTCAGCAAGGCCTCGATATTCTCGATCATGCGGGAGGCCTGTTTCATGACATCGCCGGCATGTACAATTTCCCCATACCGGTCAATGCTTGCCGTGCCGGAAATGAAGATATGACGGCGGTCGCCATAAGTGACCGCTGTTCCCCGTTCGAACGTGACCCCATATTCATACGTGCGGTTCAAATGCTGGGGAGCGTACAGATAACGGATTTGTTCGGGGCAGATACCGGAAACGGCATACGTGTCCATCGTCACGAACACCATCGGATCGAAATAGCGCCCCTCGATTCCCGTACTGGCGATGAAATGAGTCTCTTCCGTCAGGTTTTGTGTCGCGAACACCTCTTTGCGGGCTTTTACCACACCCGGATAATTCACATCTACATTCTGAACGAAGATCCACGTGCGCAGGCAGTTGGCAGCCAACGTGCAATTGGCTTCCGTCAGTTGCAAGATATAATCGCGGAAAATCAGGCGGGTCTGGTATTCCGGATTAGCCGCCCGATTGCACTGGTTAGCCCCTAAGAGCTGGCGGTATGTACCGTGGCGTGCCTCCAACAACCCGCCAGGCAATACCTGTGTCTGTACACCAGTCTGCAACCAGGCCCACAAGGCGATCTTCGTCCCGTTCATCGGAGCCTGCTGCACGATGGACAGTGCGCAGTAAGAAGAGAGCCGTTCCCGCTCCATCAGTGCATCCGTCTGGTTGGTCACGTCGCTCAGGAAATACCGCCGGAAAATAGCGGCCGGATTACCCGGCAACTCTTCCACCGAACGGGCGTAGGCTGCCTGTATCTGTTGCAACTGGGTATGAAAATCCTCCATACAATCCGTCTGTTGAAAGAAGAGATGGTATTCCGTAATACCTTTGGTCGATTGGAATGAGGTGATTTGCACCTCTGTCGTACCGTATGTTTTCTTTATCCGATTCATATCAGTGTTATGTTTTTGTCGTATGAATTGTAAAAGTAAAATTATTTCATTGATAATTGAAAATTGGGAGTTGAAAATTCCTTAATAAAGGAAAGAACGACGCTGTTCGTCAACCGTTCAGGTCCTTCAACTCGATCAACTTGTTCACGATGGCATAGACGGTCAGGCCGCTGGCACTGTGCACCTCGTTTTTATCGGTTTTCCTTTCGGCACACCGCCTTTTGTTTAAATATCACCTTGATTAGGTAGCAGAACACGTTTTTTTACTTATATATAGGTATTGCAGGAACTTGGAAGCGCCCGTATCTTTGCATGGTCATTAAGAAGTAACACTATTAGTATAATCGCTCTATCAAAACCTGTCGCTAATTATTGTAAGCACATAAGATGATCAGTTGTATCGGAAAGTTCTTATTGGTTATTTTCGATATAAAAAAGAAGCCTCTCTGCGAAGAAAGGCTTCTTTTTTTATATTCATACGAGTGCCACGAAAATTTCATCAGCTTGGCACAACAGTTTCCCGCCAGTGGCACAGCTGTGCCAC
>JAGBDR010000005.1 GCA_017937385.1 Parabacteroides sp.
CGGGATTTGATACTGATACAAGTATTCCTCATTTAGTTCAAATGCCGCAAATTTTTCTTGCCAAGTTTGGGCTAAATTGTCTCTTTTCATACATGATTTATTATTCGTTACTACTATTAGATTTCAGGTCACATATACGTTCCCGTCTTATCCGAGGGCAAACATACAGGAAGTGCTTTTAACAGACAAGAAAGTTCTATTATGTTAAAATTATTTACAAAACCTTTGTGTTAAAATCGGAAAAAGAAAAGTTAAAATCGAGTAGCTAATTATTGAATAACAAATATTTATATGGGAACAAGAAAAAAAGGCATAAAAATTCCATGCCCATGCGTTTTTGATTGCATGGGCATGGAATGGGAAAGGGATGGGAATGGAATCAAAAAAATATTATTTTTGATTCTATTTCTATTTTAATGTTATCCATCAATTTTATTGTTCATATTTTCTTACACTTTTGCACGATATGTTTCCACCACGTATAAATCCACAGTAGAATAAAGCAAAGAAATATCTTTAATAACAACCTTTACTTCATCCCAATGCAAACCGCCAAGCCCTGCACCTATCGCTGGCAAAGCTATTGATTTTACATTTTGAGAGACTGCTAATTTACACATCATATTCAAAGCTTTTCTTATGTATTCTATTTTTGCTTGAGTTCGCCAAGATACTTGTGTTGCCAGATTATAAACATATCCTTCCCCATAATTGAAATCAAAGACATCACCAGGATTAAATCGACCACGTTGGCATAACAACTTATACTCTTTATACATAGCTGGATATCTATTTCTAAATTGTAATGCGATACCCTTTCCCATAGCTCCTGCACAATTGCAGCCGTGAGCATAACTGGAAACACCTTTTAAAGAGAAAATATCCCCTTCTTTAAGAAAATGAACCATATCTTGATTATATTTAAGTATTCCATTTTTCATTAAATTCATCCTCTGATATAAAATCGGATTCGTCCCATTTTATATCAGAAAAATTTTGATCATATAAATAAGAATCTTCACTTATTGGATTGTTTTTAGATATTTTAACCACCTTATTTGGGAAAACTTCCATCTGCCTTACAGCATTCTCTCCAATGAAATGAAGATAAATTATTATATTTTCTTCTTCCCATTTTCTTCTTACATATATATCCTTTTTCATTAAAATTTAATTTTAAAAATTGTAACACCACCACATATTTACCTTAATTTCGCAACACTTTTAAATTATTTTGCCATGTCAGAAGATTCACTTAACTTAGTGTTGCATTCATAATCAAACAAATCTTCATAAGGTATGGCCAAAGTACAAATAAAATCTGAACGAATCACACCTTTTGGTGGAATTTTTTTCATTATGGAACAATTCGATGTTCTGTTGTCCGGCATAATTGATTCCCGGAACTCTCTTGCTTATACCGGCGTGATCCCTTGTTCGGCCAAGAGTTTCAATCCCAAATCCTTCAGTTTGAACTTCTGGATCTTTCCGCTGCCGGTCATGGGGAAGGTGTCGACGAAGAAGATGTATTTCGGGATCTTGTGACGGGCGATCTTGCCGCGGCAGAAGTCCTTGACGACCTCTTCCGTCATGCGGATGCCTTCGTGCAGGATGATGAAAGCGCCCACTTCCTCGCCGTATTTCTTGGAAGGGACGGCAGCGACCTGCACATCTTTCACCCCTTCCAGGTGGTAGAGGAATTCTTCCAGCTCGCGGGGATAGATGTTTTCTCCTCCCCGGATAATCATGTCCTTGATGCGTCCGGTGATGCGGTAGTTGCCGTTTTCGTCTTTCACGCCCAGGTCGCCGCTGTGCAGGAAGCCGTCTTTGTCGATCACTTCGGCGGTCGCCTCCGGGTTGTTGTAGTAGCCTTTCATGGTGTTGTAGCCGCGGTTGCACATTTCACCCTGCACGCCTACCGGACATTCTTCGCCCGTTTCCGGGTCGATCACGCGCACTTCGGTGAACTCGAAATCGCGGCCCACCGTGTTGTAGCGGACTTCCGCTGGGTCGTCGATGCGCGAGTGGGTCATGCCGGGCGACGCTTCCGTCAATCCGTACACGCTGGTCACGCGCATGAACATCTTCTCTTCCACCTGTTTCATCAGCTCCACAGGGCAAAGGGAACCGGCCATGATGCCGGTGCGGAGAGAGGTCAGGTCGAACATGCTGAACATCGGATGGTTCAGTTCGGCGATGAACATGGTCGGCACGCCGTAGAGGGCCGTACACCGTTCCTTGTGGATGGAGGCGAGCACGACCAGCGGGTCGAATTTCTCCACCATGACCTGTGTACATCCATGTGTCAGGACATTCATCGAGGCGAGCACGACACCGAAGCAGTGGAACAGCGGTACGCAGCAGCAGAGTTTGTCGTCAGCCGTGAACTTCATGTGCTCGCCTGTCAGCAAGCCGTTGTTGGCGATGTTGTAGTGCGTCAGCATGACTCCTTTGGGGAAGCCGGTCGTGCCGGATGTGTATTGCATATTCACGACGTCGTGCGGAGTCACCCGCTTTTTGGCCTCTACCAACGTCTCGTCGCTTACGTTCTCGCCTAAAAGCAACAGTTCGGGTGTGTTGTACATCCCTCTGTATTTTTCCTGCCCGATGTAGACCACGTTTTTCAGCCGCGGGAACCGTTTGCTTTTCAGGTAGCCGCGTTGCGATTCCTTCAGTTCGGGCAACATCGTGTACATCATGTCGACGTAGCTGCCGTCGAACACGCCGTCGGTGATGCACATCGTGTGGATATCGGCATTCTCGACCAGAAATTCCAGTTCGCTCTGCTTGTAATTCGTGTTGACGGTGACGGCGACCGCCCCGATCTTGGCAGCGGCATAGAGGAAGGTGAGCCAGTCCGGGACGTTGGTCGCCCAGATACCGACATGCGTACCGTGCTCGATCCCGATTGAAAGCATGCCTTTCGCCATCCGGTCTACCCGCTGGTTAAACTCTTTCCAAGTGAAACGCAGGTCGCGGTCGGAGTAGACTAAGTATTCTTTGTCGGGAGTTGTTTCGGCCCAATGCTCCATCCACTGGCCGAGCGTCCTGTCTTGCAATTGTATGTCCATAGGGATTGTCGATTAATAAGGGGTGTAGATGACTCCGAGGATTTTCGCCGTGTTGTCGGCGGCGGCATGTACGTGATGGGCGACGATGGAATCGTAGTAGATGCTGTCGCCCTCTTCCAGGATGTAGGTGTTCTTGCCGTAGTTGATCTCAAGAACCCCTTCCATCACGTAGATGAATTCTTCCCCTTCGTGCGAGGAGAGCACGAAATCCACGCCCTCTTCGCTCGGGGCGACATCGATCAGGAACGGCTCCATGTGGCGGCCGGACTTGTCTTGCGACAGGGCATGGTATTCCATGTGCTTGCGGGCCTTGCTGTCGTTGTTGCTGAAACCGATGCCGTTCGCCTCGTTGCTGTCTTTCTTGCGGCAGATGACGGGGCCCAGCTCGGACTGGTCGTCGAGGAATGTCCCCAAGCGCACGCCCAACACGCGGGCGATCTTGATCAACGGGGCAAGAGACGGGAAGTCGATGTTGCCTTCGATGCGTTCTATCTGTTCGAGGCTCAAACCTGAGCGTTCGGAAACTTCCTGGATGGAAAGTTGTTTGGATTCACGGATGCTTCTGATTTTCGCTCCGATGATTTTGTTGTTTCCCATGAAATTTATATGTTTATTATTCGTATAATCTTTTAATTTGTAACAGAACTGCGCAAAATTACATTAAATTTTCATTAAACAAAGGTATTTGATAAAAGAAAAAGGATGACCTCCCGTCAGAGGCCATCCTTTTTGGTCAACTATGAAAAGAGAACCTTAACTATGAAAGGGAACCTCCGTCCTCCTTCACCTTCAATTATGAAAAAAGTTCCTTGATAGTTAGAAATGAGTTTTTTACTTTCTGATACCCAGCTCTTTGATGATAGCACGATATCTTTCGATATCAACCTTGATCAGGTAATCCAATAAACGACGACGTTTACCTACCAGCATCTTCAGAGCTCTTTCAGAGCTATGGTCTTTGTGATTAACCTTCAGGTGTTCTGTCAAGTGTGCGATACGGACTGTGAACAGTGCGATCTGGCTTTCGGCTGAACCTGTGTTTGTTGCAGATTTGCCGTACTTTTCGAAAATCTCTTTTTTCTTTGCTGAATCTAAAAACATGATTCTTCTGTACTTTAATAAATTAATACTATGTTATCTAAGCGGCGACAAAGGTAGACATTCCTTTTGGATTGACCAATCTTTTTCGGCGTCTTTTTTTTATTTTGGCGCTTCGATGTCATATACATATCGCAAATTTGTTGTAATTTTGCGCCCAATAAATTAGTTTTCAATGCAAAAGATTAGAAACATCGCGATTATCGCGCACGTAGACCACGGTAAGACGACGCTCGTGGATAAGATGTTATTAGCCGGTAAGCTTTTCCGGGAAGGACAGGCAGAGCCGGATCAGTTTCTGGACAATAACGACCTGGAACGTGAACGAGGGATTACGATCCTCGCCAAAAATGTCTCTATTAATTATAAGGGTTATAAAATCAACATTATCGATACTCCGGGCCACGCCGACTTCGGCGGTGAAGTGGAACGTGTCCTGAACATGGCCGACGGTTGTCTGTTGCTGGTCGATGCTTTCGAAGGACCGATGCCGCAGACCCGCTTCGTGCTTCAGAAGGCGATCCAACTGGGGCTGAAGCCGATCGTGGTGATCAATAAGGTAGACAAACCGAACTGCCGTCCGGAAGAGGTGCAGGAGATGGTGTTCGACCTGATGTTCAGTCTTGACGCAACGGAAGAACAGCTCGATTTCCCGACAATCTACGGTTCCGCCAAGCAGGGATGGATGTCGGAAGACTGGAAAGAACCGAAAGAAGATATTACCGCTTTGCTGGATGCCATCATCCAGTATATCCCGGAGCCGCAGGTGCTGGAGGGCGCGTCCCAGATGTTGATCACTTCTTTGGACTACTCCAAATATGTAGGCCGTATCGCCGTAGGACGTGTGCATCGCGGCGAACTGCGTGAAGGGCAGGACATCATGCTTTGCAAGCGCGACGGCTCGATGGTGAAATCGAAGATCAAGGAGATCGACGTGTTCGAAGGGTTGGGACGTACGAAGGTCGATGCGGTCCCGTCCGGCGACATCTGTGCGATTATCGGTGTGGAAGGGTTCGAAATCGGCGAGACGATTGCCGATGCAAACGAGCCGGAAGCGTTGCCGACGATCGCCATCGACGAGCCGACGATGTCTATGTTGTTTACGATCAACAACTCTCCGTTCTTCGGGAAAGACGGTAAATATGTGACTTCCCGCCATATCTACGACCGTCTGATGAAAGAGTTGGACAAGAACCTCGCCTTGCGTGTGGTGCCGACCGATTCTGCCGATTCGTGGTTGGTCTACGGGCGTGGCGTGCTTCACTTGTCTGTCTTGATCGAGACCATGCGCCGTGAGGGATATGAGTTGCAGGTCGGACAGCCGCAAGTTATCATCAAGGAAATCGATGGTGAGAAGTGCGAGCCGGTCGAACAGTTGACGGTCAACCTGCCGGAAGAGTGTGCCAGCCGTATCATCGATATGGTGACCAAGCGCAAGGGCGAAATGACGATGATGGAAAGCAAGAACGACCGTATGCATCTGGAGTTCACGATTCCTTCCCGGGGTATTATCGGTTTGAACAATGCGGTCCTGACAGCATCGGCCGGCGAAGCGATCCTGGCGCACCGTTTCCTTGAATACCAGCCGTGGAAGGGCGAGATCGAACGCCGCACGAACGGTTCTATCATCGCGATGGAAACGGGTACGGCATACGCATACGCCTTGAACAACCTGCAATCCCGCGGACGTTTCTTCATCGCTCCGGGCGATGAGGTCTATGCCGGACAGGTGGTCGGCGAGCATACGAAAGACAATGACCTGGTGGTTAACGTGACGAAGTCGAAGAAGCTGACTAATATGCGTGCTTCCGGTTCGGACGATAAAGTCTCTTTGGCTCCTCCTACGGTGTTCAGCCTGGAAGATGCGTTGGAATACATCAAAGGGGATGAATATGTGGAAATCACGCCGAACAGCATGCGTATGCGTAAAATCATCTTGGATGAACTCGAACGCAAACGTCAGGGAAGATAGACGTATATATAAGGAATAAGAGAGAAGAGTGTGTCATATTGTGGTTGGCACACTCTTTTTGGTTTATTGATAATATCAAAAATCGAAGTCTATCTATGTATAGATTGATTATTTTTGCCTGCTCAAATCAAAGAAATTAAAAGGAAATGAAGAAAAATGTATACAAGGCAATCGTATGCCTTTGTTGCGTCGTGACTTCCCTCTCGGCGCAGGACCGAGTTGTGGAGTTGACGAATCCGGATGAAAGTTGTACCAGTATCGCGGCCGGCAAGCTGGCGACGGCCGATGGTTCGGTCATGACTTCCCAGACTTGCGACGGAACCTCGCGCACCTGGATGGAAGTCGTGCCGGCACAAAACTGGCCGGACACGGCAAAAGTCGATATCTATTGGGATATCCGTCACACGGAAAGCAAAAACGACCGTTTGGGTGTGATCTTGAAAGGGTCTATTCCGCAAGTCCCTTCTACTTTCGCCTATTTGAACACAGGCTATCCTTGCATGAATGAGAAACAGTTGGCGATGGGAGAAACGACGATCGTCGGGCGAAAGGAACTGCGCAATCCGAAAGGCTTGTTCCATATCGAGGATTTGCAGGGGATTGCTTTGCAGCGTTGCAGCACGGCACGCGAGGCGGTCCTGCTGATGGGACGCCTGGCGGAACAGTATGGCTATCGGGACGGCGGGGAATGCCTGACGGTCGCCGACACGAAAGAGCTTTGGTTTTTTGAGATCACGGGAGCGGGTCCGGATGACAGGGGAGCTTTGTGGGTGGCCCAGCGCATACCGGACGATCATGTGACGGTTTCGGCCAATACGCCCCGTATCTCCGATGTCGATTTCAACGACAAAGAACATTATATGTATAGCGAAGGGCTGAAAGAGAAAGCCCGCAAGTTGGGATATTGGGATGGAAAGGAGCCGTTCAAGTTCTGGAAAGTAATCCACGAAACAGGCAAGAAGCCTTTTACGATCCGCGACTTCTTCGTGTTGAAGACGTTGGCGCCCTCCTTGAACCTGACGATGGACATGGAGGAGTTGCCTTTGTCGGTCAAACCCGAACAGAAAATCTCGCTGGCGGAAATGAACCGCCTGTTGCGTGAAACCTATGAGGGGACGGAATGGGATATGACGAAAGATATGCTGGTCACGAAGAAGATCAAGGATAAAGACGGGACTGAACGCGATACGACCTATAAGAGCCCGTTGGCCCAAAACTGGATGACGAACGATATGTTTGAATTCCTCAACGCACAACGGGGCGAGAAGAAGATCGAGAAACAGCGGACGATATCGGTGGTCTGGTGTGCTTACTCATTTGTGATCCAGTGCCGTGACTGGCTCCCGGACGAGGTGGGCGGTGTTTGCTGGTGGTCGGAAGATAATCCGGGCGAAAGTCCCCGCGTGCCCTTGTTTGCCGGCATGACGGATGTGCCTGAAAGTTTCAAGGTCTGCGGACATAAGCGTTACCGCCCCGATGCCGCCCTCTGGACCTATCGCCGTACAAACCGCCTGGCACAGGTGAGTTGGGGGCACGGACGTAAACTGATTGAACCGGCTGTCCTCTCTTTCGAACAGAAAGCGGCAGACGAAATGCCGCTGGTAGAAGACAAGGTATCGGCTCTTGTCCGCGAAGGCAAGAAAAAAGAAGCCCAAACTTATCTTACTCGTTATTCCTTCGATTTTATCTATTCAACCTTGCGTTGTTGGGAGGAGATGGAAGGAGAACTTTGGCATAAGTTCGGGAGAGGATTTTAGCCTCTTTATAATGCATATAGCTTGGCTTTGCTCCGTTGTTTTTCTATCTCTTTTCGGTAAGAAAGAGGGTTTATATTGGTTTTGTTTCTGAAAAAGTAAGAAAAATAGTCTGCCGACTCGAAATTGAGTTTTATGGCGATATCTTGAATAGACATCTCGGTATTGCCTAATAACTCTTTGATTTTAACGAGTTTCAGTTGCAGCATATATTGATGAGGCGCTATTCCGATGTGCTGTTTGAATGACTTTCTGAAGTTGGAATAACTCATGTTGAGCGACCTGGCAGTATCTTCCGGGGTGAATTTCTCATAAATGTTTTTTTGCATGAGAATACATGCCTCTTGGATTTTTTGCATGGATTCTGAACCGAAATCTTGGCTTTGACTGATGGAGTAGATTAATCCGGTTATATGCATCATTATGCCGGTCAGGACAGCTTGATAGCCGGCTTTTTG
Source organism: Parabacteroides sp. (assembly GCA_017937385.1). Taxonomy (GTDB): domain Bacteria; phylum Bacteroidota; class Bacteroidia; order Bacteroidales; family Tannerellaceae; genus Parabacteroides. Next base: position 8,354 of record JAGBDR010000005.1, read on the forward strand.
TGCTATAGCACAGTCAAGCATTTCAACGAAATGCTTGACAATCTGTTCGTTTATTCCGATATGAAGGATGGGGGTTTCTGGACGAATGATTTGGCTGAATAGTTTGTGTGCATATTCTCCTTGGAAAGTAACGAAATATTCGTCCCATCCAGTCTCCTTGCTCGGTTGATAAGTATGCCAATCTTCCGGAAATAGAAGAAATGCATCTCCTTTTGTTATTTCCTTTTCAGGACAATTGGCGGATTGAAATTTCCCTTCTCCTTTCGTGATATAAACAAATATGAATTCATTGACTGTTCGTCCACGCTGGGTATTGAAAGTGTATTTCATAGGGTGACCTTTCGGAGGATAATTCTCTTGAGGTTTGATGGATTGAAAACCTATGCTGTTGATAGACATGCCCCAAATATCATTCTCTTGATTTGGAGATAAATATTTTATAATGTTGTGTTTAGTGTAATCGGAATTCATTTGATGTATATTTTATTGTGTTATGATGTAATTTGTTTCTTTGTATAGGAGGTACTTGTGTAAGTACCTTTGCTTTGTCTCGTTTATGTGGGGTTACTTGATGTTCTTTTGTTTCGTAAAGAAATTTCTAAAAAACAGGACTTGATATTCGATAGAATTTCTCCAATAATCTCGGTTGTGTGAGCCGGGACGAACAATGAAATCATGGTTGATCTTGTATTTCAGAAGTTTTTTGTGGAAATCGTTGTTTACTTCGAAGAAGAAATCATCGTATCCACAGTCGATGATGATGGCCAGATCATTGTTTTTCAGACGATCTATTTGATTGATGGCCGTATGTTGCTCCCATCGGTCCTGATTCTCGGATTCTTTCCCCAAAAGCGTGTGCATTCCCCAGTTGTTAGGGAAAGGGCGGATGTCTACGCCACCACTGGTACTACCGGCTGCGCCGAAGACGTTTTTGTGGCGGAAAGATAGCCAGATGGCTCCGTGTCCTCCCATGCTTAAGCCGGTAATGGCTCGTCCGCTCCGGTCCGGAATGGTGGGATAGTTGGAATCGATATGGGTGATCAGTTCTTGGGAAACAAATGTTTCGTAACGTGAGGATGAATCGACCGGACTATCCCAATACCAACTGTTTGAGGCATCAGGACAAACGAAGATCAGGTCATTCCGGTCTGCGATTTCTTTCAACTCCGGCTTCATGTCAAGCCAATATTTGGCATTACCTCCATGTCCGTGTAATAGATAGATAACGGGTTTGGGAGAAGATTCCTTTTGTTCGGGTGAGATAACGACAACTTGTATGTTTTTCTTCATTGTCTTGCTATAGACAGAAATGGAATCGACTGTCGCTCCTTTTACCGGTAAGGTGAAAAGCAAGGCTGCTAAAAATGATAAGTAGTACTTCATGTCTCTTGATTGATATGTGGATTTGTTTATTTTTTTATGAAGGAAACCGGCTGACATCCTTTTGTATTGGATATTCCGGATGTTGGCCGGGATTCTTGAGATTTGTTATTGATGCATAACCGGGAGCGGACCGTCAGAATAGATGAGGGCATCACTGAAATGAATTTCTGTTTTCGGATCCGGATTTATCCATTTGAAAGTGACGCAATGTTTACTTTTAGGAAGTTGGTATTTCCAAAAAAGGTCAACACGATGGTTCTTACCGATAGGAAGATTCGCTTTTTCGATCATTTTTCCATCGATATACATTTCGACTTGAGCTACATGATCCTTTTCGCCTCGGAGATAACCGGTGAATACGATACCAGTACCTTCAAATTCAAATTTTTCAATATCAGGCAAGTCTTTTTTTATGTCTTGGCGTCCGATCGGAAACAGCCCCTCGAATCCTTGTTCCAAACGGACCGGAACGGGAGTTTGACAAGCGATTGTGATTTCATCGTTGCCTATGTTACCGCCGTTGAGCTCGATCATTTGCAAGGCATGTTTGAAGGAGGTCTGATAGGTTCGGTTTAAAGACATATCGGTATAGGCAAAGTTGATATCTTCAACTTCCCGCAAATTTTTCATCCAATATTCGGGTATCCGGCTGTATCCTTGTATGGTAGCCAAGATCCCGGCAGCAGATGCGGGGTTGCAGTCTGAATCTTGTCCGCAACGTGTTGAAATGTCCATTGTTTTATAAAAATCCCCTTGTCCGTATAGTAATCCCATAATGACATAGGCGCAATTGATGACCGCATCGATGTTATAAGGGCGTAAAGTCCCTTCCGGACAACCGATATCCTGATTCCATTTTTTCTCGCATTCCGCCCAGGTCTGTTTCCAGTCGTCCGGATATTGTTCGTGCCAACGGATTACATCGCTCATACATTTGTAGAAACGGCTATCTTCCGGAATCGTCTTCAATGCTTCTCTGACAACCATGTTGATATCATCGGAGATGAAAGCCAGTGAATACATGGCCCCGATATAGACACCTCCATACCATCCGTCACCGTAATTCATGATATGTCCGATCTTATCTGATATCTCACATGACGTATTGGGCATACCCGGTGTCATTAAACCGGCAAAATCAGCTTCGATTTGGTAATCGATGTCATCGGCATGTGGATTGTTCAGCCAGTGTCCGGATTCAGGAGGCATTATCCCGTTTATGATATTGTAGCGAGCCGCTTGATTGGCGTGCCAAAGCCCGTAATCGGCATTGGCAAATGCGTATGCGAAAGAATCAATCGGTGCATTCATTCCCAAACGTTCGAATACCTCAACAAAAGTCAGGTCCATGTAAATGTCATCGAACAATCCGGGGAAATGGTCGAAATAGTTTTTGATACATCCGTCATGATAAGTGATCGGAACGTAGTCTTGGATCATGGCACTTCGATAGCGGAATTCAGTTGGACCACCATAGGCAACCCCGATGGTTTGTCCTGCCCAACCACCTTTGATCTTGTCTAATAGTGTTTCTTTACTGATCGTTATGGTTTGGGGAATACTTGCCGTTTCTTTAGTCGGCTGTCGGGAGCAAGAAAGTATTCCTGTCGCCAAACTGATTACGAAAAGTGGTAGAACTTTGTGTTTCATGATAATTTATATTTTAATGATATTGTTGTCATGTAAAGACTTGACAAAAGTAATAAAAGGGTTTTTCCTTTTTTGTATGAATTTAGAATGGGAAAGATAAACTCAATATGGAATATAAGATTTGATTTTATTTGTAATATTCTTATTATTAAATATTTGGAAATTTGAATTTTTGCCTATAAATCATCTTTTCGATTCGCTATAATGTCAAAAAACTAACAAATTCTATCAAAAATATAACATATAATGGATGTGGGCTTTTTAATATTGCGCTCAATTCGTATGAAAAATTTGTAGGAAAAAAGTAATGCATCAGTATTTATGAAAGGTAAAATGAATCGGAGGAATTTTATAAAAGGGTCGGCTATAGGCGGATTGATTTTTACGAATGTTGTGGCAAGTGCCGCTTCCCAAGAAAAAAAGAGTTTCCCAAAAGGAGCGGATAATGCTGTACAGAGGTTCTTCTTTAATAAAGACGGCAAGTTTAAAATTTTGCAGTTGACCGATACGCACTATGTCGCAGGAGATCCGAAATCGGTTCGTGCGTTGGATAATGTCAATCAAATGTTGGATTTGGAGAAACCGGATTTGGTTATCCATACAGGAGATGTGGTTTATGGCAAACCAGCAGAAAGATCCATACGTGAGATTCTGGAACCCATTTCTGCACGTAAAATTCCTTTTGCAGTCACATTTGGCAATCATGACGAGGAGTTTGATAGGACGCGGGCACAGATGTTGGATATTGTCAGGTCTATACCTTATAATATCAATACGAAAATAGAAGGCATACATGGAGAGACGAACGCGGTGATAACACTGGCTTCATCGGACACAGGCAAAATTAGCCGTGTCTTTTATCTTTTTGATTCGAATGCCTATTCGAAAATAGAGGGGATAAAGGGCTATGACCACATCCGTTTTGACCAGATCGCCTGGTATCGGCAGCAAAGTGAAGCATTTACCCGGATGAATGGAGGTGAACCGATCCCGTCGTTCGCATTTTTCCATATTCCTCTGTTGGAGCATAAAAGAGCCATGCAGGATGATGTTTATAGTGAGACATGGGGAATTAAAGGAGAGCTTGTCGCTTCGGCAAATGTCAGTTCGGGCCTGTTTGTCTCAATGAAAGAGATGAAAGATATCGATGCCATTTTTGTAGGGCATGACCATGACAATGATTGCGCGACTTTGTGGAACCGGATGTTTTTCATCTTTGGCCGGTTCAGCGGATGCGATACGGTCTACAATGACTTGAAACCGAATGGTGCCCGTGTGATTGAATTGACGGAAGGTATGAAAAGCTTTCGTTCATGGGTACGTGTTTATGGCGGAGAAGTAGTTCAGAATTTGCGTTATCCGGAAGATTTCATGAACCGCTTCGGAAAAAAATGATCATAACTCTATTGGTGATGATCCGGTAATATGGATGTAATGGTTTTATTTTGATTTGTTTCGTTTCATCCATCCACCCCGTCACCACCACCACGTAGAGACGCACGGCCGTGCGTCTCTACATCATCATCATCATCACCATTATCACCACCACCCAATAACGCCCCCAACCCCCAAATTATTTATAACAAATTAATGACATATATATAGATTTGCCAATAACAAAAACAATGGACTATACAGTCGGTTTCATCCTTTAAAATAACGGTTATAGGAGCAAAAGATACCTTGTATGGAAGATGAATAGGTTCTTGCATATAATATTGGTGCGGTTGCCCTGGGCTTTTTAGAATGGAATTATCCTGCTCGTGGTCCTCTTCTTATGGATTTTATATAACAATATTTTGGAACTAAACAAACTTTTATGGCAAAACTCTGTAAAAAAATATCATATTTCCATGTTGGGAGAAGGGCAGAATGGGCACTTTTGCAATAAATTTTGTTAAATGAAAACAGTGTATAAATTTATGAGAAGTCGTATTCTGCTTTTATTCTGTTTCCTACTATGTGGGATACACGCTTTTGCCCAGATTTCGGTCTCAGGAAAAGTTGTGGATGCCGGTGGTTTAGAATTGCCGGGAGTAAATATTTCCGTGAAGGGACAGACGATTGGTACCATGACGGGTGCCGATGGTACGTTTACACTTCCTGGTGTTCCGGGAAGTAATTCTGTGTTGGTCTTTTCTTATGTCGGTTTCAAGACGCAAGAAATGACAGTTGGCAATCAAAGAACGTTTAACGTTACTTTATTGGAAGATTCTGAACAGTTGGAAGAGGTTGTTGTAGTTGGTTATGGAACGGCACGTAAGAAAGATGTGTCGGGAGCTATTTCCAATGTCCGTATGACAGAAGATTTGGCAGCATTGCCTAATCCGAATGCAATGTCAGCTTTGTCAAGTAAAGTTGCCGGTCTTCATTATTCGCCAACAAATAGTGCTGGTGGGGATAATATGGGATCAATGAACATTCGTGGTAAAAATGCGATTCCGGCAGGTGTCGCTTCCGACAAGCAAAGCGTGAATCAGCCTTTGTTGATTGTTGATGGTGTAATTAGTTTCGGATCAATCAATGAAATTAATACGACCGATATTCAAAGTATTGACGTATTGAAAGATGCTTCTGCTGCTGCTATTTACGGTTCTCGTGCTGCGAATGGAGTAATCATTATCACTACGAAACGTGGTATTAGCGAAAAACCTGCAATTAATGTTAATACCAGTTGGAATTTTTCCGGTTGGTCTCGAATGCCTAAGATGGTGACTGATGAAGAAAAATTCATGAGGAATCGTTTTTATGCGAAGCAAGCCGGCGGTTCAATTTCCGCAGATGCTGTTTGGTCTTCCGATTTTGATAAAGCCCAGTTGTTAACTACGGATGAGTTGGCAGCTTATACAGAAGGCGTCTATACGAATTGGATGGATGAGATATCTCGTTTAGGTTTCGGACAGAAATATGATATTAATGTTTCTGGTCGTTCAAAAATTGTAAGTTATTATGTTTCTGGCGACTATACACGTCAAAAAGGTATTCGTAAAGGAGATGATTATGAGAAATATAATATTATGACTAAATTAGATATTCAGGCAAAAGAATGGTTGCAGATAGGATTAAAGGGTAACTATTTGGGAGCAAGAAGTTGGGGTGTTCCTGCCCGTATTCAAAATGCTACTTGGATGACGCCTTATTCTTTTACTCATGCTCGTCAACCGGGATATGAAGATTGGCCGAATTCAAAACCAGATGGCAATGCTGCGAGCCCGTTCTGGGGAAGTGGAGCCGGTGATTCTTACTTGTGGACGGATAACCAACAGCATAACTATAATATTAATGGTGTTGCGTATGCTCAAGTCGATTTCCCATTTATCCCGGGTCTTTCTTATCGGATTTCTTTAAATGCACGGCGTAATACTGGAGCTCGTGATGTGTTTAATGATCCACGTATCTGGGTAAGTACGAATGACCCGGCGCAGATGGATAATCCTGACCAATTTGGAAATAATGTAGAAGGATATTCTTATTCTCAACTCTCTTCGACATGGAACGTAGATAATATTTTCACTTATAGCCAGGATTTTAAGAATCATCACGTAGATGCAATGGTCGGTTATACACGTGAAGCATCCAATAGTGAATTGTTGCGTACCGATTTTAAGGGCTTTTCTGTCCCGACAGTATTAGGTGTGTATAAGCAAGATTTGGCTGAGACACGTACACTGCGTCGTGAACGGACAAGTAGTTCGGCCATCGGTATATTGGCACGTGCAGGTTATAATTATAAAAGTACTTATTATGCTAACTTTACGTTCCGTCGTGATGGCTATTCTGCATTTGCTATTAATAATAAATGGGGTAATTTTTATGGAGCATCTGCCGCTTGGGTTCTGAGTAATGAAAATTTCTTACACGATAATACGGAAGATTGGTTGGATTATTTGAAATTACGTTTCTCATGGGGACAAAATGGTAGTCGTTCTGTCAGCCCATACGCAACTATTGGTACGGTAGGAACGACATACACTTGGTTTGGTGATACGGGTTCCGGAAGTGCTTTTGGTTTGGTTCCTTCTTCTTTACCCAACCGTTCACTGACTTGGGCTACTATTGAGAAATATAATCTGGGTATCGATTTCAATGTCTTGTCTGGACGTTTAGGTGGTTCTGTCGATGTTTATACAGGAAAAACAACCGATATGCTGATGGATCGTTCTGTGCCGTATCCGACCGGTTTCCAGACTGCTAAAGCGAATGCTGGAAAAGTTACGAATAAAGGTGTTGAAATCACGTTGAATTCTGTCAATATAGATGGAGACGGTAAAGATAAATTCCGTTGGGAATCTAATCTGGTGTTCGATTTGAACCGTAATAAAATCAAGAGTTTGTATGGTAAGAACTATGAAGGTGTAGAAGCTGATGATGTAGCTAATGCGGTTGCGTACGGTTTTGATAGTTATTATGCCTTGATTGTCGGAAAACCGATTGGTGCTGCTTATGATTTGAAGAAATTAGGAATTTTCCAGAGCGAAGAAGAAATTAATGCTTATGTCGATAAAGATGGCAATAAGATTATGCCGAACGCAGTTCCGGGTGATTTGAAGTTTGAAGACTATAATCATGATGGAAAGATTGATGCAAACGACCGTCAGTATTTGGGTAGTATGGATCCTTTGTTTACTGTTAATTTTGGTAATACGTTGAGCTATAAGAATTTTTCATTGCATTTTAATTTCCGTTGGATGCAAGGTGATGATACTCATTTCTTGGGTTATAACCCGAATGCTTATAGCGTAGGAGCCAGTGGTGCTCAGTTAGATGCTGTAAATCCATGGACAGAAAATAATCATACAAATGAATATCCGCGTTATGGTTATGTGAATACACTGAACTATCAATATTGGACTCCTCGTTCTTTCTTGAAATTGAAAGATTTGGTATTCTCATATAATTTTGACCAGAAGTTGCTTAAACCGTATGGTATCGAAGGTCTTCGTTTATATGTTTCTGGTACCGATTTATTTACGATTACCGGATGGACAGGATTGGATCCTGAAGATGGAGGAACGATCGCTGGAGGTTGGACATCTAGCCGTTTTGGTAGTAGTGGAACTTATCGGACATTTACGGCAGGTATTAACCTGACATTTTAATGATAAAACTAAAAAATGGAATTGAATATGAATTTGAAAAAATATATTTTCTCAGTTGCAATTGGTACTCTTGTTGCTACCGGGTTTACGGGATGTCTGAGTCAAGATGAATTTTTGGAGGAACATTCTTATAAATTTGATGATCAGACTTTTTATCAGTCCGAATCGGATATGGAGTTGGGGCTGAATGGTTGTTATCGTTTGATTCAGTCTTTGATGATGGGACAGACTCATGGTATTCATTCGTGGATGATTGGCGGTGTCGGTTTGGATACTTATAGCCAGACAAGTGGAAATGACCATTTTTCGAATTGGAATACATTAACTGGGGAAAGTGGATATGCTCGCCATTGGTATGATAATCTTTTCAAAATGGTCAATCGTGCCAATACCGTACTTGACATGATTGATGAGCGTTCAAACATTCAGTATTCTTCAGAAGCGAAGAAAAAAGAACTTCGTGCTGAGGCTCTCTTTTTTAGAGGTTGGGCCTATCGGGCTTTAGCAGGTATGTATGGCAATGTCCCTATTCTGGAACATCATGCTACTGAAATTCAGAATGGTTATGTACCGAGTGATCGACAAGCTGTTTGGGAATTTTGTAAAGAGGACTTTTCGTATGCTGCTGCAAATCTTCCAAAGGCCGCATCTAAGCCCGGTAAAATTACTCGTGCCGCTGCCGATCATTATTTGGCCGAAATTAATCTTGCATTAGGTGACTTTAATGGAGCTGTGGCTGCCGCTACTCGTGTGATTGATGGCACGGATGGTGACTACCATTTGATGACAACACGCTTTGGATCTCGTGCTGGTGAAGCTACGGATCGTTATGGTAACTCTTTGGCTGCTCCGGCTGGTGCTTATTGGGATCTTTTCCGTGAAGGGGGAAATCAAAATTCAACAGATAACAAAGAAGCTATTTGGGTGTGCCAGTATAATTACGGAACCTATTCCACTGGTGGTGGTGGTAATGAATGGTGGCGTATCCAAGCGAATAATGTAGAATCGGCATGGATGTCCGGTACGGTTCGTTTTAATACGACTAAGCGAACTTTGTCTGATGGTTCGCAGATTTATTTGTGGGGTGACAATACAGCTTGTTTCCAACCGGGTATTGTTGGTAGTGCAGTTTCTACGGTAAGTTCAGCAGCAGGACGTTATGAAGCAAATATCGCTCGTGATTCAATGGGAGGAAATGTTCCTTATCAAGGGACGGTACTGATACCGACTTATTTTGTACGTGATCGTTTATGGGAAGCTTCGTGTAAAGATGGAAAAGTTGATTTTCGTGGTTCGGAAGTGATGATCCAACGTAACTGGTATACTCCGGGAGGAACTCGCTGGTTGGATGAAAAAGCCGCTGCATTTGCTCGTGCCGCAGCAGCAGTCGGAACGGCGGATGAAGATGCTTATAAAATCAATGCTTCTGATACAACGGCAATTTTTCCCCGTTTATGGAAATTTTCGGATGACAAACATCCGAATGGAGATAACAAGGCGTATGATTGCGATTGGTATATGTTACGTATAGCCGAAACTTATTTGGTTCGTGCAGAAGCTTATTTGGCTTTGAATGACAAATCAAAGGCTGCAAACGATATCAATGTGCTGCGTGATCGTGCAAATGCATCCTATTGTACAGCGGCAGATATTAATATTGATTATATATTGGATGAACGAGCTCGGGAACTTCTGGGTGAAGAAAATCGTTGGCTTACGTTGAACCGCTTGTCCGTTAACCCCAATGCACTTTCTTATATTAGCGATTGCCATCCTGTTCAAGATGAAACGACTGGAAATACAATGTACGATCGTGCTCGTAAGTATGCATTTGGTTACGAAAATTTGTCGGGTTCGAATCAACCGCGTGAATGGGATCCGGTAGAAAAGCGTTATATATCGAATTTTCATCCGTATAATTATCAATATCCTATACCGAATCAAGTAATTCAATCAAATAGTGGTGTTAAATATCCGCAAAATACAGGTTATTGATACAACTCTCCATTTTTTCTGATAAAGAGAGGGCAGCCTTTGGGGCTGCCCTCTCTTGCCGTACAAGAATCTATCTGCGTATGTAAGACATTCGTTCCTTAAATATCAATGATCATGGACAAAAAAAACATCCTCTTTTTCCTGATTGCTGCTGCTCTCTTCTTGCTTTTCGGCTATTTTCTCCGAGAAACTCTGCAATACGCCTTGTTTTGGCGTGAACAACAGCAGCTTTTTTTGTTCGACTGGCCGTATCTGGTTGAGAACCTGTCCCGTCCGGGCGGTTTGTCTATCTTGGCGGGTGGTTTTTGGGTCCAATTTTTTTATTTGCCTGCCTTGGCTGTCTTTTTGACTTTGGTGCTTTTGGCGGTTGTCACGTTGTGCATGTGGCTTGTGGTTCGTACGATGAGGCCAGCCCTGCCGGTGTATCCGCTTAGCTTTTTGCCGGCCCTGTTTCTATCCCTTTCACTGTTTGATATTTGTTTCCGTTATGAAGCTGTGACAGCCTATCTGTTTGCAGCCCTCGCGTTTTATGTTTACAGCCGCTTGGAGCGTTTTGATTGGAAAGGGAGACTGCTTGCCGGCGGTCTGTTTGTCTTGGCCTTGTTCTATGTTGCCGGACCGGTCACGGTTTTGTTTGCCGGTTCGGTTTTATTATACGATATACTGATGAGGCGTGAACATGCCTTGTGTTCTTTGCTTTATCCGTTCCTGGCCCTTCTTGCCGGTTATATCGCTGTGCGCGAAGGAGCCATTGCTACCTGTATGCATGCCTATACGCCTCTTGGCTATTATGAAATGGGCGAAACGATGCCATTTTTCCACTATCTATCTTGGTTCATGTTGCCGCTATGCCTATTGGTGGCAGGGAGTCTTCGAGGGCAGGGCAGTGGAAAGCACCGTTTGCAAGCAGTTGTTTCTCTGGCGTTTTTCGCCTCAGCCTTGTTCCTTTTCTGGAACAAATACCGGGAGATCCGCAATCCGGATCTCCATGATAGTTATCGCTATGAATATTATGCCGTCAATGAAGAGTGGGGCAAACTGGCCGATGTCGCTTCGGCAAATCTCCATACCGGTACGGCCCTGAACTATCTGAATCTGGCATTGGCCCAACAAGGCGTACTTGCCGAACGGCTCTTCTTCTATCCGCAATACGGGCCTAACTCGCTTGTCTTTCTGCCGAGAGACAAGGCTCCGGATGTGAAGCTCGCCCGCATCCTTTTTGCTATGGGCAATATGGCGGCAGCTCAGAATGTCGCTTTCAACACTTGTTTTACGACCGGCGGGTATAACCCCTCCATGTTGAAGATGATTTTGCAGATCGACCTGATGCGCGGCGCCTATCCGGTCGCCCGGAAATACATCGGGTTGCTTGAAAAGAGCCTACATTATGCCGGATGGGCGACCGCCCAGCGGAAGTTCCTCTTCGATGACCAAGCTGTCGAAGCCGACCCCCTTTTGGGGACCGGGCGGCGCGATTTCCCCCGTGAGGAGGCTTTCGTCTTGTCGGCCTCTCCGATGGACGACCTCTATAAGGTCTTGGCAACCAATCCGGCCGATGGAAAGGCGATGCAATATGCACTCTCTTACCTGCTCTTGGCCAAAGATTTCAATCATGTCCAGGCGCTTATCGAGCAATACTACGGAGCGCCGGGGCTGAAAACCTTGCCGCTCCCGGCACAGGAAGCCTTGCTTTTCTATTCGGATTATTATCATACGATGGACGAAAACTATGCCCTGCAACATGGCATCACGCAAGAGCAATTCCGCCTGGGGCAAACGGTGGATCTGGACTATTGCAAGGCGCACGGCGTGTCGCAGGAGACGATCGACCGCTTCCAACGCTTCAAGGAAGCGTATGGCAAGAACCGGCAATCTCCGCAGGCCCTGGTCGCCTATCGGCATACATTTTGGTATTATTTACTTTTTACGCAAATATAAAGATGAAAAATAGTTGTCGATTCATATCGGTATTGAGCCTGATGCTCTGTTGCCTGGCGTGCGGAAAGACGGAGCTTCGGATCTCGGAAGAACTGGGAGAAGCCCCCCTGATTTTCCCCGACTACAGAGACGTGACCATCCCCTGCAACATTGCCCCGCTCAACTTTTCTTACAAGGGCGATGAAGCTTGCTGCCTGCTTGTCGAGGGGGTAGACGGGGAGATACGGATAGACGGCTCCGAAGGCCTTTTCTCGTTTCCCGCTTCCCTATGGAAAAAGCTGATGGAGCGGAATAAGGGCAAGGCACTGAAACTGACGGTCGCGATCCGTTCGGGTAACGGATGGGCCGGCTATGAACCTTTTCGGCTCCATGTCGCCCCGGAGCCGATCGACCCCTACCTTTCGTACCGCCTGATACCACCCGGCTATGAGGGATGGAAAAAGATGGGGATTTACCAGCGCAACCTTGAAAACTACGAACAGACGGCCCTCTACGAGAACAAACTGACCGACGGCAACTGCGTGAACTGCCACGCCTATTGCGACCGCGACCCGGGCCGGATGCTCTTCCATGCTCGGGCGGGCCATGCCGGGACTGTCCTCCTGCGCGACCGGACGGTCGAGAAACTGCCGGCGGTGGCCGATCCGTCGGTCGGTACGCTGGTCTACCCCTATTGGCATCCTTCGGGGCGTTATGTGGCGTTTTCGACCAACAAGACCCTGCAGAGCTTTTTCAACAGCCATCCGAACCGGGTGGAAGTCTACGATACGGCCTCGGATGTCGTGGTCTATGACCTGCTCACGCATCGGACGGCCTATTCTCCGCTGACGAAATCAGCCGATTCGTTTGAGACCTTTCCCGCCTTCTCGCCAGATGGCAAACAGCTCTATTTCTGCTCCGCCCGCGCCGTCGATCCCCTGCCTCAGAAGTATAAGGACGTGAAATACAGCCTCTTCCGCATTGCCTTCGATCCGGAAGGAATGGCGTTCGGGAACCGGGTAGACACCCTCTATAATGCCCCTATGGAGGGCAAAAGCGTCTCCTTCCCCCGTATATCTCCCGACGGCCGTTTCCTGGCCTTTACTTTGCACGGGTTCGGGAATTTCTCCATCTGGCACAAAGATGCCGACCTCTATATGGCCGATCTGCAAACCGGTGGGATCTACCCCCTCTCGGAAGCCAATTCGGACGATGTCGAAAGCTACCACTCGTGGAGCGGCAACAGCCGGTGGATCGTCTTCAGTAGTCGTCGGATCGACGGGTTATACACACGCCCCTTTATCGCCTATATCGACGAAGCGGGGCAGGCGCACAAACCGTTCCTCCTTCCGCAGAAGAACCCTGCGGACTATTACACGCGGCTGATGTATTCTTATAATATTCCGGAATTGATGATGAAAAAAGTAAATGTAAGTAAGCATGAGATTATGAATGTGCTAAGGTCTTCATTTTGAATAAATATTATGTAAAAGAATGAAGACTCTTGATGAATAATGTAAAATCGTTGAGAGTACATATTGTATTTGAATTATAATAAAAGTTGATATTTTAATATTGTATAGTATGAAAAAGTTATTATTGTTACTAATGAGTTTAACTATGTTATGTAGTTGTGTGGGTAATTTGGAACCTGTAGTTTCTGATTCGTTTTCTTTAAATGCCGATTCTGTGGGAATTGAGGTAGGAGAAGGAGGAGGAAGTGTAAAACCGACGGTGACTATTACTGTAAAAGTTAATTTTGGACGGATTCGTAAACCGGATTCAAGTGGGTGGACTTATCTTTCACAAGCGTGGTGTTCTATTAATCCTGAAATTAGTGGATTAAAGAATTTGTCGTTTACTTTGAAGAATGTAGATTGTTGGAATGGGACAAATTCTATGAAGGTATATATTTGGAATGGTTTAGAATATTCTGATTATTTTGAAGCTTTATCAACGGATTATACTTTTGTGGATCGTAGTAGTTTAACTGTTTCTCCTGCTTCTTTGAATGAATTGTATAATTTTGAATGGAATTTTGAGAATCTTAATTGTTATGTGGATGATTCGGGTGTCTCTGTTCCTCCTGTTCCAGATCCAGAACAGAATCCGAGAGGTAATCGTATAAGTCTTCAAAAAGAAGGGAATACTTGGTTTTTAATATCACAGTATCCAGTTGCTTCAGAGTTGAATGTTTATTGTGGAGGACCAACTTGTCCGGCTATGGGTTATCCCTTTCCTAAGGGTACGAATAAGATAAATACTCAAGTTTCAGTTGATGTTTTTGAAATAGACTTCATTGATCCTATATCGGATGATGTATATGATTATTATTATAATCAAGCAACAGGAGGAGTCCTTTAATCTTGGGTATTGAGGATGATCGTTTCTTGGTAGATATTTCCCGCAATGAATCAAACCGCATTATCACGACATAGAGCATCACAACAAGATGCTCCAACTGTTGAAACGTTTGGTATAGTGTTCACCGTTTCTTTCGCGGCTGAAATGAAGGATTTTTCAAGCAATTTAATTACCTTACCTATAGAGCGACTGTCTGTTAAAAGATTACTTTTGCCCATGGTAACTTATATTTTGTGGTAAAAGCAAAGTGACCAATTAGGGCTGAATCCTGCAAATGGAAACAGCCCTAATTTTTTCAACCGTTTAAAAAGTTTTATCGGACAGCAATAAAGTAAATCCGGTCTTAGTTTTTAAAATATACGGTTTTTCTGCAAATATTATAATCTGATACATGTAATATTGCTTATTTTGTGTACCTTTGCTTCAAAAGTAAATAATATGATAGCGGAAATTAAGTTTAAGAACATGTACTCATTCAAAGATGAGACAGTTCTAAGTTTTGAGGCAGACAAGAGTGGAGAGATGGCATCCTACCATGTCGTTGAGTTGGCCCCAGATGTGAGACTACTCAAAGTCGCTATTGTATATGGAGCCAATGCTTCGGGTAAAAGCAACCTTGTGAAGGTTTGTGATTTCATCAAATCGTTCATCACATACACTCCGCTCAACAAAGCAGAGCCAGTTGGCGTGATACCTTTCCTGCTGAATAAGACGACTCCTTCTCAATTGTCAGAGTTTTCTATTTCATTCTATATCGTCAAAGAAAAGGAAGTTGTACATTATGTTTATAGCGTATCGTTGGATAGAACGTATGTGGCAAATGAATCTTTGATTTTCTATCCGAGTCAGCAACCGGCTACAATTTTTGAGCGCAACACAAAAAACAATGTGTCCGCAATCAAATTTGGTCAGAAGTTGAAAGTAAGTAACGCTGTCAAGGAGGAGATTACTCTTAAATGTTTGCCCAATATGTCGGTATTTGCGGCATATATGCAGGTAAATACAAGTATAAAGGAGATTGAGACGGTACTGGATTACTTGAATGAGCGTATGATGTCTGCCGTTACACCCATGGTTTCGCTGAATGCTTTTGCAGAGAAGTCCATACAGGAAGAAGTGGCTAAAAATTATATATTACGCTATCTGCAAGAAGCTGATTTCAACATTTCCAATATCTCCACCCAAGAGCAGAAGATAAATAAGGGAATGGTAAACTACACGCTGTTTCAGCATAAGGTTTCAGCACAATCGGGTAAACCGGATTATTACGACTTTCCCGAAATGTTAGAATCCGATGGGACACTACGTACTTTTGGTATGGCAGCATATATCCAACATATTTTGAAGAAAAATGCATTTTTGGCTATTGATGAAGTAGATAATTCATTACATCCCAAATTGATAGAATATATCATTGAACGTTTCTTAAAAGAATCGGAACAGGCACAGCTTCTATTGACCACTCATTATGATGGATTATTGGGTGAAGAAGATTTGCTAAGGAAAGACACGATTTGGTTCACAGAAAAAGATTCAGAAGGTGTCAGCATACTTTATCCTCTTACAGACTTTAAGGGGCTAAATCGAATCAGTTCGTTGCAGAAAGCCTATAAGTTTGGAAAATTTGGTGCAGTTCCTAACCTTTAAAGTAGAAATATATGAGAACAGCAAGAAAAGTGGCTACCAGGCAGGTCATTCATCCCGTAAATATTTGGAAAAAGAAAAATGGGTAATGGATCTGATTTCTGATGGTAAAATGAAGAATGCTTGTAACTTGGCGGCGAAATACCAAGGCCGGGATTCATATAGCGAAATATACAAGGCAATCCGGAAAATAGAAGAATGAGTTTTGCATACGCTTTTATGAAAACACCCGTATTTTATATAATCCTGCTAAAAATCAACTGAGAAATAGCTCATCCTTTTTCTGTCAAATTTTTAATTATAAATATCAAAAGCATAGGCCCTGTTTGTGCGGAGGTGCATATTTTTGCTCTTTGTGAGAGATACATGAAAATGCGTATTAATCTAATTCATATCATGATGAACAGATACAAATTTTTTATTTTTTGCCTCTGCCTGATATGCGGAGGACACCTTGCTGCCAAGGATTATTATGCCACGGATTTCGGGGTGAAAGCGGACGGCAAGACGTTGAATACGAATGCTATCCAGAAAGGGATCGACTTTGTGAACGAACAGGGGGGCGGACGGTTGGTTTTTACGGCCGGCAACTATCTGACGGGGTCCATCTATTTGAAATCCAATGTGACGCTTCATCTGGAGGAGGGAGCGACTTTGCTCGGTTCGACCAACCCGTGGGATTACGAAAAGGATTCTTATATCCGCTGGATGGCGATGATTTTTGCGGTCAAACAGCAGAATATCGGCATAACGGGAAAAGGTACGATTGACGGGCGCGGTTTCCAAACGGCCAATAATATGATCGACTATATCCAGCGGGGCATCTATCAGGATCCTCTGAAACTGGGTCGCCCGAACGAGACGAACCGCCCGCAGAACATCACTTTCCGTGAATGCGAGAACGTGACGATCCAGGACATCACGCTTCGGAATCCGGCAAGCTGGAACCAGACCTATGACCAATGTAAGAACCTGTATGTCGATGGTATACGGGTCGATAGCAAGTCTTATTGGAACAATGACGGTATCGATATCGTGGACTGTGACGGGGTCGTGCTGAAAAATGCCTTTATCGATGCGGCCGATGATGCTCTTTGCTTCAAGTCGCACGATGCGAAGAGCATGTGCCAGAACGTGGTGGTCGAGAATTGCGTAGGACGTTCGAGTGCCAGCGGGCTGAAGTTCGGGACGGTGTCGCGCGGCGGTTTCCGCAATTTCAAGGTGAAGGACATCAAGATATACGATACGTACCGTTCGGCGATAACGTTTGCTGCGGTCGACGGCGCGTTGATTGAGAATATCGAGGTCGACGGCGTGCGTTCCATCCATACCGGGAATGTGATCTACCTCCGCATTGGCGATCGCTGGAGCGCAGGGAAGAAGCCGGTCATGAGAAATATTACGATTAAGAATGTCTATGCCGAGATTCCGATGGAAAAACCGGATGCCGGATATAATTATGAAGGGCCGATCGAGGACCTCCCGCGTAATATTTCGCCGGCCAGTATCGTCGGGCTACCGGAATATAAGATTCAGGATGTGACGCTCCAGAATATCGAAATCGTTTCGCCCGGCGGCGGCAATGCTTATTATGCCTACCGGGGGTTGGCCCCTGCCGATCTGGACAGCATCCCCGAAATGAGGACCGCATATCCGGAGTTCTCGCAGTTCAAGGAATTGCCTGCCTGGGGGTTCTATATCCGTCATGCGGAGGGAATCACGTTTGACAACGTGACGTTCAAAGCCTTGAAGAAGGATTACCGTCCGGCTGTCGTGACCGACGATGCAGAAGGGGTGACCTTCCGGAACGTCCGCTTCGTGGAGCCGGAGAGCGAGGGGAAAAAGCAGATATTCCCTTATAAATCAAAAGTAGTGAAACTGGATTAAAATAGAAATAAGAGAGATGAATAGAAACAAGTTATGGGTCGGCCTGATCGGATTGCTGGCCTTTGTGACGAGTCTTTCCGCCAAGGATTACCAGGCCGTGATGTTCGGCATCAAGTCTGACGGGGTGACGCTCAACACCCGTTCCATTCAGCGGGCTGTCGATTATATCAGCGAACAAGGGGGCGGACGGCTCGTCTTTTACGTCGGCCGCTACTTGACCGGCTCGGTCGAGCTGAAATCAAACGTGACGATCCGTATCGAGGAGGGTGCCGTCTTGGTCGCTTCCCCGTCTGTCTATGACCTGAAGGGGCCGGACGGATGCAACGCCCTGTTTTATGCCGTCAAGCAGAAAAACATCGGGATCGGTGGCAAAGGGATCATCGAAGGCCGTAGCGCGGCAGTGCGGGCCAGTATCGAGGACCAGTTGCAAAAGGGGCATATCCAGGGAGCTGTTGCCGATTATGAACCGGCGCTCGTCTGTCTGGAGGGGTGCAAGGAGGTGAAAATCGAACAGCTTACCTTGCAAGATGCGGGCCGTACGGCCGAGGTGTATAAGGATTGCCGGAATGTGACGGTCGACAAAGTGGTCGTGCATGGTGGCACGTCAGGGCAGAAGGCGGTGTCGGTCTCCGGTTGCGACGGTCTGGAAATGACGGACTGTTATTTCGATGTGGAGGCGGAACCGTTGCAAACGGATGGCACGTCGCGGCGGCTTTCGTTTATGAACTGTGTGACGCCGGATGGCAAAAAGGTTTCGTGTGAGAAATAAGAGGAGAAAAAAAGATGCAAAGAAGAACGTTTATCAAACAGAGTGTTTTATGGACTGCCGGTTGTGCTGTGGGAAGCCGTATGCCGTTGTGGGGGCTGCCTGTGGCAGGTAGCGACGCGAAGGGCGTGGCCTTGCGTTCCGGCGAATTATATAAGTTGTTTCGCGATCCGAAGTCGGTCTACCGGCCGTTTGTGCGTTGGTGGTGGAACGGCGACAAGGTGGAGGCCGACGAACTGAAGCGTGAGCTGCATGTCCTGAAAGAGGCGGGTATCGGCGGCGTGGAGATCAACCCGGTGAAGTTTCCCGGCAACGACACGGACGATCTGGGCAAGCGTTCCTTGCCTTGGCTGAGTGATGAGTGGATCGACATGTTGAAGGTGGCATTCGACGAGGCGAAGTCGCTCGATATGACGTGCGATCTGATCGTTGGTTCCGGCTGGCCCTTCGGAGGCGAGTTCTTGGAGGGAGACGAACGGGCGGATCTGGTGGTAAATTATTCCCGGAAGCTGACGGGGCCGATTGATTATGAGGTCTCGCGCGACGGGCTGTTCAGCACGGCGGACCCGGCCATCAGTTCGCCGTTCCTGGGCAGGAAGATGGAGTTGCTTTCCTTGCAGCTGGTGCCCGAGCCGTTCGGGAGCCTCGACCAGGCGATCGACCTGATGGGCAAGGAGGTCGACGGGTCGTTCAAGTTCCGGGTGCCCGACGGCAAGTATGTTTTGTTCGCACTGGTCAAGATACGGGGCTTCCTGGAGGTGATCAATGGCGCTCCGGGGGCGACAGGCCCGGTGTTGAACCACTACAACAAGCCGGCCGTGCAGAAGTATCTGAACAATATGTCCGACAAGATCCAGCAGCGTCTGGGGCCGTTGTCGGGAAATATCCGGGCGTTGTTTACCGACAGTATGGAGCTGGAGGGGTCCAACTGGTCGTACGACATGGCGGAAGAGTTCCGGAAACGTCGCGGCTATGACGTGCAGCCTTACTTGCCGTTCATCCTCTTCAAGATGGGTAGCATGGGAAATGTACTGACCTACGAGCCAAAGGTCGAGTTTACACCTGAGCTGGACGAGACGATCCAGCGGGTGCGCTATGATTTCGAATATACGAAAGCCGAGTTACTGCATGAACGTTTTACGCAGACCTATCTGGAGTGGTGTCGGGGCCTGCACGTCAAATCGCGTGCGCAGGCTTATGGGCGCGGGCTTTTCCCGCTGGAGAGCAGTCTGGACTACGACATCCCCGAATGCGAGTCGTGGACGATGACTTGGTTGCGGCACCGCTTGGGTGAAGAGATGTCGGAAGAGGATTACCGCCGGGGCCGTGCCTACACGATGGCCAACAAGTATGTCTCGTCGGCCGCCCACCTGCGCGGGAAGCGGCTGGTGAGTTGCGAGGAGATGACCAATACCTACACGGTGTTCAACATGACCTTGGAATTGCTGAAGATCGGAGGAGACCAGACGGCCATTTCCGGGGTAACGCATTCCATTTTCCACGGTTTCAACTATTCGCCCAAAGAGGCTCCGTTCCCCGGATGGATCCGCTACGGGGCTTATTATAACGAACAGAACAACTGGTGGCCCTATTTCAAATATTATACGGCTTACAAAGGGCGTCTGGCTTCTGCCTTGCAGCACGCGACGATGTATGCCGACATCGCCGTCCTGCATCCTGTGGCCGATATGTGGAGCACGTTGGGGATGCAGAACGAGCCGTTCCCTTCGACTACCAATGTGACCTATAAGACCTTGGTATGGGAAGCGATCCATAAGAACGGCAGCGGGTGCGACTACGTTTCCGAATCGATCATCCGCGATGCCGAGATGAAGGACGGATGTCTGTGCTATGGCCCGCGCCGCTACAAGACGCTGTTCCTGATCGAGGTGGAACGTATGGAGCCGGCTACCGCGCGTAAATTGTATGATTTTGTAGCTTCGGGCGGGCGTATCTTCTGTATCGAGGCCTATCCGAATAAGTCGGTCGGCTTGAAAAACCATGACGCGCACGACCGGGAGGTGCAGGAATGGGTGGAAAAGATGAAACGGATGGACGGACGCTTCCAGTTGCTTCATAAGCCGGAAAAGGATTTCGTCGGTTGGTACCAGGGCGTACAGAAAGAACAGGGACTGACTCCGTATCTGACGATTGAGAAGCCGAACCCTTACTTGATGCAGAACCGCTATCAGGGGGACAACAAGGAGGAGATGTTTTTCTTCAGCTATGCGCATCGCTATGATTCGCATCAGACCCGTATCTCTTTCAGTGACGAGATCGTCAGAGGCCGCCAAGGATGGGTGTGGGATCTGGAAACAGGTTGCCGCTACCGGTTACCGTTGGATGCTGCCAACAGCTTCCTGTTTGATTTCGGTCCGGCTGATTCGCTCTTGATCGTGTTCGACAAGCAGAAGCGGGGCGACGACTACAAGCCGCTGCCGGTGGCCGGTACGGATTCGGAAGATCTTTCGTCCGATTGGGAAGTCGAGTTCCGCCACAGCCGGGAGGATACGGTGCAGAAGGTCCGTTTCGACCGGTTGAAGGATTTGAAGGATACGGACTATGTGAACTTCTGCGGAACGATTGTCTACCGGAAAACGGTCAAGGTCTCTTCGCCTGCCGGACGGGTGTTGAACCTCGGATTGGTACATGGTGTGTCGGAAGTATTCGTGAACGGGCAGAGCTGCGGCGTCAAATGGTATGGCCGCCGTATTCATCCGGTCGCTACCCTGTTGAAGCCGGGAGAGAACGAGGTTGAGGTACATGTCGTGACCGTCATGGGCAACTATATGAAGACGTTGAAGGATAATAAGATCGCCCAGGCATGGACCCGGAGACAGGATGTGGTGCAACCGGCAGGTATGGTCGGGCCGGTCACTCTGTATAAAATGGAAAGTAGAGAATTGAAAATTAAGAAATTGGAAAAATAAAAGCGTATGAGTGCGATTAGAAAAATAATGATCCTGTGCCTGTTGGCGGGAATGCTGGTTCCGGTGTGGGCGAAGGATTATCCGATGACTATGTTTGGGATCAAGTCGGATGGGACAACCTTGAACACCCGTTCCATCCAGAAGGCGATCGACTTTATTTCCGAGAATGGGGGTGGACGTCTGGTGTTTACGGTCGGGCGTTATCTGACAGGCAGTATTCATCTGAAGTCGAATGTGACGATCCATTTGGGAGAGGGGGCCGTTTTGGTCGGCTCTACCAATCCGTATGACTATGATATGGAGCTGAATGCCTGGTATGGTTTGATTTTGGCAAATAAGCAGGAGAATATCGGCATTACCGGTAAAGGTGTGATCGATGGCTGTGGGCGTGAGCTTGCCAATAATTTCATTAACCAGGTTTATTCGGGAGTGATTAAGGATAAGTTGCAGTTGGGGCGTGTCGCCAACCGTCCGAAACTGGTCTACCTGCGCGAATGCAAGCATGTGGAGATAAAGGGGGTGACGATGATGAACCCGGCTTTTTGGACACAGACCTACGACCAGTGTGAGAACCTGTTGATCGACGGGATCACGGTGCATAGCCGTGCTTACTGGAATAACGACGGGATGGATATCGTTGATTGCAACGGCGCGTTGATCCAGAACTGTTATGTGGATGCGACCGACGATGCGATCTGCCTGAAGTCCCATAGTGCCGATGCCGTCTGCCAGCATATCGAGGTGCGCAACAATACGGCTTGTTCAAGCGCGAGCGGTATCAAGTTCGGGACAGCTTCGACAGGTGGTTTCAAGCATATCCGGATTATCAACAACACGGTGTTCGACACCTTCCGTTCGGCCATCACGATTCAGGCGGTCGATGGCGGGCAGGTGGAAGATGTGGTCGTGGACAGCCTGCGCTCCATCAATACCGGAAATCCTATCTATCTGGTGGTAGGCGAGCGTCGTGAAGGCCGCCGTAGCCGGATGGACAATGTGCATATCTCGAATGTCTATGCCGAGGTACCGGCGACAAAGCCAGATGCCGGATATGAATATGAAGGGCCGACGGAAGATAACCCGCGCAATATCTCGCCTTCCGGTATCGTCGGTTTACAGGACAACAAGATTACGAATGTCACGATCGAGAATGTCGAGATCGTCTGTCCGGGCGGTGGCAATCCGTTGTATGCCAAAGTCGGTCTGGACGAACTGGACAAGGTGCCGGAAATGCCGAAAGCCTATCCGGAGTTTTCGCAGCATAAGGAGCTGCCGGCGTGGGGATTCTACGTCCGACATGCTGATGGAGTTCTTTTCAAGAATGTGAAGTTGACGGCTTTGAAGAAAGACTATCGTCCGGCCATTGTGCTGGATGATGTACACAATGGAACATTCACAAAGATCCAGGTGAAAGAACCGTCTGCCGGCAAAAAGGGAACCATTCATGCTTATAAATCGACAAAGATCAAGAAGTAAAGCCGGGATTTGCGGAAATATATAGGAAAGAGAGAAAAAGGGTATCCAAATCATCAATCACTGGTTGAAAATTGGATACCCCTTTTCTTTCTAAATGAAAAACTTGCGTTTATTTATCTAAAGATCTTAACCAGCGCTTTCCCGCGGGAGTCAGAATGAAGATGAGGTAGATGAGTCCTAATCCTCCTAAAATACTGTATAATAAGACTGCTGCACTCATTGTTTTTCTTTTTTAGTCGTTAATAATGTAATAAAAGCAGCTACAGCGATTACGGTAGCCGCTGTTCCAGATATATATATCACAACTATCTTATCCGGAATAATATCCAATGCTGCCGTAATAACGGCACCCCCGATAATCAACTTGGATATATCCAATAAATATCTTGCAACCTCTTTCGGGATGCTTACATTTTCTTCCTTCACGATTGGAAGCAAATGAAGATGTACATTCTGTTTCTTTTTCATAGCTAATCGTTTCATTATATAAAGACAAAGGTAGAAAAGATTTCAAACCTTTCCTACCTTTTATGGATTTTTTCGTGATGATGATAGCGTTAGAAATACCCGTGTGTTTTCACATCGCCATATTTGAGGGCTATCTCTACTCGCTTGACGGTGAATGGATTCTCCTCTTCCGACTGGAAAGTGATGCGGTTATATCCTTGTTTGAGGACTTTCTCCGGCAGGATGAAGGCATATTCCTTTTCTTCTTTCTCCAAACCGCGTTCCCTGTCGTACAGGTGGGTGTAGGCTGGCATTTCTGTTTCGACCGTTTCTCCGTTTACTGCCAATCGACAAGTGGCCGGGTGGTTGGTACGGATAAAGAGAATGGCCTCTTCCGGATAGCCTTCTTCTACCGAATCACCGATGTAGAGCTCAACATCTTTCTGTTCGCCTTTGCCCATTTTTAGGGGAAGTGGGGAGTCGGGTTTTATATTGTACTGGATAACCCCGTCGGACAGTGCATAGATCTTGTTCCGGCCTTTTAAGGTTTCCAACGAACCTAACTCCTGCAGCAGTTCCGGCATCATGATCCGGCAAACCTGGCCACCGTCTTCCAGATAGAGCTTCCCGTCATGTTCGGAGTTGAACGCGCCGAAATAGTAGTTGAACAGGTAGATTCCGTCCGCTCCCTGTGAGAGGATGTGGGAACACATGCCTCTGTGCATACCGTGTGACCAGAATTCCCGCGGGCGGTAGCCTCCGTCGTCAATCGAACTGTAGAACGGGATGTTGAGGTCTTTTCCCATTTCTTCCTTGAACTTGGCTACCGGCATGGCAGGATCTCCCCGCCAGTGGACACCTGTGCTGATGAAGTCCAACAGTCCGAGGCGTAACCATTCGCGTATATCCAGCCCTTTCATCATGTTTTGCTCGACTGTCGGGGCGACACGTGCGGAGAGCAGGATCTTCCTGCCTTGTTTGGCGGAAACTTCATCCACTTTCTGACGGATATCTTTTACTAATTGAGTCATCAGCGGTGCGTTCTGCGGACCTGTACCGGACTTGAAGTAAACGATGAAGCGCATAAAGTCAAGATCATACCCGTCGATAATGTCGGCATAATTTTCCAATTGTTCGGAGATGATCGCCAGCTTGCGGTCACGCACTTCCTTGATGGCGAAATCGAAAGCGCCACCACTGTTATAGCCTTGTGTCGTGTCGTTCAACCAGTATTCCGGATGCTGGATCCAGAAATCGGTGTACCAGATCGGGCAATGGGTCGTCGTGTCATTGAAATGCAGGTCGTTCATCCGGTAGGTGATGAACGCTTCCATTCCCTTTTCTTTAGCTCTTCTTAAAGTATAGTCAATGATGTCTGTCCCTTGTTTTTCCAGATACAAATGGTTCAGGTAGTATTTGCGGAAAGCGTTATATTGGGCCGTATCGCAGCCGCAATCCAGGGTCCCGTCCAAATCATCTCCCATGATGTGTCCGTATTTGGACCGGACATAGAAAAAGTCACTGCCGGAACACATCATATAGGTGGTTACCTGTGAGTTGGCGACCATATCGACACTGGAATCAAGGTCGGCAAGCGTTAGCGGGCGGTTTTTGAACCAGCGGTTTCCCAGGAGGTCGGTTCCGTCGTTATTATGGATGATCCTGAATTTCTGTTCGGGAGATTTCTTTACATGGGGTGTACAGGCAAAGAATGCCTGTACACAGAAAAGAATTGAGAGATAGTTAATTATAAGTGATTTCATATCGTGTGTAATTTATTTTGTCAGTGAATATGCTTTTTCATCTTCCGTAAACAGCCTTTTCTTGTTGGGAGCCGGTGCCATCTGGAAGACGAGTTCACCTCCGTCCATGATGTCCTGATGGGTGATATATGCCTTTTTGTAGGGCTCGCCGTTCAGTGTGACGGATTTGATGTAGCGGTTCTTGTCGCTGACTTTATCGGCTTTGACTGTAAATGTTTTTCCGTTTTCCAGGTTTATCCGTATGTAAGGCAGGTAAGGAGCTCCGATGACATATTGGTCGGTGCCCGGACATACCGGATAGAAGCCCATCGCCGAGAAGATATACCAGGCGGACATCTGCCCACAGTCGTCATTGCCGCATAAGCCGTCGATGTTGTTGCGGTACATGCGGTTCATGATCTCGCGGATCCAGTATTGTGTTTTCCACGGTTCGGTCGTCCAACTGTATAAGTAGGGAATGTGGTGGCTCGGTTCGTTGCCGTGGACGTAGGTACCGAGCAGGCCTTCCCGTGTCACATCCTCGGTCTGGGCAAAGAACTCGTCCGGCAGATGCATGGTGAACAAGGAGTCCAGCTTGTTGATGAAGCTGCGGTTCCCGCCCATCAGGCGGATGAGGTCGGACGGTGCTTGCGGGACATAGAAAGAATAGTTCCAAGCGTTTCCCTCGATGAAACCTTGTCCGTGTGTGCTGAGCAGGTCGATATCCTCTTTCCAGCTACCGTCTTTGTAGCGCGGGCAGGCGAAACCGAGACCGGGTTTGAACACGTTCTGGTAGGAGAGGGCACGCCGTTTGTAAGCATCGGCAATCTGTTTGTCTCCCGTCAAAAGTGCCGTGTGGTAGACCGTCCAGTCTTCGTATGCGTTTTCCAACGTAATGGAGGCGGAAGTGGAGGAATTGTCGAAAGGAACATATCCTAATTGCTTATAAGCATCCGTGTGATCATAATACGGAACGTTTGAACTACTGACCATCGCTTTGAGCGCCTCTTGCCTGTCGATCGGCAGCCCTTTGGTGATGGCGTCGGCCAGGACTGAAACCGAGTGATAACCGATCATGCACCAGTTCTCGTTTCCCATGTGCGACCAGATCGGAAGGAGGTGATGTACGCTTTGGCTGTAATGGGCAAGCATCGATTTCACAAGGTCCGTGCTGACATCCCGTTTGATGATGTTGAATAGCGGGTGCAAAGCCCGGTAGGTGTCCCAAACGGAAAATACGGTGTAGTTCGTAAAGCCCTCGGCCTGGTGGATATTGTGGTCGAGTCCCCGATATTTCCCGTCGACATCCATATAAACGGACGGATTGATCATCGTGTGATACAGGGAGGTATAAAGCATGGAAAGCTGGTCGTTATTGCCTTCTGCGTCGATGACGGACAGGGCGTTTTCCCATTTCCCGTTCGTCTCTTTCCGGATGGTGTCAAACGATTTGCCGGTGGCTTCCGCATGCAGGTTCCTGACAGCTCCGTCTGTTCCGACAGCCGAAAGCGCCACTTTGATTTCAAGCGGGGCATTTCCCTCCTCGAATTCGAAGTAAGAAACAACTTTGCGCCCGCCGATTTCGGGAAAGTTCTCGGCTGTCTTGAAACGTCGGAAGCCACCCGGATAGTTGACCTTTTCTCGGTCTGTATATCCGTAACGGGTGATTGGCTGAGAGAATGAGATCGCAAAATAGGTATAGTTTACGCGGCTCCATCCATTGGTGATACGGTAGCCGGTAATGAGGGTGTCGTTTTCGACCCGAAGGTTCGCCCACAACACCTTGCCGTCGTAATTGTAGATACCGTGGTTGAGGTCGAGTATCAGTTGTTTCTTTTGA
The DNA here is from genome assembly GCA_017937385.1 of Parabacteroides sp. Classification (GTDB taxonomy): domain Bacteria; phylum Bacteroidota; class Bacteroidia; order Bacteroidales; family Tannerellaceae; genus Parabacteroides. The sequence goes on from JAGBDR010000005.1 coordinate 35,494, forward strand.
TCGGCCGGATAGGTGTATTTATGGATACCGGTCCGTTCAGTTGCGGTCAGTTGCACTTTGATCCGGTCGTCGGCCAGCAACACTTCATAGTAGCCCGGACGGGATATTTCGGTGTCATGGTTGAATCGGGAACGGTAACCGCTGTCCGGATTATCGGCTGTCCCGGGGTTGATTTGCAATTTCCCGGTGAAAGGCATCAACAGGATATCGCCGAGGTCGGAATGGCCTGTCCCGCTGAAGTGCGTATGGCTGAAGCCGACGATGGAACTGTCCTTGTGCTGATAGCCGGCACAGTATTCATACGCGCGAGGTTGATAGACTCCGTCGATGTTGTGAGGAATGGTATCGGTATCAGGACTTACCTGTACGATGCCGAACGGGGCGCAGGCACCGGGGAATGTATGTCCCATCCCGTTTGTTCCGATGATCGGGTTTACCAGATCGGTTTTTTGCGCCATAACCGGCATAGTCATGCAGGCAAGAGCGATAATCAGGGATTTCATTTGTGTTTGCATATATACGTGTTACTCTTATTTTCAGAGATGTCCAAAAGTACGCAAAGTCACAAATATACAAATGCGTTTTTTGTCGGATTTATTTAGATATTTGGCTAAATAGAGGGAATATTATTGTGCTCTCACTATCTGACTCGATGAAAGATAACAATTGTTTTTATCTTTTTAGACAAAGAGAGGCCGTATCAATTTTGATACAACCTCTTCTTGTCTGATATTTAATTAAAAACACTTATTTTACAACCGGTTCACCGACTTTTCCTGCAAAAAGAACGGTGTTTGTACTCACTTCCGTTATGAAAAATGCGAAAGGACGGTTGAAATCAACTTGTAAAGTAGGAAAGGCTAATCCTTCAGCAGAAGACTCTAACATTCCAACTCCCGTTACTGCAGCAGCTTCCGTTCCGCTTTCATCGACATGAATAACTGAGCGTTGTTTGATCCAAGCGATAAGCAAAGATACATCGGACATATTCGAAAAATCAGCCTTCTCTGTAAAAGCATCAGTCATTCCTAAAGCCTTCATGACATTATGTATCTCTTTATCTTCATAGTCGATATCAAATTTAGGCAATGTCAGCGTAACTGAATATGTTTTTTTCTGTGCTTCCCATTCATTCCATTGCTCCAATGTCAGATTTTTCAACAAATCTTCAACGGGAACCGTTGGATCTGCTGGCAACAATAGTTGCATATTAAATGCCTGGTTTCCGTATGGAAGTGAAACAATAATGACATCGTCGGTAGAAACACAATGCAGGTTTTCACCTTTTTTTGCCATCATCGGTGTTCTGAGTAATGTTCCATCCTTGCATACAAAATTTTGCATCCGGGTTTCAGATGGTTCAAAAGGTTTTGCCCATTTTCCTTTGAAATAGAGTGCATTCAGCAATAAAACTTTCAAATCATCGATTTCACTTGATTCTACAAATTTAGGTATCATCCCTTTTGTCTTCTCATTGCACCATTTATTGATAGCATCCGCAGTCTTTTGATCGAAATCAACATCTGATTTCAGCAATGCATCATAATAAGTTTTGTTTGTCTGTTTGAAATCTGGCAGAAAATTCATCCCCTTTTTCATCCAAATACTGTTGGCTTCAAGAAATACTGCCGTATTATCAACATCAGCCAAAGCTGTCCGCATGGTTTGCATATATTGATTGATATTATTGTTATCCATTTCTGCAAGACCCAAAACTTCTTGTATTTGCCTGTATGTTTCGCCATTCGCCCCATTCAGTACCATACCCAATGCCCACGACAGGCTCAATGGAGATATTGCATAATTTTTAAGTTCCGGTTGCCCATTCTCCTTTTTCTGTGCAAATGCATGTATAAAATCGAACGAGAAATCCCGCACCTGTTCATTGACTAACCTTTCTTCGTTTGTCAGCTCAATATTTACACGCTTTTTGGGAACATTCGGTGAATCACCGTCATCCGAACATCCGATAAATAAAACGGCAAATAAAAGAAAAGAAAATAGTGTTGTTTTCATCGGCGTACATTTTTAATTATCATTTGATTTATAAAATCATGTTCTTCAGAAGGTAGTGGATTCCCTTCATTAATTACAGGATTTGAAGGTGTAAAGATGCCACTTTCAAAATATCCATCACCTTTACGATTCTCCCATCCCCAATTACAATGAACTAAATTCTGAACCGGATAAGTTTCGTTTATACACCTATAACCGACTACACAATTTAAAGAATTGTTATAAACGACCCCTATTTGATGCGTCAATTTACTTCTTCTATAATATCCATCAATTATCCAAGCATGTCCTCCGGAATCAGATTGCCCTCGTGTATATACAAGCCTGTTATTATCCAAATCAGTATAGACATCATTCCAATTATAAGATGTATATCCACCTGTTTTGTAGTTAAAAATATTTTTAAGAGCATTATCAGCTTTACTAATGTTCGAATTGCTTCCTCCATCATTAACCAAACTTCCACATCCATAATCCATATCAACAGCATCGGCAACCCCTCTCAAAAAAGGAGCACATGTATACGTTGACATATTATTATAATCAACTGTATAAGAAACACCTTTTGCTGTAAAACTACTCGGGTATTGATTATAAGCCAAAATATGAGCTACCGCTATTGCTACACATCCAACCAAAGCATGATTGCATCCAGGTTTCGCTGGGATTTCCAAATTATACGGGTAACTTTGATGCCAATGAATGCCATTGTATAATGGTCCTTTCTGTCCATTACAAATCCAATCACCTTCAGCAACATCATAAACATTTATAATCTTATTGCAGGTTGGATCATTTATGTCATAACCTGTACCATCTACCACTGTCTCCAAAGAATCATATCTACAATCACCGAAAGCTTTTGTCCGGACAAGCAATGAAGATACATTCAAATACTGATTAAGACTATCAATCATCTGTTGATACTCTTCCATTTTTTGATTTACATAAACTGGAAGCGTATTTAACACATAAGCCAAACCGTCATGTATTTCTCCTGGAGTGATATTCCCATTATCAGAATATCCTAATACAGTCGGAATACGTGTATCCTGCGAGATAATGGCAAATCCTCTGTCTTCTTTATAGTTCACAATATAAATGCAGTCAGAGTTTTCGTTTTCACTTTTTGTCCGAGGGACTTCATAAACAAAATGACTTAACGGTAATATCTCCTTGATTACTTTTTCTATGCCTTTAGTTTGTTTGTTATTAAATGTAACAGGTATCGACATCGCAATGGATTTTATTGAATCCATAGAAATGAAATGAGAGAGAGAAGATGCATGCTGAAGGTCAGCTTTTGCATTCGTAACGGGAACAATCGTATCTTGTTCCAATTCGTTTTGGGAACAAGCAAACAATATTAACAAAAAAGTAATTGCCAATAAGTTTGAACAGTTTTTGAAACAAACGTTTTTCTCCATATTGATAAACTTATATTTGTGAGTTTCCAAATATAAACATTAAATGCCTCTTTCATAATAAATAAATGACATAAAAACTTCAATTATTGGCAATAAAAAAGGCATGTCAGAAATATGATTCTGACACACCTTCTTCGGATATTATGGAATAAGTTTGTTATTACTTAACCAATGCAGCAAATTCGCTGTTAGTTGCATATTTGGCAAATTCCAGGTCGATAGCAGCTTCTTTAGCCATAGCCTTGTCAGCAGCGATAGCGGCTTTCAGGTTGCTTACAACACCGTTAGCGTCGTTTGTACGAGCAGCCACGATTGCTTTCAGGTAAGAAGTTGTAGCGTCAGGTCTTGCAACTGCGTTCAAAGTCTGAGAAGCCTTGCTGTAATCCTTTGTCAGGATCTGAGCCAGAGCAGCGTTGTTAGACTTAACTGAACCGAAAGAGTTGGCAGCCTTTGCCCATTCACCTTGTTTCAGATAGAGAACACCTAAAGCTTCGCCCAGTTCTGCAACGCCTGATGCGCTACCGAACAACTGCTGAGCCTTAGCCTGATCACCCTTCGTCAATGCGATCAAACCTAAGTTCATGTTAGCTTCCGGATTAGCCTTTACAGAGTTCGACTTGTTGAACATCTGTTCAGCCTTAGCCAAATCGCCTGCACGGAATGCCATCATACCAATGTTGTTCCAAGTGCGGTAGCAGTTCGGATACAGTTCAGAAGCCTTTGTATAGATAGCCATCTTTTCAGAATCGTTGTTTGTCAGAGTTGCTGCATACAGGATTTCTTCAATGTTCAGTTCAGAAGGATTGCTCTTAGCCAATGCGCTGATTTCGTCGTCAGACTTACCGATGATTTCGATGTTGGCAGTCAAACGAGAACGACGCAGTTGCGGCAGGATTGTTTCAGCCAGGTCAGAGTAAACAGCAGAGATGTTCTTGATTTCTTTTTCTCTTGTTTCCGGATCCTGATACATAGAAAGAACTCTCAAGACGAGGTCTTTGTCCTGCAGATTGGAAGCCTGTACCAATTCTTTGAAGCCTTCCCAGTCCTGAGCTGTGTAACGAGCGTCAACCGGAGCGTCAACCTTCATCTTCTTCAATTCTTTAGCCAGATATTTGCTGGTGTTGCCTTCACGTCTTTCAGCCAGGCCAGTGTTCAGTTTGACACCACCATCAGGAGAAGCGTAAGCAGAGATTTCGATTGCTACGTTCTGGTTGGGAGCTTCGTCAGCATTCTTGACCAGTTCCTTCCATTCTTTGATTGCGTCAGAGTTCAACTCTTTAGCACGCAAGTTGGCTTGCTGGATAAGGAACATGATGTTTGCATCGTGAGCTTCTTTGATGATACGCTGGAATTTGTCTGCTGCGATAGCTGCATTAGCAGTAGCTGCATCAGCCAATTCTGAAGTAGCGATTACACCTTCACCGATTTTTACATCCGGTAATTTGACTGTCTTGTTCTTGATTTTTGCGTCGAAAGTCAGATACAGTTCGGATTTTTTCATTTCCGGTTTGTAAGTGAAAGCAGACTTCATCGTTACGTTGGCACCTGCCTTCTGCGGGATCACCTGATTGTTACCCTTTACTTTTTCACCCTGGTACGTGTAAGAGGTTCCCCAAGCTTCACCACCGGCATAACGAAGAACCGGAGTTACAGTCACAACTGCTTTTTTGTTGAACCATTTTGCAGGGAATGTGGCATTGATTGTCACAGGAACTTTGCCACCGATGGCCTCAAGCGGCTGCGGTTCAGCTTTGATGTACTCTTCGGCTAACGGTTTCAACTTGTTTGAACAAGAAGAAAAAGTCAGAATTGCTGCCAATACAAGGAAAGGCATTAAATACTTTTTGTTCATAATTTGATATAAGTTTAAAATGTTACTATGTTTATATATTCACTTTCAAATATCCTTTAGCCATCAAAGTGCAAAACTAAAGCATTTTTTTGTTATGAAGAGCAAACAAGAAATAAAATCTTTCTAATTAATACTTATTAATGAAACTTGCCTCCATTTTTCTCTCTCTGATGCCAAAACAGATAGAAAATGAGATCAATGGATCAGGCTGGATTTGAAGGACCTTTATTGTCAAATATTAATCAAAACAGCGTCTTTTGTGTGTAAAGTTTGTTGTCATAAACAACCTTCACGATATACACACCGGCCGGAATCGGGCCGATCGGCAAAGTGGCCTGTTGTCCGGTGATGGAATACGTGCACACCGGATTTCCGGTGAGTGATACCAAGGTGCATGAAGCCTGGCTGACAGGAGCGGCAAAATCAATGTGGATCGTATGCCGGTATTTGTCGACGGCCAGATGGATATCCGTAGTCGCGTGTATGCGTTCGTTGGCCGTCCCGCCTCCTTCGTTCGGATCCATTCCGGTGCAGACGGGAACAGCCAGTCCGACAGGATCGAGCCAGTATTTGAGCTGTCTGCTGCTGTCAGCCGGTTCGGACCAGCTTTTTTGGATGGAGAAAAAGAAGTCTTCGGTCGGATTGTTGCAACTGGAAGCGCCTCCGGTCAGTCCTCCGATAATCCGGTTGTCGCCATCGAAAAGGGGAGAACCGGACGAACCTCCGGCTGTACAGCCCGCCGCCCAGCGGGCTACTCTCCAATGCGAGTTCTCCTTGAAGTTGGCTACGGATATTTTGTAGGTAGCCAGTTCTACGTTCCCTTCGACCAGGTTCAGCCGTTTGAGTGAGCCGCCCGGATGGTGGATGCACGCGTAAGGTGCTGTTCCCGCATCCTGCGCGTTCCAGCCAGCATAATAGGCTTGATAGTCGGCTGGAGGAGTGTCCTGCAATTCCAGTAATGCCATGTCCGTCTGCTCGTTGACGGCCCGGAAATGAGCGGAAGCGACGGTCTGGTCGGTACGTCCGGGTTCAACCGGGCTGCATTGGGGGCTGTTGTAATTGAAATAGCAGACGATTTTGCCCGCCACCTCTTCATAATCCGGGTTTTGGATCTGAAACTGGTCGTTCAGGCAGTGCGAGGCCGTAAGGAGATAAGGTTTCCCGTTGTTTGCCGTGTTGTTGACAAGTGTACCGGTACAGCCGACTTGCCCGTCGATGATCAGAAGGAGGACACTCCGTTCGATGTCGTCATAGCGTGTGGTCGTATCTTGGAAACAGGCTACGGCCGGCATACATTGGAACGCTGTGAAATCGGGTTGCGGTTCCGAGATTCGGAGGTCCCGATAACCGTGGTTTACCTCGCCCACCGTGAGCTTGCCGGCGAAAGCCGCTTTCGCCGGTTCCTGGTATTCGATGATCAGTTTGTCGCCCTGGATCGGGGCTACGGGCAGAATGCCGCGTTCCGAATTGTTCAGATGGTTGAACGCGCCCAGCACTTCCGATTGGTCGCTGTTGTACAGGAATACGCGTGCACCTTCGGGCAGCCGGTATTGGCTGAACAGGATATTCAGGGAGCGTGCGCCTTGGGAGTATATCCCGAGCCGCCAAACCTTCGTCCCGTCGGGTAGGGTGAAACGGACTCCGGAGTTTTCCGGTGTGTAGTCCGTCATGAATTTATAGGCAAAGCGGAAGCTGTTCCGTAGCCCGGCCGCTTCGAGCGAGTCGAGCCGGAGTTGTTCTGCCAAGTCGAACGTTGGCATTTGAACAAACAACCCGTCTGTTTGGTTTTTAGTATGAAACAACGGCAGCGGATCTCCCCCATGGCTGATTTGTGCTTGGGCAGAGACGCAGAAAAACAGGTAGACACTGATGTAAGCAATGAAGTCCTTTATCATAATGGGGACAAATATACGATTTTGAAGAAAGAATCCTTGCATTTCAAATTCATTTTCAAATTGTATTATACATTTGTCCTTTGTAAGGACTAAAGGAAAGCCTGCAACGATATGAAACCGGAAGTTGACAATTGATAAATATAAATTATTTATGATAACCGATTTTAAATAGAAACAATATGATGAAGAATGTATTTTTACTTGCGGCACTGTCTTTGTGCCTGTTCCAGAGTTGTGACAATGATGACAACGAACCGGTTCCCGGTTATGTGAGTGTTGAGGCCAAAACCGCCTTTGAACAAAAATTCCCTTCAGCGAAAGATGCGGAGTGGAAAACTCGCCATGATTATTTGGTGGTGGAGTTCAAACAGGATAAAGTAGAGAAGGAGGCTTGGTTCGACAATAGCGGAGCTTGGTATATGACGGAAACGGATATTCCTTTTGCCAAGTTGCCCGATGGGGTAAAAACCGCTTTCCAGCAGGGGAAATATTCGACCTGGAAGGTGGAAGATGTGGATATGATCGAACGTTGGGAGGCCGAGACTGTCTATGTGCTCGAAGTGGAACAGGGCGATAGCGAGGTGGATCTTTACTACTCTCCGGACGGTATCTTGGTGAAAACTGTTCTCGATACGGAGGGCAGCGACGGTTATGAAGATTTCATCCCATCCCAGCCATCCTCTGCCGTAGAGGCTTATCTCAAAGAAAATTATCCTGCTGCCCGTATTTTGGACATCGACCAGGAAAAGGGAATGACGGAAGTGGAACTATTGGACGGAACGGTTTATCGTGAGCTCTTGTTCGACAATGCAGGTGCTTGGACACAGACCAAAACGGAACTCCATGTCGCCGAACTGCCGGATGCCGTAATGACGGCGATCAAATCTTCGCCATACGCGGCCTATACTATTGACGAGGCTGATTTCATCCAGACTCCGGCCGGCGAATGGTATCTTGTTGAACTGGAATCCGGCAAGCAGGAGGTGGAACTTCGTATCGACGAGACCGGAAAGATCTTGTAGGAACCGGTAAACAAATATGGTAACGCAAACTCCCCATCGACGTGGAAAATTTTTCCCATGCCGGTGAGAATTTTTTCCCACGGGCATGGAATAAATTTTCCATGGCGGTGGAAGTCCATTGATAACGGGAGATTTTATGAGAGAAGGGCCGGGCGAGTATAAAATTTTATGGTGGTAGCCTTGTTTAAAAAGGTAAACAATTGTTGAATCTCATGTTTTTTAATTAAGTTTGCCCTCTGTATCAAGGATACGATTCTAAACCATTATTATAAATTAAAATATAAACGCTATGGCAACAACTCCTTTCAAGTATCAGGCTCCGTTTCCATTGGGTCCGGATACAACAGAGTATTATTTGCTTACAAAAGATTATGTTTCGGTTTCCGAGTTCGAAGGGACTCCGGTTCTGAAAGTAGCGAAAGAAGGTCTTACGGCAATGGCTAATGCCGCTTTCCGTGATGTTTCCTTTATGCTTCGCCGTTCGCACAATGAGCAGGTGGCCAAGATCCTGAGCGATCCGGAAGCAAGTGACAATGACAAATATGTAGCGTTGACTTTCCTGCGTAATGCAGAAGTTGCCGCTAAGGGTGTACTTCCTTTCTGCCAAGATACCGGTACGGCTATTATCCACGGCGAAAAGGGACAACAGGTATGGACGGGTTACTGCGACGAAGAGGCGCTTTCTTTGGGAGTTTATAAGACGTATACGGAAGAAAACCTGCGTTATTCGCAGAACGCTCCACTGACGATGTACGACGAGGTGAACACCAAGTGTAACCTGCCGGCCCAGATCGACATCGAAGCGACGGAAGGTATGGAATATAAATTCCTGTGCGTGACGAAAGGGGGCGGTTCCGCTAACAAGACTTACCTGTATCAGGAAACGAAAGCGATCTTGAACCCGGGCACATTGGTGCCGTTCATCCTTGAAAAGATCAAGACTTTGGGTACGGCTGCCTGTCCTCCTTATCATATCGCAGTGGTGATCGGCGGTACTTCGGCTGAAAAGAACCTGTTGACGGTGAAATTGGCCTCTACGCATTATTATGACGAATTGCCTACGACCGGCAACGAGTATGGCCGTGCATTCCGGGATATCGAACTGGAGAAAGAGGTGCTGGCCGAAGTCCACAAGATCGGTTTGGGTGCACAATTCGGCGGCAAGTATCTGGCACACGATATCCGTATCATCCGCCTGCCGCGCCACGGTGCTTCCTGTCCGGTCGGTCTGGGAGTCAGTTGTTCGGCAGACCGTAACGTGAAATGTAAGATCAACAAAGACGGTATCTGGATCGAAAAGCTGGACTGCCATCCGGGCGAACTGATCCCGGCTGAATTGCGCCAGGCAGGTGAAGGCGATGCGGTCAAGATCGATTTGAACCAGCCGATGTCTGAAATCCTGAAGGTGTTGGACAAATATCCGGTTGCAACACGTTTGTCTCTGAACGGTACGATCATCGTAGGTCGTGACATTGCCCATGCCAAGTTGAAAGAACGTTTGGACCGTGGCGAAGAGCTGCCTCAGTATATCAAAGACCATCCGATCTATTATGCGGGTCCGGCCAAGACTCCGGCAGGTATGGCTTGCGGCTCTATGGGTCCGACGACAGCCGGTCGTATGGACCCGTATGTCGATTTGTTCCAGAGCCACGGCGGTAGCATGATCATGTTGGCAAAAGGTAACCGTAGCCAGCAAGTAACGGATGCTTGCCTGAAATATGGTGGCTTCTATTTAGGAAGTATCGGTGGCCCGGCTGCAATCCTGGCACAAAACAATATCAAGAGCATCGAGTGTGTGGAATATCCCGAATTGGGCATGGAAGCCATCTGGAAGATCGAAGTAGAAGACTTCCCCGCATTCATCCTGGTAGACAACAAGGGCAACGATTTCTTCAAACAGATCAAACCGCGTTGCACTTGCGGAAAGTAATCTGATCCATACATTATATATATAATTAAAGAGGGGAAGTGGTAGAATCCATTTCCTCTTTTTTGTTCTTTTGTCTGCTTTTCCTACTATTTGTCCCATACAACGAACTGTTGCAGCCGGTCTACTCGTTGAACATCGTAAACGAAGTGTTCGAACCGGGATTGCCCGGCCATTACCATCACTACGCGCTCGTTCATGTCGAGCATTCGTCAAAAATCATGTTTCTTAAAAAATATTACCCGCAAGGGAAATTTGAATTATATGGGGTAGAAAATCGATTTTTATGGGGGAGTAGTTTCGATTTGGACCAATGGCTTTTTTAGGAAAATGGACAATAAGGGAGAGGAGGAGGTTGAAAACTACGTTTGTTACCTAAGCTAACGTTATTTGGATGCGGTTGCCCTGAACTGTAACCTCTTCATCCGTCAAAGCCGGGGGAATGTTGTATAAACGTCGTTGTTTTGTCCTGTAACCCATATATTTTGGAAAATTAAGGTCGTTTTTTCTTGCTGATTCGGAAAACCTATTTACCTTTGCAACGATTCCGTAGTGGACAGCGGTCCACAATGTGCGGAGTTAATTACATATTGTAAGCATTTTACGAAGATTATTCCAATCTTAAAATCTGGTAAATTTTAAACTTAGCGGGATAATGGACAGTAAATGCTTGCGCTGATTACGCATATAGAATGTCTGCCATTTTAGATGGGTGGATTATATATATCGTATAAGCGCGGGCTGTTGTTCTATTATTGCTAAGTGGGCTTACCAGAGCCTTAAGATTGATAATAGATAACGAGCCTGCGTTTTTTTTATGTCCGTTCATAATCCTCGCGGGGAGTTGTTTTCTCCTTCGTAAAATTAGTTGTTGGATTTTCAAACACTATTTTATTAACAATTAATTTTAAATGATTATGAACAAAAAGTTTTCTACTCTGGTAGCCGGTTTATTGCTGGCTTCAAGTATTGGAACGGTTAACGCTGATGTTATCAACGGGAGCTTTGCCAAATACTTGACTGCTCCGGGTGCAGCGAAAGTAGTGAAGGCTGGTACTTATTACCAGTTGGCGACTGCTACTTCAGGTCAAGTTGTGGCTATGCTTCCTGATGACAACGGTGGTTACACGTTGAAAGTGGTTTCTAAAGATGATGCCGATAAAACGGATGTACGTTACACCTTGTGGACAATCGATGTACAAGGCAATCCGACAGACGGTTATCGTTATTCTTTCCTGAACAAAGGAACGAATATGATTTTGTCTATTGACCCGGCTACAGCTTTGAAAGCATTGAACAATAATGCTGCTGCAACTGCTGTCAAAGGGGATATCTCCGTTTGGAAGTGGCAGGATGCTCCTGATCCTGTAAAAGGGTTTAATTTGACAAATGATGCAGAAGCTTTGACATCTGTGTTCGGTCAAAAGAACGACTCTACTGTAACTTTGGTTGCCGGTAGCAAGGGGGTGTATGCTGTTAAGTATGCCTTGAATAATAAGATTGATTTGGCGACAGCTCAGTTGAAAGTTGTTCCTGCAAAACCTGAAGCTGTCGTTTTGGGTGCAGACGACTTGAATTCTATGTTGTGGACGACAACTCCGGATGGCAAGTTGAAACTGACGTTTGATAAGGATGTGGAAGGCGGAAATCCGGCTGCTGTCAATTTGTTTACAAAGCAGACTTATAAGGCAGTACCGGCTGTTGGTTATCCGGCAAACTTTGGTTATATCGGTGATGATGGTGTTTGGAAAGTAGGTGTTGATCCGTCATGGAATAATGCAGGTTACGATATTTCTTTGGTCTCTCAGTATCTGACAGATGGTGCCTACCAAGTGGCTGTTGCAAAGTTGACTTTATTGGAAACAGCCTATAAAGCTTTGGGAACAAGTAATGCCTATGCTGATAAAGAAAAGTTATATAATGTGTATGTTGAAGTTTTGAATTTATTTCAGACGAACTATACGAAGTCTATATACACAAAATCTTCTTTTTCAGAAGTATATGATAAATATCTTGAAGAGATTACAAGTGATGAAAGATTTGAAGTAGAAGGTATCGACTTTAGTGACCCGCTGTATTTGGGCTTGAAGAATGCTGTTCGCAATTATGTTTTGACACGTTGGGATTATGCGGATTTTGATAATCGTACCAGCAATGATGGAACATCAAAAGGAACGAATGCGATTGTTGGTGAAGCTGTTTCAACCTTATATTTGCAAGGTATGACTGATTCAAAAAGGCCTTTTGCAGCAGAAAGTGAAATGAAAAAACTTATTTCAGATGCAAAAAGCCTTGTTAAAACGACTAAAGATGCAGCAGAAAAAGATATTTCTCATGCTGTTTGGAATAAAAAAGCCGCAAATAGAGGTTGGGTTTCTTTGCAAGCAAATGATGAAACAGATGACGCAAAGAAAACATATTTGAAAGTCGGTATTGAATTTTTGACTGGTGCATCCGGAAATAACGCAAAACATCTGAAAATGGTTCATGCAACTTGGAAAGATGCTATGCCCGATGCAACTCCTATCAACAAAACTCGTCAAGATTTGAACGGTCGTTACAACTTCCAGTTCACTTGGTTCCCGGCAGAAGACTCAATTGTAATCCGTACAGCAGGTTTCGCTGTTAAGCCTGACCATGTTGCAAATTGGGAGGATATGACGGTTGAAACCAATCCGGACGATTTGGGTATGGATAAGGTTCAGGCAACTCCGGCTGACGAAGATGTTGCTCCTGGTACAAAACCGGCAGAATTGAACTTAATCAAGATTGCAGTTTTGGCAAACAACCACCGCGAAGTTACAGTAGGTAGCTCAGAAAACAAGTATGGTTTTACTCCGGCTACTACTATCAATACGAAGATTACCATCGGTAACAACGGTATGTACACGAAGACAACTATTCCGGCAGGTGTTTACTACTTCAATTTGGCTTCTAACTTGGCTCGGAGAAGTTTGTTAAACGGCAAATATATTGTTGCAAACTTCTGTGGCGAATATAACGAATATGCAAATCCTGAAAAAGACCAGATCTACGGTCCGGCTCAGAATTTTGACCACATGCCACGTACACAATGGGTTGTTGAACAGAATGCTGGTCCGATTGCAAGCGAACGTACGATTAACATCTATAACCGTGAATTCCCTGAAAAGAGTGCTAAAAACATACAGCTTTACGAAGGTGATAATGGTACTGTATTTGCATTGTTCGGTGATAACAAAGTTCCTTTTGTAGTAGGTGATACATTAAGTTATACAGCTGTTAATGCTGACGTTTTGAAAGAAAACATCGGTTATAAGACTTATAAAGATGAAGATTTGCTCCACTATCGTTATACGATGGATTACTATAGCGGTATGGGCATTGGCCATAAAGTAAATGTAAGTGCTGTTGAAGCGGATTCTGTTGTATTCGTAAATGCAAAGGTTGATGAAAAGGGAACAGAATTGCAGTTGATCAAAGTAAAAGAAGAAGCATACGGTTATAAGGGTGATGTTGTCGGTCAGTTGAAGAGACAACTCTACAAGATCCGTACATACGATGGTTCTAAGTTGTCTAATAACAACAAATATATCAAACGTGGTGGTGCATCTTGGGATTCTTATGTTTTGACAGATGATGCAGATGATGCAGCTCTGTTCTATCTGAAAGAAAACAACCAGTTGACAGTTGATGGTAAAACTATATGCTATTATGCATTGGTTGAAAGAGAGGATGTTAAATATGGTGATGAATCATGGACTAATTACTATCGTGCTGGTGTTCACGACGGTTCTTTGGAATTTTCTGTAGAGCAGGCATGTGCTGAAACTCGTGTTGCTACATTCTCAATAGAACGTGATAACACTCCGTACTACCGTCGTCTCGGTGATACCAACAAAGAAGACGGATTCGAAGATATGAAGACCGCTAACGCTAAGATCTTCGATGCCATCACAGGTGAATATCTGTATGAAGATGCCAATAGCGATTATTCTAAAGGAAAAGGAATCAATTTCTTAGGTATCGAAAACAAGAAAGTGGCTGTCAAGAACCCGACATTATATGTTGATACAGCTTATGTACGTGGTGAAACTATGATGCCGCAGTATATGCTTGCAGTAGACGTTGTAGAACACAAAGGCAAGAAAGAATGTCCGATAGATCCGGAACACAATACGGATGAATATTTGACAGCTCATCCTGATGGTTGTCCTCACGCTGTTGCTACACAGGATTATAAGGTAGGCCGTTACTTGATCAGCTTCGCAGACTCTGTTGCGTTGTCTAAGGATTCAAAAGAATTCCAGTATGATCGTGCATACACTCGTCTGGGCTTCGTTGAAGCTAAGCACATCGGTGATACATTGGTTATCTATCGCAACGGTGTTCCGGGAACAGCTACTGCCGATTCCATCTTCTTGGGCGACAACCAGCCGAACAAGCAGACTTGGGCTTTGAATGCTGATCCGAGCAAGAACACGAAGGGTGATTCTATCCATGCCGCTCACAAGTATGGTATCAAGAATGCCGTCTTCGCATTCCGCCTGGTAAATGATCAACCGGAAGCCGACTTCTTGATTGAAACGACTGTGGAAACTCCGAAGGCTACTTGGGGTGGTTGGATCAAGAACCAGAACGGTGTTCCTGTAATCGCTAAATATGGTAGCTATAATGAAGCCGCTTTGGACGCACTTGTCTTCAACATTGAACCGTCAACAGAAGAAGCTACAGCCAACGAAGGCATCGCAACTTCCGAAGTAACTGTTATCGCTGGTGAAGGTCAGTTGACTATCGCTAACGCTGCCGGCAAGAAAGTAGTTGTAAGCAACATCCTCGGCCAGGTAGTGGCTAACACAGTCTTGACTTCCGACAATGCTACAATCGCTGCTCCTCAGGGTGTAGTTGTAGTAGCTGTTGAAGGCGAAGAAGCTGTAAAGGCTATCGTAAAATAAACATGAATTTATAATCAAATAATTCTAAAATGTTTGGCCGCGTGCTGTTCCCCCGTAGAGACGCACGGCAGTGCGTCTCTACAAAAAACAACGGCAACTACCCTGCGACAGGTGAACAAGCGGCTGGATTCATATTAATAATACTAAAGTATATTGAAATTAAAAGTTCTAATAGCCGTACCCTTGTGAAAGGCGAAAGCTATACACAAGACAAGCCCCGGAGGAAGACGATTCTTTCGGGGCTTCGCCTATAAAAAACGGCTCCCGACCCTAAAACAGGGACAGGAGCCGTATATGTTTTTGCAGGTTCTGCAACTTCACATTAGCGGCGCGGACCACGATCCTGGCGTGGGCCACGGTCGCCACGTTCCGGTCTCGGACCGCGTTCGGCTCTCGACGGACGTTCTTCGTAACCTTCCGGTTTCGGGAGCAGGACTCTGTGGGATAATTTGAACTTGCCGGTCTTGGCATCGATGTCTACCAACTTGACGCTGATAGGATCACCCTCTTTCAAGCCTGCCTGTTCAACTGTATCCAAACGTTTCCAGTCGATTTCGGAGATGTGGAGCAAGCCGTCTTTGCCCGGCATGAATTCGACAAATGCACCGTAAGGCATGATGGATGAGATTTTACCTTCATAGACTTCACCGATTTCAGGAACCGCAACGATACTTTTGATGGCGCGGATAGCTGCATCGATTGTTGCTTTGTTGGATCCGGAGATTTCGATTTTGCCCACTCCGTCTTCTTCTTCGATAGTAATGACGGCTCCTGTTTTTTCCTGAATGCCCTGGATAATCTTACCGCCCGGGCCGATCACTGCACCGATGAATTCTTTACCGATCGTCATGGTCTCGATTCTCGGAGCATGCGGCTTCAGATCCTGGCGAGCTTCAGGCTGGGCTTCCGTAATCTTATTCAGGATGTACATACGGCCTTCTCTTGCCTGTGCCAATGCATTTTCAAGGATTTCGTATGACAAGCCGTCCACCTTGATATCCATCTGGGTGGCCGTGATACCGTCTTTCGTACCAGTTACTTTGAAGTCCATATCGCCTAAGTGGTCTTCATCGCCTAAGATGTCGGACAGGATCGCGTAGTTCTGGCCTTTGTTTTCAGAGATCAGCCCCATTGCGATACCGGAAACCGGCTTCTTCATCGGGACACCCGCATCTCTCAATGCCAGCGTACCGGCACATACGGTTGCCATGGAAGAAGAACCGTTGGATTCCAGGATGTCGGAGATTACACGTACTACGTACGGATAGTCTGTCGGGATCATTCGCTTCAAGGCACGCCAAGCCAAATGGCCGTGGCCGATCTCGCGGCGGCCTACACCCCGGGATGCTTTGGCCTCGCCCGTGGAGAACGGAGGAAAGTTATAGTGCAACAGGAAACGTTCTTTTCCATGAACCAACACATCGTCGACAATCTTTTCATCGGCTTTTGTGCCTAAAGTGACTGTTGAAAGCGATTGTGTTTCGCCACGTGTGAAGATCGAAGAACCGTGAGGACCGGGCAGGCAGTCTGTTTCGATCCAGATCGGACGGATTTCAGTTGTCTTACGGCCATCCAGACGTTTCCCTTCGTCCAGGATCGCACGGCGCATGGCTTCTTTTTCTACATCGTGATAATAGCGGCCGATCATTTCAACCTTTTCGTCGGTCAGCTCTTCTTCGGAGAACTGAGCCTTATATTCTTCGACAACGGCTTCGAACGCTTCGGCACGCTGGTGCTTGTCAGTACCGGATGTGGCAACGGCGTATGCCTTTGCATAACATTTTTCGTGTACATCCTTACGCAGTTCGTCATCATTGACTTCGTGGCAGTATTCGCGTTTAACCAGTTTGCCGCAGGCTTCGGAAAGTTCCAGCTGTGCCTGGCACTGTACTTTGATCGCTTCGTGTGCGACCTTGATCGCTTCCAGCATTTCCGATTCCTGCACCTCGTCCATTTCGCCTTCTACCATCATGATGTTGTCAAGCGTAGCACCCACCATAATATCGATATCTGCTTTTTCCAATTCAGAGAACGTGGGGTTGACGACATATTTGCCATCGATACGGGCGACGCGACATTCGGAGATCGGTCCGTTGAAAGGAATATCCGATACGGCTAATGCGGCAGAAGCGGCTAATCCGGCCAGTGCATCCGGCATGTCTTCACCGTCTGCAGAGAATAATATAACGTTTACATATACTTCAGCATGGTAATTGTCAGGGAAAAGAGGACGAAGAGCACGGTCGACCAAACGAGCAGTCAAGATTTCGTAGTCGGAGGCTTTACCCTCTCTTTTTGTAAAACCACCCGGAAAACGGCCAAATGCCGAGAATTTTTCTTTGTACTCTACTTGTAAAGGCATGAAGTCAACACCCGGGTTTGCATCTTTGGCGGCACAAACAGTAGCCAGCAACACAGTGTTGCCCATACGTACGGTAACTGCACCGTCCGCCTGTTTGGCCAATTTCCCGGTTTCGATGGTGATGGTTCTTCCATCAGCCAGTTCGATCGTCTTGTTAATTGGATTAAGCATAATCTTTCTCTTATTTTTCTATCTGTAAAAATTGGTGCAAATGTAATGAAAGTTTATCTGTAAACGTGTGAAAATGAAAATAAAAAACAGGAGAAATACTCTTTTTAATAAAAAAAGCAGGAAGATTTGGCGAATAATAGTGTCACAATTGTAAATTAATGTATATTTGCAGCAAATTAAAACGAATGAAGTAAAGATATGATGAAACAAATATCCACACGGTTGTTGACTGCCTTAGGATTATGCATGTTCTTATTCTCGGCTTGTAACAAATCTTCGGATTTCACGGTAAAAGGAGTCGTGGCAGGGGCTGACGGTCAACTTATGTATTTAGAGAATGTCGGAATCTCGAATGTGGTGACACTTGATTCGATCAAGTTGGCTCCTGGCGGGAAGTTCAAATTTACGGAAAAGCGTCCTGAGTATCCGGACTTTTATCGTTTGCGGCTGAATAACCAGTTGATTAATTTCGCTGTCGATTCGACCGAAACGATTTCTTTTGTTGCCGATGCCGGCACTTTCGCGACCTCCTATTCCGTAGAGGGCTCTGAAAACTCAAAGGCGATAAAGGCAATCACGCTGGCGCAGTTGGATGCGAACCAGGCGATCAGCCGTTTGCGGAAGGAATATGAAGACAAGATGGTTTCAGATACGACTTATCGTGCGAAAGTATTGGCTGCCGCCGACGCTTACAAGGAGGTCGCCCGGAAATACATTTATTCGGCACCGATGTCAACAGCTGCCTATTTTGCTTTGTTCCAACAGATCGACGGTCTGTTGTTCTTCGATTTGTATGACCGGAATGACGTCAAGGCATACGGGGCGGTTGCAACCAGTTATGATCATGCTTATCCGGAAAGCCCGCGTTCGAAACATTTGTATAATTTGACGTTGCAATCCATGAAGGTCTTGCGTGCTCAGCGTCCAGTCGATTACAGCAATGTGGAGACAAAGGAGATCTCATTCCTTGACATCGAATTGCCGGATGTCCGGGGCGAAGTGGTGAAACTGTCTGATGTGGCTCCCGGCAAGGTCGTTTTGATTAACTTCACAGCCTACCAGACCGAATGGTCGCCGGCTTTGAATATGACGCTGGGAAATCTGTATACAAAATATCATGAACAGGGACTTGAAATTTATCAGGTATCTTTGGATAGCGATTTCCATTTCTGGAGAAACGGAGCGTCTAATTTGCCGTGGATTACAGTGCGTGACCCACAGTCCGTTTATTCGCAGATTGCAGGTTTGTATAACGTAAAACAACTGCCCGCTCTTTTCATCCTTGACCGCAAAGGAAATTTGGTCAAACGAATGGAAGATGTGAAGAAACTGGAAGCGGATGTGAAGGCGGTGCTTTGATTTATGATTTGAGATTTATGATTTTATCGACGCATAAATCATAAATCTCAAATCATAAATCTTCTAACATGTTGTAAAACACCTCAAAAGGATTTGCGTTCTTGAAAAAGAACGTTTATCTTTGCAAAGACTAAAATATAATGAGAAAGGAGTTCCGGCCAAGCAGTTGGTCGGGATTCTTTTTTTATTGTGCGGTAATCAATAATAACAATTTAAATAAATAGGAGGATTTTAGTATGGCAGTGAGTTATATGACAAAAGACGGGTATGATAAGATTTTGGCTGAAATCAATTACCTGGAAACCGTGAAGCGTCCGGAAATATCGGCCCAGATCGCAGAGGCACGCGACAAAGGCGATTTGTCTGAAAACGCTGAATATGACGCGGCAAAGGAAGCACAAGGAATCATGGAAGCAAAACTTGCCCAGTTGAAAGGGCTGATCTCCAATGCCCGCCTGATCGACGAAACGCGTGTGCAAACAGACGAAGTTCAGATTTTGAACAAAGTGAAGATCAAGAACACCAAGAACAATGCAGTCATGACATACACGCTGGTTTCCGATTCGGAAGCCAATTTGAAAGAGGGCAAGATCGCGGTCAGCACTCCGATTGCGCAGGGACTGATGGGAAAGAAAGTCGGCGACATTGTGGAAATCAAAGTGCCGTCCGGTATAATGAGCTTTGAAATTATGGATATATCAATTTAAGCATATAGCATTATGGCATCTATATTCAGTAGGATTGTGGCAGGTGAGATTCCTTGCCACAAAGTAGCGGAGGACGAAGAGTTCTTCGCTTTTCTGGACATCAATCCGGTCGCAACCGGCCATACATTGGTAATTCCGAAAAAGGAGATCGACTATATTTTCGACATAGAAGATCCGGCACTCGGACGTATGATGGCCTTTGCCAAACGGGTGGCGCGGGCACAGGAAGCGGTGATTCCTTGCAAGCGGGTCGGTTTGGCTGTAATGGGACTGGAAGTTCCTCATGCACATATTCATTTGATTCCGATCCAGAAAGAGTCCGATATGTATTTTGGCGGAAAGAAAATGGAGGTTACTCAGGACGTGCTCGCAGACACGGCTGCACGTATAAGAAACGCCTTTAAATAAAAGGGATAAAGTTTTTTTTGATATAAAAAATGTGTATATTTGTAACCGCTTCTTCCTCCCCGATATGGTAATAGGGTGAGAGAGGAGGCGGTTTTTTTAATAAAGATTCATTAGTGGTTTTTACTCATAAATTTGTTAGCCTTAGGAAAAAGGCCCTCCTTGTGAAAGGACGGCCTTTTTTTAAACACACAATTAGGGCGTTCCCTGCCCAGGGAATTCCGGTTTCTTGCCCATGAAACTTCCGTTCCCTGCCCAGGGAATTTCCGTTTCCTGTTTGAGGGCGTATTTTTTAATCGACTTTGGTGATGGAGCCACTCCCGGCAATATCCTTTCTCTTTATGTCCGGGTTTCCTTTGTATCGGATCGTTCCGCTTCCGGCTATTTGGACGGATATGGTTTTGTTGGCGGTGACCTCGATGTGCGTGCTGCCGGCTGCCTGGCAGTCCAGTTCGTCGGTTTCCAGATCGAAAGCCTTGACCTTGCTGCTGCCGGCGCTTTCGATCTCCATCTTTTCTGTTTTCCCGCTTAGGCAGAGGGTGCAGCTACCGGCAATTTCGCAATCCAAGTGGGCGATGGCAATGGCTTCGGCTTCTATGGTTCCTCCTCCGGCTGTTTTAATCTCCAGTTTGTCTCCGGTGAGTCCTGTGCCTAAGTTGCAATTGCCGCTGCCTGCCATTCTCAACGCTTTCAAAGCGGTCGAGTTGGTTTCCACGATAAAGCGGGTAGGCCTGATTCCGGTGTGCCTGTCTTGAGGGCGGATAACCAGTTCATTGCTGTTGGATTTGATTTCCAGCAGGTCCAGGATGTTCTGGTCTGTTTCGATTTTCAGATAGGGTGCACCGTCCGATTGCGTATATCGGAGATCGATGTTCTCGCCTTTGATTCGTATCTTGGAGTAATCTTCTGTCGGAATTTCCTTACTTACGATATTCCCGTCACCGGAGACTTTGTTTATATGGCAGGAGCACAGAAGTCCTACCATGAGTGTGAATACCAGTGTGAATGAATGTAATGTTTTCATGATGATGTTATATATCGATTATATATTGAAGAAATTGTACCAAGGAAATGCGTCCCATCCGTTGAGTCCGGTCTGATAGACATAGACGACACTCAATGCCACGGATATGAGCCACAGGATCAGCAGTGTCCATTTCACCGTGTTGGGCAATGCCTTGGCTTTGAACACTTGCATGCAGATGGCATATACCAGGGCGAAGATCGGGATACCGATCAGCAGGATGAAACCGATGCATCCCGTGATTGCCAATGGAATCGGTGCTCCGGCTATCAGGTCGGCCCCGATAGGTGTCAACTGATACAGGATGCTTGTGCCTCCGATGATAAGGGCAAAGGTGACGACCACCAATACAAAGGCAATGAGCAATAATGGAGGCAGCAGAATGATTCCGATCAGTATGGTCAGGAATTTGAGGATGAAGCCGACCACGCCGACAAACAGATCTGCCAGTTTTTGCAGGAAGTTTCTGGGTTTGCCGGAGCTCATATAGTCATTTACATTGTTGCTGACCTTCTCGAAACTGTCTGTAACCGTTTTACCTATGTTTTCGAGGGTGACGCTTTGTCCGCGCATCATCAGCTTGTCGGCGGCGGTCCGTGCCAGTGGCATGACCAACCATAATATAAGGTATAGGAAGACGATCGGCGCGTATGGCACGAAGAGCAGGAGGATCATGGCAAGGCGCACGGCTGTGACATCCCATTCCATATAGGCGGCAATGCCGCCGGCTACGCCTCCCAATACCCGGTTGTCCGGATCGCGCATCAGTTTTTTCGGACCTTTGGGAGTTTCTTCGCTTTGGGAGGTGTGTGTCTGGGATTCTTCCTTATATTCTTTTTCTTCTTCCCCATCGAACAATTCCTCCGGTTTGCCCATGCGTTTGATCACGTCTTCTACATGTTCGATCGTGATGACTTCGTAGCCTAATCGTATCCGTTCGTTGAACAGTTCGGAAATGCGCATTTCGAAATCGTTCATGATTTCTTCCGAGCCTTCTTCCTTGCGGAAATGGATGCGCAAGTTTGCCAGATATTTGTCAAGCAATTGATAAGCATCTTCGTCTATGTGGAACACCGTTCCTCCTAAATTGACCGTCAGTGTCTTTTTCATCCTTTTTTGATTTTAATTGTTTCTAATGTGGTTTATTGTATTGTTCAGTTCCTGCCAGGAGGTTTCCAACTCGCCCAGAAATTCTTCTCCTTTCTCTGTGAGTTGGTAATACTTGCGAGGCGGTCCTTGGGTAGATTCTATCCACTGGTAACTTAATAATTCGCTGTTTTTCAGTCTTGTCAACAGAGGATATAGAGTACCTTCTACTACAATCAGCTTGGCTTCCTGTAACTTCTGGATAATGTCAGAGGTATACGCCGGCTCTTTTTTGAGGAGCAATAGAATACAATATTCCAATGTTCCCTTTCTCATTTGTGATTTTACGTTCTCTGCATTCATTGTCATTCTGTTTTACACTGCAAATTTATGTATTGCCATTGTACTATGCAATACATACTACTGTATTTATTCTAATTTAACATTGATATTGCACAATCCCGGTGCTTTTGTGTAAAAAAGAGGCTAATCTCATGAGAAATAGAATTGAAAACCGTATTTTTGTGAATCAATTCAAAATAAGGAATTATGATTTATTACCATTATGCCGAGTTAGTACATCGACAGGCTGAAAAATATGGTTCCCGTGCAGCATTGAAATATCGGGATCATGCAACTGGGAAATGGTTGAAGATTTCTTGGAAAGAACTTTCTGAAAAAGTAATGCTGACGGCTAAGGCTATGGCTGAATTCGGGATTGGAGTACAGGAGAATATCGGGGTTTATTCACAGAATATGCCTCAATATTTATATACGGATTTCGGGGCATACGCGAACCGTGTGGTTTCCATTCCCATGTATGCGACCAATTCTCCGGGGCAGATCGAGTATATCATTAATGATGCCCATATACATACATTGTTTGTCGGCGAACAGTTGCAATATAATAACGCATTCAAGGTACAGAAAGATTCTCAATACTTGAAGCGCTTGATTGTGTTTGACCCGTCTGTCAAGCTGAACCCGGAAGACAAGACTTCGATCTATTTTGACGATTTTCTGCGGCTGGGCGACAATGCGCATGCCGAGACAACGGTAAAGGTCCGTATGAACGAAGCGGTTCCGGAAGATTTGGCTACCATCATCTATACGTCCGGGACGACCGGCGAGTCGAAAGGCGTCATGCTCCATCATTCCAACTATCTGGAGGCCATGCGCATTCACGATATCCGTCTTCCGATGGTGTCGGATAAAGATCTTACCATGTGTTTCCTGCCGCTGACTCATATATTTGAAAAAGCGTGGGCGTATTATTGCCTGCACAAGGGAGTGACGATTGCAATCAATCAAGATCCTAAAATGATTCAGAAGACCTTGCCTGAGGTTCATCCTACTTTGATGTGCAATGTTCCCCGTTTCTGGGAGAAGGTGTATGCCGGGGTACAAGAAAAGATTAATTCTTCGTCTCCCACGATGAAGAAAATCTTTTTGGATGCGATCGAGACCGGGCGCAAGTACAACTTGGAGTATAAGAACAGAGGCATCCCGGCTCCTATGGGCTTGAAGTTGAAGTTCAAGATGTATGACAGAACGGTCTTCACGCTGCTGAAACGGGTGTTGGGGATCGAACGCGGACGCTTGTTTCCGGTGGCCGGTGCGCCGCTTTCGGATATGGTCAATGAGTTCCTGCAGTCTGTCAATATCCCGATCGTGTATGGCTACGGCTTGAGCGAGACGACGGCGACCGTCTGCTTCTATCCTGAAACCGGATTCCGGTTCGGCTCGATCGGAGACATTATGCCGGATGTACAGGTACGGATCGACCCGGAGAATAACGAAATCTTGGTAAAAGGCAAGACCGTGATGTCCGGTTACTATAATAAGCCGGCCGAGAATGAAAAGGCATTTACGGAAGACGGCTATTTCCGGACGGGAGATGCCGGAAGGATGGAAGGAAACACGTTGTTCTTTACCGAACGTATCAAGGATTTGTATAAAACATCGAACGGCAAGTACATCGCTCCGCAAGCCATTGAAATGGCGATGAGCAGTGGGAAATATATCGAACAGATTGCCGTCATCGGCGATCAGCGCAAGTTTGTCAGTGCGTTGATTGTCCCCGCTTATCCGTTGTTGGAACAGTATGCGGAAGAGAAGGGACTGGATGTCAGAAGCCGGGAAGAACTGGTCAATCATAAGGAAATCCATCGTCTGCTTGAAACGCACATAGAGGAAAGCCAGAAGAATCTGGCCCCATACGAGAAGATCAAGCGTTTCACCTTGTTGCCCGAACCGTTTGCCATGGGTTGCGAACTGACGGATACGCTCAAGCTCCGCCGTTCAGTCATCTTGAGGAAGTATGCGGATACGATTGAAAAGATGTATGAAGAGGTTTCGAATACATGAGGGGTTTCTCATGTAGACGGGTGAATGGCGGCATTTTATATAGTTAGGAAAATTGCGTACCTTTGCAGTAATAAATTAAAACAGGAATTTTTATGATTACATCAGACCAACTACACAATGTGTTGGAGCGCGAGCAGGCGCTGAGGGGGTATCTTTGACATAGATGGCAAGACCATCCAGTTGGAAGAAGAAGAGTTGCGCACGCATGATCCCGGTTTCTGGGAAGATGCCAAGCGGGCAGAAATCCAGATGAAGAAAGTGAAGGAACTGAAAAAGTGGATCGAGCTTTATAACGAGGTTCATGGGGCGGCTGAAGAATTGCAGTTGGCATACGAGTATGTAAAAGAAGGGATCGTCAGCGAGGAAGAGGTGGACGAAGCCTATGGCAAGGCGATCCAGTTGGTGGAAAGCCTGGAGTTCCGCAATATGTTGCGTCAGGAGGCCGACCAGATGAGTTGCGTGTTGAAGATCAATTCCGGTGCCGGAGGCACGGAGAGCCAGGACTGGGCTTCCATGTTGCTCCGTATGTACACACGCTGGGCAGAGGCGAACGGCTATAAGATTTCCGTTGCCAACTACCAGGATGGGGATGAGGCCGGTATCAAGACTGCCACTCTCAATCTCGAAGGCGACTATGCTTACGGGTATCTGAAGGGCGAAAACGGTGTGCATCGTCTCGTGCGTGTATCTCCTTATAATGCACAGGGCAAGCGAATGACCTCGTTCGCTTCTGTTTTTGTGACTCCGCTGGTAGACGATACGATCGAGGTGAAGATCGACCAGGCTGCCATCTCTTGGGATACGTTCCGTTCGGGAGGTGCCGGCGGGCAGAATGTGAACAAGGTGGAGTCCGGCGTACGTTTGCGTTATCAGTTTAAAGATCCTTATACGGGTGAAGAAGAAGAAATCTTGATCGAGAATACGGAAACCCGCGACCAGCCTAAGAACCGTGAGAATGCGATGCGTCAGTTGCGCTCCATCTTGTACGACAAGGAACTGCAACATCGTATGGAAGAGCAGGCGAAGGTGGAAGCCGGGAAGAAGAAAATCGAATGGGGTTCCCAGATCCGTAGCTACGTGTTCGATGACCGCCGTGTGAAAGACCATCGTACCAATTACCAGACTTCCGATGTCGCTGGTGTGATGGATGGCAAAATTGATGATTTCATCAAGGCTTACCTGATGGAATTCGGCGCTGAAGGATCTGCCGAAAAGTAAGATTGTACTTGATATTCTGATTATTCGTCTTTGTTCTCTTCCCTTTTCGTAGGACAGGGAAGAGGACAAAATGGCTAAAAAAAACGATCGTTTCTTTTAGCCATTGCAAAGATACAAAAAATGGAAAAAAACAAAGACTCCAATATCCATTATTCTTTGTTACACAAATTCTTGAGGAAATAAGACATTTCGGTAATTCTTTTCTACAGCGATAAAAAAATGGCTAAAAAAAACGATCGTTTTTTTAGCCATTTTTTCGTCGTTACGGAATGTGACTGACGGTCATTTCTTAGTATTTGAAGTTTAGTAAAAATGGATTGTATAGTGTTGATTGTCATTTGTTTGATAAATTCAATCTTGATTTCTTTTTTTATTATATCTCGTATATTGGTAGTGGCTTTCCAAAAGTGCCTGTTCGATGTTATTGATGACCGGAAAGTTCATCGTGGAGTAGTTCCGCGTTTAGGTGGCGTTTCTTTCGTCCCTTCCATTCTGGCCACATTCTTTTTGTTTGCAGGACTCCATTACCTGTTTGGTTGTGAAATTCCGGAAGAGAAGTGGGATGATGTCATTTCAAAATTCTGCTTTTTATTTATCGGATTGATTTTCTTGTGCTTTGCTGGTATAAGAGATGATTTGGTGAGGCTGGATTATCGTTCGAAGTTTGTCGTACAGATTATTGCCGCAACCCTGATTCCATTATCCGGATTGTGTGTCGATAATTTGTTCGGCTTATTCGGTATTTATGAGTTGCCACATGAAGCGGCTGTCCCATTGACTATTTTGTTGGTTGTGTTTATATGCAATGCCATTAATTTGATTGATGGCATTGACGGATTGGCGTCCGGGTTGAGTGGCATATCGTTGGTTATTTTGGGATATTTGTATATTCAGGCAGGATTATGGATATATGCGTTTCTTGCATTTGTTTCGTTTGCTGTACTGATCCCTTTTTTCTATTACAATGTATTCGGACGGGTGAGTTCTCATACAAAAATTTTCATGGGTGATACCGGCAGTCTGACATTAGGTTATATACAATCTTTTTTGATTATCCGTTATTGCAATGCCATTCCGGAGGCAAACATTTGTTCTGACGGGATGGTCCTAATGGCTTTTTCTACTTTGCTTATTCCTATGTTCGATGTGGTAAGGGTCATGTTTATCCGTTGGCGTACGAATAAGAATTTGTTTGTTGCGGATAAAAATCATATTCATCATAAACTGTTGAAAATGGGATTCACCCAACGGCAAGCCCTGTTGACGATATTGGCAATGGCCTGCTTGTTCGATGGTCTGAATTTTTGTCTGGCTCCTTATATGGATAAAAGCCTGCTGATCGCTATTTGTATTTTCGTATGGGTGGTTTTTAACAGGTGCTGTAGTCGATATCTGTGATTTCTTCTATCAAATCTAATTTTGCACTGAACCTGGCCAATACGGTTTCCGGATTGCTGTTTCCTCTGATAACATTTCCCTATGTTTCACGGATCTTGCTGGCAGAGGGAATCGGGCAGGTACAGTTTTATCAAGGGATAATAAACTATATCTCCCTTTGTTCGGCATTGGGTATTCCTTTGTATGCGGTGCGTGAAGTCGCCCGTGTGAGGAATGACGAGGTTCGCTTGTGCAAGATGGCAATCGAAATCTTGTTGCTGCATTCGGCATTGACCTTGGTGGGATATGTTGCGGTGTACATACTGGTGGTAACCGTAGCGAAAATTCAAGTGGATATCCCTTTGTTTTTATTGTTAAGTACCAATCTGTTTTTTGCGGCTATTGGGGTTTCCTGGTTTTATCAAGGGGTAGAAGATTTCAAATACATTACGATAAGAGGTATTGCGGTCCGTCTGTTTTCATTGGTATGCCTGTTTGTCTTTGTCCGGGACAAGTCGGATTTGTTCTATTATGCCGCTATTACTGTTATGGCAAATGTAGGGAGTAATTTGTTCAACTTTGTCCGCTTACGGAAATGTTTGAAAATAGACCTGTTGTGCCTGAAAGAATTACATCCTTTAAGACATTTGCGGCCGGCTTTGAAGATATTTGTCGTGAATCTGGTGATCAGCGTGTATGTGAATTTGGATTCTGTCATGCTTGGATTCATGAAAAACGAGGCGGCGGTAGGTTATTATACGGTGTCTACCCGTATAATCAGATCTATTTTGGGGATTGTTCAATCGTTGGGGACAGTCTTATTGCCTCATCTTACAAATTTGGTGAGCAACAACCGTATGGAGGAGTTCCGGAAACTTGTGGGTAAGGCGATCGATTTCACGCTGGCTATCAGTTTGCCCATGACGGTCGGATTGATATTTATGGCAAAACCCTTGATACATTTCTTTTGCGGGTATGGGTTTGAACCCGCTATCTTGACAACGCAAATCATGGCACCGCTCATATTGTTTCTATCTCTATCCAGAATTATGAGCTGGCAGATCTTGTTTCCGCTGGGAAAAGAAAGATTGGTGGCTTATGTGATGTTGGCGGGAACCTTTGTGAATTTTGTTTTGAACTTGCTTTTTATACCTTCTTATTCCCAGCAAGGTGCAGGTGTTGCGACTTGTGTGGCGGAATGTTTGACGGCGGTTATATCGATAGTCTTGGCCCGGAAATATGTTCGGGTGAAGCTCTTTTCCACTGAGAATCTTTATTATTATATCGTGAGCCTTTTTATGGCTGTTTGGCTTTATATATGGAGAAAATTGCTGGCTGATGAAACAGGATATGTGTTTATCGGCATATTGTCTTCGGTCTTGATTTATGGCGGATTTTTGTGGTATAAAGGGGATACATTTATATTCCAGTTTCGGAGGGCGTTTGTGGGTTTGTTGGATAAGAATGTTTTCAGAGGAAGGATTTAGTCCGGAAACAGGTATTAATTCAAAAAATAAATGGCAGTATGAAGAATAAGACATGGATAGTAATTTTACTGGTAAGCATTATGAATGGGGTTACCGTTTTTGCCCAGAAAACAGACCGTTCATCGACTCGGTATGATTGGAAGGAACAATGGTTTGCTCAGGTACAGGCAGGCGGTAGTTATATGTGTGCCGAGAATATACGGTTCGGCCCTTTTTTTAAAGGAACAGGTGTTTCGTATGCCGTATCTTTGGGTAAATTTTTTACTCCGGTCTGGGGAATGCGTATGAAGTTCTTCGGCGGAGGGAATAAAGGCAAGTATTATTCGGATAAAAGCAGTGAAGCCGTTTATCGTTTCAGCCATGTCGGTGGTACGGCTGAGGTGATGTTTGACTTGTTGAACTGTTTCAGAGATGAGGAAACAGCCGGACAATCCCGTTGGGATTTTAATCTGATCTTGGGTCCGGGTGTTGTTCATACCTATAATTTCGACCGGAAAGGAGAGGAATACGCCTATGGCCTTAATGCATCTCCCCGCAACCATTTCATGCTTTACGGAGGAGCGGAAGTCCAGTATCGTTTAGACCGTCATTGGGGACTCTCGTTGGAGGCCGGCACGGAATGGATGAGAGATGAATATAATGGTGTGGTATATGGCAGAGGACTGGATGGGCATCTGGGCGTGTTGTTGGGGGTTAGGTATGTTTTTGGGGAAAAGGTGAGGACAGGAGGTGATTGATTTTATTGTGGATTGGGTCATAATCAACGGAAAGTAACCAATGGTTTATATCCTTTTGTTATTATATTTGCTTTATCTCACTATTAAGTATGATGTACTTGGGGGTAAGCAATATAAAATGACGCATTTTTATATTGTTCTTATTGGGTTCATACTTATAAGTGGTTTTAGGTATCGTTTAGGTACGGATACATATATTTATATGTCTGAGTTTAATTATTATCCTGATTTATCACATTTGAAAATGAGTGAATTTTCAAATTGGCGATATCCTCCTTTATGGATAATATTAAATTCGTTCGCAAGAACTATTGGGGGATTTGTTTTGGTTCAGTTTCTTGTGAGTATAATACATATAGGTCTTTTAGGTTTAGTCCTAAAAAGGTTATCGTCAACCTTGCTTTTTTCTACACTTCTATTTTATTACCTATTTGATTATACAAGGTTTAATATGGAAGTGATGCGTGAGGCTATTTCGGTATCATGTTTCCTGATGGCCTTGTTAGCTTTGGATAAAGGCCGTATAATAAGTGTGTTTCTTTATATGGTAATAGCATTTTTATTTCATATCTATTCTTTTCTTGTTTTCCTCCTGTTTCTATTCTATTTCAAGGTGTTAGCAAAGAAGCCTGTGTTAAGTGTTGTTTCTGTAATATGTATTGCTGTTATTTGTATAGTCGAGAAAAATTTTTTTATAGACTTAATAGTAAGTTGCGTGGCTGGAACTGATACAATTTATACAGACCGTATTATTTCTTATTCTCAATCTCCTATGTATGGTGAAACAGATTTTAGCTGGATCGGTATTTTGATTATATTTTCGTTGCCGGTATTGTATATGATCATGTTATTTCTAACTAAAAAATATTACCATAGGTATATAAATATAAATCCTCAAATATTTAATGCTGCAATTTATTTGTCAATTACTTTTATCCTATTAAAATATTCGTTTATTATTATAGTTCGAATGTGCAACTATTTTGATATATTTACTTTTCTTTTGATTGGGTTGTTTTTTAAATCTATATATGTAAAAATCGAAAATTTCAAACA
This sequence comes from Parabacteroides sp., assembly GCA_017937385.1. Classification (GTDB taxonomy): domain Bacteria; phylum Bacteroidota; class Bacteroidia; order Bacteroidales; family Tannerellaceae; genus Parabacteroides. The sequence continues at coordinate 65,923 of JAGBDR010000005.1, forward strand.
ACGTATTTTGACTTTTGTTTTCCTGATTTTTATTCCTATATTCTGTTCTTATCAAAAAAAAATGAAGAAAGATGATTTGGTGGAATCGGAAAAAAGGTATTCACGTTATTATCCTTATAGTTCTATCTTTGATAAAACGATGGATTCAAAACGAGAACATATATTTTCTTATAGATAAAACAAAGAGGATTAAGAAAAATGGTAGACAAGTTCGTGAAGATGCGTTTTAGCAATATGAATCGGAAGCAGTGGTTAATCAATGGATACGACTGATAGAACAACAATAGTAAAACAAAAGAAATAATGAGAATTCTTCATGTTATACCTCAGTTATGTATCGGTAATGGTGCAGCAAGAATTTTAAAAGATTTAGCGGACTATCAAATCGCTCATGGAAACTTAGTGACGGTTGTTTCTTTATCTGCAAAATTACCTTCTTATGACAAAGATTTGGAGAATTTAGGTTGTAAGGTTGTTTATTTGGAGAATAGAAGATTTTCTTTATATAATCCTAAATTTTTTTTTCAACTGATAAAAATAATTAGAGAGTATGATGTTGTTCATGTACATTTGTTTTCTGCTCTTTATTGGGTAGCATTAGCGAAGTTTTTTTCTTCAGCCTCATGTAAATTAGTATTGACAGAACATAGTTCATTCAATAATCGTCAATCTATTAAGATATTAAAGCCAATAGAAAAATTTATTTATTCTAGATATGATGCTATTGTTGCTGTCTCTAATAGTGTTTATGAGTGTTTTAAATACTATTTGGGTGATACCGGTAAATGGTTTATAATTAATAATGGTATTAAAATAGATGATATTATGCGTTGTTCTGCTATTGATAGAGAAAAGTTAAATGTTCCCAATAATGTGACTTTGATAGTTCAGGTTGCAAGATTTGAGTCACAAAAGGATCAAAAAACTTTGATAAAAGCTTTGTCTCTTCTTTCTGATGATTTTTATGCCGTATTTGTTGGAAGTGGCAGTTTACTTGCTGAACATAATAAACTTGCCCAAAATCTTCATTTGTCTGATCGTGTTATTTTCTTAGGTATGAGAGATGATGTGTATTCTATATTGAAAACTTCGGATATTGTTGTTATGTCATCTCATTTTGAGGGTTTTTGTTTGGCGGCAGCAGAAGGTATGGTAGCAGGAAAACCTATTGTAGCTTCTAATGTAGATGGGCTTAGAGATGTAGTGGCGAATGCTGGAATTTTATTCAGCCCCAATGATGAAGTCGAATTAGCATCTTGCCTTTTTAAATTAAAGAAGGATAAGAACTATTACAATATGATTGCCAATAAATGTAAGCAAAGGGGGTTGTGTTTTAGCTCGAAAAAGATGGCAGAGTCTTATTGGCGGCTTTATAATAAATTAATGTAGTTGCTCAGTATTCAAAGGTCACATGCGTTATGTTGTTTTTTAAGATAAAAGTCAAGAAGAATATTTGTGACCTGACTAAAAGTAAGTATTTTAGTGGTGGTAACTATCATGCGGTGGCTGTAAATCAATAGATAATATGTTTATTTTGTACAACCATGAGGAAGGACGATATATTATATTCTCTTAGGGCTTTGATAAAGCAAGTGATGCCAGCTGGGACAAAGGTTTTTTTGTTTGGTTCGCAAGCCCGTGGTGATGTCCATGATGAATCAGATTGGGATATCTTAATATTGTTGGACAAGGAAAAGATAACCTCTGCTGATTTTGATACTTATGCCTATCCTTTAATCGACTTAGGGTGGCAATTGGGCGAATATTTTAGCACTAAGTTATATACCTTTACTGAATGGATGAAACGTAAGGGTACTCCTTTTTTTAAGAATGTGGAATTGGATGGCATAGAACTATGAATCCACTCGTAGAAGTGTTTATTCAAAGGGGTATGCCCAATTTTGAGTACTAACTTTTAATTTAATGTTTCGAATCTTACGTATTGTTGGTAGATATCTCGGACGTAATTATCCCAAATTATGGATTTCGGAATATACATGGAGTAGAAGTTTTATTATATGATAGAGATTGGCAGGCGCATCCGGAATATTCTGTATTTACTCGGCATTATCAACGAGGTCATGTTATATCCAGACCTGAAAATTATGATTTCATGATCAAAATGTCAGAAACATTGGCTCGCCCATTCCCTTGTGTACGAGTTGATCTTTATAATATCGAAGGCAAGATTTATTTCGGTGAGATGACTTTCACTTCTTTGGGTGGAATGATGAATTTTTTTACCAGTGATTTTTTAGATAAGGCAGGAAGTTTGATTGATTTGGACTATAAAGGTTAAAGTATGATAAATTACGGACTCGTTTCTATCATCAGTTCTTCTTACAATTCGTCTCGATTTATCTCACAATCCATCGAATCCATATTATCCCAGACGTATACAAATTGGGAATTATTGATTACGGATGATTGTTCTACGGATAATACGTGGGAAATTGTAACAAGTTATCAACGAAAAGATCCTCGGATCCGATTGTTTCAATTAGAAGAAAATTCAGGTCCGGGTATTGCGCGTAATTATTCTATCGAAAGAGCAAAAGGGCGATTTATCGCTTTTTGTGACAGTGATGATTGGTGGTATCCTGAGAAATTGGAAAAACAGCTTGCTTTTATGCAAGAAAAGAATTGTGCGTTGTCTTATACCTCTTATATGGTTTGCAATAAAAGGCAAACAATTACAAGTATTGTTTTTTCTCTTTCCAAGATTACCTATACGACTCTGAAAAGAGATAATGTGATAGGTTGTTCCACTGCTATTTATGATGTGGAAAAAGTTGGGAAAATGTATTTCCCTGATATAAGAAAACGTCAGGATTGGGGACTTTGGCTTCATATTTTGAAGAAGGTTAATGTCGCTTATGGCATGAAAGAACCATTATCTGTTTATAGAATGCAAGAAATGTCTTTATCCTTTAATAAATTGTCGCTTATCAGATATAATATTGCTGTCTATAGGCAAGTATTGAAGTATCCGTTACTTTTGGCATATATGTCTTTTTGGATGATCAATATGCCTTGTTATTTTGTGAAAAAAATTCGATTGTATATTCTTAATTTGAAGAAATGAAAATAGCAATCATAGGTGCTTCCGGTTTTGTCGGCACTCACCTTATAAATCTATTGAAAGAATGTAGTTTTTTTGATATTATAAATATCGACAAACGGCAAAGTCGCTTCCACCCGGAAATAACAACAATAGCAAATGTATTAGACAAGGGTAAACTGACACAACTTTTAAAAGGAACAGATTGGGTTGTTCTGTTAGCTGCTGAACATCGTGATGATGTTTCACCAGTTTCGCTTTACTATGATGTTAATGTCGGAGGTCTGCAAAATACACTGGAGGCGATGGAGGCTAATGGTGTCAAGCGTATTGTCTTTATCAGCTCCGTAGCCGTCTACGGTTTGAATAAAAAGAATCCGAATGAAGAACATCCGGCTGATCCATTTAATCATTATGGTAGGAGCAAATGGCAGGCAGAACAGGTTTTGATAGAATGGTACAAGATATATTCGGATTGGAATATAAATATTCTTCGTCCCACCGTTATATTTGGAGAACGTAACAGGGGGAATGTTTATAATCTGTTGCGACAACTTGCCTCCGGCAAGTTTATAAAGGTAGGAAAAGGAAACAATAAAAAGTCGATGGCCTATGTGGGCAATGTCGTCGCTTTTATCAAGTTCCTGATTGAAAATAAAACGGAAGGATACAATGTCTATAATTATGTTGATAAGCCAGATTTCACGATGAATAAACTGGTGGATTATGTAAGTGAGGTGTTAAAGATACATATTCCAACAATTCATTGCCCGTTTTGGTTGGGAATGATGGGAGGATATTGCTTTGATGCCTTGGCTTTCTTAATCCGGAAGAAATTAACTGTAAGTGCTGTCCGTGTAAAAAAATTCTGTGCTACAACACAGTTTGATACTACGAAGCTACAGGAAACGGGATTTAAAGCTCCTTATACTTTGGAGGAGGGGTTGACACGGACATTGGAGTTTGAATTTATTCCTGATGTTTCTAAATAGAGATATAAGGTCTTTGTATACGATATACGCCGAAATTTCGTATCTTTGGCACGAATCAAAAACCGAATCGATATGACACTGATTGCGAATCCAATATATGACTCCGTATTCAAGTATATGATGGAGGATGAGCGGGTGGCCAACATCTTGTTGTCTGCGCTGCTGAAGAAAGAGATTTTGGAACTGCAAGTCCGTCCGCATGAATATACGAATGTGCAGCGTTCTACCATTTCCCTGTTCCGCATGGACTTCTCCGCAAGGATACGGGACGAGAAAGGGGATGAACATCTTGTCTTGATAGAATTGCAGAAGACATGGTTGCCCACGGAGACGCTCCGTTTCCGCCAGTACTTGGGTACGCAGTATTTGAACAAGGAGAATGTGAGCAGGGAGCCGGATTCGCAATATGGGTTGCCGATTATCTCCATCTATATCTTGGGGCATACGTTGGGCGAGTTGAAGGAGCCGGTTATCTATGTGCGCCGTCGTTATTTGGATTATGAGGATAACGTGATAGAGGGAAGGGACAAGTTCATCGAGAGCCTGACGCATGACAGCATCATCGTGCAGATTCCGTTCTTGCAGAAGAAGACCCGCAACCGGCTGGAACGTTTGCTGAATCTCTTCGACCAGGACTGTCGTGTGAAAGGGAACGACCATCTCTTGGAGATAGATGAAAGTTTGTTCCAGGCAGAGGATATGCTTGTATTGACCCGTTTACTCAAGGCGGGAGTCGCCCCGGAGGTCCGTCGCTCAATGGAAGTAGAGGATGAAATCCTATCGGAGATAGAGGCCCGAGATACGGTTATCATGCAAAAGGACCAATTGATCCAGCAGAAGGACCAGGCAATCCAGCAGAAGGACCAAGCGATCCAAGAAAAGGACCAAGCAATCCAAGAAAAGGACCAATTGATTCGGAATATGATTCAGCAGTTGGAACGAAACGGGTTGGGTGAACAACAGATTGCACAAATGTTGTCGATGTCTGTTGAACAAATCAAGGAATTATCCGGTGGTAAATGATAGACAAAGCCATAATCAAAGTAAAAGACAACCGGTAATTTTTGTGCGATATAGCCAAAACCTTAACTCTGCTTTCAACGTATTCAACTTATCAAATTAAGAATAGCATCAATATCAAATAACAATATGAATCTCATAATCAGAAATGTATTATTGGGTGGATTGTTGTGCCTGTCGGTTCCGCTGTCGGCACAAATTCCCCGGGATTTGATTGACAAGGCGAAGGCCGCTGGAATGACGGACGAGCAGATCCGTCGGGAGATAAACAAACGGATGGGGCAGTCGGGGGCGGAACAGAACGCACGGACGGTTTCGGCTTCGGAGGCTGCGGTCACGGACCGGACGGTCACCGCCGAAATCCCGCCGGTAGAGGCGCAACGGGAGGCCAACCGCCCGGAGGAGAACCTGGCCAACACGGTGTTCGGCCGTGAGATCTTCTCGAACAAGAACCTCTCTTTCGAGCCGGACTTGAACGTGCCGACGCCCAAAGGCTATGTCCTGTCGGCCGGTGACGAGCTGGTCGTCAATGTTTGGGGCGATTCGGAACTGAATCTGAATCTGAAGGTCTCTCCCGAAGGGAACGTCCTGATCCCCAACTTGGGGCCGGTCTCCGTCAGCGGGCTGACCATCGAGAAGGCGGAAAGCCGCCTGCGGCAGGAGTTGGGACGGATCATGGCCACCTTGTCCGGCGACGCGGACGGGGCGAACACGTCCGTTTCCGTCAGCTTAGGGCGGATACGCAGTATCAAGGTCAATATCGTGGGTGAGGTCGTTGCGCCGGGGACCTATACGCTTCCTTCGTTTGCCACGCTGTTCAATGCGCTGTATGCCGCCGGCGGGGTCAACGGGATCGGTTCGCTCCGCGGGATCAAGGTGTACCGCAACAGTCGGGAGGTGGCGGTGCTCGATGTGTACGACTATCTCCTGAACGGCAGATATGACACGAATATCCGCTTGGAAGAGAATGACATGGTGATCGTCTCCCCTTACGACCGGTTGGCGGTGGTCCGGGGGAAGGTGAAACGCAACCGCATCTTCGAGATGAAGGAGGGTGAAACACTCTCCCGCCTGTTGGAGATGGCGGGCGGTTTTACCGGAGATGCCTACAGGAAGGATGTCCGCGTCAAGCGGAAGGCCGGCAGCCGCTACCGGATCGCGACCGTCCCGGAAGAGGAGTTCCCCGCCTTTGCGATGATGGACGGTGATTCGTTGTTGGTGGATTCGGTGATTCCTTTCTACGAAAACCGTCTGACGGTGACAGGGGCGGTTTGGCGGCCGGGTGAGTATGAGCTGAACGAAAAGGTGCATACGGTGAACGGCCTGATCCGCCAAGCTGCCGGCCTGAAGGGGGACGAGTTCACCGGGCGCGCCCAGATCACCCGCCTGAACCCGGATTTCACGACGACGGTGATAGCGGTGGACATACGGGGCATCTTGAACGGGACGGCACCGGATATGGAACTCCAGCCGGAAGACCGGTTGGACATCCCCTCCCTGTTCGACCTGCGGGAACCGTACACGATCCGGGTGAGCGGGGCGGTGAACAGCGCGGACACGGTCCTGCCCTACCGTCACAACCTGACGGTGGAGGACGCCATCCTGATGGCGGGCGGGCTGAAGGAATCGGCGGCGACGGTGAACGTGGAGGTGGCCCGCCGGATCAAGGAGGCGGAAGCGAAACAGAGCGGTGACCGTATAGCGGAAGTTTTCAACTTTTCTTTGAATGAGGGCCTGGGGGTACAGCCAACCGATGGGAAAACATCCGGGACGGTTTTCACGCTTGAACCTTTCGATGAGGTGTATGTCCGTTATTCTCCGGGATATAAGAAACAACAGGTAGTCCGGATAGAGGGGGAGATTACTTTTGCTGGAGATTATGTATTGGCCGTAAAAAACTCACGTCTGAGCGATATGGTTGCCCAAGCCGGAGGAATCACGCCGGAAGCGTATGTAAGAGGGGCCAGCCTGAAACGTAAATTGACGGAAGACGAAATGCGCCGCCTCGAAACCTTGTTGGATTTGAATGCCAATAAGCAAAGCCGCGATTCGGTGGCACTGTCGTTGGATAACATAAAAGATTATTCAGTCGGTATCGATTTGAAAAAGGCATTGGCAAACCCGGGAACAACTCATGATGTGATATTGCGTGATGGGGATAAACTTTATATCCCGGAATGGCAGAGCACGGTAAAAATAAGTGGTGCGGTGGCTTATCCGAACAGTATAACCTATACCAAGGATTTGTCGGTAAAAGCTTGTTTGTCGCAAGCCGGCGGGTATAACGATATAGCCCGCCCATATCCGATTGTAATCTATATGAACGGGAAGGTGGCAACAACGAAGAAAAGCTTTCTCTTTTTCAAACGTTATCCCAAAGTGGAACCGGGATGCGAAATTGTCGTACCTGCCAAAACCCAACGCGACCGCAAAGCCAGCTTGGCGGAAATACTGAGCATTACCAGTTCGACCACCTCTATGGCTGCTTTGATTACGTCCATTATTAATAGCTTAAAATAGGAGGTTCGCCTATGGATATGAATCAAAAAAACGCTTCGGAGACGGATAACGTGCAGGAAATCGATCTGATAGAACTGGCGGTACGTTTGTGGAAGGAACGCAAATTCCTTTGCAAATGCTGTGGAATCGCGCTGGTTATGGGGCTTGTGGTTGCTTTCAGTATTCCGAAAGAGTATAGTACAATTGTAAAATTGGCTCCCGAAACTTCCGATTTGTCCAAGAAAATGGGGAATTTGGGAAGCTTGGCTACGATGGCGGGCCTCGACCTGAATACCTCTTCTGTATCGGATGCCATATCATTTGCCTTGTATCCGGATGTGGTACAGAGTGTTCCCTTTTTGTTGAATTTGTTTCCGGTAGAGGTGGTCAGTGAGGATGGCGGTTATTCATCTTCTCTCTATGATTATATGGTCGATCATCAACGGGCGGCCTGGTGGAAATATGTATTATCTGCTCCGTTTCGGTTTTTAGGTTGGCTGAAAGATCTGTTTGGAGAGGAAGATTTGCTTGCCGGCAAGGAATTGAACTCCTTTCGTCTGACGAAAGAGCAGGCCGAGGTGGTGGAAGGTTTGCAGGACCGTATTTCGGCTTTCGTGGATAGGAAGACTCGCGTGATAACAGTCTCTGTCCGTATGCAAGACCCTTTGATTTCCGCTTCCTTGGCCCAAGTGGTAGTGGAAAATCTGCAAGAGTACATAACGGATTATCGTACGCAGAAGGTGCGGAAGGATCTGGAGTTTACGGAGAAGGTGTTTGCTGAAGCGCGGGATTCTTATTATAAAGCCCAACGCGCATACGCCGTATTTGAAGATGGTAATAAAAATATTATCTCTGCCAGTTACCGGACGGAGCAGGAACGGCTGAAGAACGAAATGTCATTAGCTTTCAATGTGTACAATACGCTTGCCCAGAAATTGGAACAGGATAAACTTCGCGTTCAGGAACAAACGCCTGTTTATGCGGTTATCAGTCCTGCGACCGTACCGTTAAAACCGGTTTCACCCAAGAAGTGGTTGATATTGGGCGGTTTTGTGTTTTTGGCGGTAGTCGGTGCGGTGGGGTATTTGTTCGTTAAGGACCTGTTCGAAGTTGCACACTGAAAGAAAAAGATAAAGCCATTGCAAGATTTGGATCCTTTTGTACAAAGTTTGGTTGGTGTTGTCTCTCTGGATGATGAGGATTTGGATGGAGATCGGGCTAAAGAGGATTATCTAAGAAGCGAATGAATTTATGAAGGGGTAAGACCATGAGTTTGTTTACCTTGTGCGTTTAAAGTTTGAGTTGGAGGTATTGCGGATTTCACGGTTTTTCTCTTTGATCATTCCGTGAAATCCGCCTGTTCCGGCTCTAAATCCTCCTATACTCCCACTCCGCGTCGAAGCAAGGACAAGCCTTGGGGGGATGGGGGTTGAGGCGGTTGTGGCCGGTGATGAGGGCTTGGGGGTAGAGGCGGCGGAGGATGGTGAGCAGTTCTTCCAGCCGTTCGCGCTGCCGGGGGGTACGGGTGTCGGCGGGATGGCCGTCGGGGTCGAGGCCGCCCTCGTAGCAGATGCCGATGGAGCAGTGGTTCAGCCCTTTGACGTGGGCACCCACCTCGCCAAGCAGGCGAGGATGGGTGGTGGTCCCGTCGGTCCGGATGTAGAAGTGGTAGCCGGTCGTGCGGAAACCCCTGCACAGGTGGTCGCGTTCCAGTTGTTCGGCCGTGTAAGGGCGGTCGCAACGGGTCGCGGAGCAGTGGATCACGATGAACCGGACGCTCTCCGTGGCATGGCGCATGTATTCGACCTCGCCACGCAGGGCGGTTTCGCTGTAAGCGGCCATGGCTACAGGCAGGACTGGAGTCCCAAGGCTCCCAAAAGGGTGGCTACGACGGTGGCGATCACTTTCAGCACGATGGCCCAGACTTTCTGTTTGGGGTTTTCGGGCAGCGGATTGTTTTCGATGACTTGTTGCATGTGTTGATGGATTTATAAGTTAGTAAATAGATGGAAACAGGGAGTTGGCAGGGGGAGGATTTGTCAGAGCTCGCCCGGTCTTTCGCCTTCTCCTCCGGAACCTCCTTCGTCGGGAATTTGCATGCCGTTGAGGTTCACTTTCACTAAGCTCGTCTTTTCTCCTAAGAGCGAATAGCGGCGGCTGCCGTTGATGCGCGTGAACGAGGGGGTGAAGCCGGGGATGATGCTCCGGATTTGGGAGGCTTTCGCCTCTTCGGCTTTTTCGGTGCCTTTCCCCGTGATGAAACGGTTGTAGACGGTTCCGAAGCCGAGCAGTTCGACCTTGTAGCCTTTCTGGAGGTTGGTGATGACATACCGCTGGTAGCGGTCAAGCACGTTCAGCACATCCCCTTTGGTGAGCGACGACTCTTCGGCGATTTGTTCTGCGGCATTGGCCGTCGAAAGCGTCCCGTAATAAAAGGGGGCAGGCTTGAAAACCTCTTTCCGGGGTTCTCCGCTGCCCGGGACGAAATACTTGCGGATGAAAAATGCTTGTGGCATAGGCTTTACGTTTTTGATGGTTGGACAATGTTTACAATGCAAATGTACGATAAGGGCCGGGCGGCAATGATGCCGGGCGGTGCGGAGGACGAGGCTCGGCGGATATTTCCTGTCGATGCTTGTTGTAAGTTCCTGTCGATGCCTGTCGTAAGCTTCTTATGATGCCCGTTGTCAGGCGCTTACGACGGGCATCGTCAGGGGCTTACGACAGGCATCGCCGGGAGACGGCCCGTCCGGTTCGTGGTTCATTCGGCGTCCGCGCCGTCCGGTTCGCCCAGGTGGTGCACGATCAGCCGGACTTGCCGGGGCGTGAAAACCCGTTGGCCGGGCGAGTAGCCGCATTGGAGCAGTTCGTCATGCAGCTGCCGGCAACGGACGATCCAGCGTCGAAGGCGGTTGCAAGCTTGATGGGGCGCCAGCTCCGGAAAGTAGAGACGGGCGAATGCCGATTTTTGAAGGGGGTAAGTCATGTCGTTTGACGGTTTAAAAATGAATATTCGGAGAAGGATGTGAAGGAAGTGAAGGAAGAAAATGGAACTTTTGTATAAGTCCCCCCTAAATAGGCGTCCCTTTAAAGGGAACTCTATTTATGATTGTTTTCCATATAATAAGTAAAACAGCCTGAAAATCCTTCACGTTCTTCACAAACAGGCAACGTAAGCCGGTTTTTATGCCGGTGTTATTCCAGCTTTTCCGGTAGGATGGTGTTGATTTCGTCGGTCGTCCGCTCGACCATCAGCCAGAAATTGCCATGTCGGGTATGCAGGTTCGTAAAGTTCAACTCCTTCAACATCCGCCCCACCTGTGCGGTGGTCAGCCGGATGTTGCTGCCGAAGCGGGCGACGATCTGGCTGGCCGTGAGGTAGTGCCCCTTCTCCTGCGGACCGGGTTTCCGGTAGTAGGTGAGGAGCAGTTCGCGGGCGGGGTTGGGTGTCTCGAACCGGCGGTTGTAGTGGTTGAGTTCGTTGATTTCCTTGTCTTCGAACCAATATCTGAACCCGCTGTCGAGCAGCGACTTGGCCTGCGCGTAGATGGCGTCGTGGTCGAAAGGCTGTTCCCAGGGGTTGTCGATGTGAGTCACTTCGAAGACCAGCCAGCGGCGGTTGCCGGTGTCGTCGGTGAGGAACAGCGGGTTGTTGCCGGTCGCGCAAAAGGAGGCGACGTGCGGCAGGCGCACCTTGTTGCGCCCGTAGGGCATCCGCTCGTCGATGTAGAGCGCGGTGGTCATCGCCTTGAGCTGGTTCAGCTCGGCCGGGCGCATGGAGTCGATCTCCTCGAAATTGATCAGCAGGAACTCCGAGAGGGAGAGCAGGTCGTCTTTGCCGAGCCGCTGGCTGTTGGTCTTTGTCGTGAAATAGCGGCGCAGGCAGGGCGGCAGGAGGTTCTGCATGAAGGAGGTCTTGTAGCTCCCCTGACGGCCTATGAGCACGAATATGACCTGGTTGACCACCCGTTCGTCCAGCGCGCCTGCCAGGAGCGCCACGAGCCAGCGGCGGAAGCAGAAGGCGAAGCGTTCGGGGCGGTTGTCGGCCGTGTGTACCTTGGCGGCAAGCTCGCCGATGGGGTCGCCGGTACCGTCCCAGGGGGGCAGCGAGTCCAGGTAGTCGGTGAGCGGATGGAACTCTCTGACGAAGTCGCTGGAGAGCAGTGTGCGGAGGCGGAACAGGTCTGTATGGACGCCGGCTTTCTGCATGGTGCACCAGAGCGAGTTTTCGATGGTGTCGCTCATGCGCTGCCACAGGCTGTCGCCCTTCAGCTTCACCTCCGCCTGCTGGGTCAGCCGGTTGCGCCGGATATCCATGTAGCCCTCGACGAAGCGCTCCATCGTCTCCACCGAGGCCTGTTGCGCCGGTCGTCCGGCGGAGGCGCGCGGTTGGAAATCTTTCAGCCGGCGGGTGCCATGTTCGGCGGTGAGCGCATAGCAGCTTTTCACTGTGGAGCAGACCGATGCGGCGTCATAATCGGCGAAAGCGGCGAGCGCCCACTTCTCCGCATCCTCGCGGGCGACACCGAAGCGGTTCATCCAATAAAGGCAACGGCAGATGTAATCATTGTGGCTATGTGCGCAATATTTTATACCTTCGCGCTCGACAAGCGCACGAACCGTCTCTTCGGCTTGCTCGGCAGGGCAGGCGCGGGGAGGCCGTCCGGCTTTGGAAGTCTTCTTTTCCTCCTTCTCTTCCGGCAGCGGGAAAGGAAGCGCGTCGGGGCGGTAGAGCGCGTCGGGCGCATGGCAGATGACCGACATGCGGGTGGCGTTTTTGCATTTCGGGTCGTAGTCGATGCCGGTCAGGCGGGCATAATGGGCGTTGACCTTCTGCCAGGCAAGCGGGAAGAGCTGCTTCGTGACGGGCTTTTCCATGCGGGCGAATACCCGGATGCCGGAACCGGAGATGGTGGTATGCGCCAGGAAGGTGTGCGCGTCTTCCCTGACAAGGCGGAGCGCCTCGGCAAACTGTCCGGGCGGGATACTGTCGATATCGACCATGATGAATCCGGAGTAGCGGGTGATGTGGGCGGCGGTACGTCCGCCGTCGAGCGCGACGGAGGCGGTAAAGGCGGGCTGGTTCTGCTTGATCCGTTCCTTCTCCTTCTTCAGTTTTTGGAGGAGCAGGGTGTCGCCGGTTTGTTCCGCCTGCTGCAAGGCGGCGAGGGTCTGCCGGTACTGCCGGGTCGCTTTTTCGTGGTACGGGCCTGTCAGTTCGCTGATGAGGGTCTCCCAGGAAACGGGAACCGGGGCCGTGCTCCGCAAGGTGGCGAAACGGCTGGGGCTGAATGGGTAATGTGCTTGATTCATGTGTTAAATCGTTTGTTGAATTAATAATTAGAAAAACAGAAAAAAATGCCGGGTAGGAGCCGGATTCGGAACCTCCCGGTGCTCAAAGATAGAGCGTCTATTTTTGGGCGTGGTACATGAATGGATGTACCAAATGCAAGGTTTGATAGCGTAAATTAGAATTTCTTATATTTTCGAGGGATGTTTCATGAGAAGATACCCTCTGTTGAAACGAAATGTCCCAACAAGAAAGCAGTGTAGGTTCGAACAAATGGATCCAGGTTGCCTCTGACGAAATGCGGCAAATACGAAAACGGTGGGGGCTGTTGTCATTCCGGCAACTGGCCGCCTGCCTGCATATCGACCGCCGCACGCTTTCAAAACTGGACTGCCGCCATCCGGACGGCACGCTGACACTCGAAACGCTCGACCGTATTTATGCGACCCTCCTGTATCTCAGCTCCTTCCATTTCCCCCGTGAGGAGGTGGATGAAGAACAGCACAGACTGGCACATTCACGTATCCGCATCGTGATGTGCTCGGAGATCAGTCCTGAGGTAGTGGAGCAGGTTGGAAGAATCATATCATGATAATCGGGATTATTGAAAAATGTTTTGATATCCGAGAGAAAAGGAGTAATTTTGTGTATTGGTATGGTCTTCAATTCTTGTCGGAAGACAAAAGCGAATTTATATGAAAACGATAAAGACTTCTTTTGATGAAATGTTGGCAAGCACCTCTCCGGCTATCCAGCAAGAGGTGTCTTTGGAATTTGCCATTTCCAACCGTATTTATGAACTGATGACGGAGCGTGGTCTGTCCAAATTGCAGTTCGCACAGGCATTGGGCAAACGCCCAAGCGAAGTGGCGAAGTGGCTAAGCGGACAACATAATTTTACGATTGAGACAATATCGTTGTTGTCTTCATTCTTCGGCAAAAAGCTAATAAACGTCAATGAATAGATTCATACTGAAGACACGACTGAATTATCTCGATAATCTTAAGGTGATGTTGACGTTTTTGGGGCATATTTCATCATACCAACACCCCGTTGATTGTCCGTCAGTAGATTAAATTAAGATGTAACAAAAAGGAAATGGAGAAAATAGATTTTGTGATAACATGGGTGGACAGCAATGACCCTATATGGCAGAAAGAGTTTAATACTTACCTGCCTCAAAACCATTGTATGAATGACATCCGTGCAGAACGCTACCGCAATTGGGAAAACTTGCGTTATTGGTTTCGTGGGGTGGAGAAGTTTGCTCCATGGGTGAACAAGGTACATTTCATTACCTGTGGGCAGGTTCCGGACTGGTTGAATCTAAAAACGCCTAAACTACATTTCGTAAAACATTCGGATTATATACCAACTGAATATCTACCTACATTCAGTTCACGTCCCATAATACTAAACATGCACCGCATAGAAGGATTATCCGAGCATTTCGTTATATTCGATGATGATTGCTTCTTGATTGACAAGGTTGAACCGGAAAGATTTTTCAGGAAGGGACTACCATGTGACATGGCGGCATTCAACGCTTTAAGTCCCAGCGATATTTGTATACATCACATAGTAAATAATTTGTGTGTCATAAATTCATCGTTTAAAAAACATGAAATGTTGCGCAAGCATTTTTGGAAATGGTTTTCTCCTCAGGCGGGGACCAAATTGTTGCGTACACTCTTTTTATTACCTTGGCCACACTTCACAGGTTTTTGTACTTCTCACCTTCCGCAAGGTTATCTCAAATCCACTTTTAAAGAAGTATGGGAAAAGCATGAGGATATTCTGCTTCGCACGACGGCCTCACGGTTCAGAAGTATTGCTGACATCAATCCATGGCTGTTCCGTTATTGGCAATTGGCAAAAGGGGACTTTGTCCCGTTAAATGTAAATAGAGACGGTATAAATCTTTTAATATCAGATGCCTCTTTGGATAGGATAGTGGAAATCATCGAACGTCATAAGAAAAAGATGATTTGTTTAATTGAGAACGACGAAACTCCTTTTGAGACGGCCAAAGACCGGATAAACGCTGCTTTCCATAAGATCTTGCCGGAGAAATCATCGTTCGAAAAATGAGTTGCAGTTTCACGCTTGAATCGGAATGATATTCGACTATATGACAGGAACACAATATAATGGCATATTAGTCATCCATTCTTCTTGCCTGTAATCGGACATGGAAGTCCGGTATGCCGTATCGGGATGATTGTCCAAAACAAACTGTTTGAGGCTTTTAGCCTTGAGATTTTCTTCCGCCTTTACTTCAATCGGGACTATACCACCGTTAGTCTGTATTAAAAAGTCTATTTCCTGACGGGCATTCGGTTTAGACCAGTAGAATGGTTCATGTTTCAATTTAAGCTGCTGCAAGACATATTGCTCCGTCAACGCTCCTTTGAATTCTGTGAAAATATTGTTACCTCTGACTATAGTATCCGAGTCTAACTCGCACATGGCTCCCAGCAAACCTATATCCACGGCAAAAATCTTAAAAGAAGATTTGTCCTCGTAGCTCTTTAATGGCAGGCGGGGTGCGGACACATTATTGACACGATGAATCAGGCCACCGTCGAAAAGCCACTGAAGGGCGATCTCGTATTCCCGTGCCCGGGCACCTTCCCTGACAACTCCGTACAGAAACTTACGGTTCTCCTTACTGAGTTGAGCTGGTAAAGAATTCCATAGCTGTCTTATACGCGGGACAATTTCTTCTGGGGCATGCTTTGAAAAATCCCTGTCATAGCTTTCAAGTATTTCATTCTGAATATCCCTGACTTCAAGCCAGTCACGTGTCTCACTGAATGCCAGAACAGCTTCCGGCATACCCCCGACATAATAATAATGTTTGAGCAAGTCTTTCAGTTTAGGTCCGAAAAGCCTGATGTTCTCCCAATCACGCTTTACGATAAATCCAGCCAATGCCTGTTCCCCGACTGCATCAAGAAACTCAAGAAAACTCATGGGGTGAAGTGTCATGAACTGTACCTTTCCCACAGGAAAAGAGACCTGCCTGTGCAGTTCCAATCCCAAGAGAGAGCCGGCAGCAATGATGTGATAATCAGAGGCATTTTCATAAAAATACTTCAATGCAGTAACGCCATTCGGAGCCTCTTGAATTTCGTCAAGAAAAATCAGCGTCTTGCCGGGCATGCAGTTCTGATGGGTGGCGGCTCCTATGGCAGAAATTATCCTTGTCACATCAAAGTCCGTTTCAAATAGGTTGCGTAAATATATTTGCTCCTCAAAATTTATATACGCAATATTATCATAGTGCTTACAGGCAAAGTCCTTGACGAGCCAAGTCTTTCCAACCTGCCTTGCTCCTTCTACTATAAGTGGCTTGCGTCTACGGGCATCTTTCCATCTAACCAGTTCATTTATAGCATATCTATCCATAATCAAACTATTTATTCACATTTAATGAATGAAATACATTGCGAATATACACATAAAATGAACGAAAAACAACAGGATTACACACATAAAATGAACGAAAAGGGAATGTAAAAACGCAATGTTTACTGAATAAGCATGGAAAAGAGGCGGATTTGTGAATGTAGCTCTTGGAAAAGCGGCAGACTGGTCTGTCGCCTTCGATAATAAATGTATAGACAAGAATGAATCTATGATAAAGAGTAAGGTAGATAGCTACATTAAGCATTATTACGAAACAACTCGTAATGCTCTGCTTGTCACAGGTGCACGACAAATCGGTAAGACATTCTCCATTCGTCAATTCGGCAAGACATTTCATTCGTCTGTACAAACGCGACATTGTCCAATACGATCCGAACAACAAATTGTATATCGAGGAGATGTTTAATCTTATTCCACCCGAGTTGAACGCTAAGAACAAACGCTTCATTCTGAAACGTCTGAATGAACATGCGAAGTTCGACAGGGTCGAGAATAGTTTTTTGTGGTTGATTAACGCAGGTGTAGCATTACCTGTCTATAATGTGGAAGAACCGAAAATGCCGTTCCTGCTTGCTCGTTCGCGCAATCTGTTCAAGTTCTTCCAAAGTGATATCGGGCTGCTGGCCAGCCAATATGCCGAGGGTATTCAAATGCGGATTATAAAAGGGGACACACCGCGCTTTATCCAATATCATGGATTGCGAAGAATACGGCTTGTCTGAAGCTGTCGTATTCAATAACGACAATCTGCGCGTCGTGGGTAAGATAGTCTATGTACCCATCTATATGGTGATGTTCTTAGAGAAGAATAATGTTGCTCCAACTTTTTATAAAGTAGATATTTCCGGGTTATAAACAGCTTTTGATACGTTCAGTGACCATGATGACTCTGCATGAGAAGTTTTTCCGTCCAAACACTTGCATATCTCGATTATAAATCGTAATATTGCACCCGATTTCAGAGCCATGCTCTGAGCAGGTCCTATAGCTCAGTTGGTTAGAGCACCTGACTCATAATCAGGGAGTCCTTGGTTCAAGCCCAAGTGGGACCACCCCTTTAAAAATCAGCGGCCATACATTTCTTTTGCCCAGCATAGTTTCTCCTTTATATCTTTATATATTGGTTTAGGTTTAGTCGGGTGTAAAGGGGCAATCATAATCCCTCTGTTTATTTGTTATTTTAGGACGTTTAGTGTCAGAGTTGGTATCTAAGTCAGTGTCAGAGTCTGCATGGGTTTGATTACTTTCCGTCTATAAATAATCTCCATGACCCAAATGGGGTCGCACATGGCATTTAAATCACTTCTATAACTTTTTCTGTCAAAAAGTGAAAATCGGTTTCTCTATTCATCCGTACTTTTGTGGAAATTAGGTTCCGTGATCTCGTTTTCAAGCGAATACCGGATCCGTAAATCTGTTACGATATGAATAAATTGTGGATGGCTGTAACACTTGTGCTCGGTCTTTCTTCTTGTTCCTCCAGGCAGGATGAGTTGAAGGCCGGTTTTGAGAATCCGTCGGAAGCCTATCGCCCGATGCCTTTCTGGCATATCAACGGGCACATGACGCGTGCGGGTATCGAAAAAGAAGTGGGAGAAGCGAAAAGCCTTTCCGGATTCGGAGGGGTGACGGTCTTGCCTGTCAGTCCCGGTACGCAGTGGAGAACAGGGTCGTTTTGTCCTGGTACCGGACCGGATTACCTGAGTGATGAATATTTCGATCGGTATGCCGATATTCTGGATGTTTCCGAGAAGCAAGGCACGGAGGTCATTCTCTATGACGATATCGATTTTCCGAGCGGTTCGGCCGGAGGTCGGTTGTGCAAGGAATATCCGCAGTATGCCAGCAAATATTTGTCGAAAGAGGAGCTTCGGGTGAAAGGAGGCCGGACGGTCAACTGGCGGCGTGGAGATACGGTGTCTGTTTTGGCAGCCGTTTCAGCCTTGAACGAGCAGACGCGCGAAGTGTTGGACTTAGGGCCTTATATGGAGGGGAATACGCTGAATTGGAAAGCGCCGGACGGTGAATGGCGCGTGATGTTTTTCAACTGTGTCGTTGATAAAAATTCGCCTCATGCGCATTTGGTGGACTATATGCAGCCTGAAGCCGTAGCCCGGTTGTTGGAAATGACCTATGGGGAATATGACAAGCGTTTCAACCGCTATTTCGGCAATGTGATTACGAAGACTTTCTTTGACGATGTGGGTTTTGTCCATTTGGAAAATACATGGACGACTGCTATCTCCGATATTTTTAGGGAGAAATACGGAAAAAATCCGGCGTTGTATTATCCGGCTTTGTTTTATGACATTGGTCCGGAGACAGGAGCGGCGCGTGTCGCTTTCTTTGATATCCGTTCCGAGCTGATGGCGGAAGGATATGTGAAGCAAGTGTCCGAGTGGGCGGGCAAGCGACATTTGAGCAGCATGGGGCATCCGCCTGAGAATTACAGCCCTAATTCGGTGGTTGCTCATGGAGACATTCTGAAGTATTACCGGCATGTGCAGATACCGCTTTTGGATGCCATCTTTTTCTATGGGCGCGGAGTGCATGGTTTCAAGCAGATTAGTTCGGCGGCCGATCGGGGAGACAGGCCGGTGGTGGGAGCCGAGTTGTGTGGTGCTTTTCCTGCGGATATGGACTCGCTGACTTTATACCGGGTGGCGCTTGAGGCGATGGTGCGGGGTGTCAGTTTTGTCGTACCTCATGGGATGTGGTACACAACGGACGCGGACAAGGTACGTATCCCGCCGTTGATTGCTCCTGAAAATCCGTTGCTGCGGGATGCGTTGCCGAATTACAGTGCTTGTGTGGGACGTTCCTGTTCCCTTCTTCAAGGTGGGAGACGGGTTTCGGATATTGCCTTGTTGTGGCCGATTACGGCAATTCAGGCTGAATCGTATATATTCCGGGATGCCAATTCCGGCCTTCCGGTGGCAAACTGGTTGCCGGAACATGTCAATCATCATGTGTTGAGCGATGTGTTGACGAATAAACTTCGGCGTGATTTTACCTTTGTCCATCCGGAAGATTTGTGTAACGGAAAGATTACGGCGGCCGGTAGCGAACTGGTCTTGAATAATGAAACGAATATCCAGCATTACAAAGTCCTTTTAATGCCGGGTGGCGATGTGATTTCGGCCGAAACGATGAAAGCGATCAAGCAATATTATGACCATGGAGGAAAAGTGGTGGCGACCTCTTCTCTTCCAAGACGTTCTGCTGAGTTCGGGAGGGACGAGGAGGTTGTGCGTCTTGTGACGGAGATGTTCGGTATCGATCCCTGTGGGGAAAGCTATCCGGATAAGTTTGAATCCAATGCGAACAAAGGTCGTCTGGCATTTCTGCATGATCCGACTCCCGAAGCCCTTGCGGATTTGTTTGCGCGTTGGGAACTGCGTGCGGATCTTGCTTTCGATGAATCGACTTTGCCGCCCGCTCAGATCGGTTTCCTGAACTATATCCATAAACAGAAAGAGGGGCGCGATTTTTATTACATAACCAATACGACTGGAGATGCGGTCCATACGACTGTCTCCCTGCGTGGCCGGTTCGACAAGCTTGAATTCTGGAACCCGCACACAGGTAAAATCGAGCCGATTCAAGATTCCGAATGCGTCAAGCAGCCGGATGGCGGTTATGTGACAAACATCAAGCTTTCGATGCCGCAAGTGTCGGGATTGTTCATTGTGGGAAAGAGTCTTTCGGGTAAATGAATGTGTTGTATCTGGTAAATAACGGTTTTGTCATAGTCAAAGGGAACGGGCATGAAAACTTATTTTGTACGAGCCGAATCTCTAATAATTGAGGGCGGATGTGAAAGAAACAAAATACTTCGTGTATTCGCACACACAATTTTGTGTATAACGAAAAAAATGCTTTATATTTGCCCCCGCATTATGGAAAACGAATATTAATATCATGAATACATTTCAAAAAGCAAGTGAGAAGATGACGAATTACAGATGGACAATCTGCGCAATGTTATTTTTCGCAACAACAGTAAATTATCTTGATCGCCAGGTGCTGTCTTTAACCTGGGATGAATTTATCAAACCGGAGTTCCATTGGGACGAATCCCATTATGGTACGATAACCTCGGTTTTCTCTATTGTATATGCTATCTGCATGTTGTTTGCCGGTCGTTTTATTGACTGGATGGGTACGAAGAAAGGATATCTTTGGGCTATCGGTGTCTGGTCGTTCGGAGCCTGTCTTCATGCTGGTTGCGGTATTGCGACCGAACATTATGTCGGAATGAATAGTGCGGCGGAACTGGCAGCGGCAACAGGGGATGTTGTCATGATACTGGCAACCGTGAGCATGTATTTCTTCTTGGCCGCCCGTTGTATTTTGGCATTGGGTGAAGCGGGTAACTTTCCGGCGGCTATTAAGGTTACAGCCGAGTATTTCCCTAAGAAAGACCGTGCCTATGCTACCTCTATTTTCAATGCCGGCGCTTCTATCGGTGCTTTGGTCGCTCCGATCTCCATCCCTTTGCTGGCAAAAGCCTGGGGGTGGGAAATGGCCTTTATTGTGATCGGTGCGCTTGGTTTTGTCTGGATGGGCTTATGGGTATTTATGTACACGACTCCGGACAAGAGCAAGCATGTGAATAAAGCAGAGTTGGAATATATCGAACAGGATTGTGGCGAAAAAGACACCGCCGTTGTCGAAGAAGAAAATGAAAAGAAAATCGGCTTCCTGCAGTGTTTTACTTTCAAACAGACGTGGGCTTTTGTGGTCGGTAAATTCATGACAGACGGTGTTTGGTGGTTCTTCCTTTTCTGGACTCCTTCCTATTTGAATACGCAGTTCGGCATCAAGACGTCCGATCCGTTGGGGATGGGGTTGATTTTTACCTTGTATGCTGTCACGATGTTGTCTATTTACGGAGGTAAATTGCCGACGATTTTTATTAACCGGAGCGGAATGAATCCCTATGCTGCCCGTATGAAAGCCATGCTGATTTTTGCTTTCTTCCCGTTGTTGGTGTTGTTGGCGCAGCCGTTGGGCACGATTTCTCCGTGGTTCCCGGTTATCCTGATCGGTATCGGTGGTGCGGCCCATCAGTCTTGGTCTGCCAATATTTTCTCGACTGTCGGCGATATGTTCCCGAAGTCGGCCATCGCGACTGTCACGGGTATCGGCGGTATGGCAGGTGGTGTCGGTTCCATGATTTTGCAGAAAGTGGCCGGAAATTTGTTTGTTTATGCAGATGCAACCCAAATGACATTTATGGGTTTCACGGGTAAGCCTGCCGGTTATTTTGTTATTTTCTGCGTATGTGCTGTCGCTTATTTGATCGGGTGGATTATTATGAAGATCTTGGTTCCGAAATATAAAGTGATCGTTCTTGAATAATAGAAATAGCGTAATCGCTGATATAGATATAAAGAAAGGGGGCTGTGCAAATTATGACACAGTCCCCTTTTTGCGTGCGTACCCTAATATGCTCTTAGCTTCCGCCTGAAAAAATTCCGAAAAAACTCTCGAAAAAATTTGTTCAATCCATCCGGAGCATGTACTTTTGCACCCGCATTCGAGCGAGAGTGGCACAGTAGACATGCTGAGAGGAGGTACCGGGAGGTAGGATGAGGTTAGCGGGTGCTAAGCGAATGTCCGATGTTTCGGGAGTCACTGAAAAACTTTTTCAAATTTTCTTTCCGAAAAATTTGTCAGTTTGAAAAAAGTGCTTACCTTTGCAGCCGCAATCGAGAGAAAGCAAAAAAGTTCTTTGAAAGACTTACATAATCAACAAGTAGTACAAGAGACGTAGTAATACGAAGACAAACCGTCAAAGACTACAATAGATAGAGAAACGATTCTGAGCAAAGGTAAAAATAAGAAACAAATTCAACAACGAAGAGTTTGATCCTGGCTCAGGATGAAC
>JAGBDR010000043.1 GCA_017937385.1 Parabacteroides sp.
GCTGAATCACTTAATTCCAAGATTAAAGGTTTTAGGGCGCAACTGCGGGGAATTGCGGATATACCGTTTTTCTTATACCGACTTTGTACTATCTTTGGTTGAGGATGACTTTTCGTGCCACGGAAATTTGCAGATGAGCCCCCAACCATTGATGAGCATTTTAAAGAACAATTGCAACAGGACGATTTAGCCAAGTCGAACTATTGTAAAACCTGTCAATTATACTTGAATTACATTGGATTCCATTGTGACAAAGGGCAGATTCGATGCCAAGAGACAGGACGGATTTACGAATTGCCATCCCACAATCAATTAAGGATTACCCGTATGCTAAACTCTCTCAATCAGGTGGGGAACAACCAATGTTCAACCAATCTATACCAGGCTATCAAGAGTGAAATCAAGCCCGATTCTAACAAAATCAACAACCTGACATTAGACTATTGGGCAAAAACGCAAAAGACAAATAGAAACGGAAATATGCTTATAGGGGCGATTGCAGGAGATATAATAGGTTCATTCTATGAGTTTAATTCCATAAAATCAACAAATTTTCCTCTATTCATAGAATATTCCAGATTTACAGATGATACTGTGATGACGGTTGCCAATGCCGATTGGCTGTTGACAAGCGACAGCTTGCCCGGTATCATGTTAGACTATGGGAACCGCTATCCCAATGCAGGGTATGGAGGTTCTTTTTACAATTGGTTACAACAAGATATTCCACAACCCTATAATAGTTTCGGGAATGGTTCTGCCATGCGTGTCAGTCCTGTCGGATGGGCGTTCGACACCTTGGAAGAGACCTTGAAAAAGGCAAAAGAGAGTGCAGAAGTTACCCATAACCACCCGGAAGGAATTAAAGGAGCACAGGCCACAGCCGCATGTATCTATCTGGCACGTACGGGCCAATCCTAACAGGAGATCAAGGAATATATCGAATCTACTTTTGGCTACGATCTCAATCGAAGATGTAAAGAAATACGAAATACTTACCAATTTAACGTAACCTGTCAAGGTTCTGTTCCAGAATCCATCATAGCTTTTTTGGAAAGTAAGGATTTTGAAGATGCAATTCGTTTGGCAATCTCCTTAGGCGGGGATGCAGATACGATGGGAGCTATTAGCGGAAGTATTGCAGAAGCATATTATAAAAATGTTCCTGATTATATAAAAGGAGAAGTTGTCAAACGATTACCAGAAGAATTTATTGATGTAATGGAGAAGTTCTACGATAGATTTGTAACAAAAGATAGCAATACAGATGAGTATCCGCTTGCCGTCCTGGTGTGAGATATGCCGATGCGAGGTTGTGATAATTCTGTCCCCACTGCTAAACCGGTTATATGATTATGGTATAGATATAACAGATGGAAGCAACCTTAACAACACAAACATTGCGAATACGACAAAAAAAATTATCACTTTATGCTTGTAATTTCCAAAAAAGCGTTACTTTTGCTGCGTATTTAAAAACAAACAGACAAAATGAATCGATTTAGCTTTACATATTACTTTTATTACTTTTACTTTAGCAAGGTGAAGGCAGGAGTTTGTATGTAGAGCATTGATAAATGATATATATGTCAATAACAAAATATAAAGTCCTGCCGATTCCGGTGGGACTTTTTTTGTAATGGACAATTGAGAACTGACAATTTGAAAGAAAAGAAAAAAAGAAAGAGATGATGAAAAAGAAAGTGGCAATCCAGGGAATAGCCGGTTCGTATCACGACATAGCTGCCCGTAATTATTTCGAAGGTGAAGAGATTGAAATTATCGGTTGCAATACATTCAGGGATGTTATTTCGACCATCAAGAAAGATCCTTCCGTCTTGGGCATAATGGCGATTGAAAACACGATTGCAGGTAGCTTGTTGCAGAATCACGAGCTGATCCGTGAAAGCGGCCTGCAGATTATCGGCGAATACAAACTGCGTATCTCCCACTCGCTGGTTGCACTTCCGGGAACCAATATCCACGACATCAAAGAGGTCAACTCCCACCCGATTGCGTTGATGCAATGCACCGATTTTCTTGATACGTTGCCCAACGCGAAAGTGGTCGAAAAGGAAGATACGGCCATGAGCGCCCGGTGGATTTCGGAAAACCAACTGAAAGGACATGCCGCCATCTGCGGAAAACTGGCCGCCCAGATCTACAACATGGAAGTCCTTGCCGAAGGAATCGAGACCAACAAACGCAACTTCACCCGATTCTTAGCAATAGCCGACCGATGGACGGCAGACGAGATGCTCAAAGGGGAAGACAAAAACAAAGCATCAGTCGTTTTCGCCCTACCCCACACTTCCGGCAGCCTCTCCAAAGTTCTCTCCGTCCTCTCTTTCTACGACATGAATCTTTCCAAAATACAATCCTTGCCGATCATCGGGCGCGAATGGGAATATCTGTTCTACATCAATCTGACTTTTACGGATTACCTGCGCTACAGACAGGCATTGGATGCGATCAGACCGTTGACAAAAGACTTAAAAATATTAGGCGAATATGCAGAAGGAAAACAAAGTGTGTAAAACAATTGCACCCGCTAACCGTGTAGGTAGCGTACAGGAATACTACTTTTCCAGGAAACTGAAAGAAGTAGCCGAAATGAATGCCGCAGGCAAAAACGTAATCAGCCTCGGCGTGGGAAGTCCCGACCTGCCTCCTTCGGAACGGACGATCGAGACGTTGTGCGAACATGCCCATCAGCCGAACGAACATGGCTACCAGCCGTATGTTGGTATTCCCGAACTGCGTAAAGGTTTCGCCGACTGGTATAAGAAATGGTATGATGTGGATCTTGATCCGAAAACGGAAATCCAGCCGTTGATCGGTTCCAAAGAGGGAATCCTGCACATCTCGCTGGCATTCCTGAACCCGGGCGACGGCGTGTTGGTTCCCAACCCCGGCTATCCTACCTACAGCTCGGTCAGCAAATTGGTCGAAGCCAACCTGATCCCTTACGAGCTGAAAGAGGAACTGGGCTGGCAACCGGACTTCGAGGAGCTGGAAAAGATGGATCTCTCGAACGTCAAGTTGATGTGGACCAACTATCCGAATATGCCGACCGGAGCAAACGCCAGTATGGAACTGTTTGAAAAGTTGGTCGCGTTCGGAAAGAAACATGGGATCATCATCTGCAACGACAATCCTTACAGCTTTATCCTGAACGAACATCCGTTGAGCATCCTGTCCGTACCGGGAGCCAAAGAGATCTGTATCGAAATGAACTCCATGAGCAAAGCACACAATATGCCGGGCTGGCGTATGGCCATGCTCGCCTCCAACGCCCAGTTCGTACAATGGATCTTGAAAGTAAAAAGCAACATCGACTCCGGACAGTTCAAACCGATGCAGCACGCGGCTGTCGAAGCGTTGAGCGCTCCGAAAGAATGGTACGACACGATGAACCGTGTCTATCGCAGCCGCCGCGACTTGGCCGGACAAATCATGCACGCATTGGGATGCGAATATGACGAAAAGCAAGTAGGCATGTTCCTTTGGGGAAAAATCCCTGCCGAAGCAAAAGACAGCGAAGCGATAGCCGACAAAGTCCTGTATGAAGCCAATGTATTCCTGACCCCAGGATTCATCTTCGGCAGCCAAGGCGAACGTTACATCCGTATCTCGCTCTGCTGCAAGAACGAGACGTTGGAAGAAGCGCTGGAGAGAGTGCAACAATTGACAATGGATAATTGACAATTGACAATTAAAAAGAGAAGAAGAAGTAAAACTAAAATAAAAACAACCGACAATTGTCAATTGTCCATTGTCAATTGTCCATTAAAATAGATAAGGTCATGGAATTAGAATCAATCATGTTACCCGGTATAGACCCGCAACGTCCGATCGTAATCGCCGGTCCGTGTAGCGCAGAGACAGAAGAACAAGTTATGGAAACAGCCAAAGGCATTGCCGACAAAGGCATCAAGCTGTTCCGCGCAGGAATCTGGAAACCCCGTACCAAACCGGGGGGATTCGAAGGAATCGGTGCAGAAGGCCTGCAATGGTTGAAACGGGTAAAAAAGGAAACAGGCATGTATGTCGCTACCGAAGTAGCCACAAAAGACCACGTCTTCGAAGCATTGAAGGCCGGAATCGACGTGTTGTGGATCGGTGCCCGCACGACGGTTAACCCGTTTGCCGTACAGGAAATTGCCGACGCGCTGAAAGGTGTGGACGTTCCTGTTTTGATCAAGAATCCGGTCAACCCGGATTTGGAACTGTGGATCGGTGCTTTCCAGCGCCTTTATGGAGCCGGTATCCGTCGCTTGGGAGCTATCCACCGCGGTTTCAGTTCATACGACAAGAAGATATACCGTAATCTGCCGCTCTGGCACATTCCGATCGAACTGCGTCGCCGCATGCCGAACCTGCCGATCTTCTGCGATCCGAGCCATATCGGAGGCAAACGCGAACTGGTCGCTCCTCTCTGCCAGCAGGCAATGGACTTGAGTTTCGACGGTCTGATCATCGAGTCGCACTGCAACCCGGATTGCGCTTGGAGCGACGCTTCACAACAGATCACACCGGATGTGCTGGACTACGTCCTGAACTTGCTTGTAATCCGCGATTCCAACCAGACAACCGAGAACCTGTCCGAACTGCGCCGCCAGATCGACGGTGTAGACGAACAGTTGCTGGAACTGTTGGCCAAACGTATGCGTATCTCTCGCGAAATCGGTATGTACAAGAAAGAACACAATATGCCGATCCTGCAATCACCACGTTACAGCGAAATCCTGGAAAAGCGTTCCAACATGGGTGAACAGATGGAATTGAGTGCGGATTTTGTCAAAGAAATCCTGAAAGAAATCCATGAGGAGTCTGTCCGCCAGCAAATGATCATCATGAACGAACAATAAGAATTTGCCAGCATGAAAATATTGATATTGGGTGCAGGAAAGATGGGATCTTTCTTCACCGATTTGCTTAGCTTTGAACACGAAGTGGCCGTATTGGAAAACGATCCGAAACGGATGCGGTTCATCTATAACGCCCTGCGCCTGCAAAAGCCGGAAGATGTAGCCGAGTTCAAGCCTGAATTAGTCATCAACTGCGTGACACTCAGCTACACAATCGAAGCGTTCAAGAGTATCATGCCCTACCTGCAACCCTATTGTATCATCTCGGATATAGCCTCGGTCAAGACGCATCTGAAGGAATTTTACGAGACATGCGGTTTCCCCTATGTCTCTACCCATCCGATGTTCGGCCCGACATTCGCCAACTTGGGACAACTGGAAAAAGAGAACACGATCATCATTTCCGAAGGAGATCACTTAGGGAAAATATTCTTTAAAGACATCTATTCCGGACTGCGCCTGCATATCTGTGAATATACTTTCGAAGAGCATGACAAGGTCGTGGCCTACTCGCTCGGTATCCCGTTTGCATCGACTATGGTATTTGCTGCCACGATGAAACATCAGGATGCACCGGGTACGACTTTCAAACGTCACATGAAGATCGCCAGAGGATTGCTTTCCGAAGATGATTACCTGTTGACGGAAATCCTTTTCAACCCGCGTACGCCCCATCAGATAGCACGCATTCAGGAAGAACTGGGTATTTTACAGGAAATCATCAAGAACAAGGATTCGGAAGGAATGAAAGAATACCTGACCAAGATCAGGAAAAATATCGAATAAGAAAGGCGCATCATAATTATTCCATGCCCGTGAAACAAAAGTTTCATAGGCATGGAACTTTTGTTTCACAGGCATGGAACTATTGTTTCACAAGCAGGAAACTTTTAACACAAAAGTATTCATCGACTAAAACAAACCAATATGGACATTAAAAACCGAATACTGGCAAAACTATTGTTGCTATTCTTCCTTTCAGGAAGTCCTCTTCTCCGCCTCCATGCGCAAACGACCGTGGCCGGACCGGATTCCACCTATCGGACGCCGGAGCGGCTTTTCCACATCGCCCGTAGCCTGAACCGCAACTTGGTCTGCTACGACATCAACCTGTCCAACGGACAATTGAACCCGAAGGAGCCGGTCAAAGTCTACTGGGTCAACCGGGAAAAGGAACCGGGGAAAAGCAACGGGCTGAGCTTCATCGAGAAGAAAATGGCCTACGGCTACAAAGTGGTTTCGATGGAAGGGCAAACCTGTACGATCACCCTTACCGCCTATCCCAAAAAAGAACTGACCATCAGCCGGGAAGGAAACCGCCATGTCTGCCACGCCAAGATAAACGACCGGCCGGCTCTCCTGCAGTCCTTGTATGTCAAAGCCAGTCCCAACAATCCACTCCACGTAGAATACGTAGAACTACGAGGCATAACGGTCGATACCGGAACAGCCGTCACGGAAAAGGTCCGCAAATAAAAAGAAAAAGCGTATTTTTGCAGGACTATTTCAAAAAAAGAGTGTTTTACGAATGAAAGTATGTATAGCTGAAAAGCCCAGTGTAGCACGCGAAATCGCGGAAGTTCTCGGGGCAACCAAAAAAATGAACGGATATATCGAAGGGAACGGGTATCAGGTAACCTGGACTTTCGGACATTTGTGCACTCTTAAAGAACCCAACGATTATTCGGACAATTGGAAACGGTGGAGCTTGGCTTCCCTCCCGATGATTCCTCCTCGGTTCGGGATCAAGCTGATCAGTAACCCGACATACGAACAACAGTTCAAGACCATCGAAGAATTGATGCGAAACGCCGAAATGGTCATCAACTGCGGAGATGCCGGCCAGGAAGGAGAATTGATCCAGCGCTGGGTGATGCAAAAGGCCGGTTGCAAATGTCCGGTCTATCGCCTGTGGATCTCTTCGCTGACCGAAGAAGCGATCCGCGAAGGGTTCCAACATCTGAAGGAACAGTCCGATTTCACCAAGTTGTATGAGGCCGGACTTTCCCGCGCCATCGGTGACTGGTTGTTAGGAATGAACGCGACACGCCTTTATACACTCCGCTACGGACAAAACCGGCAAGTGCTCTCCATCGGGCGGGTACAGACGCCTACCCTTGCGCTGATCGTAAATCGGCAAGCCGAAATAGACAACTTCAAACCGGAACCTTATTGGGAACTGAAAACAGTCTATCGGAATACGACTTTCTCGGCAACCAAAGGCAAATTCACGAAAAAGGAAGAGGGAGAAGCATTCCTCGAAATTGCTCGGCAAGAAGATTTCACCGTCACCGACATATCCGAAAAGAAAGGCAAAGAATATGCTCCCCGCCTCTTCGACCTGACATCGTTGCAGGTGGAATGTAATAAGAAATTTGCTTTTACGGCAGACGATACGCTGAAACTGATCCAGTCGCTATACGAAAAGAAAGTGACTACCTATCCACGTGTCGATACGACTTTCCTGAGCGATGACATCTACCCGAAAGTCCCCAATACGCTCAGCGGATTGATCGACTATGCCGACCTGACAGCCCCGTTGCTGAAAGCAAAAATCCGAAAAGACAAGCGCGTATTCGACAACTCGAAAGTGACAGACCACCATGCCATCATTCCGACTGGCGTACCGGCACGTAACCTGACAGACAACGAACGGAAAGTGTACGACTTGGTCGCCCGCCGTTTCATCGCGGCTTTCTATCCGGATTGCGAAATCTCGACGACTACAGTACTGGGAAAAGTCGGCAAAGTCGATTTTAAGGTAACAGGCAAACAGATACTGAAACCGGGAT
This sequence comes from Parabacteroides sp., assembly GCA_017937385.1. Classification (GTDB taxonomy): domain Bacteria; phylum Bacteroidota; class Bacteroidia; order Bacteroidales; family Tannerellaceae; genus Parabacteroides. Next base: position 7,664 of record JAGBDR010000043.1, read on the forward strand.
GGCGCGTCGTGTTCGGTGCCGAGCAGAAAGATCCGGATGCCGAACCGTCAGACGAAGAGGGCGTATTACCGGATTTCGTAAAAGGAGAAAGCGGTCCCCACAAACCGACATTAGGTGAAAAATGGACACAACCACCCAAGCCCTACACCGAAGCGACATTGCTCCGTGCCATGGAAACAGCCGGTAAATTGGTAGACAATGACGAGTTGCGGGATGCCTTGAAAGAAAACGGCATAGGCCGTCCTTCCACCCGTGCTGCCATCATCGAAACGTTGTTCAAACGCAATTATATCCGCAAGGAACGCAAGAACCTGTTTCCTACGGCTACCGGTGTGGAACTTATCGGTACAATACAGGAAGAACTACTGAAAAGCGCCGAACTGACCGGACTTTGGGAAAAGAAACTCCGCCAGATCGAACGGGGGACTTACGAAGCCCGTACCTTTTTGGATGAACTCAAACAGATGGTCCATCAAGTGGTGATCAACGTCCTCTCCGACCAGACCGGACGTACCATCACGATCGAACAGGCTTCCCCGGAAAAACCCCAACCGGAAAAAGAGCCGAAAGAAAAGAAACCGCGTAAGCCACGTGCCAAAAAGGAAAAGACAACCGGCCAACCGGCAACAACAACCGTTCCCGCAAAGCCGGTCTGCCCGATCTGCAAGAAAGGCAGTATCCTGCGTGGCAAAACGGCTTACGGCTGTTCCGAATATAAAAACGGTTGCACTTTCCGCATGGATTACGCCACTTATGGCAAAGGGTTGTCGGATGAAGAACTGGTTAAGACAATCAGTGGGATTGGGAAATAATACGGTGACGCTCCCTGACAACGACAGGACTTTGTCTATTTTATAGTCCGGTTGGTTCAGCGGAGACTACTAAAAAACAAGTACCTTTATAAAATGATTCAAGAGAAGTTCAAATTTTACAAGCCATGTAAGTTGCTGCAACCTTATATAAGATATTATTGGGTATTCAAAAGCAATCGACCGTTGAGTGCCTTTACTTATCCCATCGGCTGCCCTCAAATCATTTTCCATAAGCAAACACCGTTATATATTCCTGAACTAAACGTTACACAAGACAAACTGACTGTCAGCGGACAAGTTAATTTTTCATCCCATTTATATGCTGACGGCAATACAGAAATGATAGTGGTTGTATTCCACCCTCACGCCATGAGTCTGTTTCTGAACATACCGACATCGCTTTTTTACAACCAGGAAGTTTCCGGTTACAACCTTGAAAATAAAAGTTTGAATGAACTGGCTACACGAATATTCGACTGTGAGAATAATTCTATTTGCATAAGCTATATAGAAAAATGGCTGGTGTCACAAATTGCCGATAATTTGACTGATACCACATACAGAATTAAAAGGATAGATGCCGCCATACAGCGAATATATATCACTCCGCAAATCTCTGTAAACGAGTTATCTTCCATTGCCTGCCTGAGCAAAAAGCAGTTTGAGCGGTTGTTTCATTCATTTGTAGGCATCAATCCTAAAGAATATACCCGTATCGTTCGCTTCCAAAAGGCTTTGGCGCAGATGCAGCATCAAGCGGGCAAAGAAATCAATCAGGCACAAATAGCATACGCCAGCGGTTATGCCGACCAGTCGCACTTTATCCGGGAGTTCAAGAAGTTCTGCGGATATACGCCCATGTCTTTGCTGAAAATATCAAATCCATATTCCGATTTGTTCACCAATCCCGTATAAATGTCCCGTTTGTTCTATCCGGGTTCAAACGCTTCTCCTACTTTTGCTACCTAATTCATTAAATGAAAATAGCATTAAGTATGAAAGAAGTAAATCCCCAAGAGACCAGCCGGGCATACGCCTTTGAAATGTGGATGAACGCACCCATGCCAATGGTGAC
>JAGBDR010000107.1 GCA_017937385.1 Parabacteroides sp.
AAATACCGTTTTCCGTTTAATGTGGTTTATATCGGGATAATGAACAGAATAAGAAAACCGACCTTTCATGCTGCAATATACAACCGGGTGAAATGCTTCGGTTCCGATGTCCGCTCCAGACCGCTCCAGTCCGCACCGAGGCAAAAATTACGGACTGTCCCGTCTGTCCCGTCCTGAAAAAGGTTTACAGAAAAGAGTAAATCTTATGCAGCAAACAACGAATTCAGACTTATCGCGTCATTATTTACCGCGTCAATTGCGTCATCTGATTTTACAGGAGTATTTGAGCGGAGTCAAGACGGCTCGCCAACTCTCCGAAGAACATGGTATTCCCATGTCTACGATTCATAAGATGGGTCAGCGCTGGAAAGCGAAAAATAGTTGTAGCTTTGTGAGTACCCCTAATCCTTTTCCGATCATGTCCCGCGTTACGAGGAAGAAGCCAGTGAACTGTTATCCGAGAACAAAGCCCTTCGGCGGCACTTGGAAGAGGCTTTATTACGTCTGGAAGGCTATGAGATCATGGGAGATATCCTCCAGGAAGATACGGTGTCGACCTGCTAAAAAATCCGCAGCCGGACAGTCCGGCGCCTCAAAGAAAGACACACAGGAATAAGCCTGTCGTTTCCGTGCGGGTTGTTCGGCTATGCTCGTCAGGCCTAATTATAAACATCTACGGCGTAATAGGGAAGGATCCTTGTCCGACACCCTTCTTTTGGAGCGGGTGGGTTGCTACCGGAAACTGATGCCCAGGCTCGGCGGTCGTAAACTGTGGCATTTGCTGCAACAAGACGGATTTCCGGTCAGCCGGGATCGGTTATTTACGCTGCTTTCGGAAAATAATCTTCTGGTCAAAAGTCGGAAGAAATACAGCGTTACGACCTGCTCGCGGCACTGGATGCGTAAATATCCGAATCTGATCCGGGGTTTCGACCTCGAGCGGCCGCATCGTTTATGGGTCGGAGATATTACGTACATTTCTTTGAAAGAAGGATTTGCATATCTGGCTTTGATAACGGATGCCTATTCCAAACGGATCGTAGGCTATGATCTGAATACGACATTGGAACGGGACGGAGCGCTCCGTGCACTGAGGATGGCCATAGACCAGACTCCGCAGCAAAAACGGCAAGGGTTAATCCATCATTCGGACAGAGGATGCCAATATTGTTCGAAAGAATATGTGAAATTGCTGACCGATAATGGGATTCGCATCAGCATGACTGAAAAGGGCGATCCGTATGAGAATGCCGTTGCCGAACGGGTGAACGGTATTCTGAAGAGCGAATGGAGCGACGAGGAATGTTTTGAAAGTTTTCAGGCAGCAAAAGAACGCATCGACCAGATCGTTATCCTTTACAATTCACTCAGACCTCATGCCAGCTGCGATTGGCTTACGCCCTTGGAAGCGGAACTTAGAACCGGGAAACTCAAACATCATTGGGGCCGAAAGACGGTTGTTCGGAAGGCATATGTAAACTTATATCAGGACAATATTTTTTGAACCAAAATGTTTATCTTTAATTATCAATCACTGTAAACCTTTTTCAGGACGGGACA
>JAGBDR010000044.1 GCA_017937385.1 Parabacteroides sp.
GGCAGAAAAGGAAGCGCGTATGCTTACTTTATGGGAAAGGATATTGGACTTTGTCTATAAGATGGTCAATACTTGCTCCTTCTTATATAATGAAGGGGACGATGTTCTAATTAGACAAACTGTATTTGACTCTTTCTGTGGGATTGTAAACACATTCTGAGCATTTGCGTACAGATAAAGACGACTCAAACCTAATCTTGAACTCAACTTTTCAGGAAATGAATAGCCTAACTGTATATTTTTCAATTTAAGAAAGTCAATTCTGTGCATCCAGAAAGAAGAATCATACCAATCCCAACTGGAGTCAATACGCAACATTGGAATCCTCGATTCCGGATTTTCAGGACTCCAAGCGTTTTTCCATGATTCAGTCAAACTCATAATCATCAACATAGGCTGTGTACAATCATTTCTTGTCTGTACATTACCCTGTCCCAGACCTTGAAACAAAAGATTCAAATCAAAACCTTTATAACTCAATCCAGCAGTAATACCATAAGTTATCTTAGGAATTGTATTACCCAAAACTTGTTTATCTTGGAAGTCTATCTTTCCATCGTTATTGACATCTTCATATTTCAGATTTCCGACTTTTGGCTTAAATGAATTACTGTGCATATGCTCATTAATTTCCTCCTCCGACTGATAGATACCGATAGCCTTATATCCATACAATGATTTGTAAGAATAACCTTCACGAATCAAATAAAGTTGATCAGGAGATTTACCTCCTTGAAACTTAGTTACTTTATTACTTATAAAAGTAAAATTAGCACCAATATTAAAGCCTAGGCGATCGCGATCTCTTACTTGGTTATCATAATTGACTACCAATTCAAAACCATTATTTTTCATTTCTCCTACATTTTCAAAAGGAGCGGTTTTGTTACCCACTATATTGGATATTGGCAATTGTACTATAATATCTGAAGTTTTCTTATTAAAGTAGTCAGCTTCAATATTCAACTTGTTACTCAAAAATCCCATATCAAATCCTAAATCATAAGACGTTGTTGTTTCCCAAGAGATGTTTTCGTCCACTAATTTGGTTACTGCAGCTCCTGGAGCTAAACTACCGCCATAATTGTAACTTTGATCAAATCCCTGATTAAAAACAGCCAAATAAGGCCAGTATCCTTCAATGCGTTGATTTCCCAATTGTCCCCAAGATGCACGCAACTTTAAATTGGAAAAAATATCCAAATTCTTCATGTAATTTTCCTCACTTAAGCGCCAACCTACTGAAAAACCTGGAAATACCCCCCAACGATTTCCTCTTTTAAAACGAGAAGAGGCATCAGCTCTCAAATTCATTTCAAACAGATATTTTTCATCATAGACATAGTTCAATCGTCCAAAATAGGATCCCATACGTAATCTTAACAAGTTTCCTTCCGCTTTGATACCATCTGTACCAGAGTCGACCTGTGTCAAACCGTCTTTAGCGGGATCTGATCTACGTCCAAAAACATTTTTTTCATTATAGTTCTCCAATTGTAAACCTGCCACACCGGAAACAGAATGTTTATATCCAAATCTATGACTATAGTTTAATGTGGCGTGAAAATTGTTACGCATTATCGAAACTTGTTTTCTACTAACAATCATTCCCCCTGAGTTATAATTGATATTTTGTGTTTCCTTTCCAGATGAAGTATATCCATAAAGCATTTCATTATGACGATCCGTCATTGCCCAATTCCCGATAGTAGACCATGTAACTTTCAAATTCAAATCTTTAGTAAAATCAACCGTTGCAAAAGCATTCAAAGACAAATAATCAGTCGTTATATTATTTTCTCCGTTAGCCGCTTCAATCAAAGGATTATGGTTTTCATACAACAATACCCCTTTTTCATCAGTAGCCTCTATAGAACCAAATTGCCCTTCTTTCGTGTAAGCCGTATTGAATGGTACAGCCCCATTTAACATATTCCAAACTCGTCCTAAATCAAACGGTTCAGTCGCCTCCTTACGTGAAAAGCTTAATCGACTTCCAACTTTAAACCAAGAATTCACCTTATACTCCAAATTGGTTCTGATACCGTATTTTTCAGCGTCCGTATAACGCAAGATACCATCTTGCTTCAAATAATTAAAAGACACAAACGATGATAATTTATCGGTACCTCCACGAATGGAAAGATTATGATTTGTAATCAAAGCATTACGAAACAATTCTTCATACCAATCTGTATTAGGATATTTATATGGATCTGTACCGCTTCTAAAATCAGTAATTAACTGCTCTGAAAATAGAGGCAAAGCCCCATCATGCTCAAATCCTTGGTTTATTAAAGTCATCAAATCGGCACTATTAGTAACAAAATCATACCTACGTCCTAATTGTTGAATACCCACATAAGAATTCAATTCTACTTGGGTTTTCTCTTTGTTCTTTCCCATTTTTGTAGTCACCAAAACAACTCCATTCGCTGCTTTTGAACCGTAAATAGCAGCACTTGCAGCATCTTTCAAAACAGAAATACTTTCAATATCGTTAGGATTGACTTGTCCGAAAGAGCCTTCCACACCATCAATAATAACCAAAGGATCGGAATTGTTCAAGGTACCCCATCCACGTATTCTAAGCTGTGCCCCATCGCTTCCGGGTTTTCCTATATTCTGACTGACCCATACACCGGAAACTTTACCAGAAAGAGCTTGAGATGCATTGGTAATAGGACGATTGGACATCTCTTCATCAAACTTGACAGAAGAAACAGCTCCTGTTAAATTCACCTTTTTTTGTGTACCATATCCGACAACAACAACTTCCTCTAAACTCTGTGAATCTTCTTTCAAAACAAGATTCCAGTTTTTCTGATCCTTTCTTTGCATGAAATTCGGCATAGCGAACCCATGCAACTGTTTTTTTGATACATTTGCGATTAGTTATTAAGTAGTTGATAAAATTGATACGTTTATTCTCTCTTGTAACTGAATTGAGGGATGCTCCAACATTCCTCAATTATTTTGTTTTTCCACTGTGTTCTTATTCCATAGGCATTATCTTTACATTGTTAGCACTCCATATATCTCTCTTTTAATAAATTTCCACGATACGTCCTTTCTTTTTATACTTGAATTTGCCGGACGAAGACATGATCTTCAAAATCTGGTCCAACGATTCTTCCGGTTTGAAATCACCCCCGAAACGTTTCTCTAAAAGTTTTTTATCCTGCACGCGGATCTCCACATCAAAACGCCGTTCAAGCTGCCGGACGATGTTTTCAAACGTTTCCCCCTTGAAGACCAAACGGTCTTGCATCCAGTCCAACGCTTGTCGCATATCGTCTGAAACAAGTGTCAACTTTCTGGAATTATGCCGGAAGACCCCTGTTTCCATCGGTTTCAAGACGATCGAATTATGATTTTTCCGGTCAGACATGGAAACCGCTCCCTTGATCAACGACACCCTTATCTCCTCACTCTCCGGATAGGCGTCTACATTAAATTCCGTACCCAAGACCTTTATATCGATTTCTCCGGCAGAGACAATGAAGGGTAATTGCTCATTGCGCTGCACCTTCAAATAGGCTTCCCCCGACAATATCAGATTCCTGTTTTTCGTTCCGAACCCCTCTCCGTATTGAATAGAAGATCCAGAATTCAGGCAGACTTCCGTACCGTCGGCTAAGCGCAATTGGGTTTTAGAGCCTTTCGGGCTTACGATTTCGGACAACTGAAGTCCGGAACGGGTCTGTTCTCCTTCAAAATACAAATAGGTATAATGACTCAAAAACAGGAAAGGGACCAATGCGGCCGCCACTGCGACGGCTTTCCAAAGAAGAGTTCTCTTTTTAGACTGTCGGGAAAAGGGAATGGCTTGTTCCCGGATCTTTCTCTTAAACAACAAATAGGCTTGATCGGGATCAAACGGAAACCCTTGAGCTGCCACGACCGAGGAATCCCACAAGTCCCTCATCTTGTCCAGATATCGCTTATGCTCATCCGATTCCCCGATCCATGCTTTCAGCCTGTCCGCGTCATCTTTTGAAATATTCTGCGACAAATGATCGATAATCAGATCATCCCAATATGCTTTATTTTGAATTTCTCTGTCCATACGAATGCGTTATCATAAGTATGACAGCTACCATTTGAAAACGGGTGAAAAAAACAGACTTTTTTTCAAGAAAATAAATGGAGTATCACCCAAAGGGGCAGATAGTCTTTCAGGTCTTCTTTCAATTTCTTAATTGCCAGACGGATATGATATTTCACGACATCTATCGTAATTCCTTTTGCATGTGCGATTTCTTCATATTTCATTTTTTCAAACCGGCTCATCCGGAAAATTTCACTAGTCAAGTCGGACAAGGAATCGATGGACCGCGTTATTTTTTCCTCCAATTCCCTTTCCAAAATAGAGCACAACGGGTAGTTATCCTGTTCATCAAAAGATTGTTGCCGCAGTTCCATCTGTTCGCCGACATTTTGCCGCAAGACCTCTTGCCGTGCACAATATTCCAAATGGTTGATGCAGCTGTTTTTCACCGCCCTCATCAGATAAGCCCTCAAGGATTGAATGATACGGAGCTCCTCCCGGTTATTCCAAATGGCAAAGATCACATCACTGACCAGTGTTTCAGCGACAAAATAATCATTCACGTAGCTATATGCAAATGCACAAAGCACCTTATAATGTCGCTGATACAAATACCGATAGGCATTTTCATCACCGGCGCGAAGTCCTTCCACCCAATCCTTTTCTGGCTTTTTATCGTACTCCATTACCCGAATTTCATTGTTTGCCTCATTTGACCACAAATGTCTGCCTCAACCGGATGTCTTCCGAAGAAGCGCCTATCCGGACTTCAAATTCACCCGGTTCGACTGTCCATTCCATGTGCCGGTCCAGAATCTGGAGGTCTTCGGGGAGAAGCGTGAAAGAGACGGTCTTCGTTTCGCCCGGTTGCAAGGTGATACGCTCGAATCCCCGCAAGACGGACTCATAGGTAATGACACTGCTGACTTTATCGCTCAGGTATAACTGAACCACCTCGTCGCCGGCCCGTTTACCGGTGTTGGTCACATCGACCGTGACAGTCACGGGACTTTGCGTATAAGGGGTTTCCTGTTTGACGGACAAATGGGAGTAAGTGAATGTCGTATAGCTCAACCCATGTCCAAACGGATAGAGGGCACCGTTTACACGGGTGTTGCCCGAACCGTTCGGACCGGCAAAATACTGCCCGTCCTGCGAACCCGGTTTGAACGGGAAATTATATTCGATCTGTCCGACTGTCTTCGGAAAAGTGATGGACAGGCGACCACCCGGATTGTAATCGCCGAACAGCGTCTGCGCAATCGCCTCGCCCCCCAATTGCCCGGGGAACCAAGCCTCCAGAATGGACGGGATGTTGCGGTCTGCCCAATTGATTGTCAGCGGTTGCCCGTTGACCAGCACCAGGACGACCGGCTTGCCTGTCGCATACAACGCCTCCAACAATTGCTGTTGGCGTCCCGGCACCCCCAACCCGGTGCGCGACTTGCTTTCCCCCGTACAGGTTTCGTCTTCTCCTAACACGGCTATAATCACATCGCAGTCGGAAGCGGAACGGGTTGCTTCGGCTATATCGTTTTTCTCTTTATCGGTCAACGGTGTCGGCACAATTTCGCTATCCGGCCAGTTGGCGTCTTTCCGTTCACAGCCTTGGGCATATTTCACCTCAACCCGGCTGCCTAAATAGTTCCTGATGCCGTCATAGACCGTGATGTTTTCCAATCCCTGCGGCCCGTAACGGCTGATCATGTAATTGGTTTCTTTGGCCAACGGACCGGCGACCAACACCTTTTTCAATCGATCCTTATCCAACGGGAGCAAGTTGTTTTCGTTTTTCAACAGAACGAGCGATTGCTGTTGCATATCCAAGACAAAGTCACGGTGCTTGTCAGCCCCGACAATCTGATCGGCGACTTTCGGGTCTTTCACGTAAGGCGAGTCGAACAGTCCCAATTCAAACTTGACACGCAAGACATCAGCCACCATCCGGTCGACCGACTTCATCGAAAGTTTGCCCGTCTCGACCAATCGACGGACCGGAAGGATATAATCAGCCGGCGGCGTGAAATGGGTACGCACGTTCATGCCGGCTTCCACAACCTGACGCACCGCCTCTTCGTATGAATCGGCTACATGGTGTTTGGTTTGAACAAACTCCACCGCTTCGCTATCGCTGACCACATATCCCCTGAAACCATATTCTCCCCGCAACAATTCCGTCAGGAAATAATAGCTGGCAGACACCGGCACACCGTCCCAATCATTATAGCTGCTCATCACACCTTTGGGATGCGCCTGCTGTATCACCTTTTTGAACGGAGCAAGAAAGATTTCGTGCAACTCGCGCGGAGCGACATGCGGGTCGGTACGGACCGCCGCGTCACGTCCGCCTTTGGGCACACTATACACGGCATAGTGCTTCAAGGTAGAGGCCACCCCGTTCTGCTGGATTCCCTTTACCATCTGCACGCCCAATTCGCCGACCAGATAGGGATCTTCCCCGTATGTTTCCAAAACACGTCCCCAACGCGGGTCACGTGCCACATCGAGAATGGGGGCATAAACGTTCGTATAACCCAATGCCTTCGCCTCTTTGCCGGCTATTTCCCCGGCCCGGCGCACCAAATCGCGGTTCCAAGTACTGCCGATACTGATGGGGGCGGGCAACGGCGTCGCTTTGGTATGGTTCAACCCATGAATGCCTTCATTGGAAAAATCCACAGGTATTCCCAAGCGGGTCTCTTCGACAAACCAACGTTGCGTTTGGTTGATTGCCTCCACATGGTTACTGAACGGATAGATCAAATCGGGGGTACGGCGTCTGGCACTCCCGACACCATTCAACTGCTCGTCGATATTGGCGATGCCGTCTTTCCAGATCTCGTTCTTCCAACCGGCCGTAGGAAGTGAATCTTTCAGTACACGCCCGAACCCGTAGAGCGTTGCCATCTGGCAACTCTTCTCTTCCAATGTCATTTGACCGAGCAGGTCTTGGACACGGGCCTCAACAGGGGCTTCCGGATCTTCATACACATCCTTTACCCCATTCTTATTGAAATCGATCCAACCTTTTTTGTAGATCGAATCTTTTGCTTGTAGCGTTCCGCATCCCAAGCAAGCAGCCATCAAAAAATAGGCAAATCTCATTTTTTGCTCTTTCTTCTTTTTATAACACATCTATCATTCTACAAATGTTTCTTAATCACTAAACAGGCACCACCTCCGGGAGCCAGTTTCAACGTCAGCTTGTCTTTGCCGGTCAACTGGCGGGTCGTGACTTTCAGGCTTTCCCGATTGGTCAGGTAGTGGGCATCGTCGCCATCTTCGATGACTTCAACCGTATATTTCCCCTTTTTGAGGAAAGAAAGCGGCAGTTCGATCGTCCTTCCGGCTTCATTCGTAGCCGCCCCGACCAAATAGGCCTCATCCGTCTCCCGCATCATCACGATATACTCCCCGATCTCGCCGGCCAGTGTTCGGCTTTCCTTCCAGGGCATTTTCTGGGCAGACAGAAAATCCAGCAAAGCCGGGTACTTCCGGTAATATTCCGGAATATCCGGCAAAATAGTCACACCGGAAAAAGCGATCAACGTACGGGCCGCCTCCGAAACCAGTGTGGAAGGGACCGGCTGGCTCTCGTCTACACGAGTCGTATGTCCTTGGCGCAAATCGAACATTCCGTTGTTCATATCGACCGGTCCGGCCACCATATTGACGAAAACGGTCGTCACAAACGTTTTCGGTTCGAACACCCGGTGCGCATCCAACTGGGCATGGCAATATTCACGCGTCACGGCATTCGGCCACGTACGCATCTGCCCGTACGGATGAACCGGACCATCATGGAAATCGACCAACAGATGATTTTGCGCACAAAGTTCGGTAATTTTTTTCGTCCATTGGTTCTTTTCTTCCTGCGTTCCTCTCATAAAACCGTATTTGACTCCGGCAGCGCCCCAATCGCCATACTGTTTCAACGTCTTTTCTATCGGATATTTCCGGCCACCGACATCATTGAGATAAAGCCAGATTCCGACCCCTTTCTCTTTTCCATACTTCAACAGCCGTTGCACGTCCTGCGCCTTTTCCCCTTTCACCGGGTCGGAATCCTTTTCAAACTCAGGTCCGTACCAGTTGGCATCCAGTACCAAGTATTTGAAACCCTGTTCGGCAGCAAAATCGACCATCCGTACCCAGGAAGGATAAGACATTTCATACGTGAATCCATCCCAGACAGCCCCGTTGATGCGCCAATCCCAGACGGCCAATCCCGGTTTCACCCACGAAAAGTCATAACGGGGGTCAGGATCCGAATTCAGCAACTCCAGCAAATGGGAATCGGTCAACGCGCCGGGCGTCGCCCCGTGCATGATCACACGCCAGGCGGAGACATATCCCGGTGACAGGCAGGCCGGTTTGGAGGCAACCGAGAAAAGCGATTCACCCGCTTGGGATTGCAAGACAAGAGGCGCTCCGGTTTCCAGACAGGCTTCGTGGATCGCCATATAGTGCTTGTCACCCGCCTTGACGGTCATCACCGGCAAACGGGTTCCGCCCGTTTCCGTCAGTCTTACCGGCCCGATGTTATGGTTCTCACCATTATAAAACCACGCCGTGTAATCGCCGGCAAAGTTATAGGCCGTCAGTTCGGACTGTACATTTACACGTGCACCTTCGCCCTCCGGTATCCGATAGCAAAAAGCAAAACCGTCGTTATATCCACGGACCACCAATTGCATCTTCGCCGGCTGTCCGGACGGGTTCTGCAAGTCGATCACCAATTCGTTGAAATGATCCTCGACCACAGCCCGCTTTCCCCAAAGCGGTTTCCATTCCTTCCGGACCTTCCGGTCGGATACACGCTCGATTTTCCACCCCGAGGAGGGCACCACCTCTTCCGATTCCAACCGGAAACCCAACGGGGATTCCTGAATCAGCACATCCCTGTTTGCGGCAAATGTATAGGTCAACCGACCATCCTTATGCCGTTGTATCCCCATCTCTAATTTTCTGTCGGGGGAAAACACCTGGTAAAGTTTGGGTAAATACTGGGCACAAGCCATCTCTGTGCCCAACCAGACCCATACAAGTAAAACGAATGCTACAATTCTTTTATTCATATATGTTTTTGTTGGTATTCATGATTCAGCCTTTCCTCAACGGTCTTTCAACAAAATCGTATTTCCACTGCTTTCAAAGACATACTTCTTATCTACATCGATAAAATTAAAGACTTCCTGAAGTGCCATATCCGCATGGATCGTTCCGGAAAAATATTCGTTTTCAACCTGCGGACTCATCACGTGGATCTTTACATTATATTTCCGTTCGATCTCTTTCAGGATTTCACGGAATGAGGCATTGACAAAACTCAACTTGCCGGTTGTCCACAAAGCCGATTTATAGGTTTCATACGACTGACGTTCCAAACTGCCGGACTTCCGGTTATACAAAGCCCGCTCATTAGGCTTCAGAAAAACGCCCTTTTCCCCGACAGAGACATGCACGCCGCCTTCAATCAAATCGACTTCCGTCTGCTCGTCATCCGGATAAGAACGGACATTGAATACCGTTCCGGTCACCTTTACCCGAGTGTCTCCGGCATACACCAAGAACGCTTTCTCCCTGTTTTTTGCCACCTTAAAATACCCTTCTCCCTCCAGATAAACATTCCGTTCCTTCTTCCCGAAAGTAGCCGGATATTTCAAAACAGAACCCGCATTCAAGACCACAACCGAACTGTCCGGCAACCGGATTTTTGTCTGGCTGCCCAATGGGACAACAGTCTCACAAAGCACCTCCTTACGGCCTCCCTGCCGATTCTCGTAGAGATAAACAGACAAAACCGAAGTCAACGCCATCAGCACCACTGCCGCAGCCGTAAAACGCATCCAAACGGCAAACCCGTTTTTCTTCATTCCCGACTCTCTGGACAGACGCCTGCTGAAACGCCGGTACCCATCCTCTTTCTCCGCTTCCAATACAGGGATGTGCAATAAGGCATGCAATTTCACAGCACTATTATATTGTTGCCTGTATCGTTCCGAACCGCCGACTAAAGAGAAAAGCTCCGCTTTCTCTTTCTCCGTAATCGTCCCGGAAATATAATCGTTCAATCTTTCTTCAAACAAATGATCTTGATCCTGCATACTTTTCCTACATTAATCCATAAACATTACACATCTCGGATGTAAAATATTTAGATGAAAAATAAAATAAACAATAAATGCTTCAACGACAACTTCAGCCGATCCAAAGCATTCTTGATCTGGACCCGGACCGTACTGACTGTCAGATTCTGATCCCGGGCTATCTCTTCGGCCGATTGTCCGGCATAGAAATAGGATTCGAACACACGCCTGCATTTAGGCGGAAGTGCGGAAATCGCCTCCTTGATCTCGGCCTCCGTCTCTTTCAGTTCCACATACTGTAACGGAACAGGCGTTGAGGTTATGCAATCTTCCTGAAAAGCCCATATCTGTTCTTCATGCTCATCCAGCACGGTTTGCAAACTTCTCTGGGAACGGATGTAGTTCAGGCAACCGTTTTGCACAGCCCGAACCAGGTAAGAATGGACCGGGAAAACCAACGTCCGCCGTTTATACCAAATATTCAAAAAAACATCATTCACGACCTCGGCGCTCACATTCCGATCGAACAAATAATAGATCGCAATCGTATTCAGATAGACATAATACGCCTTGTACAATTCGGAAAAGGCGTGTTCCGAACCGCTATTGATTTGTGCTATTAAATCTTCACCAACCTGGTCGATATTCATAATTGAAATAGATTTCTTTACAAACACTCTTAATCTACCGGACAAATATACGGAAAGGCTGACAAAAGAACAAAAATACAGACAAAAGGGAAGCTTCCATCACGAAAACCTCCCTTCTTCAAATAAATGTGTCTAACTTAAATTATGTTATAGTGTTATTGGTGTGCCATTATAGAAATCCAGGATCTTGGTACGGAAAATGAAGTCATACTTGGCCTGAGCCTGTTCGGACAGGCTTTGGGCATACTTCGTCTTGGCTTCACTATATTCAAAAACCGTACTTTTGCCGGCGGCATAACGGTCTTCGGCATACGAGAAAGCCTCTTTGCTGGCCAGGACCGATTTGTCGGATGCGGTATATTTATCCTGGGCGGCGGTCGCATTGTAATAGGCCTGCTGGATCTCCTTATACAACGCTTTCTTCGTATTCTCCATCATCAGTTCCCGGTTCCGGATATTGATACGGGCGGAACGGACACTGTTGCGTGTCTGGAAACGATTGAACAGCGGAATACTCAGGCTGAACCCGATCGTCTTACGCCCGTTGTTCTTCAACTGGTCGCTGAAAGGGATATTCACATAGTCGCCGTCTCCGGAATAGTGATAATAGCCGTTGCTGTAGCTGGCACCGAAATTCAGTTTCGGATAATAGCCCGCCTGGGCGACTTTCAACATCTTCTTCTGGCTTTCCAAGAGATATTCCTGTTCCTTGATCTGCGGTTTGAAAGCGACGGCATGGTCATAGACATGGTCCGGTGGAAGAATGCTGCCCATATACCGTTCGACGGCATCCCCGATTTCCGGGACCACGATATCGAAGTCTTCCCCGCCACGCTCCAGTTCAAGGCTTTGCGACAAGTCGAGCAAGGCCAGTTTCACATTGTTACGCGCTTCGGTCAGCGAGACTTCGTCTTTTGCCAACTGTGCTTTCATATCGTAGAGTTGGGAAAGAGGCACTTTCCCGTTCTTTACCAAGGCTTCGGTTTTCACGACCTGTTCCTGGCTCAACGCGACCTGCAGTTCGGCAATCTTCCGGACTTCCTTATTATACAAGACCTGCAAATAGTAGGAAGCGACCTGGATCGACAAATCCTCTTTCGCCTTGTTCAAGGTTTCGACAGCCGCTTTCAAATCCAACTTGCGGGCGGCGATATCGTTCGGGATACGCAAGCCGTCGAATACCGGCATACTCAAAGAGACAGAGGCCGAGGTATTGGCGGAGTTCTGATCCACAATCACCCCCGTTTTAGAGGGAGAACGCCCGAAGTCGAAGTTCTGTCCGACATAGCCGTTCAGGTCGGGCAACCAACTGAACTTGCTGGTGTTCAATTCCACGTTCCGGCTTTCCTGGTCCTGCTCCCTCTGCTTCAGCTCGATATTATGTTCGATTGCATAACGGATACATTCCTCCAAAGACCAGGATTTGGCAGGTTCCTGCCCCCAAGCCCAAGTACCGGCAAGAAACAAAGCCGTTGCTATTAATATCTGTTTTCTCATCATGCTACTACAGTTTACAAATATTACTTATTCGGATCGACAATCGCCCCGCGTACCTTCTCGTTTTCGGCAAGACCTTCCTTGATCTCGATCTTGATGCCATCGGACAATCCCACCTTGACGGCCCGTTTTTCAAATTGCTGTTCCGGAGCTTCGGCTTTCACCACCTGCACGAAAGTGGAATCGCCGCTAAACTCGACACAGCTTTCAGGTACGGACAACACATTCTCCGCACGCTTCAACACGATCTCGGCATTGGCACTGTAGCCGGCACGTATAAAGGCATCTTCGGGCATACGCACGGCCGCTTTCACTTCAAACAGCACGGCGCCGTTCTCTTCCACCCCCTTGGGAGCCACATATTCCAGTTCGGCATCGAACGTACGGCTTTCCATCGCGCCGACCGTCAACTTGATCGGCATCCCTTCATGGATACGTCCGACTTCCGTCTCATCCACCTTTCCCTTAAAGATCATATTCCCCATGTCGGCAACGGTAGCGATTGTCGTACCGTCGTTGAAAGTGTTCGACTGGATCACCGAGTTGCCGACCTTGACCGGAACATCCAGTATCATACCGGTAATCGTTGAACGGACCTGTGTCGTACTGGAAGCAGCAGACCGTTTAGAGATTCCCTCACGGATGATCTCAAGCGCATCCTGAGCGTTCTCAGCCTCTTCCTTCGCTTTCTTGTAGTTGGCAAGGGATGTTTCGTAATCTTCTTTGGAGATAACTCCCTGTTTATGCAACTCTTCATCCCGCTTGAATGTTGCGCTGACCTGTTCGAGACTGATTTTCGCCACCCGCACACGCGATTCGGCACTGTTCAACTGGACCATTTCAGGAATCACCTTGATACGGGCAATGATCTCTCCTTCTTTCACCATCTGTCCGGCCTCTTTCAGCAATTCGGAGATGATACCCGACATCTGCGGTTTGATCAAGACTTCATCACGGGGTTCGACCTTTCCCGTCGCCACGGTCTTCGTCTCAATCGTGTCCCGTGCAGGAGTGACCAACTCATAGACGGTTTTAACGGGTTGCGCTTTCTTCCATAAGAAATAGAAAGTGCCGATAACTGCAGCCCCGACCAAGATCAAAAAGAGAATCCGCAGGACTTTTTTTACGATACGATTCTTCATAACTATGCTCTTTTTATTAATTATCCATTCCATTCACTCTTCCCTAATCGCGTCGATCGCCTTGATCTGCATGGCACGCCAGGCTGGGATCAACCCGGCAAGCAGACCGCTGATCAGTAGGATTACAGTGGCTGCGACCGCCGTCCCGATATGGATTTCGGGATTGGAAAAGAATGTGCCGTCAGACGCATCTCCTCCGCTACTTGCCATCGCACTGTTCACCAGATCGAGCAGGAACACGCCTACACTCAACCCGATCAACCCGGCCAACGAAGTCAGCAACAGGCTCTCACTCATGATCTGCGAAATAATATCGAAAGGCTTCGCACCGATCGCACGGCGTACCCCGATCTCGCGTGTCCGCTCCCGGACTGTCACCATCATGATATTGCTGACCCCGATGATACCCGCCAGCAACGTACCGATACCGACCAGCCAGACCAGGATATTGATACCGGTAAACAACAGGTCGAATGTTTCGAACTGTTTGGCAATCGTAAAACTACTGATAGCGTGTTCATCTGTCGGAGAAATCTCGTTCTGCGAGCGCAGGACCGCCTTGATATCTTCCGTCATTTTGTCGCAAGAGTAACCATCGTCGGCCGTCGCACAAAGGAACCAGAACTTGTCCCCCTGGTTGGAGGCCTGCTGGAGCGTCTTGAACGGAATCATCACACTCTCCTCCGTACGACCGCCAATCTGGGCACGCGGTTTCGGCTTGATCACACCGACTACCTGGTAATAAATGCCGTTCACCCGTATGTACTGCCCGATCGGATCTTCATCTGGAGTAAAAAGGACTTCGCGCACGATATTACCGATCAGGCACACCTTCCGCTTTTCGATCATGTCGATCTCATTCAACAGGCGTCCTGCCAAGATATGCTGCGTCTCAATGTTGAAATATTCGGAATAGACGCCACGCACATTATAAGTACCCGCTTTCTGTCCTCTTACCACATTGTTCTGTCCGCCCCATTGCATAATCATCGGTGAAAGATAACGCACGCCCTTCACCCGTTGGCGGATCGTCTCCAAATCACGGTTACGCATCTGCCAGTAGCGCCCTTTCTTATATCCTTTGTAAGGTTCGCCCGTCCGTTCGGAAAAGAAGAATGCGGAGTTCGTCGAAAAACCATCGACATTCTTCAACACGCCATTTTTAAACCCGTTGCCGGAACCCAACAGAATCACCAACATCAGGATCCCCCAGAACACTCCGAAGCCGGTCAACAGGCTACGGGTCTTATTGCGGGTGATCGTCACCCATATTTCTGCCCAACGATCGATATCAAACATCTTCTTTAATTTATGATTTATAATTTATGATTTATGATTTTTCGATTAATGATTTATGCGTCGTTGTAAATCATAAATCATAAATCTGAAATCATAAATCCCTATCCTTCATTACGCATGGCTTCAATTGCCGTGATCTTGACCGCCTTGCGGGCGGGAAAATAGCCGGCCAGCACGCCCGCCCCGATGATCAGGGCCGTAGCGGACAACGCCACACTGAGGTTCACCGTCGGATTCAGGAAGATGCTCATGTCGTCCTGCGAAACATCCTTTCCGGCATTCATCATCTCCATGACCGAATTGATTCCTTCCGTCAGGCCGATTCCCAAGACCATACCCAAATAACCGAATACCGCCGTAATCAGGATCGATTCGATAATAATCAGCTTCAGGATGGAGAACGGTGTCGCACCTATCGCTTTCCGGATCCCGAACTCTTTCGTCCGCTCGCGCACCGTGATCAGCATGATGTTGCTCACGCCTACGATACCGGCCGTCAATGTCCCGATACCGATGATCCAGATAAAAAGAGCGATACCATTCATCATCCCGTTCAACATCATGAAGTTTTCAAGCGTGCTCCACATGCCGATCGCACGCCGGTCTTCGGGGTCGAACTTATGCCGCACTCCCATCTGTCGGCGGAAACGTGCCTCAAATGCGTCATACTCTTCCTGTGTGGAAATCCCTCTCACGGTAAAGACGATCTCATCCAGTCCGTAACCGGCGTTATACAACGTCTGCGCCGTACTGAAAGGAATATAAGCCGGCGCATTGTTATCGTTGTTTTCCGCTTTATAGACACCGATTACCTGATAGGCGACACTTCCGGCATTCACATATTTGCCCAACGGGTCCTCGCCTTTGAAAAGCACCTCTTTCATACGAGGGCTCAAGACTATGACCTTTCTTTTTTCTTTTACATCTATATCATTGATGAAACGACCGTTCCCGACCGTCATTTCGATATTGTCGATCACCGCTTTCGACGGATGCACGCCATTCAAGGAATAGGCGTTATATTCGTTTCCGTAGGAAAGCGTATCGCTCCGGCTGATACTCGCCGTGATCAGATCCACTTCGGGATTTTCCCGCGGGATAGCAATCAAGTCTTCATCCTTGTATTCGATCCTCCGGTTCATCTGCATCCCTTTATACGGCTTGCTCGTGTAGCGCGGCCATGTCTCCACCCGGTTCAGGCTGAAGTTGCGGAAATTCGACATGATCCCGTTCCTCATCCCATTACCCGCCCCCAAGAGGACAATCAGCATGAAGATGCCCCATGCTACGGAAAAACCGGTCAGGAAAGTACGGAGTTTATTCTTCTGAATCGTACTCCATATTTCTCGGAAATTATCAAAATCAAACATGTCCCAATCCTTTTTCTATGGTTTCTATCAAGCCGTCTTTCACGCGGACAATACGGTCGGTCGCTTCCGCTACGGAAAGTTCATGCGTCACGATCACCATCGTCAGTCCTTCAAGGTTTACTTTCCGGAGCAACTCCATCACTTCGACCGTCGTCTTGCTGTCCAACGCGCCGGTCGGTTCATCCGCCAGGATCACCTGTGGTTTGGCAATCAGGGCGCGGGCAATGGCGACACGCTGCTTCTGTCCGCCGGACATTTCGTTCGGCATGTGCTCCGCCCAATCTTTCAGCCCGACCATATCCAGATATTCCAGTGCCATAGCGTTCCGCTTCTTACGGCTTACCCCCTGGTAATACAAAGGCAACGCTACGTTCTCCATCGCATTCTTGAATGAAATCAGATTAAAAGACTGGAAGATGAAACCGATCATCCGGTTACGCAGTTCCGCCGCACGGGTTTCACTCAGGTTGCGGATCAACTGCCCGTTCAGCGTGTAAGTGCCCGTATCGTACGTATCCAATATGCCCAAAATATTCAACAAAGTGGATTTCCCCGATCCCGACGCCCCCATGATAGACACCATCTCTCCTTTCTCGATATCTAAGTCTATCCCTTTCAACACGTGCAACGGCGCACCGTTGAAATACGTTTTGTTAATTCCTTCCAGATGAATCATCATATTTGTTGTTACTTTTATCTATTAGACGAACATTTTACAAAATCGTTACACAAATAGGGAACTATTTTGTCATTGCCGCCACAAAGATATGTACCAACATGATACCTTGTATCACATAGTACTTAAAATTAAAACAAGTTAACATTCATGTATCAAGAATAGAGACTTTGGAAACCCTGTCGACGAAGTTCTGACTTAGGCATGGGCACGGAACCAACATTTCATGCCCATGAAATTAAAAATGCATGCCCATGAAATTTTTATCCCAAATAGGTATCGCCAACGTACTCATTATAAAAGATACGATTGATTCCATAACTGGAATTATATTTCTACCTTTGCACGATTATGTATTACTGGTTTCATCAAACATTCTATATGGCAAAAGCCCTCCCGTTCATCGGCGGATGGCTGGCGGACCGCCTGTTGGGTGATCCGGAAGGATGGCCGCATCCGGTTGTGGGTTTCGGCAAAGTGATTTCATTAGGTGAGAAAACGTTGAACAATGGGAACGACCGGGCAGTCAAAGGGGGTGTCATGGCACTCGTGTTGGTTGCCGGGACTTATCTGCTTTGTGAACGGATATTAGAGCTTGCCTGGCGCTTTTCCCCGTTGTTCGCCTCGATTCTGATCGGGATCGGTGTCTTCTATTGCTTGGCGGGAAAAACACTCTGCAAAGAGGTAAAAGCGGTTTTCGAGGCCGTAGAGCGCAGTACGGAAGAAGGACGCAGGCAGGTGGGACGGATCGTAGGCCGCGACACGTCCCGACTTTCCCCACAAGAGATACGGACAGCCGCTCTCGAAACGCTTGCGGAAAACCTGAGCGACGGGGTGATCGCTCCTATGTTCTGGTTTGCCTTGCTCGGACTCCCCGGCATGATGGCTTATAAGATGGTGAACACGCTCGACTCGATGATCGGCTATAAAAACGAACGTTATCTCGAATTCGGACAGATCGCTGCAAGGCTTGACGACCTGGCAAATTATATACCTGCCCGATTGACCGCTTGGCTGATGTTGGCTGTTTCCGGCAATTTAGACAAAATGGATTTCGTAAGACGTTTCGGTCCGGCCCATGCCAGCCCGAACTCCGGTTATCCGGAATCCGCCCTTGCCGCCATCTTGAATTGCCGTTTCGGAGGAACCCACGATTATTTCGGGGAACCGGTGGAAAAGCCTTATATCGGGACTAACGAACGGACTTTCACAACTGAAGATATGTCAATTGCCATCCAAACAAACAATAATGCCGAACTCGCCATGGGGCTTATTGTCTGTTTGATATCCATGATTATCCACTAAATAAATACGCGCAGAATGGAAGTAAGATTAAATAAACTCATCAGTGACTCCGGTCTTTGTTCACGCAGGGAAGCGGATAAATTCATTGAAGAAGGACGTGTCACCGTAAACGGCAGCCTGCCGCATATCGGCCAGAAAGTAACCGAAGCCGATATCGTCATGTTGGATGACATACGGGTTAAATTCGGAAAACATACGGGTAAGCAAACTCTTTCCGCACGAACCGACAGGCAGGAACCGGTACTTGCCGGACAGGAGAAAAAAGTGAAAAAGGCAAAGCCTCAGCCGACGACGCCGTCTGAGAAGAAAGCAACCTCTTCTACAACCGGCTCCAAAGGACTTCGCCCCGGCAAGTATGTAAAATACAATAAATATGCGGCCGCCCGTCATGCGGCACGCAATGGGGAAAGCACGAAAAAAGAGGCAAAGGCAACCGGTTTCGACAAAGAGATGCTGCAAGAAGCGCTGCGACCCAAATTCGGCAAATCGTTAGGCCGGTCGGCCGTTGCACAACGCCTGGCCTCATCTCCCAAATCGGCGGCGTTACGAAAGACGAGCCGGAATAACCCGATCAACAAGGCCAAACGTGCCGCAGCCCGTAATAAACCGAAAGGAGAATAAGGCAATGGTTAAAAAGCATATCGTTTTAGTGACTGGTGGCCAGCGTTCCGGGAAAAGCGGATATGCGCAAAAGCTCGCGTTGTCATTGACGGCAAATCCGGTTTACTTAGCGACCTCACGCGTTTGGGACGAGGAGTTCCGAAAACGGGTGCTTCGCCATCAGGCCGACCGGGGACCGGAATGGACGAATATCGAGGAAGAGAAATACCTGAGCCGCCACGAGCTGAACGGCCGTGTGGTCGTGATCGACTGTGTCACCCTTTGGGGAACGAACTTCTTCTTCGACAACGAAGGCGATACAGACCGTTCCTTGGCCGAGTTAAAAGATGAATTCAATACATTTGCCGAACAGGATGCCTACCTGATCTTCGTCACAAACGAAATCGGGCTGGGCGGCGTTTCTCCCGATGCGGTGCAACGCCGGTTCACAGACCTGCAAGGTTGGCTTAACCAATATATCGCATCCCGTGCCGACGAAGTGGTCCTCATGGTGAGCGGTATTCCCATGAAAGTTAAATAATAAAACACCATACAATGATCTCTTTCAACATTCAAAAACCTGACACGGCTATTATCCCGGCTCTGCAGGACAAAATCGACAATCTGACAAAACCCAAAGGGTCACTGGGCACACTGGAAGAAATTGCCCTCCAGATCGGTCTGATCCAACAAACATTATCACCGGAATTGCATCATCCGGTCAACATCATATACGCTTCCGACCACGGGATCGCCGACGAGGGAGTCAGCAAATCACCCAAAGAAGTCACCCGCCAGGTGATACACAACTTCCTGAACGGAGGAGCCGGGGTCTGTTTCCTTTCCCGCCAACATGGTTTCGAAATCAAGATCGTCGACGGAGGGGTGGATTTCGATTTTCCAGCCATTCCGAGGCTGATCGACCGCAAGATCCGGAAAGGGACCCGCAACTTCCTGCATGAAGCAGCCATGACGCAAGAAGAGATGGAACTCGCCATCCAATATGGCGCTGACATCGTCACGGATTGCTACAACGAGGGTTGTAACGTAGTCAGCTTCGGGGAAATGGGAATCGGCAACACCGCCGCGTCCAGCATGTGGATGACGTGCCTGACAGGAATCCCGTTAATCGACTGCGTAGGGGCCGGAAGCGGTTTGGACCAGGAAGGAGTCAAACATAAATATAATGTATTGAAAAAGGCACTCGACAACTACAAAGGAGATAACAGCCCGCAGGAGGTGATCCGCTATTTCGGCGGCTATGAGATGGTGATGGCCGTAGGAGGTATGCTTCGCGCTGCCGAGCTGAAGATGATCATCCTGGTGGACGGCTTTATTATGACGAACTGCGTACTGGCCGCTTCACGCCTGTATCCGGAACTGATCCCCTATTGCATATTCGGGCATTGTGGTGACGAGGCGGGACACAAACGCGTATTGGATGTCTTGCAAGCCAAGCCCTTGCTGAATCTGGGTTTACGGTTAGGAGAAGGTTCCGGTTCCGTATGCGCCTATCCGATTGTAGATTCGGCAGTCCGCATGATCAACGAGATGCATAGTTTCAAACAGGCCGCCGTCACCAAATATTTTTGACAAATGCTCCGTATCCTTGCTGCTTTCATATTTTTCACCCGGCTGCCCTTTTGGCGACTGGCCGAAGTGCCTTCTGAATATTTCAAGCATGTAGTCAGTCGCTGGGCGTTAGTCGGCTGGCTCACTGCCGGGCTTTCCGTGGTTGTGCTCTATGCGGCTTCGCTGGTACTTCCGGCAAATGTCGCCGTACTATCGGCGATCGCCACCCGCCTGTTGATAACCGGTTGCCTGCATGAAGACGGACTTGCCGATTTCTTCGACGGTTTCGGAGGAGGGACCTCGCGCGAACGTATTCTTGCCATCATGAAAGATTCACATATCGGAAGCTATGGAGTGATCGGACTGATCTTCTATTTCGGGCTTCTATATGGGTTGCTAAGCAGCCTGCCGACGGCCCTTGCCGGAAGTGCGATACTGGCAGGCGACCCTTTTTCCAAGGGGGTTGCCGGGATGATCATCAACCGGCTACCTTATGCCCGCAAGGAAGAAGAGGCCAAAAGCAAAACGGTGTACAGCCGGATGACAACCGGTGAATATACCGGTTGCCTTTTCTCCGCTTTGCTTCCGATGTGCTGGCTGCCCGAGCCGCTCTATCTCCTGGCAGGGTTGTGCCCCGTCCTCGTATTCTATCTGCTCACCTCGCTAATGAAAAAGAAAATACAAGGATATACAGGCGACTGTTGCGGAGCGACATTCTTGCTATGTGAACTGAGCTTCTACTTGGGAATAACCATTATTTATACAACAAACCTATAAAACCCACATGATGATATGGAAATTTATCTGGTCAGACATACTTCCGTCGATGTTCCTGCCGGCTATGCATACGGACAAACCGACGTACCCCTCCGTCCGTCATTCGAAAACGAAGCCAAAGCCGTAAAAACAATCTTATCCGCCCACACATTCGACAAAGTGTGGAGTAGTCCGCTCACGCGCTGTGTCCGTCTTGCGGCCTATTGCGGTTACCCAAACGCAGTAAAGGAAGACCGTATCAAAGAAATCAGCTTTGGGGAATGGGAAATGAAATCCTGGGACGAGCTATCTTCCGATCCCCGATCAGAAGCCTGGTTCAACGACTGGATCAACGTTCCGGCCCCTTCCGGCGAATCTTTGCAAGATCAATACAATCGCGTCAGTCATTTCTTGGATGAAATAAGAGAAAGCGGTTTACAAAAAGTATGCCTCTTCACGCATGGTGGCGTCATAACCTGTGCCCGCGTCTACGCCAACGAATATCCTTTGAAAGAGGCATTCAAAAATGTCCCTCTATACGGAACGGTTATCACGCTACAGCTTGATTAAGTTTCATCTGGAATTTTTGCCCTATCTGATTCTGCCAAACAAGCGGATAACAAGCCAGACAAACTTTCCAGTAAGAAGTAAGAAGGCGGACTTTAGGACAGCCTCAAACAACTGTTAAAACGTACAATATCCCCTTTTTACCCATTTTTCTATTTGAAATGAAATTCTGGACGATTTAGATTTGACATTTTGTTCTTTCAAACCGAAATTGGGAAATGAATGGTGAAAGAAGATTGGCAGGAAATCGAAAAGCGGTATTCTTTTGTTACTGAAAAGTGAAAAATTCCGACACTGTGGAAAAGCTGAACTCCCGGAGAATCGCTTGTAGCCAATAAAAATTTCCCCCACTCCGAATATCGCAAAAGAAAAATACCCTTTTTCCGCCATGAAGAGGGACTTCATCGCCGTGACGACCGTCTTCGTTGCTCCCGAAGTCCGACTTCAGGAGATATGAAGTCCGACTTCAAGGCAATGACGACCGTCTTCACAGTCAAAAACTGCGCACCTCACAAAAGAAAGGCCCCTTTTCCCCCATAAAACACCGACATTCAGAGCAATCTTCAAAAAACACATATTATTGTTAAGAAAACAATAATATACAATATCCCCCTCTGACTTTATCTTCAAGATACCGGCTATCCGCCCATTATTTGCAACTCTCTATATTAAAAAACAGGAGAACGGGATTGCTCTCTTCAGCTTTTTGGGATAGTATTTGCTGTAACTCCGGATCTATATTTTGGATTTTGTAATCCGTATCTGTTTTCAATACCGAAATGAAATCCTCTTTATTCGTACCGATAATTTGTAAATAGTCCATTCCTTCTATGGATTCCGGATTGTTTTTGTTTGCTTTGAGATAATAATATCCTTCTTTCCTGTTTTTGTCATATATTCCAATATATTTTTTCTCGCCGACATAAAACTGGGATGTTATGAAGTTCTTATTTTCAAATATTTGTACAGAATGGATATACTCTCCGGAATATAATTTTCTTATATAATTATCTCCTTGTTTATCTATAGATTGCAAATACTCTAACGGTGGAAATGCCAGGTTCTCATATTTCACATCATAATAACGGAAACATGAATCTGAAGTTATTTTGTAAATATCGGAAGTAAAGGGTAAATATATAAACAAATCACCTTCCGACCGATAAAAGCGATGAATGGGCCTCATTGTATATCCACTTTCAAATTCAATCGGTAGAAATTTCTGTTTAACTTCTCCATCTTTACTACATATTAGGACATGATATTTATAAAGCTTGTTTTCAATAGTTGTCGAAAGTGAATTGTAACTAATGAAATGATCTTTATCCATCTTTTCAATCGCAACCGTTTCGATTTTTGTATCAGCGACAAAGGTAAAAGAATTTATATTGTAGGATAAAATCCTTTGTCCTAAATCAACAAGTGATATCAGGTTGTTTTCTTCATCTATCAACATGGATGTTATCATTGAATATTCCCCTGGCCCCTGTCCGGTTTTATGCAGTTTCCTTAGAAATTTGCCGCTATAATCAAAAACATAAACACTTTGTGTATAGAGATCAAATATAAACAGTTCTTTTGAGGTACAACTAAACTGTGTAATTTCGGAGAATAAACAATCGTCTGTTGTTTCAAGTTGTACATATCTTTTGTTTTCTAATAGAACTGATTGATTTAAAGAAGAACTTGTTTCTGAAAAGGTAATATTCCTCATGTTTTGTTCTTCTTCCTTGGTCGAATTACAGGCTATTACGCCGATTAAAATCAATACTATCAATAATTTGCTTTTCATGATAAATTCTCCTTATGTCTATTTTAGGATTAAATGATACTTAATTGTTCTATTTGACAAGTGAACGAGCCTCCCGCCCAGCCCAAAAAGTTGGCGACACATCTGCACCGTGTGCGTTTCCGCTATATCGACAATACGTCCAACATCCGTATGCTTGACATAACGAAGCGCATCATCGACAAATACCGGGGGCTGTGCGAAAACGGCAGAATTTTCCCTGTACCCCACTACACGTGTCTTGCCGGAATCCGTGCCGTCGCTAAGCGTTGCGGTATTACCAAGCATATTACATGGCACCTTACAAGACATACAGAGATATCTTTATCTTTGAAAATGAATAGTTTACAAAGATTCGTTTCTTGACAGGTAACGATTTGGAAACAAGTGAAATTCTGCATTTTACCTCAACTTGCATAAAATCAAAAGAACGCTTTTCTCTTTTACAAAATTAATGAGTATTTCTTTAATCGCCAAAACAATAATCTGAGAATAAGGAAAAGCAAACAAACTTTCAATCGTTGAAAGATTCTATACCCACCAGTTGTGCTTCGATCATCTTTTCACATGTATTGTTCTTATTCAACGCCAAACACTCCATCTGACACATCGTCCCCCCGAAAGAATCTTTCAGTTTAGCCTTGTACAACGTTTTTCTTTCCTCTGTAGTTCCCTTGACTTTGGAGAAAGACAAAATAACCTATGCTTGACCTCATTTATCTCTTTCGTTGCAGAACGATTGCAAAATTCCTGTTACTTTAGACTTTATTAATTTTAATTTTATTCTCTACCGCAAAATCAATAAATAGAGGGGAGTTTTTATACTCAGTTACACTTTTCTGAGAATCTTGTCTACAACTTCGGAAATAACCATTACATTTGTGAAATAGATCAAAATATTGTAATTAGCAAGCAAATCAAGACTATGCTTGTAAAGATTGCAAGTTTACTTAATATTGACCCTCGCCAACTTATCAACGGCGGTAATAATGACTGAATATGGCAAAGAAAGCAACTAATAAAAAAGATAATCTCCCGATGGAGGAAGTACTGTGGAAAGCGTGTGATGCACTACGTGGTTCGATTGAACCGAGCGAATATAAGCACGTTGTCTTGTCATTGATATTCTTAAAATATGCCGGCTTCATTCTTGCCAACGGCGCACTGAGTGCCGATGGCACAGAGGGAGCTATCCGCCAGAAGATGATAGAGCGCGGACTTGTGGAGGCGATAGTTATCTTGCCCCGAAACCTTTTCTATTCTACTGATATATCTGTGACGTTTTGGATTCTCAATGCCAACAAAAAAGCCCGTGTGGTAAATCGCAACAGTGAAGAAATACATTACCGTGACCGTGAAAAGGATAAAGACTTGGGATATGAAATCTGACACATCACACAAATATTCTATCCGCTTCTATCAAGATCACGAGGTGCGTGCCGTTTGGGATGAGACCAATTCAAAATGGTGGTTCTCAGCCATTGACGTTGTTCGTGCCATTAATAATGAATCAGATTATATAAAAGCCGGTAACTATTGGCGATGGCTGAAACGCAGATTGAGTGCGGAAGGAATTCAACTCGTGAGTGTCACTCACGAGTTCAAATTTGAAGCACCAGACGGTAAACGGCGTGCGGCGGATGCACTCGATAATGCGTGTGTGGAGATATTGGCAAAGCATTATCCAAACAACAGAGCCAATCTCTTTCTGGATTGGTTTACTTACAGTGATAATACCATTGACGGTCAAAGCCGCAAGAAAGCATATTCTCTTTTTGAGAGCGGGTTATTGAAAACTTTGGAACCGGGCAGCATCAGATGTCTGCAACAAATTCATGCCTACCTATTCGGGGGACTTTATGATTTTGCCGGACAAATCCGTTCTAAAAACATCAGCAAAGGTGGCTTTACGTTTGCCAACGCCTTGCATTTTCCCCTCATATTGAAAAACATCGAAAATATGCCGGAAAACACATTTGATGAGATTGCAGACAAATATGTGGAGATGAACGTGGCTCATCCGTTTATGGAGGGCAACGGGCGTAGCACACGTATATGGCTGGATCTCATGTTGAAACGCTCATTAAAAAAATGCGTAGACTGGAGCAAGATAGACAAGAACGACTATCTCAACGCCATGCGCAGAAGCGTAACAGATGCAACGCTGATAAAAACATTACTGGAAAATACCTTAACGGATAAAATTGACGACCGCGAAACCTTTATGAAAGGTATCGACTATTCTTATTATTATGAGCAGGAAGACGAGGTATGACGCATAATAACTATAAACGGTTGGGCGACTACATACGACAGGTGAGTGTTAAAAATGTCGACTTATCGACTACTGATTTATGCGGTGTGAATTATCAGAAGTATTTCATGCCTTCAGTCGCTAATGTAGTTGGAACAGATTTAAGAGGATATAAAGTTGTAGCCAAAAATCAGTTTGCTTGTAATCTCATGCATGTAGGTCGGGACGAATGTTTGCCAATAGCATTGCATAAGGAAGAGCATCCGATAATAGTCTCTCCGGCTTATTATTGTTTTGAAGTGAAAGATGAATCTAAAATTCTTCCTGACTATCTTTTCTTATGGTTTAAAAGAAAGGAATTTGACCGAGCGGCTTGTTTTTATACAGATGCAGATGTAAGGCAAGGACTCATAAAATCTTCTTTTCTTGATATGAAAGTTAAGGTTCCTCCAATTAAATATTAAATGTAGACTATGGCACTACCAATCAACATAGAAGATTTGCTCAGCAAACGAAAAGTAGAATCTAATCGAATAGAATTCAAGGCGGGGTGGAATCCGGATAAGATTTACCACACCATTTGCGCCTTTGCCACTGATTTGGAGAATATCGGCGGTAGATATATTCTTGTGGGAGTGGAAGAGGAAAACGGAATCGCCAAGCGTCCGGTGAAAGGCTTGCCTGAGAATGAGATAGACCGCATAATGAAAGAGATGGTCGGGTATGATGCGAAAATATCTCCATCGTACCTTACAAAGGTGTCTCCGGAAGAAGTAGACGGTAAAACCATACTCGTGATATGGGCACCAGCCGGAATAAACAGACCTTATTCTGTAATGGAAAGTGTAGTTGCCAAGAAGTCAGTACCTAAATTCTATGTACGAAGCAAATCTTCCACCATTGAAGCCAAAGGTGAGATATTGGATGAGGTGAGGGAGTTGGCAAACCGTGTGCCATTTGATGAACAGGGAAATGAGGCTATTAAGATTGATGACATTTCCGGTGTGCTTGTTTATGAACACCTGAAAACAGTAAAGAGCAAATTAGCGGAAAACTTCACTGCCAAGCCGTTGACAGATGTGCTTGACGAAATGGATTTACTGACGGGCCCGTCTGAAAACCGTTTGATAAAGAATTGTGCTGCGATGATGTTTTGTGAACATCCGGAGAAGTTTTTTCCCGTTACTCAAGTTGATATAGTTTTGTTTCCCAATGGAAGTATAGAAGATCCTGATGTGATGATTGAAGTGCCGAAGATAACCGGACCTGTCCCTAAAATGATAAAGGAAACATTATCGTATCTTCGTACCAACGTTATCAAGCAGAAAATCACGAAACCCACGGATAGAGAAAAGTCGGACAAAATATTCAACTATCCTTATCAGGCATTTGAGGAGGCTGTGGTCAATGCTTTGTATCATCGTGACTATCAGCAGCGTGAGCCAGTGGAGATTACCGTGGAACCAACTCATATAGATATATTAAGTTATGCAGGTCCAGACCGTTCCATAAGTGCGGAGGCAATAAAAGCGGCACGGAAGCTAAAGGCGCGAAGATACCGCAACCGCCGATTGGGTGACTTCCTGAAAGAACTTGATTTGACAGAGGGAAGAGCCACAGGTATTCCTACCATACAGAAAGCCCTTAAAGATAATGGTTCTGCTTCTGCTGTCATAGAGACTGATGATGACAGAACTTATTTCCTTATGACCATACCTTGCAAAGAAGGGTTTAAAGGTATTGATAATTCGATAAGTAAGAATATAAATGAGGCTATAAATGAGGCTATAAATGAGGCTATAAATGAGAAAGAACTATCCTTGTTTATTCTAATTGCGCGATCTTCTAATATAAAGCGAAAAGAACTGATGGGTACATTGGCTATTTCTCGCTCCACAATAGAGCGTCTATTGAAATCCTTATCTTCTGACCCGCTGAATTTGATAGCATATCAAGGTTCCAAAAAGACAGGGGGCTATGTCTTGACTGAAAAAGGAATTGCTTATTATCATTCATTAAACCAATAGCACAATGGCATACTTCAACGAAGCACAATTAGAACAAGTGTTTGTCGAGCTTTTCAAGAAAGAGCATTACGACTACGTGCATGGAGAAAATATTCTCCGTGACACACGTGATGTTATCCTCTATGATGATTTGCGCCTTTATTTGCAGAAAAAATATGAAGCTGACCATATAACCGAGGATGAAATCAATCGGGCTATCGCCAGATTGGAAACATCGGATGACGGTGGTGTATATGCGCAAAACGTAGAAGCATTACGGCTTCTGCAAAAGGGATTTTCGTTGAAAAGAACCAATCCTAAGTTGCCCAATCTTCATATTTATCCTATTGATTATACAGAGGTGGAAAAGAATGCGCTGGGAAAGAACAATCTTTTCAGGTTCGTCAATCAGTTTGCTATTGATGATGAGCACCATCGTATTCCCGATGGCATTGTGTTTGTCAATGGCTTACCTTTGGTAGTGCTTGAATTTAAGAATGCCATCAAACAAAACACTACCATTGAGAATGCTTACAAGCAGTTGACGAACCGTTACCGCCGTGACATTCCGAAACTTTTCCGCTATAACGCCTTTGTGGTTATCAGCGATGGGGTGAACAACAAGGTGGGTTCGCTTTTTGCTCCATACGAGTTTTTCTACGGTTGGCATAAAGCCGATGCGACAGACTCCGTGCTTGACGGTGCTTTTGATAGTATGTTCACTATGCCTGCCTAATGCCACATACGTAGGATTTACAGGTACACCTATCGACAATACACTGGATGTATTCGGCCCAATGGTTGACCGTTACACCATAACAGAGGCAGTTGCCGATGAAATAACACGTAAGATAGTCTATGAAGGACGTGCGGCAAAAGTTCTTCTTAATTCTGACAAGGTAAAAGAGATTGAGAAGTATTATGACGAATGCCATGAAGAGGGAGCAAGCGAGAAAAACGGATGGCTGAGGGTACAACCGTACTGGGTAAAGCCATGATTGTTTGCAGTAGCCGTTCCGTGGCATGGAACCTTTATCAGGCTATTGTCAAACTTCGTCCCGAATGGCAGGAAGTCAAGGAGTGCATTGAAGGGGAAACGCTTACAGAAAAGGAGTGCAAGGAAATCAAGCCGATGCCACGTATCGCTATGGTAATTACACGTGATAGGGATGATGACCCAAATGAACTTTACAATCTGTTAGGCAATGACGAATATCGCAAGAGTTTGGACAAACAGTTCAAAGAAGATAAGAGTAATTTCAAGATAGTCATTGTTGTAGATATGCAGATAACAGGCTTTGATGTGCCAAGCCTTGACAACCATGTATTGCTTCAAACCATTGCAGATGCACACGCTCATCCAAACCATTTCACGTGTCAACCGTGTATATCCCGGTAAAGAGAAAGGATTGGTGGTAGATTATCTTGGTATCAAACGCCAAATGAACGAGGCACTGCATCAATATGGAAGAAATGAGAATGTAGATGGACCTGACCTTGAAACCATTGAGGAGACGGTGAAGGTAGTTAAGAACGAACTGGATATTATCCGCCGTATGTTCCATGCATTTGATTGGTCTGGCTATTTCATTGGAACACCTCTTAAGCAGCTTGATCTTCTTCAAAAGGGAGCAGAATACATCCAGCGTACCAAAGAATTGGAAACGCGCTTTATGCGACATTACAAAAAGATGAAAAGTGCGTATCCAGCCTCGCCCTTATGTTATTGAAAATGATTCTTATTCATCAATGTTAGCAGAACCATAATATGACACAATTAAAACATACAATTACTTTTTATACTTGGCATATTATGCTTAGTGATATCTGAAGTTTCGCACCCCTGTATCCATCTCTCTTATCCGTATCAAATGTAAAGAGAACCAGGATATTCAAAAAAGTATAAAAGTCATTTTTTCAATCGTTTCGTACCTGTGCGTATCCTGGTTGATATCCATTCCACAGAA
>JAGBDR010000045.1 GCA_017937385.1 Parabacteroides sp.
GTGGGTTCGATTGGTTAAATCTGTTGATAGATTATTCTATATAAGTGCTATTTAGTATATTTGCGAGAAAGAAAATACTAAATGCGTTATGATAAAGGTTATCCATGTACATTTGCTCTACGAGAAGAAGAACTACTATTTTGGCTCGATTTCGGCTATCTTTGACCTGCTTTCGGAGGAAGAGGTAGGCATTACCAAAAATAGCCTTCTGCACGCCGGTATGACTGATGGAAGTTGTAAGATCACCAAACGTGCTATGATCATTCAATCGCATCTGATAAGGGCTGCTAAGTAGTTGTTTTAATAGCATTTAATACTCATTTGAACGGTTTTTGTTTGAATAGCAGGTTTCCTGCCATCTTTGAACGGTCGGAAATGCCGCTTTTTTCATGTTGGCTGTGCACTTGGTTGTGCGTTTGGCTGTGCATTTTTGAGCTTGCAAAAACGAAACGTGTCGTTTGGTTGTGCATTTGGTTGTGCATTTTACTATCGTTTTTTATGCGATTAGAGTATGCAAGACTCCTTTTAAATGGTTGTATTTTGAGTTTTAGGTGTTATTTGATATGTGGAGTGTATTTTTACAAATATTTATTCACTACCCTCTTTTCAAATTTATATTGCTATGAATTAGCACAATAACTATCTTTTTAGTGTATAAACCGTTTTTCGCTTCGTTTAAACAAAACCTCCTACTTCTCCAATAAATTATTATACAAATCCTTTTGTTTGGTAATCGAATCCTTTATGCAAGATATATTTACACTATCCAATATATCCATTTGTTCTTTTAAATAGTTTAGACGATTAATATATGCCCGTTTTTGTTTATAACTACTCAGTGCTTTGTTCCAATGTTCAACGTCTTCGTTGAATTTCAATACAACTTCCTTTTGGAAGAACCCATCAAATAGATCAGGATTTAATATTAAGTCCTTTATAGGATAGTTTTCCGGTGCATCCATGTCTATACATGAATAAGAAATAGCTCTTGCTATCCTTTTATCATAATCTTCCCTTTCATGTAGTTTCCTAACATTGTCTTTTGCTTTGCACAATGCATTAGCGTGTTTGATAATACAGTAAAAGCCAT
This sequence comes from Parabacteroides sp., assembly GCA_017937385.1. Lineage (GTDB taxonomy): Bacteria > Bacteroidota > Bacteroidia > Bacteroidales > Tannerellaceae > Parabacteroides. Next base: position 1,091 of record JAGBDR010000045.1, read on the forward strand.
TATTGTGTAAAAACTGCTGCAGGTTATATATATATGCATATATAATTTGATTGTAAAATTGTTGTGTGAATTGCTCTTTTATTTCTGCATCTATTCTTCCATCCCCAGACAATAATTCTTGAGGAAGAGGATTGTCAATCTCATCCACATTAAACCAATACCCCTTATAATTAACAGGATATAGTTTAATCATATTTTCAAAATCATCACTCTTTATCATATCACAAATTAAATTATCGTGTTCATTCGAATACTAAACTTCACCAGTGCCATGGCAGTAATGCGGTTGACGGGGATGTCTTTGGGGTCATGGTGTGGATTGTAGCTAACCAATTTAATGTATCCCTGCTGATCACTGTGGTTGACATACTTTACACAGACATACTCGTCTCCCTCAATGTCGTAGGATACGATATACATCTCCCCGAAAATAACATTGTTAAAGTCCATAATCTCCTTATATCCCACAATGTCACCAGATTTAAGGAGTGGATACATACTGTCTCCTCTCACATAGATTGCACCATCGCAACGGGGAATATCGGGCATAGTGATCTCTCCCAAGATGTTTTGATCTTTATTAGAGAAGATCGTTTTCAGATTAGCCGCCGCCTCTACATTATATACAGGGATGGATTGTTGGGTAATTACCTTATCGACCACTTTCGGGTGATGCAAGATCTGGATCTCTGGGCGTTTTTCATCCACAACAGTCGGCACTTGCTCGCCCATCAGCGTCACTCCCTCACTTTTCAGCATCGATCCACGACCGGTAAGAAGCCAATCAATATTAATAATATCAGAATATTCTGAAAGCTGAAACTTCTTAAAGAAGTCATAACTGGGAGCACTCTTCCCATTAATTATATCATACACTGTTTGAGCACGTTCATAGCCTAATTTTAGGGCAAATGAATTTTTACTCTCATTGATATAATCAAGAATCTCTGCTATCCTTGCAGAAATATCTGTATTTTTATTTCTATTTTCTTTGTTCATATCAGAATATTCTGTAATATTGCACCGTCGTTACAGATGTAACCGACGCTGTAAAGATAAACATTAATCATCAAATAGTAAATATGGCAAAGATTTTAGCAGACACAGAAATCAGAAAAAAGTTGGAGGAGATTTTTCAGTGCAGCCGCAAAACCGTCAGTGAGGCATTGAACTGCCGGTCCGATTCGGAACTGGCAAATAAGATCCGCGCGATGGCAATCAAGATGGGTGGGTCGGTAAAGAGAGAGGAACATGTAACAATCATTTAAACAGTATTCAAAATGGAAACAACAAATAAAATCGATTACAAGGCGCTTTGCGAGGCACCGTTCGATATGGACTCCACGTATGAGGTGAACTTCCGGATGCTGGTCTATACCGGGCGGAAGGAGGAGGAACGGCCGGTGTTCCGGGTGGTGATCGCCAAGGGCGAGTGTAAGGTGTGTATAGGGGCTGCCTGCAAGGAGTTCTGGGGCATCGTCGGGTTGGATCCAGAGACAGGCGAGAGCCAGTGGTACAATTATAACGACTGCGTGAGCCTGGAGAACTGGGCGGTATTGGACCGCCTATTGGCAAAACGGTTCGGCTGGATGGAAAAGATGGATCCGGGGCTGGTGTATGAGACGAAGGTGTTAGCGAAAGCGCAATTGGCAGAAGGTTGATCATGAAAGCGAAAGTGATTCTTTACGGATGGGCCATCAGTTGGATCTTTCTCTTTGCTGGGATAGGGACGATTGAAAATGACAGAGAACTGACAGGGGTGTTACTCTGTACGGTATGGTTCGTGTTCAGCTTGTTGCTGATCGGAAACGAGAAAGCGTGCGGCGAAGAGGCGGACCGCTTCGAGGCATGGATGGATAAGGTATTGCTGCGGTTGATGGGTGGCAGCGACAAGGATAACAATCAAGGTTTAGGTTTCAATTAAGATTGGTTTGGTATCGGTACGCGGCCCGCGGAACGAGGGTGGTATCCCGGATAGTTCAGTCAGGTAGAACACTCGGAACTGGTAATTCAGGCGACATGGTCAGCGGTTCGAATCCGCTTCCGGGAACAAATAACAAATAAACAATCGGGAATGGAATATTACAATAAAATATTGTGCGTGACACACGAAGAGCTGACATCCGGGGATGATCCGGTGATCAAGCCCAACACGCTTTACAGCAATGTCCACCGGGGAAACATCCAATGCATCAACCGTGGCGGCGGCGAGGGGAACCACGCCCTGTACGTCTATTCCTCCCTTCCCGCCAAATACCAACGATGTTTTGTTGCCAGATATGGCGAACCTGAAGAGATCATGAGAAGAGAAATACTGCGCGGACGTGTCCGCAAGGATGAACGGGCGGAAGACTTTTTCGAGAAGCACCGCTACGACAAGAACGGCGAACTGGTGCCGCTTCCGGAATCGACGATCACGGCCTATACGCTGAACGCCTCGGTGCTGAACACGCTGATCGGCGATATCGCCCGTCTCCGTCCCAAACGAAACAGTCTGGGCATATCGGGCGACTACTGGGAGGAGGTGATGAAGCGGAGCGAAGAGTTGCGCTCGGAGTTCGGCCATACGCTGCCCGGCTGCGCCGGACGGCTGAAGGAACTGATCAAACGCTACAGCCCTGACCATTACGAGGTGCTGATCAGCGGGAAGTATGGCAACAGGAATACACTGAAGATTGGCGAGGAGGAAGGACGGTACATCATTGCGCTGAAGCGGAGCCAGATGCCAAAATATACCGACCATCAGATCTTCGAGACCTACAACCGCACGGCCCCGGAAAGGGGTTGGAAGCCGCTCAAGAGCGAACGGGGCATGAAGGGCTGGCTGAACAGTCCCCGTATCAAACCCCTGTGGCACGATGCCGTGTTCGGCGAAATGCGGACACACCAGCTCTACGACCGCAAGCACCACACGTTACTCCCTGCAAGCCGGGATTCCCTCTGGTATGGCGACGGCACGAAACTGAACCTTTACTACCGGGACGAAAGCGGAAACAAACGCACGATCAACGTCTACGAGGTGGTGGATGCCTACAGCGAAGTGCTGCTGGGCTACCATATCAGCGAGCAGGAAGACTACATCGCCCAATACCACGCCTTCCGCATGGCTATCCAGCGCAGTAGGCACAAACCTTACGAGCTGGTGTGCGACAACCAGGGAGGCCACAAGAAGAACACAGCCAAGGGGTTCTTCTCGAAGATCAGCCGGATCCACCGGCCGACCGCCCCCTACAACGGCGAGTCGAAAACGATCGAGAATATCTTCAGCCGTTTCCAGCAACAGGTGCTCTGGACGCGCTTTGGCTACACGGGGCAGAACGTGACCGCTGTAAAGGCCACCAGCCGCCCGAACCTGGAGATCATCAACGCCAATATCGACGCGCTCCCTACGCTGGACGAACTGCACGAGATCTACGAGGCAGCCCGCGAAGAGTGGAACGAGATGAAACACCCGGCCACCGGTATCTCCCGGATCGAGATGTATGAAAACAGTGTGAACGAGGAGACCGATGCCGTCAGTGTGCGCGACATGGTCGACATGTTCTGGTACACGACCGAGAAACCCTCGACCTTCACCTCCAGCGGCATCAAGATCACCGTGCAGAAAAAGGACTATACCTACGAGGTGTATGACGACCAGGGCAATCCGGATCTGGAATGGCGTCGCCGGAACACATTCAAACAGTTCTATGTGCAATACGACCCGACCGACATGCGCAGCGTCCGGTTGCTCTGGATGGACAAAGGCGGCGCGTTGCGCTTCGAGCGTGTAGGGTTGCCACCGATCTATATCCACCGCGCCCAGCAGGAACAGACGGAAGAGGAAAAAACATTTATCCGCCGGCAGCAGGAGGCCATAGCCGGCGAGCGTGTCGAACGCCAGGTTATCGCCAAGGAGATCGAATACGAACACGGTGTCGCTCCGGAACAGCACGGCCTGGTCAGCCCCGACCTGAAAGGGCTCTCCAAAGAGGCCAAGGAACAGCTCGACCGCCGTACACGCCAGTACAGCCAACCGAAGAGACGGACGCTGCGGGTATCATTGGGTCGCGACACCAAGGAATTGAGTAACGTCACCTGGGACCAGCTCGGCGGCAACAACGAGGTGAACCTGAGCAACGTGGCAGGCAAACTATAAATCAGGAATCATAAATTGAAAATCATACAATGGAAGCATTAAGCAACAAACAGAAAGACGCCATCCGCGAGGCTCTTCGCGCCTACGTCGCCAAGTATCCCAGTCAAAACAAGGCGGCCGGGAGTTTGAAGAACACATCGGTCGGCACGATCAGTTGTATCGTGAACGGCAAGTATGAAAACATTTCAGATAAGATGTTCCGCGACATCGCCGCACAGATCGGTGGTGGAAAGAACGAAACCGGCTGGCAGATCGTCGAGACCTCCGCCTACCAGGAGATCAACTTCGCGCTCGACGATGCCCAGCGCTGGCGCAACGTCACTTGGGTGGTGGGCGAAGCCGGGTGCGGCAAGACAACGACGGCCCGCCTCTATACCGAAGAACACAAAGAGGTGTTCTATATCCTTTGTTCCGAAGATATGAAAAAAGGAGACTTCGTGCGTGAAATCGCCCGGAAGGTGGGTATCAAGACCGACGGGCACAACATCCGCGAGGTGTGGAGCCTGATCCTGGACGACGTGATCCAGATGGAAGCCCCGCTCCTGATCTTCGATGAAGCCGACAAACTGACCGAACCGGTGTTCCACTACTTCATCAGCATGTACAACAAGCTGGAGGAGAAATGCGGCATCATCTTCCTCTCGACCGACTACATCATGAAGCGTATCCAGAACGGCCTGCGTTACCGCAAGCCCGGCTACAAGGAGTTCTACAGCCGCATGGGGCGTAAGTTCTTCGAGCTGGAGGCCACCACGCCGAACGATGTCTATTCCATCTGTGTCGCCAACGGGCTGAGCGACCGGAAAAAGATCGACGAAGTGATCCGCGACGCCGAACCGTGCGACTTTGACCTACGCCGCGTGAAAAAGGCGATCCACCGGGTCAAACGGATGGGCGAGTAAACAACCGTTCGAATGCTATTTGAACACAATTCGAAAACAACATGAAACGAGCAATAAGCGTCCGGGACATCCTGGACAAGAAATATGAGACATTCCCCTTTGAGGGAAAATGGAAAGAGGCGTTCGATACGCCCGAGAACCGGGGTGTCTGGTTCATCTGGGGCAATTCGGGCAACGGGAAGACCTCGTTCGTCATGCAACTCTGCAAAGAGCTGTGCAAATACGACCGGGTGGCGTTCAATTCGCTGGAGGAAGGCACCTGCCTGACGGTGCAGAACAACCTGCGTCGGTTCGGCATGGCCGAAGTAAGCCGCCGCCTGGCGTTCATCAAGGAAGACATCCCGGCACTGAAGGAACGGCTTGCCCGTCACAAGAGCTTCAACATCGTGGTGATCGACAGTATCCAGTACACGCAAATGAACTACCGCGATTATATCCTCTTGAAAGAGGCGTTCCCTGACAAACTATTCATCTTCATCAGCCACGCACGGGGTAAAAACCCGAAAGGCGACGCGGCCACCAGCGTGATGTATGACGCCGACCTGAAGATCTATATCGAGGGCTACATAGCTTTCAGCAAGGGGCGTTACATCGGCGACACCGGCCGGTATGTCATTTGGGAAGAGGGAGCACGTGAAGCCGGTTTAATCTAAAACGAATCAGATATGAAAATCATACAAATGACCCCCAAACAGGGCTACGCGAAGCCCGACAACTACGCCGCTTTCTACGGCCTGTTGAAACAGATGCCGGGAGCGGGCAAAGAAGAGATCGTCCTTCAGTTCACGAACGGGCGTACCGACAGCCTGCACGAAATGTCGCTCCACGAATACAACGAAGCCATCCGTGCGATGGAGAAGCTGACACGCGCCGAAGAGACCGAAGCCATGCGTATCCTGAAACGCAAGCGGTCGGACGTGCTCCACCAAATGCAACTGTTAGGTGTCGATACCGCCGATTGGAAGAGGGTCGATGCTTACTGCCTCGACAAACGGATCGCCGGCAAACGGTTTGCCCGGCTCGATTACGAGGAACTGGAAAGACTGCTGGTGAAACTACGCGCTATCCGCCGGAAACAAAAGGAGGAGGATTGACCATGGCACACTACATCCCCCTACAAGACAAACTCGACGAAATCGAGGAACAGGGCAAACGCCTGCGCCGCCGTCTGGACTACCTGAAAGGCGAACGCGACTTCCTGGTCGATATGCTGCTCACCCGGCCGACCCGGGACATGGAGGCGCAACGCCGTTTACTCCAGGAGTGGGACGAGGAGATCGATAAACTGGACCTGTCGATCGCCTACCTCCGCCGGGAATATGTGAAATACAAAGAAACTAAGAATAAACAGATGTGTAACAATCAAAAACAGAAAAGAACATGGAAACAGTAAAACAAACCGTCGAAATGACAGCCGAAGAACGGCAACAATTTGAAGCATTCAAAGAAGAACAGGCCGCCAAGCGAGCCAAGGAACAGGCAAAGCGCGACCGCGAGGCCTACAAGGAGCTGGTGGACGAAGCGATTGAAAGTGCGATACCGGACTTGCAGTCTGTCAGCGACTGTATCAAGACGGTAAAGCAGGGTGTACTGGAAGACTTTCGTCGCGTGATCGACATGAAATCGGAAGTCCTAAAGTTGAAAAAGGACGGCCAGCGTACGGACACCTTTACCAACACGGCGGGGGACAAGCGGATCATCATCGGCGTTTACACCACCGACGGCTACCGCGACACCGTAGAGGACGGTATCGCTATTGTAAAGGAATACATCGAGGGCCTTGCCAGTGATTCGAAAACAAGGGCACTCGTAAAAATGGTACTCCGCCTGTTGGCACGTGACGCGAAAGGGACACTGAAGGCAAGCCGTATCGTCCAGCTCCGGAAACTCGCCGAAGAGTCGGGAAACGAACGCTTCATCGAAGGTGTACAAATCATCGAGGAGGCCTACCAGCCCGCCATCAGCAAACAGTTCATCCGTGCTGAGATCAAGAACGACAACGGCGCCTGGGTGTCGATACCCTTGGGAATGACGGAGGCATGAAGGTAAAGACCGCCACCCTCACCCCCGGCCGCTGGATCTACGTCTGTCCCTGCGGCTTCCGTACAACAGTCGGCCGGGTGGTGAGGACCTCGAGCAAGTGGATGGTCTACTGCTTCAAATGTAAACAACAAACAGGAAAATATTATAAAGTCATGGACGAACGATTGGAATTTGAAGAGAACCCGAATGGCAAACTGAACTGCCAGTGCTTCACGCTGATCCGCCTGCACCACCCGGTGAAGAACGCCATCGGCGCGATCAAACAGGTCTACCTGAAGGGCGTATGGAAAGGCAACGCAAAGATCATGCACACTGCCACCCTCACCCTCGACCGGATCAACCTCCCGATAGCAAAGCTCGACACCGGCCTCCTGCCGGACGAGTGCCGCCGGCTGATCCGTACCCTCTACAAGAACCGCCCCGGCATCAACTGGGAGACACAGCCGTTAGACTATCTGGTGCTGGAGTATCTGAAGGAATCAAAGGAACCGTCGCTGTTTTAGTTGAGAGTTGAGAGTGGATATTTGACAGTTAAATCACAAATTAAAAACGAAAATAGAATGACAACAAATGAGATAATAAAAGCAATTTGCGAAATAAAAGATGCACAAACACTTGGTAAAATTGCTCATAAAACAATGGCTCGTGCATGCCAACTTGAAGAAACATTGGAAATTGATTCGGATTCTGAATTTAGAAAAAAAGGGAAATTCTTTCTGAAGACAAGCATGCACTTTGAGATGGAGATAATCAATGAGGAAGAGGAGGTGACGAATGAGTGAAATGAAGCACACCCTGGAAATCCATCCGGACCCGCACGGGACGCGGACGGAAACGCGTTACGCCAGCGGTTTCCCCTGCCCCCGTTGCAGCGGGCAAGGCGGCTTCCGGGACAACATCGGCCACAACCAGCTCACCTTCATCCCCTGCGACCTCTGCGACGGAACAGGCAAAGTGAGGGCCGTGGTCACGGTGGAATGGGAAGCGGATTATGAATCCTGAAAACATCCCTGAAAAAACACCCACAGTTTCGGGAATTTCCGTGGGTATCTTGAAGATTTCTGTGGGTATTTCGGAAATATCTGTGGGTGTTTTTCGGGGCATCATAAGAAATATCATTTTTAAAACAGAAAAGACATGAACAACCTATTGGAACGAATCAGAAGAAAACAGCAAAAACAGCCGGCCGAAGCGCAAGGCGCAAATGGTATGGACTTGCTTCTGCGAAAAAAAACAATCCCCCCGCACATCGTGGCCTGCAAAGTCTGCGGCGGCAAAGGGACGAAAGAGGGCGCAATCTGCCCGCAGTGCAAAGGCTCCGGCCGCGTGATCGTATCGTGTGAAGTAACAACGTATGTATCGGCATACGTGCCGGAGAAGGGATTGGGTTATGGGATATGATTTGATACCAAAGAAAGAAGGGGTCGATAGCAAACACGGGATGATATTCACATGGCCCGACATACTGAATGAAACCGGTGCTTGCTACCTGTTCGGCTATGGAGACCATACATTTTCTCCGGGAAAATATATTTATGACGGTTCCCGGAAAGATGGCAGTCCGGTAAGCAATGACGGGTTTGAAGTCACAAAAGAAGAATCCTGTATCATGGCGAGGCTCTTTAGGGGGTATGTCTCTGTTAAAAGAGCGTTGAAGGAAGAATGGGACCAACTGTCGGAACAGGAACAAATCAGGATTAAATCCATGTTAGGGAAAAAAGCTGAACCACCGGCTGAAGAGTTCTTACATAAAATAGAAATGCTGGCAGATTTCTGCGAACAGTCGGAAGGGTTTAATATCAATTAAAAGCATAAATATGGAACAGTTAGCAAAACAGATGGGGCTTGTGCCCAGTGTTTCCCAATGCATCAAGGATGCGGAAGGAACGGCGGAAGCGATCAAAGAACGTCTTCCCCGATTAAGAAGCCGGGATGCCAAACGGCAAAGCAAAAGGAGCATCGAGTTTTTCGAGGCGGTGGCTTATCACTTGAAACGGTTGCAAAAATTGGATAGCGAAACAATATCCAATGACAAATAACGAAAATCGCCTCACGGATTTGAATACATATTCTTTCTGTGAGGCGATTCTTTGTTATTTTTTCTACATATTCAGTATATATTCAATTGGTATTGCATAAATATGCAGGAAATAGGGCGAAGTGTGGGATGGGTTTTGTATTTTTGCAATTAGAAAGATGGTTTTTAGGTTTAGGTTATCAACATGGGGTATCACAAGAACACGCTGAAGCGTATCGAGCTGGTATGCTCGATTGTCAAGGAACATTACGAACCGGGCAGACGCGACCGTTGCTACAAAGAGGTGTGGCGGCGTTACGTCTGCCCGGTCTATCCCATGTGCTACCGCACGTTCCTGAACTACATCGGGGTGAACATCTCCCAAGAACGCGGTCGCAATGCCGACCGCCAGTTATCCCTCTTCTGATTCCACCCCATACTCGGTCGTGAAAGTCATCGCATACTCACGAATGGCGTCATCGCGGTTGTAGCGGGTGACCTCCTGCTGCTCGATAGCGTTGAACGCCTCGGTCTCGAACCCGTAAAGGCAATTACCCACCTGTTCCATCAGATCGAAAATGGCAAACGCCCGCTGACGGTGCTCCGCCGGAGCCGCCATGTTAGCCATGAGGACGGGACAATCGGCAATACGGACCAGGAAGGTCAGCCGGGCACGGCGCACTCCCCATGTTTCCGACTCGAAACTGATACGGTTCACGCTGATCAGCGCGCAGGGGAACTTCACAGGCGGCGCTTCGTTGTAATAATCCATCTGGCCCCAGTCCTCACTGATGTAGGCCAACTCGGGGACTTGCTCCTTTAGCCGCTGCATGACGGCAAGTAAAATCTCTTTCATGTCTATCTTTTGTTAAAATTGCGTTTTGCCTCTTCCAAGGTTTTTTCAGCGTTCTCCCGGACGATGCTGTCGGCGATCTCCTTTACCCTGGGATGTTCGCCGATGAAGGGACGGGCGGGCACGGCAATCGTCCGTTTGATGCGTTTGGCGAGTGCCATACGGCGGAACTTCTCTTCTCCGGGCTTGTCGCCCTGTTCCCTCCGTTCGCGGGCTTTCGCCCATGCCCACCGGCGCATTTTGTCTGATGGGACGAAGTCCTGCCGGATGGTTCCGCCCTCGTTCTGAAGGGCTGCATATTTGAGGCTGCTTTCATAAATCAGTTGCGTGCCGTCTATCCGGCTGTGCAGGCTCTGGCGCAAGGCACCGGTACGCATCAATACCGAACCTTCCGAAGGGTCGTAGTTCTTGCTGAGCGGTGCCCACGGCCGGTCAAAGAAGGCTTTCCGTTCGAAATTGCGGTCAAACTCATCGTCCAGCTCGGTTTTGAGGTCGCGCATGACATTATTTAGGAATGTTTTGTCGTCCATATTTAAATAGTTTGTATATTTGCGAAAAATCAAATGTTAATGAATATTCCCAATCACATATCTGTATTTGCGAATGCGCATGGTTTCAATGATGTCGCTTTGGAAAAGCGAACATCGCAAGAAGCTATATATTCCGTAGGGTGTACTGATATTGATGGGGTTACTTTGCCAATCGGCTTGCCTCATTACATTATAGACCGCGAAGGAGAGCTTCAATTGATATGCGATGATGATTTTCATATTACTGAACTTTTATAAATAATCCTGCCACTTTGGGATTGACAAGTTTATTATCAATCCTCAATACACCAACACTTGAACCTTTCATATTGGCTATATAGTTTACTACGTTATCCTTGCCTGGCTGTGGATCGAATAATCTTATCACACCCTCTTTTACTTCAGCACAGAATACGTGAGCACCTCTTCTTTTCCAAGCACAATAAATTTCATACAATCCATCTTCTTTCATATTGTCAGCAAAGAATCGCTTAATCTCTTTTTCACTAAATCGATTCACCCCGTTTTTTGCGGCCCAATTTCTTGCCCAAACAAATTTCGAATCAGTTCCATCAATATTAGTGAAAAGGTTTTTATGCCATACTACATTCTGTTTTTCCATCAAACTGTAAGCACTATTATTAATGTTAGGAGCAGCTTCTATATTGAAACCACGCCTGCGTAACAAATGGGTTGGAACACAGGTCTGACAATTTATTTGGTAAGATGTTGATTCGCTAAATTTCGGGTTTTCCTTTCCCTTATTTGCATCTTCATATACCATTGGTTCCCCTTTTTCGATTCCAAATATTTTTTCCAATTGGGAGTTATTATCCGCAATAGCATTAATCTCTTTATCTGAAAGATTCCCCGGTATTTCTTGAACGATTACCTTGACCGGTTCTTTCGTCAACGCCTCGCGCACCTTCTTTTGCTCCAGTTGGCTGACCTGGTAATAGGGATGGTGCGGCGGGAAGATGACCTGTTGCTTGCCGGGGTTGAAGCGGAAGATGGCAGCACGGTTCACACCGTCCTTGCCTGCCTGGTAGGTAGCCTCGCGCCCTTGTTGGATGACGGTCGCGCTGTCCGATTCGGGGTATTTCCCTTTGCGTACCTGTACCACTGTACAGCGGCAACGCCAGCCGTTGGGCGGGAAGAACTCGTTCCAGAAAGGATCGTCGGCCGGGAGCGTCACGTTGTGCAGCACGGCGTGTTCCGGGCGCACCTTGCCATCGTTCGCCGTACGGTATTGTAGGTTGTAGCGGTCACCGTCCGCCTCGAAGTCTTTCCATTTGGCCGCCATTTCCGCTGAAGCCTGGGCGAAGATATATTCCGCTTTCAGGTAATTGCCGTTATAATCCTCCTTGATCGCTGTGATATCGTTGTAAAAACGGTGGAACGGTTTCACCGTCCCGTCCTCGTCGCGCAGCAGCCGGGCAGCCTCTTTCAACTCCTGGTAAGTCTTGAAGCCGGAGAAAATAAAGACATCCTCCTTGAGCTTCTTCGCCATCACTTCCGGAATCACGCCGCTTGCCAAAGATGGGGATATCGCCCCTTCGTAGGCTTTCGTGTAAGCGTCTACCAAGGCACGTACCTTCGGGTGCGCCATATCCTCGGCCGTGAAGCCTTGGGAGCGGAACACCCGGCGGATAGCCCTATCGAAGGCAATGGACAATTGAGAATGGACAATTGACAATTCTTTGTCGTCTTCATTCATTGACAATTGTCCATTGTCAATTGTCCATTCGGAAAGCCCCGTCACCCTTCCGGGGCTGACCCGAAAAAACCTTCCTGTCCCTGGGTGCGTTTGCCGGTCACCTCGATACCGAACTTGTCCTTGATCCATGCCGGGTCGATCTCGTAGTATTGCATGGCCTCGGCGGTACGTTTCCAAAGTTCCTTGGTGTCCTCCTCGCTGTTGAACGAGAAGCGCAAGCCGTCCGGAAGGATGCCGAGGCGGTAGAGGGCGGGCAGGACGATCGAGTTCATCCAGTCCTCCACCTGCCGCTTGTCGCTGTTCACATACTTCTTCAGCTGTTCCACGGCGACCTCCTCTTTCGAGCGGTTGCCGTTCTTGGTGTCTTGCCCGATCTGCGCCCCGCTGATAAGTAGCGACATCTCGGAGTTGCAGAGCGAAATGAGGTTGTTATAGACATCGCCGTTGGTCGATACGCCCGTGGCAAACTGGAACTCCTCGGTGGTGTCGATGATGAAGTAGGCGGCGGAACCCATGTCGCGCAACATCTGCTCGGCGCGGTCGAGCATCTCCGGGTCCTGTGTGTTGGTCTTGATGTAGCGGGGCGGAATGCCATAGATCTCGCACAGCTCCGACCAGCAGCTATGGGCGAACTTCTTGAAGAGGGCGTGCGGCACCGCCTTGTTCAACAGTCCGTAGTTGCGGGGTGAACCAAACTCCACGACGTATGTGCCGTATTCGCGCATCTCGCGGTAATATTCGCCTTCATCGGCCGAGCTGTCATAGAGGAACAGCCCCGTTTCGGGTACCACGTTCTGCCGGGGGAGCAGGCAAACTTCGATACCGTCCGTATCGGACAGAGAGAACTCTACCAGCGAATGACCGTAGAAGGTCGATTCCAGCATGTAGCGTTGCAGCAACGGAAACCAGACCGCTTCGGAAAGCGAGCGTGTCGCCTCCTCGTTTACTTTTCCGGAAACCTCTTTCAGGCTGAAGGACGAAGAGAGTACCCGGCCGATCCGCTGCTCCACCTGGCTGGTCAGGAGCGCGTCCAGCATGACATCGGCGTAGAGGTCCATCAGCTCGCGGCGGCGCGGGCGGTCCACACTGTCGGCTTGCCGTAACGCCCTGCGCCAGCTTTCAAGGTCTTTCCGTACCCGGCTGATGGCTTTAGGCACTAATTTTCGTACCAGCCCCTCGCGTTGCCGGGGCGAAGTTGTTTGAGGCTTTTTGCGCCCCTTTTTATTCTTTGGGTTATAGTTGTTCGTTTTCATCTTTATCTTTTGTTAGAATGACGCTCAAACACTGTTCTGACGGCGTATCAATTGACAATGGAAAATTGACAATTACCAAGAATGGCTGAATTTCGGGTTGCTGCCGAAGCGCACGGCACCGGTCGGACCGTCGTCTGTCTCGCGCAGGGGAAGCCCGGAGGGGATATCACCCTTCATCAGCTCTTTCAAGTAGGCCATATCCCGGTCGTATGCCTCTTTGATCCGGTTGTACAGGATATCCACGTTGCACCGCCGGCAGAGGAACCACAGGGCGATGTTCTTCGTGATCTCCAGCAGTTCCGCGTCGCGTTCGTCGCCGGTGGCGGAGAAGATCTTTTCCACATCGTACCGCCCTGACAACAGGCGCGTCACCCGTTGGACGGCGGCCAGTATGCAGGCCTGTACGATCGTGTCGTCATATTCGGCGATCTCCTGAAGGCGGTACTCCATGATGACCGTGCTCATTTCTTGAATCTCTAAAAACATGATAGGATTTATGAATTATGATTTATGATTTATGAATTAATTGTCAATTGTTCAATAACGTCTGCTGGGCCTGCGGCCTACGCGATAAGTTCCTGCACAGGCCATGCTACGTTGGTTCAGGAGGAACACTGCTCCTTCGAGCGCATCCGGGGCGTCATCATGTACCCGGCTGCCCTTCTCGAACATCAAGAGTTGTTCGACCAGTTGGCGCATACCGGGCTCGTCCTTTTCCTTTTCGTTGAAGATGACCAAACCACGCTCGAAAAGAGGTTGCATGGCCTCGATACGCGAGAACTTGTCCGGTTTCTTGCGCCCGTCGCCCCGTATGGGGATCTGGTGGCCGACGGCTTCGCCTACCTTCCGGAACTCATCGAGCATCAAGTCCTGGATGAAGTTCGATTCCATGTAGTACAAGACCGGGACACGCCCGGCGATGTAATGGTCGATGTCGTAATGCCAGGCGACCATGGCGGAGACGCTGGTCTGATCGGCGTAGGCTTTCAGGAGGTGGTATTGTCCTTCCTTGGTCTTGCCTACCAGCATGGTCGCCTTGAAGTCGTTCTGCGTGGAGGCCTTGAACGAGGGGTCGGTGTAGCAGACCAGGCTGCGGTACTCCTTCAACGGAAGCATTTTCCCGTAGCGGATATGTTTGCGCAGGAAGACCGCACCTTCGTTGATGGGGTTGTTCATATACTCCTTCTGGAAGCGGCGTTCGCCCATGTAGTTGCGTAGTTTCAAGATTTCCTCTTTGCTGTACTTCTCTGCCCACGATGGCTGGCCGGAAGCGTCGATGGCATTGACTACGGTATGGTGCGTTTCCGGGCGTTCGGCGAAACGGCTCAGGATACTATCCTTGCCAATGCGGTTGCCTACCAGCACGAACCGGCCGCGCCCCATGTCCATCGCGCCCAAGAGGGCCGACAGGCACCAGTCGAACGCCTGCGAGACACGGGCCTGGTTGCGCACCATCTCGTCATCGTCGATATCATCGATCACGATATAGTCCGGACGCTGCCCCCGGTTCTTGATACCGCGCGGCGACTGTCCCCGGCCGATCGCCATGAAGAGCATCCCGTCTGCCGTCTTGAACTCGCCGGTGCTCCAGCTGCCCTCGTCGATCTTGATGTCAAAGTCCGCTTTCAGGAGGCTGTTGAACTCCAGTTCGCATTGCAGGTCGGAGAGCAGGCGGTCGGCACTGTCTTCCGATTTCGAGACCAGGATCATCACGTGGATCGAACGTTTCTCCTGTACCATCAGCCAGATGGGGATCATCAGCGAGATATGGGTACTCTTGGCATGGCCGCGGGCCCACTCGAAGACGGCACGGGTATGGGAATGCGTCTTCAGGTACTTGGCGGCGTCTATCTGGAACTTGCCGCACTTGGTGATCCGCCCGGTTTCCTTGTCGGTGCAGAGGTGCGGGAAGTAGGTCTCCACGAAGAAGGCGTAATCCTTGCGTGCCCGCTCGATACGCGCCTCCTTAACTTCGGAAGTGTCAGCCAGGTGGAAGTCGACCGACAGGATCAGTTTCTTCCGCTCCTCCCACTGTTTCCATTTCTCTTTGGACAGTCTGTTTTTAGCCATTGTTGATACGGTTTAAAAGGTATTTGTCCTGTAGCCGGGTAAGTTGTTGGACGAACCCGGTGGTAATGGTCTTGTCGCTTGCGCTCTGCTCGATCACCCAGTCGCCGAACTTGGTCAGGATGTCGGCGATGTCGTCCACCGTGCAGCCCTGTTTCAGTTTCGAGAGCTGGTTGGCTGCCTTGGAGAACTCGTCGGCGTTGAACTCGTCGGCGTTGTCGAGCATCTCGTTCAGCCGGAGCAACACCTTGTTGATGATATTGTCGCGGCTGACGGTCTTCGCCACCCGTTTGTACTCCCAACCCCCTTCGTCTTTCCATTTGACCAACGTCTGCTGGCTCACGCCCACCCGTTCGGCGATCTCCTTCTGGGGGATCTTCTGCATATACAGGAGGTAGGCGTATTCATACTTTTGCGGGTCTTTCACACGGATGCCCGCCTTTTCCTTGTTCTGTTTCTCTGCCATAAGCGTCCTTTGTTTCCGGCAAAGTTCAAGTAAATTAAAGTGACTGGAAATAAAAGTGTAAAGGATTGCAACTCTGTTTTATAGCCTGCACCATGAAGTGTACGTTTGTCCCCAAAACAGATCGCACATGAACGAAGACGAATATGTATTGAACGATGAGAGCGTGGTGAACAGCCACGGTTTTGTCCTCCTGAATGCCGCCGGGCGGTTCGAGCGTTACAACGCCAACCCGGTCATGCTCTTCAACCACGAGTCGTCCAACCTGATCGGGCAGATGACCGGCCTCCGGGTGGAGGGCACGAAACTGATCGGCAAGGCGGAATATGACGAAGAGGACACCTTGGGGGCCAAATGCAAACGCCAGGCGAAGAAAGGAATCCTGAAGGGATGCAGCCCCGGAATCATCATTAATGCCGTAGAACTGCGCACCACGCCCGATGGCGAAGAGCGCGTGACGGTAACAGACTGGGAACTGTGCGAAGTAAGCCTGGTAAGCGTCCCCAGCAACAGGAATGCACTGCGCCTGTACACCAAACAAGGCGACATCATCCCCGACGACCAGGTCAAGCTGAGCGTCAAAGCATTGTTAAACATCAACAAACCCAACAACAACGAAATGGACAAAATCATCCTGACGGCCGAGGCGTACATCGCGTTAGGCTTGAAAAGCAAAGAGGCGGACGGTAAATTGATTTCCGCCGCCATCATGGAGCTACAGGCCCGCGCCGAGAAAGCGGAAAAGGCTTTGGAAGAGGGTCGCAAGTTGAAAGCGACCGAACTGGTCGCCTTGGCTATCAAAGAGGGCCGTATCACGGCGGATAAGAAAGAGGCGTTCGAAAAACTGGCCTTGGCCGATTTTGATACCGCCAAAGCAACCTTGGAAGCTATTCCGGCCCACGAATCACTTTCCGGCAAAGTGGCCCATTCGACCGGCAAGACGGCCGTAGCAGACGAACGCAAGGACTGGACCTATCTGAAATGGGCGAAGGAAGACCCCGAAGGGTTGAAACGCCTGAAGGCGGAAGATCCGGAAGCCTTCGAAGAACTGAAAAAGTGTATTAAATAACCATTAAACAACTATTTTATGGCAATAGAAAAACAAATCTGGATCGCCATGCTGATGGAGGGTTTCTACCCCGACCGCACGTTCCTGACCCGCTCGGTGGACATGACAGCGATGGTGGAATACAACAAAATCAACCTGGCGGAAGCGGGTGTCGCACCGGACGTATTGGTGGACAACACAGAATTTCCCGTGCCGACCATGGGGCGTACCGACATCCCATTGGAACTGCCCCTGCACACCTTCGACACGAAGAACACGGTAGTCCGCAACGTGGAAGAGATGGAAACAGCCTACGCCAAGATGGATAGTGTCGTGCGGCAGCACCGCAACACCTTGCAGGCAGAAACATCCGCTTACGCCGCCAATAACTGGGCACCGGCAAAGGACGCGAAACTGACACCGGTCAAGACGACTATTGAGCCGGGCAAGATTTCGTTCGAAGACATCTTGAAGATGGACGCCTGGTTCCGTTCGCAGGACATCGATCCGGCTACATTGGTAGCGGTACTGAACCCGTACCACCTGGCCGATCTCATGCTGGAGGACATGAAGCTCTACAAGACCATGTTGGAAACCGATAAGTTGTTCGGCTTCTCGGTCTATACCTTCAGCCAGCTTCCGTACTACAACCAAACAACCGGCGCAAAGGTGACATTCGGAACAGCAGCCGCAGCTACCGACACACAGTGCTCGCTGTTCTATTCCGACCGGGAAGTGATGCGTGCCGATGGCGACATCGAAGTGTTCGCCAAGTACAAGGATCCGGGAGAGCGTGGTGACGTGATCGGTTTCCAGAAACGCTTCACGGCGCTTCCAATCCGGAACAAGTACCAGGCGGTCATCTATAACCAGGCGGACGCTACCGCTTCTTCCGGTAGTGGCGGAGGCGGTCAGCAAGTAGAGGAAGGCGAGAATGGCTAAGCTACGTTACCTCGTCATCCACTGCACCGCCACCCCTCCCGGCCGCGAAGTATCGGCGGACGACATCCGCCGTTGGCACACAGCCCCGCCAAGCAAAGGCGGCCGCGGCTGGAAGCAGGTGGGCTATACCGACATGATCCACCTGGACGGGACGGTGGAACGGTTAGTGGCCAACAACGAGGACGACACGGTCGATCCCTGGGAGATTACCAATGGGGCAAAAGGGCATAATAGTATAGCCCGGCACATCGTGTACGTCGGCGGCGTGGACCGCGACGGCAAGACTCCCAAGGACACCCGTACTCCGCAGCAGCGGAAAGCCCTCGCGGATTACGTGAGGGACTTCCACCGCCGCTTCCCATCGGTCCGCATTATCGGGCACAACGAACTGGCGGCAAAGGCCTGCCCGTCGTTTGATGTGCGACAATGGATCAAAGAAATTGACAATTGACAATTGACAATTAAATCATAAATCATAAATTCATAATTCAACATGAAACGAATCAACGGAATATTCATTCTATTGCTCGGTATGCTCCTGATCTCCGTGTCGCTGATGGCGCAGGAGGTGGCGACCGAGCCGGTACCGGGCATGGATTACAACGGGGTGTTTGCCTCGCTGGTGGCTATCGTGGCTGCGGTGCCCTTCGTAGTGGAAGTGGTGAAAGGCTTCTTCCCGAAAATGAACGCTATCGTGACGCAGATCCTATCGTGGGTGGTGGCGGTCGCCCTCTGTATGTTCGGATGGTGGCAGCATCTCGGCTTCCTCGACGGACTGGACTGGTACATCGCCCTCTTGTACGGCTTGGGCAGCGGCCTGGCGGCAAACGGTATCGCCGATATCGGGTTGGTACAGTGGCTGATCGGGTTGTTCGGTAAGAAAAAGGCGTAAAAGATGAACTGGGACGCATTGTTCAATTATCTCGGCACGGGAGGCGGTCTGATCGTCCTGTTGAACTGGATTGTCAATCTTCCGTTGTTGCATAAGCAAAAGCGGCTGGAGAAAGACGATGTGTCCCGCCACATGGCTGAGAAAGACAACGAGACAATACTGAAACTGTATGATGAGATCAGGAATTTTCAAGTGCGTATGTCGCGTCTGGAGGGTTGTATCGCGAAGATCGTGGTGTGTCCTGTGTATGATCGCTGTCCTGCTCGTTCCTTCGTGCAGGAGTATAAACGAACGTATTACTACCCACCGGCTGGACAGCCTCGTATGGGACAGAAGGGTAAGCGTTACCCCCGCGATAATACCGCCCAGCCGGGCGACGCTGGCGGTCCCGGTGGACAGCCTCCGTAGGTTGCCCGCCGGGGCAGCATACACGGAGAAAAGCGGGCAGGCGACCGTCAGCCTCTCTTACGAGGATGGTAACGTAGTCGCTTCCGCCCGTTGCGACAGCCTTGAACGGCTGGTGTTCGAACTCTCCGAACAGTTGTACGGCAAGACAGAACAAACCGGACAACGCGAGGAACAGAAAACCGCTCCTGTCGCCACCTTCGGCCAACGGTTCAAATGGTGCTTGAGCGGTGTTTTAACAGGAATCGCCCTGGCTTTTATCTTAAGCCTACGGCAACATAAATCATAAATCATAATTCATAAAGCTATGGCAGAAACGAAAAAAAAGACAAGATCAATCGGTCTGAAGAAAGCCTATTTCGGTGAAGTGAATCCCGAAGGCGGTATGCCTGACGAGATGAAGCAGCTTGCCAAGACGCTGAAAGGTACTGCCTCATTCACGACGGAAGCGGACACCGTAACCAACTTCTATTCGGAAGAGGAACCGACCGTCCCGGAAGAGACTGTCGCTTCGGAAACCGGATTGAAACAGGTGAAGCTGAACTTCATGGAATGGGATAACGATGTACTGGTTTCTGTATTTGGAGGTAAAGTCAAAACGGAAGATGTAACTATCGAAGGGAAAACCTACACTGTCGAGAAATTCAAAGCTCCGAAAGAGGTAGTGCAAATAGAAAAGGCACTTCGTGTGATCTCCAAATATGACGTTGTTATCGACATCCCCCGCGCCAAAATCCTCGCCCGCTTCGTCTGGAACTTAGCAGCTGACCAAATCGCACAAATCGAGATAACTGCTACGGCACAATCTTCCTTCGGTGAAGACGACGGAGCTTACGAGATTTACAAGTTAGGTGAACCCAAAGCAACCGGTTCCTAATGGAAAAGCAGGTGAAGAAAGGCCGTGCCATCGAGTCCCACGCCGCTGACGCCCTTCTGGACCGGCCGTTGACCATCAACCTTCCGGCCCCGTGGCTGCTCCGCAAGTTCGGCAAGAAAACCATCCGCTACGGCGTCCCCTTCCCGAAAGGCGAGACCCTTTGCCGGATGGCAGCCCTCTTCTGCCGGATGGACATCGACCTGAAGGAACTGAAAGCCGGCGACCTCGGCACTACCTTAGAATGCATCGCCCGCAACGGCAAACGGGTCTCGCGGGTGATCGCCGAGGGAATGGTGGGCAATAGTATCTTCTCCAGCCTTTTTGTTCGTCCTTTGGCGTGGTACATCCGCTGCCATACGACCATGAAAGGGATGGCAGAACTGGCGCAGGTCATCCTGCTTCTGGCCAGCCCGGAGGGTTTTGTGAATACTATCTCATCGATCGCCACGATGAACATGATGGCGCCGACGGAGAGCCAAGCGAACAAAATAAAAGGGAGTTAAAGGAGGAATACGAACCTCCCCATAGCCCGTTCGGACGTATCTACGCGCTGATCTCTTCCGGCGCGTTCACCTACGACGAAGTCATGCGCAAAATCCCCTGGTGCGTCATCCTCACGATGATCAAGGATCAAGGACGGATGCGCAAAAAGGAAGAAACGGATGATGAAGAAGAAATGCTCGAAACGGAAGAAGAAGAATTAGCCTTCTTCGGCCTCGCATAAATCATAAATTAAAAATCATAAATCTCTCAACATGGCAGACGAACCTTTATACGTGACATTCGAGTTCCGGGGCAACCTCGCCGAAGAGGTTGAGCGGGTGAAGTTAGGCATCGCGGGCTTGCGCAACGAGTCCACGCAGACCTACCAGCGCCTGATTGCCGACAGCAACGAGGCGTTCGCCGCCATGAGCCGGGGCAACCGGCAACTGGCCGTCAGCATCCAGGAGGATATCAACAGCCTTCGCCAATTGGATGCCGCGAACAAGGCGTTGGACGAAGGGTTTGCCCGTGGGACGATTACCGCCGCCCAATATGCCGAGGGAAAGGCGAAACTCGCCATTCAGGAAGCCGACCTGCGCAACGGTATCCAGGAGAACATCAAAGTGCTCCAGGAATCCATCGACCAGGAACGGATGGCGGAAGGAAGCATTGAATCGCTTCGCGCTTCGCTCCAGAAGATGGAAGAGGCGTGGCGCAAGATGTCCGCTGCCGAACGGGAGTCGGCCGCCGGTCAGGAACTCAAAGAAAAGATTCAATCCCTGAAGGAAGAACTTACGGGGCTGGAGCGAGGAACGACCGAAACCGTTTCCGGCTTGAAGCAATTCCAAAGCCAATTGGAAGCCTGTCCCGGCCCCATCGGGCAGACGGCGACCGCCATCGGAAAAATGACCAAGGCGGCGCTCGCCTTTATCGCGACCCCGCTCGGCATGGTATTGGCCGCCATCGCTGCCGGGCTTGCCGCCGTCACCAGTTGGTTCCACCGCACCGAAGAGGGTGAAAACGCTTTGGCCAATGTGACGGCAGCATTCAACCAGGTACTCGCCAGCCTGTTAGATGTGGTGGATAAGGTGGGC
>JAGBDR010000108.1 GCA_017937385.1 Parabacteroides sp.
ATCCAGCCGAAAACGCCCATCCCTTTTTGAAACCGCAACGCTGTCCACAGGCTGACCGGCAGCACGACCGTTAAATAGCCGGAGTAGGGCCCCGGATTGAAGAAAGAACCGGTCAGCCGGAACAGCGAATGGTTGGAATAGACATGGCCGTGCAGTTGCTGCATCCCCCAGACGGCTTCGGCCAGCCCGGTGAGCATCAGCATGAACAGGAAAAGGAACTTCAGCCCCGGCGCGTCCGCCAGAAGGCCGCGCAGCAGGAACCACAGCACGAGCAGTTGCCCGCCGAAAAACAGTTTCGCCGGTTCGGGGTCGAGCTGCCAGTCGTAGGTCGCCAGCGTGATCCCGGCGAAGAGCAACAACAGGCCGTCCGCCCAGGCAAACGGGAAACCTTTCGTTCCGCCTCTCCCGACCGTCACCGCCGCCCCGATTGCCAACAGCACCATCGCCGCGTGGAACCAGAACACTTTCCCCATCACGATCCCGTTCGCCAGCCCGTTGTCGCCGGCGAGTGGCGTGGCGATTACCAGCGCCCCGAAAACGGATGCCAGTGCAATCCGGATTCCATGCCGATGCAATTTCAGTTCCATGCCTATGTATTTTTTTTCCATGCCCTATTAATTACCACCACACTTGTTTACCATCCTCATAAGTAAACGGCCGATGCTCCTTTCCTCGTGTATGGTTATGAATACGAAACAGAGCATTTTGAGGTATATGATGAAATATCAGTTTGTTTTCTTTGCCATATTGCCGGCCTAATGAAATCCATTTTTTGTTCCAATAGAACAATTCATATAATTCACCCGTGACAATTCTGTTGTCATCGCTTCTTGGAAAAAACTCTACTTTTTCGATTTTACAAGGTTTGCCAAAATCAAAAACGATGTATTGCTGTTTTTCCGATCTATCAGGTTGATAAAACGAGACTCTGTCTCCATCGATTACGTTTTCGATTTTATTGTCACTTATTCCTTTTGTCCCTCTCAACAGACCTTCTAACTGCTGCCGGTTTTCCCCGAAAATCTTTATCTCAGCAATGGAATAGGAATCCTGAAAATCCGGAGTGTGTTGAAAATCGCAGACCAAATAGCGATATTTCTTATTTGTCGGAATTTTGAAACTGTCTTCATAAAAAGGCAGCTCCGTGATCGTATATACGTTCAGGCTGTCAGAGAAATCCTTTTTGTTGCAAACGGAAAAGCGAGTTCCGATTGTTCCGGCGGCCTGTAACGCCGTATGCTGACGGTAGGGCATTTTCGAGTAAAAAGTAGCGGATGTTTCCTTTTTGTCCCTTTCCTGTGAAAAGCTTTTCAATTCTCCATTCTCTTTGAGAATAAAAGCATCTCCTGCCGGAATAATTGTGCCATTTTCGTAATAAGCAGGCAAATAAAGTACATTCACACCGACTTTGGTAAATAAAGCCTGCTTTTTTCTTGGAACACTCCAACAGACCGGAATCCAATGATCATCGTCATAACAGCATAAATAAACATATTCTCTTTTGTGTTTGTCGTCCCATAGAGGAACCTTGATATCTTTGCATACGATATATTTGTCTGTAATATCCTCTATCCCCGGATTCCGAAAGAAATTGGGAATTTCCTCTTTTGTATTGATTGCCAGACAGTTTTCTTGTATCTCATAATTTATCCTATACACTTTCGGTATCGTTCTACAATATTGTATGGAGACATGAGGTAGTGTATCTTTTATTGTCGGGCTGTAGGTATTTTTCCAAAACATATTGTCAACCAATATGTCACGATCAGAAATATATGGTCTTTGAGTATTATCGTATAATTTCTCTATATGTTCATCACCGATTATTTCCGTCCAAAAGTGGGGAGAATTGGCATTACCCCAATTTGGGAAAGTGTTTAAAGCGACTGGAATACCGTTTGCCCGTAATGCAGCGATTTTCACTATATTTGCTTCCAGGCAGGTTCCGATCTGTGCTTTTGCAAGATTTTCAAAGGTTGTAGGAAGCAGTCCCGGATATTTCAGAGTAAAAAGTCCCCAATTCTGAGCAAACGTCTTGTCGACATCATCTGAAAGGATTGTTCCGATTTCCTTGTATGATTTCTGTTGTACGGTATCGCGCAGTTCTGCATATTTTTGTTCAAAAAAATCTGAGGCATATTCCCAATAACAATTGCTTGTCGTATAAGGAAGAATATATTTACAAAATGTATCGAAATCAATTTCTCTACTCCAATAATACTGTTGCCAGATATGGAAATAATAATTGATGTGATGTATCAGGAATTCTGCCGATATGTGTTGAAGATCCAATATATATCGGGGATATGATTTTTTATTCGGATATAGTTGTTTGATACTGTCACAAATAATGTAATGAACACTATTTTTATACCGACCGTACTTTTCATAATAGGCAGACCATGCATCAAAATAGGGTTGGGATGCTTTGACAGAATTTGTATCCACTGACAATTTTCCTAACATATTCCGGATGAGGAAATGAGAGGCAGCAAGTTTTTGAGGGTCGTCATGATATTGCTCCAATACATATTTCAAATCCTGCTCATTTTTATCTGCAAGTTTGAATGCACGAACTAACAAACTGTCTTCAAAAGAAGTACAGGAAGAAAAGATAAACAGCAAGTATATAAAAAATCTTATAATCATATATCGATTTGTTTTATTTACAGTATGTGAATGAGAAAAAATCGGGAAATATCCATCCGTTTTTCATTCAATCTTTTTCATGAACCGCTCCCACCGGAACCGCCCTGTGTAGGGATCGACCGACTTCCAGACAAAGGTCGCCTTTCCGACGATATATTCCTCCGGCAGCAATCCCCAATAACGTGAGTCCTGCGAGTTCATTCCCTTGTCGCCCGCCACGAAATAGTAGTTTTTCAGGAAACGGTATTCCTGTAACGGTTCGCTGCCCAAGTAGACTGCCGAGTCCCGAAAGACGACCTCCGCCTGCTGTTCCCAGGCGATCAGCTTGTGGTACAGCAGGTAATTTGTCCGGTCCATCCGGATCCGGTCGCCGGCCTTCGGGAGATAGAGCGGCCCGAAATCCCGGATGTTCCAGTTCAAAGTCGAGTCGAACGGGAACGCCTGGTAGACCCCTTTCGGGAACGCCTCCGGTGCGGTCCGCCCGATCAGCTTCTGTGCGTCGGGGTTTCCCAACGGCTGCTCCACCCCGCCGACCCGGAACCACCCGTCGCGGATGGAGAGCGTGTCGCCCGGCAACCCGATGCACCGCTTGATGTAATATTTCAGGATGTGCATCTCCACCTTGTCCCATCCGTTGGGATGCGGGAAGTTGAAAACCAGCACATCGCCCCGCCTCACCTTCCGCCATCCCGGCAGGCGATGGATCTCCGTCTGCTCCAGCCGCAGCGTCGCGTTGAGGTCGAACAGCCGTGCGCCAATCGTCGGTTTCCAGACCGCCACAAAATCCCCCTCCGTCAACTCCGGCTCCATCGAATCGCTGGGGATGCGGAAGGAGGCGAGGAGGAAGACTTGGCAAAAAATCCAAAAGGTCGCCAACCCCGCCACGGCAAGGAATAGGTTCAGGATGGTGTCAATCCATTTCGTCATGCAGTTCAAAATTCTTTATTGCCTTTAAAACGTCCGTCAATGGCCAATCCGGTTTCCTGCCATACTCCGTTTTTATCTTCGAAAGTATAGAGCAAAAGAGCGTTGGCGGGGATGTCGCTATAATAACAGGTGCTGTCTGTCCGACTTTTGCAATCCAGAGGTATGAACTTTTCACGTTCAGTATCCCAAAAAGAGAGAGACATGATTTTCGTTCCTTCCTCTTGCCGGCAGATGGCCGATTCCATCTGTGCAAAATCGGGTTTGAACGATTGGATTCCTCCTTTGCCGTCAGTCAGGAAAGGTTCGCTAATATAACGTAGTTCGTTTTTCCCGACCGCCTCTGCCACGATCAGGAAATTGCGGCCTGCCACGCGGTCAAAACGGCACAGTCCGTTTTCCCGTGTCCCTATGGCGATCGGCCTCCATTCCCGGTCATTGTAGGTGCATAGATACACCAACCTGTTTTTACCGGTTGTTTTTTCCGGTACATGAAGGGTGTACACCGGTAGTTTTTGCTCTTCTGTCACATCCGTGAACAACGGGCTTTTAAGTTGTGTGACATACCCATCGTCCGGTTGTGGCAAAACGGATAGGTCCGCATCGAAGTGCAGGCGATAGACTTTGGCGGGTTGCAAGAAATAGGCCGTTGCCAATTTGTCCGCATAGTTGTGCGTGTCAGCTTCTCCCGGACTGAAATCATAAAAGACGCCGTTAGAAAGGACCGCGCACCAATTATGGATGAAGGCCATGCGTGTCCAGGTCGTCCGGTGAACGGCAGTCGGTATGCCGGCAGCCCGCATGGCAAAGGTCGTGTAATTGCACAACGCCTCGCACGTCCCGATACCGGAGTGTCCGGTTTCTTCGATTGTTTCCGCTAAAGGGCTACCGGTCTTTTGGTACCGTATCTCCTTACTGAGTTGTTTATTAAGAATGATGGAGGCTTCCAATGGCGTTCGGGCTTGTGCAGAATCCAGCAACGGCAAAAAGCGTCGCATAAAAGTCTCACGCAAGTCGGATGCCGGTTCCACGTCTGCCCGATAGGGCAATATGTAACGGCAGAACTCTTCAAACGGAACCTCTTTCGCCCAGGGCTTTTGCCAAACTTGAAATGCCAGGTCGATGTTCCGAATCAGATAGTCACTATGTAAGGTCTTTATGTCGTAAACAATCTCTTTCCTAATTGTATATCCTTTTCCCAGTAGGGAGTCACAATGTCTTTTTACAGCTCGGTGGTCCGTGAAAT
>JAGBDR010000046.1 GCA_017937385.1 Parabacteroides sp.
ACATAAATATATATAATATATAATATAAAGGTATATCCTACTTTCTGAAAACGATTATTGTCATATTGTAATATTGTCACACGTCACAGAATAGAATTACAAACAACCAAGCATATAGTTTTATATCAAGCAAAGTTCTATTTTACAAGAGCAAAAGTTAAATACCAAACTCATTAACCTATTTTTACACGTTAACACCCATCCTAATTTGCAAAAGGCTATTTTCCACCCTTATTTTTGCGATACGGAAAAGAAACAACACCCCTTTCCTCCGGAACTGTCCAACAATTGGACAATTTACAGGCTCTTTAGAGAAAAACAGAACGGATCGTTTGACACGTTCGGGGAAAGGAGATAGTTTTGATCCGCATCAAAAAAAGAAGAATCATGAAAACAGTAGCCCTCAAATTGGTCCTCCGTAGCTGGTGGCGCAATAAAACATTTTCCATCATTTCGATTGTCAGCCTGGCGATCGGGATCGCCTGCACGAACCTGCTGGCCGCGTTTGTCATCTATGAGTTCAATATCGAGGTGGGGAATCCGAATAAGGAGCAGATCGTCTACATGGCACAGGACTCGCCGATGAAATCGGGAGAGAGAGCCTCTTTTATAGCTGGTCAAATCCCACCCCGGCTAAAAGAGCAATACACGGAAGTGGAAGATTACGTGCGTTTCGGCTCGATCGACTGCAACTCTGTCACCATCGGGGATAAAAAATATGCCCCGATCTTGACAATCATCACAGACACGACCTTTGCCCGTTTCTTTGAATACGAAGCGCTGTACGGCGACCTGCAGGAAGCCCTCTCCGTCCCGGGCAAAGCCGCCCTGAGCGAATCGTGCGCCCGGAAACTGTTCGGAAAGACCAACCCGATCGGGAAGATCGTCCAAATAGACCTGGCGGACGGAGGAAGTCGCTATGGGAAGGAAACGGCATCCCCTTCGCGGCCTTTCCAGATTGCCGCCGTACTAAAAGAATATCCCCAGTCCTACCTCAAGTTCGACATGCTCACAGGTATCGGACAGGACTTCTATGGCGGAGGCATCGCTCTCCTGAAGGTCTCCCCCACGTTCGACAAAGAGGCATTCGCCCTAAAGATAAAAGCCGACGGAGTCCCTACCTTGCAACAGGAGAAAGGCCGCTACTATTTCTACACCTTGCAGGAATCCTATTTCCTGCGCCACACGCAAGAGGTAGTTCCTTATATCGCCCGCTCCCAACAATCGTTGCTGCTCATCGGGCTGGTATCCGCCTTGCTGATCCTGCTGATCGCCTGTTCCAACTACATCAACCTCAGTTTCTCGCGGGTTCTTCAACAGATACGGATCATACACACGCAGAAGCTGATGGGCGCCACGCAGGCGGAGGTGAACCACCAGTTGTTTCTGGATACAGGACTCACGGTCGGGATCGCCTTCCTGCTCTCGTTGCTGATCGCCCACGACTTGATTCCCGTTTTCAACCGGATCATGTCCGGAAGGATCACCACCGGCTTCTTCCTGAACAGGCAGGTATTGCCCGTTATCTGCGGACTGATCCTGATCCTCTCCGTCATCCCCGCCTGCTACATGAGCCGGAAGATCGCGAACCTGACGGACAGCAACTACCGTCTGTTCTTTACGGGAAACAAGAAAAGGAAGATCGTCACCGCCCTTTCCGTCATGCAGTATATCATATCCATCGGGTTGGTTATCAGCACTCTCACGATCCACGCACAACTGAGACTGACACAAAAGAAAGGGGAATGCTACCGCAACCTGATCGAAATCGGAAACTGGGCAGGAGGGAAACTGGATGTCAACACCTTCGCTTCCGAACTGAAGAACAGGCCGGAAATCGCCTCCGTCACACGCGCCGGCGGCTCCCTCCTCTTCGCTTGGCTCCAACAGATCGTTGTCGAGAACAGGGATGGATCGGAATCCTACTATTCATCGGTCCAGTACGTAGGCGAAGAAGACCTCCTGCAGACCTTGAACCTCCCTATCCTCCAGGGACTGATGCCCCAAGAAGCGATACGCAAATACAACCGGCCGGTCTACATAAACCAAAGATATGCGGACATCCTGATCCCTGACGGCGAAAACCCGGTCGGGCAACCGGTCGGCCTGTATGACAAACATTCCTATGAAGCTCAGGCCGACGACCCGCAACAGGCCTGTATGATCTGCGGGATCGTCGGCGACCTTTATATCAACACGCTGGAAGAAGAAGCGATGCCGGCCCTGATCTACCTCAACAATGCCAGCGCGGCAAACTACCGGATGCTCTATATCCGGCTGCATGAAAAACAGAAGAAGAAAGGGATGGAGACGTTACGGGAGGTATGGGAGAAGGTAAACCCAAGCGAATATTTCACTTACACGGATGTCTATAAAGTCTATATGCAACGCAACCGCAGGACGACCGATATGATGAACTTGCTGCTGATGTATTCCCTCATCAGTATCTTCCTGACCTGTTTCGGCCTGTTCGGAATGGCGTTGTATGCAACCGAACAACGGACCAAAGAGATCAGGATCCGGAAGGTGAACGGGGCCAGCACGCGGAGTATCCTGTTCCTATTGACGGGCCAGTTCGTCAAATGGATCGCGGTGGCATTCGCAGTCGCAACACCTCTTACCTGGGTACTGCTGAACCGTTGGCTGGAAAACTTCGCCAACCGGGTGAGCATCTCCCCGCTCCATTTCTTATCAGGAGGAGCCATCGTCTTGACCATCACATTGCTGACGGTCGGATGGCACAGCTACCGGGCCGCTTCGGGCAATCCGGTCATTCGCTTGTAAACTCCCGGAACTCCAGGCAACCGCCGCCCAAGACACCGGTTCCGCCTACTACATTCGAGTAGATACGGACCGGTTCGGCAAAGCCTATATCCGCCAGGTCACCGACAAAACCGCTCTCACGCAATTCATTCAAGGTTTTCATATAATTGTAGTAGGAACGGGAGACGGAATACAGATAACAACGATATCTGTACGGGTTATAATCCGTACTCAAAGTATAGCTGCGGCTGATTTCCCAAGGGATCTTAAACCGATAGCTCCTCCCGTCAAACAACTCGTCCGAAAAAGCAAGCCCGTTATATCCCCCTATGTTGTCATACCCGAAAATCTGATCCAAGGCGGAGTGCTGAACGGCAAACACCGGCTCGCTTTTATAGTCGGGACTAAAAGAGAACCAGGAATACCGAAGGCTGTCTTTTTTACCCCACGCGTCCCCCCGGCGGAAATAGATCAGATAATAGTTCTCTTCCCCCGGTTCGTCGTGAAGAGTGAAGCTGAAGATATTCTTCTGGGATAAATGAATATAGGGATCATCCCACCACATAGAAGTATCCCTCACGCTCTCCTGTTCAAACTCGAAGTCGGAAACTGAGCAAGGGCGCGGCACCTCCGTCACGGCCTCTATCGTTTTAAATCCCTCCCGTGAAGCGGTCAGGCGTATCCGGTCGCCTGCGGCAGGCATGTAAGAAGAAGACTTGTAAAGCACGGCATCAACGTCCGGATTCTCATACTTCACGACCGTTTCGGCCAAGGACTCCCGAAACACATCATTTACATACAGCTTCACATCCGCACCGGAGACAAAAATATCCTGCACATTGTTATCGGCATAAAACCAAGTGCGCGAAAGCTCCACCGAGAGCGTATCGCCTTGTATGGCCAGGCAGTTCAAGACCAATTTTGGGTCCGGGCGCATAGATTCCAGATTGATCTCCTTCTCGCAACCAGACAAAAGAAACGACAACAAAACCCATACACAACAAAGATCATATCTCATCCTTTTTTCCTCCTTTAAAATTTATACGTATATGAAACCGAAGGGATGATCGGGAAAATGCCGATCGACTTGAAGGCATTCCGATAGACGACATTCGGATTCTCATAATCGCCTGCCCCGGCTATCCTCTTGACCTCCCCTTTGTATACCAGAATCGGATTCATCCGGCTATATACATTATAGATACTGATATTCCAGATTCCCATCCGCCCCCTCTTTTTAGGGTGATACACGTTAATGCCCAGATCCAGGCGATGATAAGCGGGAAGCTGGTAATTGTTACGGCCGTCATAGTAATCCTCGTCAAGCCTCGTCCCGCTTCCCCAAGAAGGCGCTTCCCCCGGTTTGTGCAGATGGTCACCCGGATAATAATTCTCCAACGACAATGTCGTGTAATTGCCGGATGAATAGGTCCAGGCCGCCGACAATTCGACCTTTTGGGATAACTTGTGCATGACAACGATATTCAATTTGTGGCGATTGTCGTAACGGGATGGATAGCGCCTGCCCTCATTTATCTCGTCAAACCGGCGGTCTGCCCATGCCAGCGCATACCCGACCCATCCGGTCATCTTTCCGGTTTGCTTGCGCACCATGCACTCCAGCCCGTAGGCCCACCCTTCACCCGAAGCCATTTTGTTCTCCCAGGAAACAGAGGAAGGAATCAGGCTATAACCCTCTTTATACTCCAGCAGATTGTCCATCCGCTTATAATAACCTTCTACGGAAAAATCCAGCAACCGGTTCCAATTGTAATACCCTCCGATAGAGACCTGGTCGCTGACAAGCGGATCCAGTTTACGGGTCACCGGCACCCAGGAATCGGTCGGCAAGTCCATAAAACTGTTGCTGATCAGATGTACATACTGATTCATTCGCGAATAAGAGGCTTTCAAACTGATATCCGGCGAAAGCAGCCAACGCAGGGAGACACGCGGTTCAAGCCCCATATAGGTCCTGTCGTCAATATTAAACAGGCTGAACCGGAGCCCGGCATTCAGACGGAAAGCATCGGAGATCAACCAGTCATCCTCCGCGTATGCCGCCAGTTCGTGCGCCCACAATTTATCATCGGAAAAAGTCCTGGCGATCTGCATGGAATCCGGCAGGCGATTATCCAATGCCTTCATCCGGTGGTACTCCGGCCGAAAATAATGGATCAGGTAATCGCCGCCGAAACGGATATGATGTGCCGCCATCGGCCGATAATCGAACGAAGTCCGGATACCGAAATCCGTGATTCCAGTCACGTTCGTCGTTTCGTCCAAAGAATACTGATATCCGGGATCACCCTCTTTACCGGAAATATCCTCTTCCCTGTAACTGACTTTAGAACGATAACGAGTATAAAAGCCGGATAGTTTCCCGAACAATTTGTTGCTGAACGCATAGGTCCAGCCGGCAGAAGCGACCAGGTTCCCCCAGCGCATATAAGCATTGGAGGTATTGCTAAACGGGGTTACATATTCGGAATACGAAAAATCCTCACTCTCGACCTTCAACACATCATTCCCGTTATAAAGGCTCAAATACATCCGGCTCCGGTCGCTGAAACGATGGTCGACACGCACATTCAGATCATGGAAGGCATAGCGAATATTAATACGATCCCCGTGCTTTTTATTCTTCTTATTCACAATTGCCAGCGCAGGAGCCGTCAACACATCCAGCCACGTACGCCTAAGCGCGATATTGAAAGAGGTCCGGTCCTTCCAAATCGGTCCTTCCAGATTCAGATTGCCGGAAACCAGTCCCAAGGAGGCGGATCCATGAAACTCTTTCATATTGCCCTCCTTGGTATGCACATCCACCACCGAAGAAAGGCGTCCGCCGTAACGAGCTGGGAAACCGGCCTTGAAGAAATTCATACCCTTGATCGCTTCATGGTTGAACGCGGAGAAAAAACCGCCGATATGATTCACCTGATAGACCGGATTGCCATCGATCAGAAAAAGGTTTTCATCCGCATTTCCACCTCTGACATACAAACCGGAGATGCCTTCCGTCCCGGCCGACACGCCCGGTGTCAATTGCAAAGTACGAATGATATCGGCTTCACCCAGCAAAGTCGGAGTCGCACGGATCGTAGCCTGATTCACCTCCAACGTCCCCATTTGCGTATTACGGACCGTCTGGCGGGTTGTTTCCGAGGCCGTCACCAGCACTTCACCGATGGCAGCATTAGGGCGCAAACCGATGACCAAGACCGTATCATGTTTCAACACAGGGATTGTAAACGAACAGCTTTCGTAGCCGATATAAGACACCTGCAAACGAACAGGGACACCCTCATCACCCGGCGGAACAGGCAAAGAAAGGCTGAAGAATCCATAGGTATTGGCAGCCACACCGCTCAGGCTGCTCATTTCATACACAGAAGCCCCGACCAGGGATTCTGCGGAAGTCTTATCCCGCACAAAACCGCTGATCGTGACCTGCTTGGGTTTGCGTTTCAAGATGACGACATTTCCTGTCCTTTTGTACACGATCGGATAGCCGGCAAAAAGCTGCGCCAGGCAATCGTCCAATGCAGCCTCTTCCACTTTGAAACTCGTCTTCTGAAATGCTTTCAACAAAGATGATTCATACGAAAAAGTCACTCCTGCCTGCTTCTCGATCTCCGTCAGAATCTCTTTCAAAGATACATTCCGCATATTCAAGGTAACCGTTCGAACCTCATCTACACCGTTTACCTCTGCCGATAACTTCTCCGACATCAAAAAACAACTCAAACACACAAAAACACAGGTAAACCATTCTCTCAACATAAACTTCTTCATCTTATCTTCATTGACTTTTCAACCATAAGACGGAAAAAACACAAAAACCCCTATCGGGAAATAGGATTTCTTATTCTCCACCAGGCATCGTAAACCGGCGGTGATACACTTGGCTGCCGGCGACGATGCCGAAACCGTTCTTTACATTCGTATAAGTGGCTGAAGGTTCGACCAATCCGTCCAGATAAGCATCTCCCAAAGAGATGGAAAAGTTTTGCACGACCGTCAGGTAATGGTAATAGGCTTCCGAAACGGCCAGCAAGCGGACATCATAATGTACGGTTGTCATAACCGAATCGTCCGCATACGAGTTTTCGACCGGATAGAAAGAGGAACAGACGGTATATTCGTTTCCGTCAAACATATCATCGGTAAACGTGCCCCGGCAGGTCTTCCCGTTCAGTTGATCTACAATCGGATTCGTGGCGGTCGTACGGAACACCGGATCTTCATAGACCAGGTTCAGAGATACAGAGAGAGGAATATCCGCATGAGACATGGAACTGGCGACAGCCACGCTATCTCCTTTCTTATACTCCACGACCTTTTCCACCATCAGACGATAATAGTTCCGTTTGTCCGGTTCGTCCCGTAAACGGATATACAGACGGAGAGACGGATATTCATAGCCCAGACTGCTAAACTTAAAAAAGCGGACCGTATCGACCGAAAGTACCTCCACGGGATCGGGAATGACTGTTTCCGCTTCTATCGGATCGAATCCCGGAGCAGCCGCTTCCAACCGCAAGCAATCTCCTGAAACGACCCGGCATCCGGGTAAAACATATTGCCCCGTATACCGTTCATTCTCCATCGGCTGCATCGTTCCCTGCAACCGATCGTTCACAAACACCCGGATCGTCCCGTTCCGGATACCGTCGTCCGTAATCGTATCCAAGATGAACCAGCTTTTCGACAAGAATGCCGTCACATCCTCATCAGGTGAAACAGATGAATTGAGTACCAGGCGCGAAGGCACAGGCGGGAGCTCCAACTCCACATCGCGGATGCAGGAAACCGACAGGAGCCAACACAACAGGAACAAAAACTTCTTCATGACTTCAAAATTTAAACGTATAAGAGAGAGACGGGACAAAAAGGAACAACAACGTCTGTTCCAATACGACCTCCTTCCCATCTGTCAGTTGATAAATCCGGGGACGGACGGTAAACGGATTCGGCTTAAAATAGGCGTTACACAAACTCAGGTTCCAGATTCCCATACGTCCGTTCCTTTTGTAACGATAGAAATTCGCACCTAAATCCAAACGATGGTAAGGCGATAGCTGGTAATTATTCCGGGAACTGGCACTCAAACCACTCGTCCATTCCCCCAGCTCACCCGTCTCGCCATCGGTCAAATCCGGAGACGGCCGGTAATTCACATCCTGTAAAGTGATATGGTTACCGGACTTATACATCCAAGCGGCCGTCAGCTCCACCTTCTTGGATAACCGATAAGAGGCAACAATATCGATCTTATGTCGGTTATCATAGCGGGAAGGGAAACGTACTCCTTTATTGACCGTCCCGTCCGGGAACCAGCGGTCGGACCACGAGAGCGTATAGCCGATCCAACCGTTGAAACGCCCGGCTTTCTTCTGCACCATCAACTCCATCCCGTAGGAACGGCCCTTGCCTACTCCCACCCGGTCTTCCCAACCGGTAAAAGCCGGCAAGACCGGACCGTTATCCTTATATTCCACCAAGTTGTTCATCCGTTTGTAATATCCCTCCGCCGAGAAATCCAATCCGTGGAAGTACCAAGCCAGGCCACCCGTTACCTGATGGGCATTCATCGGACGGATATTTTCCGTCACCGGAACCCAAATGTCTGTCGGCTGGCTGATATAACTATTGGACAACAGGTGGATATATTGGTTCATCTTCGTGTAGGAGACTTTCACCGATATCCTCCGCCCCAGCAAATAACGGGCAGAAAAACGGGGCTGAAAAGATTGGTAGGTCGTCCCTTGCACATGGAAAAGCGTGAAACGCAGGCCGGTATTCACCCGAAAGCGGTCGGTGAGCGACATTTCGTCTTCCGCATAGGCCGAAAGCTCATGCCCGTGAATCAGGGAATGGGCAAAGACAGTGGTATTCGCTTTCATAACGACCGAATCTTCATACCAGGAACTCATATTACTCTGTTCGGGGCGAAAAATATGAAACAGATAATCCCCGCCCATCCGGATCCGGTGGTCCACATTCGGGCGGTAGTCGAAAGAGGCCCGCAAGCTGATATCTTCCATCGCCGAACGATAATGCCCTTCCTGGAAATAGAGCTGCCCGCCCAAATCCCGGAAAGAGACAAACGTATTCTGTTTCTGAATAATATGGGAACGATACCGGGTATAACCACCCGTAAAAGTAGCAAACAGCTTCTTATTGATCAGGTAGTTCCAACCGGCAGACCCGATCAGATTCCCCCAACGCCAACAGAAATCCCGATCTTCTCCGTGCATGTTTTTCGAATCTTCCCCGTTCCGATAACTATCGCTCCCCATATAAAAGCTAAGATACGCACGGCTCCGGTCCGTAAAAGAATAATCGACCTTGGCATTCATGTCGTAGAAATGGTATCCGCCTTTGACTTTCGTATCGGATTTCTTGTTGAAAGCGGTCACAAGCGGCCAGGTAATCAATTCCATCCAAGTACGGCGCACAGAGACATTGAACGACGACCGGTCCTTGATGATCGGTCCTTCCAGATTGGCACGCGCCGCCAACAGACCGACCGAAACATTCCCGTGATACTCTTTCCGGTTTCCCTCGTTCATACGCACATCTATAACGGAAGAAAGCCTCCCGCCGTATTCCGCCGGAAAACTTCCCTTATAAAACGTGGCACTCTTCACCGCATCCGGGTTGAAAGCCGAGAAAAAGCCCAAGACATGATCCGTATGATAAATCGGATTCCCGTCCAACAGAAACAAGTTGTCGTCGCCATCTCCTCCCCGTACGAACAAGCCGCTCATTCCTTCCGTCCCGACCGTCGTACCCGGCAGGCGTTGCAACGTTTTGACAACATCCGCCTCACCTAACAAGGCCGGCAAAGACTTCACCCGGCTCGCCGAAATATCCGACACCCCGATACGGCTTTTCAAGACTTCCGATCGGGGAGAAATTCCTTGAATCACGACTTCGCCCAACGTTCCGGCCGGTTTCAGAGAGAGGTCGATCATCGTGTCGCGCGTCAACTCGAAAGTAAGCGTCCGACGTTCATACCCGACATAGGAAGAGGCCAACAGGACTTTACCCGGCGGCAGCGTCATACTATAAAAACCATAATTGTTGGAAACAGAACCCTTTTTGGAAACCTGATCTATGACAGTCGCCGAGATCAGGCTCTCATAAGAAGCCGAATCGCGCACGAAGCCGCTGATCGTATATAACTTGGGTTTTCGTTTCAAGATCACATATTGCCCTGTTATCCGATAGACGATCGACAAAGGTTCGAATAACCGCTTGAGGCAATCGGAGAGCGATTCGTCATGGGCTTTCAACGATACTTTCCGGTAATCTTTCAACATCGACGATTCGTATGAAAAAAACAGGCCGGTCTGTTTTTCTATTTCGAGCAAGATCTCTTGCAAAGGAACCTGCCGCATATCCAAGGTCACGGTCGGAACCGACTCAGCCGGAAGCAGCGAGGATTCTCTGGCATAAATCAGCGGGCAAATCAAATAAATTCCTATGACAAACAGGTAAATACGATACATAACAATATTGGATCCTTATTTACCGGAACACCAACCGGACATCCAATGTCTGGTTGATCACCAACAAGACCTCATCGAGAGGCAAGTCGTTGAATGTAGCGGTCAAGCGGGCATCCGACGTACCTGCCTTGTTCGTAATCTTCACATGATAATACTCATTCAAGTCCCGGATCACCTGTTCCAAAGGCGTATCATTGAAGCGCAATTGCTTTGTTTTCCAGGAAAGCTCATTCAAGTTCTCTTCCGTCCCGATCTCTATTTCTTTCTTTTCCTCCGAATAGGAAGCCGACATTCCGGCGATCAAGATAGCCGGCTCCGACACTTCATCGGCCGAAAAACGCACCTTTCCGGTCAAGACATCGACTTGCGTGGCCTCCGGCCGCTCGTTTACCTGGAAACTGGTTCCCAACACCGTGACCTCCGTACGGGTCGTATGAACGGAAAAGGGGCGTGCTTCATCTCTCTTCACTTGAAAAAAAGCTTTTCCCTTCATCTCCACAACACGCCGTTCCTTTCCGTACTTTTTCACGTCATAGCGTAACGTTGAGTTTCCTGCCATTGATACCAAAGTACTATCCGGCAGATAGACATCCTTCAATTGTCCCGGTACGGTCACAACCGATACCCATTCCGATTCTTTCCGATCCATCCGATAAAAAAGTCCGAAGCCGATAAGCAAAAGCATGACCGAAGCCGCCGCCATCCAATAACGACGGAAAAAGACCTTCCGACGAATCCCTTGCCGGGCCGCAAAACGTTCCCATGCCTTATCCTCATCCAAGCTTCCCTCTTTGTAGCGCCGGGCTACAAAACGAAGGCGTTTCTCCCATCTATCCTCTTGCTCGTTGTTCATCTTTTCAATTGACAATTGATAATTGACAATGGACAATGGCTCCTGCACTCTCCATTGCTTTTATTTTCCTAATTTGAATTTATACCCGATCGACAAACTGAAAGTATGGTATTTCAAGCCGGCCGAATCATATTCGTATTCCTTACCTAAAGAGGCATCGTAACCGACGTTCA
Source organism: Parabacteroides sp. (assembly GCA_017937385.1). Lineage (GTDB taxonomy): Bacteria > Bacteroidota > Bacteroidia > Bacteroidales > Tannerellaceae > Parabacteroides. The sequence goes on from JAGBDR010000046.1 coordinate 11,310, forward strand.
TCACACAGGAACCGATTTCTAATCCTGCCTGAAGCAAAAGTCCCCAGTCGAAAGGATTATCATGCGTCCATTCATCATCCGAGAAGCCGTTTCCTTTCCATCCGGCAACATAAACATCACCATACGCCCAATAAACGCCCTCCTCATCCGTCTTTTCATACGCCATATAGCCGAACGAGTTTTTATCGCCCATTGACCAAGCGAAATACGGACCGGCCGCCAAATTCAACCGCACATGATCCGCCAACCGGAATGAAAAATTCGCCATCAACGGGACTTGCAAAAAATGGCGGTTCGTCTTCACGTTGATTTCGCTGAAAACAACATCCGATTGTTCTTCCAGCCGAGGAGACATATTTCCAAACAAAAGGGAATGCGCCCAATGCCCCCGCTGAGTATAATACAACCCCGATTTCAATGAAAACCGCTCCGGCTTGACAAAAAACTCCGCACCTACTCCGATTTTCCAACGGGCATTCCAAGCCCATCCTAATTCATTATAATAAGAAGGACCGCCTCTCTTGACAGCCGTCATCCCGACTTCCGGCGTCAGCGACCACCTTTGCGCGTTCACCGCTGCCACACTCATCATCAACATCACAAACAACACGAATCTCTTCATTTCCTTTTTACATTAGTGATACATAAACATGTTAGCCATTCTATCACTAAGACCGAAAATCCGAAAAAACCCCTACTCTTTCAAGAAAAAAAGAAACAATAAATCCGTATAGCGGTTTCCCGCAAAGCTTTCAACGCTTTTCCTATTTGATTTTCAACCGTCTTGACCGAAATGTTCAATTCTTCGGCAATCTCCTGATATTTCAATCCGTCCCGCTTGGAAAGCAGAAATATCTTCTTCCGCTCGGGTGGAAGCTCATCGATAGCCGCCCAAAGACGCGCATCGCGTTCCGCCTGGTACATCTGTTCTTCTTCCGACAGATCTTCCAAGTCGGCAACAAACTCCGAAACCGGTTCGGTATCGGCCAATCGGGCAACAAGGGTGAGGGAACGGTTTTTGACAGCTTGGTACAGATAGGATTTAAGATTGGCAATCGTCACGTCGTGGCAACTCTTGTCCCACACGTCGGCAAAGGCTTGCTGCACGACATCTTCGGCATCTTCCGTCTTTTCCGTAAAACGAAGTGCGAACAAGCAGAGGGGCTTGTACAATTCCTTAAAGGTATGTTCAAAATCTTTCGCCGATATTGTCGCCATACGTTTGCCTTTGTCTTTTGTTCCCTTACCGGGGAACGTGAGTTCCATGCCCAGGGAACAGGAATTCCATGCCCAGGGAACTATAGTTTCATGCCTATGAAACCACAGTTTCCCTGCCGGGGCACAAAACAGGGTTATCCTCTGAATCCGATAATCTCGCGTACTTCACGCAGCGTCTTTGCGGCGCTCTCGCTTGCCTTTTCAGCACCGATACGAGCCACTTTCGCCAGATAGTCTTCGTCGGAACGGATGTCCAAGATGCGTTCGCGGATCGGAGCACAGAATTTATTGATATCTTCGGCCAATTGCTTTTTCAAATCTCCGTAACGGATCTCGCAATTGTTATATTTTTCATTGAAGAAATCGAACGTATCTTTGGTCGATACGATTTCCATCATTGTAAACAAATTGGCAATCGGTTCGGGCTTCACACTGTTCGGCTGCGTAGGACCGGCATCCGTCACGGCCTTCATCACCTTCTTCTTGATTGTCTTTTCGTCGTCGATCAGATAGATGGCGTTTCCTTCGCTCTTGCCCATCTTGCCGGAGCCGTCCAAGCCGGGCACTTTGATCGCCTTGCTGGAATAATAGAACGAGGCGGGTTCCGGGAAACATTCAACCCCGTAAGTCGAGTTGAAACGGCGGGCAAAACGGCGGGCCATTTCCATGTTCTGTTCCTGGTCTTTCCCGACCGGCACCTTCACCGCCTTGTGGATGATGATATCGGCCGCCATCAGGGTCGGATAAGTCAACAAACCGGCGCTTACGCTATGCTTGTTGTTTTCATTGAAGATTTCCTTTTCCACATCGCCTTCCGTGGTGTTGACACGGTCAATGTGCAATTGCTGGCGTGCCTTATCTTTAAAAGAAGTAGTACGCATCAACTCGCCGATCCCGGCATTCATATTCAGATACAGATACAGTTCAGGGATCTCGCGCACATCGCTCTGCAGATAGATGGTCGCTTTTTCCGGATCGACACCACAGGCCAGATATTCAGCCAAAATCGTCTTCACACTGTTACGGATGTTATCGGGATGCGGATGTGTAGTCAACGAGTGCCAGTCTGCAATAAAGAAAAAGCAATTATACTCATTTTGCATTTGCAAAAATCCTTTTACTGCTCCGAAGTAATTCCCCAGATGCAAATTACCCGTTGGGCGAATGCCGCTTACTACTATTTCCATTTTCTTTCTTAACTTATTAATATCAAATGGCGACAAAGATAATAATTATTTTGACAGATTCCGAATCTCAGCTCTCCGGCCGATCCAATTTCGAACCGCAATATTTACAATATCCGGCCTCCTCTTCATGCCCGGTCCGATGGCAATGCGGGCATTTCAACCGATCCCTTTTACGTTGCTCCCCGACCATCGTGGCCGAGACAATTCCCGTCGGGACGGCGATAATCGTATAGCCGATCAACATCACGACCGCCGATAGGAAACGCCCGACAGGTGTCACGGGCGTTATGTCGCCATAGCCGACCGTCGTCATCGTCACGATCGCCCAATAAATGCTGTTCGGGATATTATCGAATTGCGTATCGGGCTGGTTTCCCTCTATCATATACATAATCGTACCGATCGAAGTCACCAGGATCAAGACAAAAAAGAAAAACACGAATATCTTCGGCGCACTGATCCGGAGCGATTTCAATAGCATATTCCCTTCTTTCAGAAAGTTGAACAACTTAAAGACACGGAAAACGCGGATCAGCCGGAATGCCCGGATGATCAACAAGTAGCGCGTACCGGCAAAGAAAATACTCAGATAGACCGGCAATGTCGACAACAGGTCCACAATCCCGAAAAAGCTGAAAATATATTTCCGAGGTTTAGGCGAACAATAGATACGGACCAGATATTCAAATGTAAAAAAGACGGTAAACACATATTCCAATATCCGCAGTCCCAACGTATAATGGTATGAAAAAGACCGTATGCTCTCCAAAATCACCACCAATATGCTTGCGATGATAAACCCAATCAGGCAGGTATCGAACAGTTTCCCCATCGGAGTATCCGATTCGAATATAATGATATACAGCTTCTTCTTCAATCTCTCATCATGTAGAAAAGTATCCACCCGTTCCCGTATTCTCGAAAAAAGTTTCATAATTCAAATCTTTAAAGGATCAAAAACAGTTGAAGTTCATTTACGTATGACAAATTTACATAAAAACAGACATACAATTCCTATGTTTGCCGAGAATCCGGACAAATTATTTACGACAAATTCGTATAAAATTGAAAATATGCGTATATTTGCTCCGTAATAACGTCCTAAAAACAGAAACGATCATGAACAAACTGTTATACATCTTCCTTATTATCTTTTGTTGGAGTTGTAGTCAAAACACCGAAACGGAAAAACATCAGAGCAAACGCGACCAAATTGTTGACGTACGGGATAAAATGAAAGAATTTTCAACACAGGATGTACTGATAGGACGCATATCAAGAACTTATCTAATCGACAATTACTTAATCATTACCGATTACAATTCGCCAGACAAACTCATTCATCTATTTGATAAAAACACGTTCAAACATCTTACCAGTAGCACTTACCACGGACAAGGGCCAAAGGAAATTGCAAGGATTGGTCACGTTGGAATTGACGAGGCGAACCGACGTTTCTTCGTGTCGGATCATGGCAAACTAAAAATATTCGTTTACGACTTAGACAGCGTTTTAACGAATCCGGATTATCAGCCAAGTGTAAAAATGGATATAAAGATCAAGCAGTTCCCGGATGATTATTTATATATAAACGACACACTTTGTATTGCCAGAAGCATCGAACCGATAGGAAACAACGATTTTAAGCCCTCAGTTGCCAGATGGAACATGGCTACTGGAGAAATAACCCCTATGCCATACGAATATCCCGATCTGGAAAAAGTCCGCTTCATATATGCTGCATCCGCAGAACATCAATTATATGTCCAATGTTACACTCAATACGATTTAATGACGATCTGTGATTTCAACGGGAATTTAAAATGGAACATCTACGGCCCAAAATGGAAAAACGGGAAAACGCAGACACAGCACTATTCTCTCGATGTCAATTTTTGCGGAGATAAAATCCTGGCACTCTATTCCGGAGGCGATCATCGTACAGATGCCTATTATCCCACAAAGTTTCTGGTCTTCGACTTAAACGGCAACTACCTCAAAACCTTAGAAACCGGATATAAGATAACCGATTTTTGCTACGACAAAGAAAACAATCGTCTCATCATAACTCTAAACGATGAGATACAATTTGCATATTTGGATTTAAGAGGAATCATTTAAATATGGACGAGCCCAAAAGACAACCTATTATCGCCATCAATATACGGAATGTCTTTCTGATCCACCATAATAAAAACTATCCGAAAAGACATAAAAAAAGACAGTCACTTACTGTAACTGTCTAATACTAATCCGTAGCGAGACCCGGGATTGAACCGGGGACCTCATGATTATGAATCATGCGCTCTAACCAGCTGAGCTATCTCGCCATGATATTGTCATCATTTTCTTGATTGACGGTGCAAAAGTAGAACTTATTTTTATACTGTGCAACACTTTCAAGAAAAAAATTTCAATTATTTTGAGTAGTTCCTATTAAGTTCTCAATTTCAAGCTGTTTTTTGAATCAGATTTGGTAAATACCAATTCTTTTATTATCTTGTGCGCAATAAACACAATGTAAAGATGAAAAAAGAAAAATTTCACATCGAATACATTTTCGACAAAGTTTCAAAACGAAGTTTATGGAATCACCTCACCACTCCTCCTGGGTTGTCCGCATGGTTCGCTGATGATGTTATTATTAATGGCAACACGTATGTTTTCAAATGGGACAAGTCCGAACAGGAAGCGGAAGTGTTGTCTATGAAACCAGAGATGAGCGTCCGTTTCCGCTGGACGGATGAAGAAGATGAAAATGCCTATTTTGAATTTCAGATCCACAGCCATGAATTAACCGGATCGACTTCCCTGCAAATAACGGATTTTGCCGAACAGGATGAAAAAAGGGATTCTATCAATTTATGGGACACGCAAGTAGAAGGACTGAAGCGGACGCTCGGTATTTAGCTTGTTTTAGTGATTTCTGTTAGTGTTCATATCGTTTTTTCACTACTTTTGCGCCGTCAACCGGATAAGCAATGTTGAAAATAAAACGATTATATACATTTATGCTCCAGACTTTCCTGCCGTTGTTCTTAATGACCTTCGGTATCTGTCTGTTCATTGTGCTTATGCAGTTCCTGTGGAGGTACATTGACGATATGGTCGGGAAAGGACTGGGGATTCCTGTTTTGGCGGAAATGTTCATGTATGCCGCCCTCTTTCTCGTGCCGATGGCACTCCCGCTGGCCATTTTGCTGGCTTCTCTTATGACTTTCGGGAATCTCGGCGAACGATTGGAATTGTTGGCAATGAAATCGGCCGGCGTTTCACTCGTCCATATCATGCGCCCGCTAATCATCACCGTCAGCCTTATTAGCATCGGGGCTTTCTTCTTCCAAAATTACGCTATGCCGGTCGTACAGGTCAAACTCTACACCCTACTTTGGTCCATGAGACAGAAATCTCCTGAACTGGATATACCGGAAGGGGTTTTCTATAACGAAATCACCGGATTTAATGTATATGTAAAACATAAGGACACTGAAACCGGACTCCTCCGCGACATGATGATCTATGATTATTCCGAAGGATTCAATAAAGTCGGCGTAATGGTTGCAGATTCAGGACGGCTGAAAACCTCGGCAGACAAAATGTTTTTGGTCCTTTCCCTATTTAATGGAGAATCTTTTAGAAGTTTGGACAAGCAATCGGGTACAGCAGGCACGAAAAGTTCCGTTCCCTACCAGAGGGAGACATTCAAAAGCCGGGATATCCTGATCGAATTTGATGCCAACTTCTCACGGACAGACGAATCGTTCATGCAAAACCAGTTTATGGGTAAAAATATGCATGACCTGCAAACGTTCATTGACTCCGTTTCCGTACGTTTGGACAGCATACAAAGCGTCAACGCCAAAAATGTTTACGAAACTTCCTACAAAAAGACACTTAAGAGACCGCAAGACATAAAGCAAGATCAAGCAAAGGAGGAACCGAATGATGAGCAATCCGATACCCAGACCGTAACAACGGTCAAGGCGGATGAACCGGCGATCGTCATGAACTTCGACAGCCTCTACCTGGCAGAAAATCCCGGAAAAAAAGCGACAATCCTGACCCGTGCGAAGTCAAGTATCGAGAATATGAAAGCCGATTACTTTTTCAAAGCCGCCACAATCGGAGACGAAGCCTACCGGGTGCGCCGCCATTTGACAGAATGGCACAACAAATTCACGATCTCGTTTGCCTGTCTGGTCTTCTTTTTCATCGGTGCGCCGCTTGGAGCCATCATACGGAAAGGAGGTTTGGGAACTCCGGTGGTTCTTTCCGTCCTCCTTTTTATCTTTTATTATGTGATTAACAATATCGGCTTCAAGATGGCCCGCGACGGCGTTTGGGAAGCCTGGCAGGGAATGTGGTTGAGTTCCGCGGTCTTGGCCCCGTTAGGTATCTTCCTGACCTATAAGGCCGTAAACGATTCTGTCATCCTGAATGCCGATACCTACCTGAACGCCTTGAAAAATCTGTTCGGAAAACGATCCGGCAGAAAGGTGGAAATGAAAGAGGTGATTATGTTCAATCCGGATTACGGGCAGACCGTCCTCCAACTGAAACAACTGGCAAAAGAATGTGAGGTATATCTGGTTGCCCATAAGCGATGGACCAATTACTTCCGTTTTTGGAAACAGGGCGGACGCGATCATGCAGCCGAGCAACTGACGGTAAAGATGGACGGCATCATCGAAGAATTGTCAAACTCGGACCAGAATTTGGTTTTAAACAAACTGATGGACTATCCGATCATCAGCGGTTACAACCAGATAAATGCAAAAATAAACGGGAAAGCCGGACTGGCAGTCGGCCTCTTTTTCCCGATCGGGCTTCCGGTTTATCTGCTTGCCACATACCAACGCAAACTTTTGCGACATGATATCAAGATGGTACAAAAGACAAGCAATGAACTGATTGATATAATTGAAAAAATACCCGTATCTTTGTGAAATAAGAAATATAAGTAAAAGAGTATATGAGCGAAATCAAATTAAACACCATTGAAGAAGCTATTGAAGACTTCCGCGAAGGAAAATTCTTAATCGTAGTTGATGATGAAGATCGCGAAAATGAAGGTGATTTTATTATTGCCGCCGAAAAGATAACTCCCGAAAAAGTAAACTTCATGCTGAAAAACGGTCGTGGCGTACTGTGTGCACCGATCACGGAAGAGCGTTGCCAGGAACTGGAACTTGACATGCAGGTTGCAAACAACACTTCTCTGTTGGGAACCCCGTTCACGATAACGGTAGACAAATTAGGCGGCGGTTGTACGACAGGTGTTTCGATGTTTGACCGGGCAGAAACCATTCTGGCGCTCGCCGATCCGAAAACCAAACCGTCCGACCTGGGCCGTCCGGGACACGTCAACCCGCTTCGCGCCCGTTCACGAGGTGTGTTACGCCGTGCCGGACATACCGAAGCTGCCGTCGATTTGGCTCGCCTCGCCGGTTTATATCCGGCCGGTGCACTGATCGAGATCATCAATGAAGACGGAACAATGGCCCGCCTACCTCAACTGATCGAGGTCGCCAAGAAGTTTGATATCAAAATCATCTGCATCAAAGATTTGATTTCATACCGTCTGAAAACAGAATCGATCGTAGAAAACGGTGTCGAAGTGGATTTGCCTACCCAATATGGCCACTTCCGCCTGATCCCTTTCCGCCAGAAAAGTAACGGGCTGGAGCACATCGCCCTGATAAAAGGCAAGTTCGAGCCGGACGAATCGATTTTGGTACGTGTACATTCATCTTGTGCAACCGGTGACATCTTCGGTTCCATGCGTTGCGAATGTGGCGAACAGCTGCACAAAGCCATGCAACGTATCGAACAAGAAGGCAAAGGCGTAATCGTTTACCTGAACCAGGAAGGACGTGGCATCGGGCTGATGGAAAAGATGAAAGCTTATAAACTTCAAGAAGACGGTTTGGATACTGTTGATGCCAACTTGCACCTCGGGCATCAGGCAGACGAACGCGATTACGGTGTCGGTGCCCAGATCCTGCGTCATTTGGGTGTCACCAAGATGCGCCTGATGACTAACAATCCCGTCAAACGTGTCGGACTGGAGGCATACGGGCTGACAGTCGTAGAAAACGTCCCCATCGAAGTTGCTCCGAATCCTTACAACGAATTCTATATGAAGACGAAAAAGGAACGTATGGGACACGTCTTACACAATATCAAATAAATTTATAATTACATAATAACACGATCATGACACAAGTATCAGCACGTTTAGCAAGTTTGTCGCCATCCGCAACACTGGCGATGTCCCAAAAGAGCAGTGAATTAAAGGCTCAGGGAGTTGATGTTATCAACTTAAGTGTCGGAGAACCCGACTTCAATACTCCCGAAGCGATCAAGGAAGCTGCCAAAAAAGCTATCGACGAAAATTATTCTCGCTATTCACCCGTTGCTGGTTATCCGGCTTTACGCAACGCCATCGTTGCCAAGCTGAAAAACGAAAACGGATTGGAATACACTGCCAACCAGATTTCTTGCGCAAATGGTGCCAAACAATCCGTTTGTAATACAATCATGGTGCTGGTTAATCCGGGCGACGAAGTGATTATCCCGGCTCCGTTCTGGGTCAGCTATCCGGAAATGGTAAAATTGGCAGAAGGCATACCAGTGATCGTTGCGGCCGGTATCGAACAGGATTTTAAGATTACTCCGGCACAATTGGAAGCCGCTATCACACCGAAGACAAAAGCGCTGGTTCTCTGTTCTCCGTCCAATCCGACCGGTTCAGTCTACAGTGCGGAAGAATTGGCAGGTTTGGCCGAAGTACTGAAAAAGTATCCGGAAATCATCGTGATTGCAGATGAAATCTACGAACATATCAACTATATCGGCAAGCACAACAGCATCGCACAGGTAGAAGGGATGAAAGACCGTACAGTCATTATCAACGGTGTTTCCAAAGCATACGCCATGACTGGTTGGCGTATCGGTTTTATCGCCGGACCGGAATGGATCGTGAAAGCTGTCAACAAATTGCAGGGACAATATACCTCAGGTCCATGTTCCGTATCCCAAAAAGCAGCAGAAGCGGCTTATACAGGTTCGCAGGAACCGGTAGAGGAAATGCGCAAAGCCTTTGAACGCCGTCGTGACTTGATTGTCAGTTTAGCAAAAGAAGTTCCGGGCTTTGAGGTAAACAAACCGGAAGGAGCTTTCTATTTATTCCCCAAATGTAGCTATTACTACGGCAAGACAGATGGAACGCATGTCGTCAACAACGCAGACGATCTGGCTATGTATCTCTTGGAAGTGGCACACGTGGCTTGTGTTGGAGGGACTTCTTTCGGAGCACCTGAATGCATCCGCATGAGCTATGCTACCAGTGACGAAAATATCGTGGAAGCAATCAAACGTATCAAAGAGGCACTGGCCAGCTTAAAATAGGCAGGAATCACAATACCCATAAAAAAGGGGTTCGGAAAACCGAACCCCTTTTTTATTCCATTCTGCCGAAGCAAAATTATTCAGCACGCAAAGTGAAGCGTTTGAATGCCAAGATCTGCAATTCAGGATCAGCTTCCTTCATAGTTTCTCTTACCGTCTTCTTGCCATCCATGATATCTTCCTGGTTCAGCAAGCAAACTTCTTTCAAGAACTTGCCAAGACGGCCCTTAGCAATGTTCTCGATCATTTGCTGAGGCAGGTTTGCTGCTTTTTCAGCAGAAACTGTAGCGATGATTTCTTTTGCTTTGGCAACATCTTCAGCCGTGATCCAGCCTTTAGCCATGTTGCTTTCCATGTGGTCTTCGCTATCCACGTGTGTCGGGTTGATTCCGGCTTTCTTCAGAGCAGCTTCAACAGCTTTCTGTACCTGTTCAGCTTTTGTCTTTTCGATAGCTACCTGGATTTCCTGTTCCTTTACAGATTCCGGCACACCAGCTTCATCGATAGCGATAGGATTCATGGCTGCGATCTGCATAGCGATGTTGTGAGCAGCTTCTTCTGATTCCTTATTGAAAGCAGCGATTGTACAGAGCTGGTTCTTACCCATGTGGTTGTAAACAGTCGTATAAGTACCTTCTACCACGTTGTAACCGTCCAGTTCCATCTTTTCGCCCGTGATACCGCTACGATCCGTAACTGCATCCTGTACAGTACCCTTACCCATCGGCAGAGCTTTCACTTCATCCAATGTTTTGCACTTGTTAGCGACAGCAGCATCCAGGATAGCCTGAGTCAAAGCGATAAAGTCTTCATTCTTAGCAACGAAGTCTGTTTCGCATTTCAACGCGATGATAGCAGCGAATTCACCGTCTTTCTTTGCCAACACGCAACCTTCTGCAGCTTCACGGTCAGAACGTTTAGCGGCAATAGCCTGTCCTTTTTTACGGATAATTTCCATTGCCTTTTCGATGTCACCGTCAGATTCGGTCAACGCCTTCTTACAGTCCATCATTCCAGCCCCGCTCATTTTGCGCAGCTTGGTTATATCAGCCATAGTTACAGCCATAATCTTATTCTCTTATTTATTAAATGTTTACTTTATTAATAGACAATGGACAATTGACAATTGACAATTCAAGTCAAAAGCCAATTGCCCATCGTTTCGTTTTATGTCTCTCTTAATTGCCAATTGTCAATTATCAATTGCCAATCGGTTGAATTACTCTTCGTCTTTAGCGAACTTGCCAGCAACGTTAGCGTTCAGAGCGTCGTCGTCTTCTTTCTTAGTACGTTCTTTCTTTACAGCAGCTTTAGCTTTACGTTCTCTTTTAGGAGCTTCGCCTTCGCCGGCAGCTTCTGTATCGATCTTTTCAGCTTTACGTTCCTGCAGACCTTCGTTCATGGCTTCGCAGATAGCACCCAAGATAACTTCTACAGATTTTGTAGCGTCATCGTTAGCCGGAATCACGTAGTCGATGTTGTTCGGGTCAGAGTTCGTATCAACCATACCGAATACAGGGATACCCAGACGGTTCGCTTCACGGACTGCGATATGTTCTTTCATCACGTCAACAACGAACAAAGCAGACGGAAGACGAGTCAGGTCTACGATAGAGCCCAATGTCTTTTCCAACTTAGCACGCTGACGAGTGATCTGAAGTTTTTCTCTTTTGGAAAGATTATCAAATGTACCATCTTTTGTCATCTTATCGATAGTAGCCATCTTCTTGATAGCTTTACGGATAGTCGGGAAGTTAGTCAACATACCACCCGGCCAACGTTCGATCACGTAAGGCATACCAACAGAAGCTGCCTTATCGGCGACAACTTGTTTAGCTTGTTTTTTAGTAGCGACGAAAAGCACTTTCTTGCCCTGTTTTGCCAGGTTTTTCATTACTTCTGCTGCTTCGTCTACTTTAGCAACTGTTTTATATAAGTCAATGATATGAATACCATTGCGCTCCATGAAGATATAAGGAGCCATTGCAGGGTTCCACTTTCTTTTTAAGTGTCCGAAGTGTACGCCAGCTTCTAATAACTGATCAAAATTAACTCTTGACATTGTTCTTTTCTTAAAATCGTTTACTTTCTTTTGTTTAACACAATCATCAGGTAGTCCTCCCGTATGTCAGCATATAAAAAGAATCCTGATAATTTAGATACTAAACGCTTTGCTATACTTGTAAGGGACTCACAAATAAGATTAACGTTTACTGAACTGGAATCTCTTACGAGCTTTAGGACGTCCCGGCTTTTTACGTTCAACAGCACGCGGGTCACGAGTAACGAAACCTTCTGCACGAAGAACGGATTTGTCTTCCGGATTGATCTTGATCAGTGCACGGGCGATAGCCAAGCGAGCAGCTTCAGACTGTCCTTTGAAACCACCTCCATCGAGGTTGATCTTGATATCATATTGTTCTGCAACGTTCAGCTTTGCGAGCGGCTGCTTAACAATGAACTGAAGGATTGTAGAAGGAAAGTAATTAGCCAGATCACGTTTGTTGATCGTAATCTTTCCTGTACCTTCGCTTACGAATACGCGAGCAACTGCTGCCTTACGTCTTCCTATTGCATTTACTACTTCCATTGTGATTATTTATATGAGTTTATGTCGATTAATTTAGGCTGCTGAGCTTCATGTTTGTGCTCTGTACCTGCATATACATACAGATTATTCAACAGTTTAGCACCCAGACGATTCTTCGGAAGCATACCTTTTACTACTTTACGGAACAGACGGTCGTCACCTTTAGCCTGCAAATCAGCCGGCGTATAAGCGATCTGCCCACCGGGATATCCGGTATATCTCAAATAAATACGATCGTTCCACTTGTTACCTGTCAGAACGATTTTGTCTGCATTGATGATAATTACGTTATCACCACAATCAACATGCGGAGTAAAATTGGGTTTGTACTTACCACGCAAAAGCTTTGCTACCTTTGCACAAAGGCGTCCCAAAGCCTGACCTTCAGCGTCAACAATGACCCACTCTTTGTTAACAGTTGCTTTGTTTGCAGAAATGGTCTTAAAACTTAAAGTATCCACTTGCTTAAAAAATTAATAAATTAATAACTCTAAAAAACAAGAATCCAATCCCCGCGTGCGTTGCCGCTACGGACACTTGACGCAACAACGTGCTAAGAATTAAACTCTTAGTACAATTTTGATAATATTCGGCTTGCAAAGGTACGTTTTTTCTACAAAACACAAAACTTTTTCTTGAAAAGATTTACCTATTTCAGAATCAGTTCTTCCGCATCCCCAAAAGTACTATATCCCGTGACAATCACCTTGTCGCCAGACTGGAGACCACCGGTTATTTCGTATTGTTGCGGGTTTTGACGCCCGATGCTGATCGGGGTTTTCCGGGCTTTCGTACCCGATTCATTCAGTTTATATATCCACTGGCCGCCGGTAGCCTGGAAAAAGTCACCGCGTGGGATTACAAGTGCTTCTTCCGGTTGACCCAATTCGATCTGGACACGGAAACTTTTTCCGATGCGTACGTTTTCGGGGCTTGTCTCCGTAAAGACCAGATCTACGTCGAAACTACGGTCTTTAACTTCCGGGACGACTTTAGTGATCCGGAGAGGATATTTTTTGCTTTGCCAGGTGATAGTGGCGGGCAATCCGGTGGTGATCCGGTCGATATAGTATTCGCTGAGGGATGTATGGATCTTAAACTGGTCGAGGACTTTGATCTCGGCGATCGCTTCGGTACTCTGCACTTGTTGTCCGGGAGTTACCTTGACGAAACTGAGCTGGCCGGAAAGAGGTGCACGCACAACCAGGCCTTCCATACGCTCTTGGGCACGTTCAAACTTTTTGCGTTCCCGCTCCAAATCACTTTTCATCAGTTCCCGACGCAAAATCGTCGCTGCACTGTCATGGCGCAGGCCTTCCAATTGCAAGGCGGTACTTCGGGTTTTGTAGTCAAATTCATCACGGGCCACTTCAAGTTGCGCTTTGCTTTTGACTCCCATATTGAATTCCTCTTCATCGAGTGCATAACTTTTCTTGAGTCGGTTCAATTCGTAAGTAGTCTGCAAAGTTGCTTGTTGTAAATCGATGCTTTTCTGTTCCATTTCAATCTCTTTCTCTTTGTAGGAGATCAGCTGTTTTTCCCATTCATCCTGTTGGTCTTCGATGGCGCGGATAAGGTCGGGATTATTAAGTGTCAAGATCGTGTCTCCTTTTTTCATCATGGTGCCTTCCTCCGCGACGATCCGGTCTACACTACCGGATTCACGGGCATTGATCTGAATGGTGAGAATCGGTTGCACGACTCCCTCAACATCTACATATTCCAAAAATTTGTCACTGGTCACTTCACCGATGATCAGGTTTTCCGCTTCTGTACGGAGTTTCCTGCCGCCGGAAGCTACAATCCCGACATATACGAGAAGAGCCATGAATGCAATGCCTCCGGCAATATGCCAGCGATACCGGAGGTAGAGGGGCTTGGGGGCGATTGGTTTGTCCATTTCTGTGAATTGTGAATTATGATTTATGGATTATGGGAAGATGATTTTTAATTCATAATCATCTCATAATCCTCCGTTATGACCATCTTCTTCTCAAAATCGTAACCGGTGAGGCTACGGAGGGCGTAATAGAGATTCCAATAATTATATAAGGCCGCGATGTAAGCACGGCGGGAATTATCTTTCTCGGCGATGGCGGCATTGAGGTCGAGAATGGTCGATTTGCCTAACAAGTAAAGCCTACGTGCCACATCGTTACGACGTTGGGCTGTTTGGTCTGTTTTGTAGGCGATGGCAACTTTGCCGGCCTGTATGTTAAACTGTTTGACGATCTTGGCCACGTTCAGTTCGAAGTCCATCCGTTCCTGTTCCAATTCGGTGTAGACTTTGTCACGATTGCTTTTAGCCACTTTCACCCGGCCTTTTCCCACCCCCCAGTCCAATATCGGGATGCGTATGCCTAATGTTACCAGTTGTTGGTCCATCGGGGTGTGGTAGGCCTCTTTCAGCTTTTCGTTGCTTTGCGTCAGACCGAACTGTGCGTATAGGGCCGCTTTAAAGCCCCGGTTGGCTTTTGCCTCAGCGACATTGCTTTCGCTTTGCAACCGGCGGCGTTCGAAAGAGCTGATATCCGGATTGTTTTGGAAAGCGAGCTGCATCGCTTCGTTTACATCGACCGTGAAATGAGGGATACTGTCATCGGGAACCACCACTAAGGTGATATTTTCGGAAATACCCAGATAACTGCGGAGTGACTGAATGTAATCGTCGACCTCGATTTGTGCGTTGAGACAGTTTGTCTGTTCTGTCAGTTTGTTAAGTTCCAGTTGAAGCATTTCGTTTTCGGTGATCGTCCCGATGTTGTAACGTCCTTGTGCATACCGGTAAAGGGTATCGGCGTATGCAAAATTATAGTTTGCGATTTCCAGCGAAGTCTGTGCCGTTGCCAAATTGAAAAAACGGTTGGTCGTGTAGGCGGCGACCAATTCAAGGGTTTCGATATAGTTCTTTTTAGCTTCTTCATATTTGATCGGCTCGATACGACGTTCCCATTTAAGGTCATTGAAACCGAATAAGTCCTGTTCATATCCGATAACGACCGGAGTACTTTTGTAGGACGAGTATTTATCGGTGAACATATCCAATCTCTCAAGGCCGGTTTTCAACAAGACTTTTCCTCCCGTCAGGGCAATGTTTTGTTGGATTTCAAGGCCGGCATCGACCGAAAGCTGGTTACGGTGCACAAATTTATCGCTGCCGTCTTCCAATGTGACCGACTGGATGGAGCGATTCAAGACCGGATCGGAAGTAAGCGTCAAACTCGGCAACTGTTTGGCCCGAAACGAACGCCAATTCCAATAGGAAGCCCTGAAAGCATGACGGGCGGCGATCGCTTCCGGTGAGTTCCGGCGTGCCATTTCGATCGCTTCGCTCAATGTCAGCGTAAGTGTTTTCTGCGCCCGAAGCTGAAAGGAACAGAAAAACAATAGTATCATGTATATCATCTGTTTCATGCCCGAATAGGAACAAATAGCGTGCCATATTCATAATCATGTATCGTTAAACGGATTACATCCAAACCCTGATTCGATCCAAAGTGCGCAAGCGCACGAATTACGTGCAGTATCGCACACACATTCCATCGGTATAATCCTTATCTTTGCCCTCTCAAAGTTCCTTTGACAGGAGATAGAATAACAGCAGGAATATGAAAAACGGGAAAATATTGATTATCGATGATAACGAAGATGTGCTCTTCGCGTTGAATCTGTTGCTCGAACCCTATGTGGAGCAAATAAAGGTAACCACACAACCGGAACGGATCGAACACTTCATGGCCACATTCGCACCGGATGTCATTTTATTGGACATGAACTTCCGACGGGATGCGATCAGCGGGCAAGAAGGATTCTTCTGGCTGGAAAAGATAAAGGCTGCCGATCCTGAAGCCGTGGTTCTTTTCATTACGGCGTATGCCGACACGGAGAAAGCCGTGCGTGCCATAAAAGCGGGAGCGACCGACTTCATCCCCAAACCTTGGGAAAAAGAGAAACTGCTCGCTACTCTCTCTGCCGCCTTGAAGCTACGGGAAAGCCGCGCGGAAGTCCATACGTTGAAACAGCGGGTTGAAGTGCTGGAAGCACCTGAAGATACCGGCTTCGAGATTATCGGCGAGAGTGATGCCATGCAGGAATTGTTTGCCACAATAGCCAAACTGCAGGATACGGATGCCAATATTCTGATTTTAGGGGAAAACGGAACCGGAAAAGATCTGATAGCCCGTGCCCTCTATCATCATTCGCCCCGAAGCAACCGGATTTTCGTCAACATCGATTTAGGAAGCATACCGGAACAATTATTTGAAAGCGAATTGTTCGGTTATGAAAAAGGAGCCTTCACGGATGCCCGGCGCGACAAACCCGGACGTATGGAGGTAGCCTCCGGAGGAACCCTGTTCCTGGATGAAATCGGCAATCTGAGCTTGCCGATGCAGGCGAAGTTATTGACCGCCATCGAAAAAAGGCAGATTCTCCGCTTGGGGGCTACCCGTTCCGTGCCGATCGATGTCCGGCTGATCTCCGCCACAAACATGGATATCCACGCAATGGTCCAGGAAGGGACTTTCCGGCAGGATCTGTTGTACCGGATCAATACGATCGAACTACATATCCCACCACTCCGTGAACGGGGAAACGACATCTTGTTGCTGGCCGACCATTTCCTGAACCGTTATGCCCGCAAATACAAAAAGAAGATAGGAGGACTTACCCGGGACGCCAAAACAAAATTGCAAGGTTATGCATGGCCGGGTAACGTCCGCGAACTGCAACATGCGATCGAGCGTGCCGTGATTCTTTCAGATGGTTCCATGCTGAGACCTGAAAACTTTATGTTGCGTCCTGCACCTGCCCAAAAGAAAAAGGAACTGGAAGAGCTGAACTTGGGCGTTCTTGAAAAGGAAGCGATCGAACGGGCCCTTTGCCGGGCAGACGGGAATATTACCCGTGCCGCCGAATTGTTGGGGATCACCCGTTTTGCCTTATACCGGAAATTGGATAAGTTGGGCCTATGAAACGGTATGTCCTTTTCCTGAAGATCGGATTGCAGGTCGTGCTCTCTCTCTCAATCGCATTTTTGCTCCTGAAAGGATTGTATTTTACGGCGGCTATATGTTTCATCGTCCTACTGGGAACCGCTTTTTCCCTGTATCGGGACCAATGGAAAATGCTTCAACGGATGGAACATCTGATCGCCAATATCCACTACGGAGACATGAACCTGTCTTTTCCGGTACCTTCGACGGATGGGCCGGAGGCCAATCTGACACGCGCCATGAACGAAGCGCTTTCCGCCTTCCGGACCCGTCTGTCCAACATGATGGTGGCGGAGGCGGAGACGGATGCCTGGCAAAAGTTGATCCGCGTCCTGACACATGAAATCATGAATTCTATCGCTCCCATCATCTCCCTGTCGGAAACGGTGAACGAACGGGCGGCTACCAACGGCATGAACGAACGGGATTACGCCATCATGTTGCAGGCCATGCAAACGATACACCGCCGGAGCAAAGGGTTGTTGGACTTTGTCGAGAACTACCGGAAATTAACCCGTATTCCGGTTCCGGTGCAACAGCTATTTCCGGTTTCCTCCCTTTTCGACGATTTAAGGGGGTTGTATCCGGCCGGTGCCATTTCGTTCTCTTTCTCTGTCCGGCCGGTAGATTTGCGTATTTATGCAGATCGGGCCATGATTGAACAGGTGTTGATAAACCTGTTGAAAAATGCAGCCGAGGCATGCCGGGAACGCCTTTACCCCGAAGTCCGGGTAAATGCGTTCAGGCGGGACGGAGCTCCGGTAATAACGGTGTCCGACAACGGATACGGCATTGTGCCGGAAGCGATCGACAAGATATTCGTGCCGTTTTTTACGACCAAACAGGGCGGTTCGGGAATCGGCCTGAGTGTCTGCAGGCAAATCATGAACCGGCATGGCGGTAGTATTTCCGTTGTTTCGGAAGAAGAGAAAGGCACTACGTTCACGTTGCAATTTCCCCAGACACGTGTATTATGAAATCTCAAATCCCCGTAACCTCAGGAATAAGGGTCCTGATTTTATTCGACCCGCATAAAAATCGGTGGTTTTTGTGTAATTTTACCGGCAAATTGTAGAATTATATGCAACATCATATCAAACGGGAATTGCAACTGACGGCCGATGGAAGCCATACGCTTTTCATCCCCGAAATGGACGAGCACTATCACTCCGTGAACGGCGCCGTGCAGGAGTCGCGCCATGTCTTTATCGAAGCCGGACTGCACCAACTGGAACAGCCGGAAATCACCGTTCTGGAAATCGGTTTCGGCACCGGGCTCAATGCCTTTCTGACATTGCTGGATGCCGAAGCGCACCAACGGAAAGTACAGTACTATTCCATAGAACTCTATCCGCTGGATATGGAGGTCATCAGACGTTTGAATTACGGGGAAATGATTGGTGCCGGACGGGAAGAGGTTTTCCAGGACTTGCATCAGGCGGAATGGAACATTCCGGTCCCGATTACGGAGTTTTTCGAGTTGCATAAAATACAGGGAGACAGCAACACATGTACGTTGCCGGATCAGATCGGCCTGGTCTATTTCGATGCGTTCGCCCCCGACAAACAACCGGAAATGTGGAACCAGAAAATCTTCAACCGGCTGTATGCCCATACGGCCAAAGGCGGGATTTTGACAACCTATTGCGCGAAAGGAGCCGTCAGGCGTATGATGAAAGAGGCCGGATATGCTGTTGAAAGAATACCCGGCCCCCCTGGAAAACGCGAAATGCTTCGTGCTATCAAACTATAAAAGAGCTTCGATTTTAGATACGAATGTAGTTTTGGGAGCTGCCCCAACCTGTTTGTCCACAACCTTACCGTCTTTGAAGAAAAGGATGGTCGGGATATTGCGGATGCCAAACTGTGCAACCACATCGTTGTTGTTATCTACATCCATTTTACCGATCGTAACGCGCCCTTCATATTCGGCCGCCAATTCGTCGATGATCGGGCTCACCATACGGCAGGGACCACACCATTCAGCCCAGAAGTCAAGGACCATCGGCTTTCCAGAGTTTACCAACTCTTCAAAATTTGCATCTGTAATTTGTAGTGCCATTTCTGATTTATGATTTATGATTTATAATTTATGTGTTTCTAACGGCTGCCAAAAGTACTAATTCTTTCTGCACCACACAAATGCTACCCGTTAATTTTAAAATCCATATTCTCGTTCGTCTGCAAGAATTCGACCAGGTTGCGTGTGACATTGAGCCGTATGTTCTGCGAAAAAAAATTCTGGACGATATTGTGTTCGCTATCAACCACCTTGAAATATAACAGGCTTTGCCCCGGGTTATTTTTGATCAAGGCCGACAATTCGTTTACGGTCGGTTCGTCCAGATCATGGATCGGGACCGTGATGCTGATCTTTTCGATCAGACGGTCTTTCTCTTCCTGCAACAGCTGGATGGCTCCGATAGACAGACTCAGGCGACCGGAATTGTAGCGGTCTTCCACACGTGCCCGAATCAACAGATACATACCGCGCTTGCCGAACTTGCTGTAATCGATGTAATCCTTACCGAACAACGCAATTTCTCCGCTACCGGTAAAATCTTCGACCTTGATAATACCGTAAGGGTTCCCTTTCTTGGTCATGCCTTCGCGGAAATCCGTAACAATACCGCCGAACAGTAAATCTTTTTCTACCAGATTTTCCTTGTCGTTGATCTCCGCCATGCCGGTATTGCATACATACGTCAATATGATGCGGTATTCATCCAACGGATGGGCCGACAGATAGATGCCGACCAGCTCTTTTTCCTTATTCAGGCGTTCAAGATCGCTCCAGCGTTCGCATTTGGGTATTTCCGGCTTGGCAATGGCGACAAAATCATCATCACCGAACAGGGAATTGGCTGCCGTGATCTTGTCCGTCTGGAACTTGTTGCCGTAGCGGACCAACGTTTCAAGGAACAGTTCTCCTTTTCCGGTTTCGGTAAAGAACTGTTCGCGCAAGATACCGAAATTGTCGAAAGCGCCGGCCAGCGCCAGCGATTCGATGTTCTTCTTATTGCAAGCAGTCAGGTTGACACGTTCCACAAAGTCAAAGATATCTTTGTACGGCCCGTTCTTCTTCCGTTCTTCAATGATGTTTTGTACGGCAGATTCGCCGACCCCTTTCACGGCGCCCAGACCGAAGCGGATGTTCTTGTTTTTATCTACACTGAACTTCAGGATCGATTCGTTCACGTCCGGACCGAGCACCTGAATGCCCATCGCTTTACATTCATCCATGAACTTCGTAATATCCACAATGTTCGACAAACTTCGGCTCAGAACGGCCGCCATATATTCGGACGGGTAGTTCGCTTTCAGGAAAGCGGTCTGGTAAGCGACCCACGAATAACAAGTCGCGTGGCTCTTGTTGAATGCGTATGAAGCGAACTTCTCCCAGTCGGACCAGATCTTCTGTAACGTCTCCTCCTTGTAGCCATTCGCCTTTCCACCTGCCATGAATTTGGATTTCAGGTGGTTCATCTTCTCAATCAGCTTCTTACCCATTGCTTTACGGAGGGCATCGCTCTCGCCACGGGTGAAATTCGCCAACAGACGCGACAGAAGCATGACCTGTTCCTGGTAGACGGTGATACCATACGTGTCTTTCAGATACCGTTCCATGACGGGAATATCATATTTGATCTCCTCTTTCCCCTGTTTACGGGCGATAAAAGAGGGGATATAATCCATTGGTCCCGGACGATACAGGGCGTTCATCGCGATCAGGTCTTCGAACTTCGACGGTTGCAACTCTTTCAGATACTTCTGCATACCGGCAGATTCAAACTGGAATGTACCGGTCGTCTTTCCCTCGCAATACAGCTTGTAGGTGGCTGGATCTTCCAAGCTGATATGGTCGATATCCAACTCATGCCCGGTTGTCAGCCGGATATTTTCGATCGCTTCCTTGATGATGGACAGCGTCTTCAGCCCCAGAAAGTCCATCTTGATCAGGCCGGTCTCTTCGATCACCGAACCTTCATATTGGGTAACGAGCATCTCTTCACCGGTATCTTTGTCCTTAGCCGTGCTGACAGGCACGACATCCGATATGTCGTAACGCCCGATGATAACGCCACAGGCATGTACACCCGTGTTGCGCACGTTTCCCTCCAGCATTTGAGCGTATTTCAAAGTGTCGCGTGCCAACGGATCGTTCCCGGTAGCCGCTTCTTTCAATTCCGGCACGTAGTTGATCGCGTCTTTCAGCTTGAACTTCTTCATGTCCGGAATCTTGTCCGGAACAAGCTTGGCGAGGCGGTTCGATTCGGCAAGCGGAAGTTTCTGTACACGTGCGACATCCTTGATTGCCGATTTGGTTGCCATCGTACCGTATGTGATGATATGCGCCACACGTTCGGCCCCATATTTTTCCGTTACCCAGCGAAGTACTTCCCCACGACCATCATCGTCGAAGTCGGTATCGATATCAGGGAGGGAGATACGGTCCGGATTCAGGAAACGTTCGAACAGTAAGTCATATTTGATCGGGTCGATCTTGGTAATCCCCAAACAATAGGCTACCGCCGAACCGGCAGCCGATCCACGGCCGGGACCAACCGAAACGCCTAATTCCTCACGGGCGGCACGGATAAAGTCTTGCACAATCAGGAAATAACCGGGGAAACCCATCGTCTTCATGATATGCAACTCAAAGTTCAACCGTTCCTTGACTTCGTCGTTCAGGTCGTCTCCGTAGCAAATCTTCGCCCCGTCGTATGTAATCTTTTTCAGGTAGTCGGCTTCCAATTTGATACGGTATAGTTTTTCATAACCGCCCAACTTCTTTATTTTGTCGCGTGCAGCCTCTTCGCTCAAAACCACGTTTCCGT
Organism: Parabacteroides sp.; assembly: GCA_017937385.1. Classification (GTDB taxonomy): domain Bacteria; phylum Bacteroidota; class Bacteroidia; order Bacteroidales; family Tannerellaceae; genus Parabacteroides. Next base: position 33,547 of record JAGBDR010000046.1, read on the forward strand.
TTTCATCGCGGGTAAATTCATCAAACAAATCCTGTTCGGTGAATTTCCGGCGATATTCTTCTTCCGTTCCAAACTCTTCAGGGATCGCGAAAGTCGGCATGATAGGCCCGTGATCGATGGAGTAAAATTCCACCTTGTCGGCTATTTCCAAGGTGTTGCCAAGGGCTTCCGGAATATCGGAAAAGATAGCGTTCATTTCAGCCGTCGTCTTCATCCATTCCTGTTTGGTGTAGCGCATACGGTTCGGGTCATCCAAGTCCTTGCCCGTGCTGAGGCAGATCAGGCGGTCGTGTGCTTCCGCATCTTCCGCATTGACGAAATGGACATCGTTGGTCGCGATCACCTTGATATTGTGTTTGCGTGCCAGTTCCAGAATCACCTTGTTGGCGGTCACTTGATGTGGATATACATCCTGCGCCGCGCTCGGATCATGCGTTTCGTGCCGTTGTATCTCCAAATAGTAATCTTCCCCGAACAGATTCTTGAACCAGAGGACCGATTCTTCCGCCTTGTCTATCCGTCCGTTCAGGATATGCTGCGGGATTTCCCCTCCGATACAGGCGGAACATACAATCAGGTCTTCATGATATTTTTCCAGTAACTCCTTGTCGATTCGCGGACGTCCGTAAAACCCTTCGGTCCACGACAGGGAAACCATCTTGATCAGGTTCTTGTAGCCGTTCAGGTTCTTGGCCAACACAATCAGGTGCCATCCGCTCCGGTCGTCCTGCGAAGCGAGTTTGCTATGCCGGCCGTGACGGGCACAATAGCACTCGCAACCGAAAATGGGTTTGAATATCTTTTTCTTCTCTTCTTCAATCTTTGCGGGTATTTCTTCAAGGCGGGCCTGCTCTTCCGCAGTCAGTTCCGTTTTGCCTTTCAGCTCTTTCAATTCCTTTTCGTAATCATTGATGGCTCTTAACGGTTTGCCGTTTTTCTTGGAAACCTTGTTGAAGAATTCCTTTATTCCGAACATCACTCCGTGGTCGGTAACGGCTATCGCCGGCATACCATCTTTTTGTGCCTTGTCTATCAAAGCATCGATCGATGCTTGTCCGTCCAGCAATGAATACTGGGTATGTACGTGCAGATGTATAAACGGTGTCATATCAATTCTTGATCGTTTCAGTCGGTAAAGATACAGCTATTTTGCCCAACACAACTCCTCCAATCAAAATTAATCTGCCCTCTCGTGTAAATCTTTCAAAGCAACCGCATCAAAATCACAAAAGGTACTGATGAGAATTTCCGTGCATGTTCCCTCTAACCCCAATTGGAGATTGAACGCAAAGAAGTCCGGACTTTCTTCTTTTCTGCCGGTAGATTGTTTGCTTCACCCGGATGGTCTTCCGATTTTGTAGCCATCCATTTTCTGTATCACAGCTGTGATATGAACTATAATAAGAAAACTGCATACGGTTAATGATAATTTGCATAAATATGCAATTATCTCACTCCTGTAAGCTCGTCGGGGCTGACTGCGCAGCCCCTTGC
>JAGBDR010000047.1 GCA_017937385.1 Parabacteroides sp.
ACATTGAAAGCATGAAAGCCTGCCTCTTCCACTTTATTATACCATTTAGCCATACTCAATCTTGCCGCATCTTTGATTGTATTTTTGGCAAGAATCATTCTGAGTGAATGACATAATCCATACGCCTGTCCCAATTCCGGATATTCCTTAAAAAGAATTTTGGCTCTTTGTTTTTGTGCTGGAGTCCATTTTTCGGAGGATTTAAACAGCAGATACCGGCTTCTTGCCAACAGCTCTTTCTTTGAATCTCCATTTTCATATCTCATAGGCACATATGATTCCCCTTTCTGCTTTGCTTCTTCCATCTCATCATTGGCTTCCTGGATTGCGTCCCAGCGGAGTTTGATACGCATTTCCTGCACTGCATCGCAAGCTAATTTCTGGATGTGGAACCGGTCTATTACACGAGATGCCTTGCGGAAACAGGAGCGGACTATTTTACGCATTGAGTCCGATAAATCAAGTGTCACTTCTTCTACACTGTCCAACAGGTGTTCGGGAATATGGCGTAAAGCCGCTATGACCGCCTCTGACTTCGTCCCTGCAACAATGGCGACAAGGCACATCTCACGACCATGCCTGTCCCTGTTGGTTACTATTGTATAAAGGTCGCCATTCGACAGGGAAGTCTCGTCAATAGCCAGATTAGGTCCAATGTTCTCAGGAAAGACAAGCCACTCTTCCGCATGGCTCAACTCTTCCCAATTACGATAACCGCTTAGCACATCCTTGTACTGCTTCTCAAAGGTAGATGCGTCAATATGATAGAAATCATCAAGCGTACGGCAGGTCACCGGGGATGTGTCCATACGTTTCTTTTAAAAAAGCCGCAAACTCCGTGGAGTAGCGGGTGCCTTCGGCGGCTATTTTAAGAGGTAGAATAAAACTCTTGCCGGTACGAATATCAACCCATTTACGGCGTCGGAGCAAAAGGATTACTTTGTGGTCGCGAATGGGGAAATCGGTGATGGAAACCGCAGGAATAAAACCTTTGGATTCAAAGTGAACATCATTACGTAAAGTATCGTACATCTTTTCATCAAGATGAATGTAAATCTCGGTATCGGTACTTTCTACCTTAGTTATATCAAACGAGGAAAGGACTTCGCTTGGTAGTACTATTTGAGCTAAAGATATTAAGGCTGCTTCTGTCATATTACAAAAGTAATCACTTTTAAGAAAGCTACAAATAGTTACCCCCAAGAAATTTCGGGTGAGCCCTGCAAAGTCTGCGATTGTTTCCGTTGTTGGAAAGAACCAAAAAAAGCCGTCCAAATGGACGGCTTTACGGGTGAAAAATGGGACTCGAACCCACGACCCTCGGAACCACAATCCGATGCTCTAACCAACTGAGCTATTCTCACCATGTTTGCCTCATTGAGTGTTTATCTCTTTAAGACGGTGCAAAGATAGAGGTTTTATTTTACACTGCAAATAATTTGGGCTCTTTTTTTCAAAAAATATATTCTTCGACCTCTTTGTTATTTTCTTTCAGAAACCGACGATTCGTTTCCGCGTAGTTGATCGATGGGCAATAGAGGCGAAAAGCCGTCCAAATCGAAAGTAGCTCCTCTTCGGGTGTTGTCGAGCTGTTTCTGGTGCATCATAGCATCACCGGCAAACAAGATTGTCAGCGAGTCTTGAGCAGACAAAGGCAGAAAGCTCAGAAGACAAAACCCCAAGAGGATGATTTTCATTTATAAATCTCTTTCTTCCCAGCTAAAAGCGTATTACGCATCAATGAAATAATGGTCATCGGACCTACACCGCCCGGAACCGGCGTGATATAGGAACATTTGGGAGCCACTTCGTCAAACTTGACATCGCCGGTCAGCTTGAAGCCGCTTTTACGGGTGGCATCCGGCACACGTGTCGTACCGACATCCACAATCACGGCACCTTCCTTCACCATATCGGCTTTCAAGAATTCGGGAACACCCAATGCCACAATGATAATATCGGCACTCTGACACATTTCCTTCAAGTTCTCGGAACGGCTGTGGCAGACCGTGACCGTGCAATCGCCCGGATAGGCTTTCTGCATCATCAAAGTTGCCATCGGTTTACCCACGATGTTGCTACGCCCCAGCACAACACAGTGTTTTCCGCGAGTCGGAATCTCATAACGTCTCAACAGCTCCAAGATACCGGCCGGAGTCGCCGACACGAAACAGGGAAGACCGATTGACATCCGGCCGACATTGATCGGATGGAAACCATCCACATCCTTGCGGTAGTCGATCGCTTCGATAATCTTCTGTTCGGAAATATGCTTCGGAAGCGGAAGCTGCACGATGAACCCGTCCACATCCGGATCGTTGTTCAGTTCATCCACCTTGCGAAGAAGTTCTTCTTCGGTAACATCGGCTTCGTAGCGAATCAAAGACGATTTGAAACCAATCTCATTACAGGTCTTCACCTTGCTGGCTACATAGGTTTCACTTCCTCCGTCATGGCCGACCAATATGGCAGCCAGATGCGGAATCTTACCACCGGCAGCCTTGATGCGGGCTACCTCTTCCGCCATCTCTTGCTTCATCTGGGCAGAAACAGCTTTTCCGTCCAATAGCTTGTACTGTTGTCCTTCCATACTCTCTATTCTCTTTTCGGGTTTATCTTCTGAATGAAGGGAATTTCTTGCTTCCCGGTTTGGCCGCAGTCAGCATACGCATCATCTTGCGGGTTTCGTCGAACTGTTTGATCAGCTTGTTTACTTCCTGGATTGTCGTGCCGCTACCTTTGGCGATACGCTGACGGCGCGAACCGTTGAGGATGGCCGGGTTCGTCCGTTCGGCCGGTGTCATGGAATAGATGATCGCTTCGATGCTCTTGAAAGCATTGTCGTCGATATCCACATCCTTCAATGCCTTACCTACGCCTGGAATCATGGAGGCCAGTTCTTTCAAGTTACCCATCTTCTTGATCTGTTGGATCTGTGCGATGAAGTCGTTGAAGTCAAACTGGTTCTTGGCGATTTTCTTCTGCAGACGCTTGGCCTCTTCTTCATCATACTGTTCCTGCGCACGTTCTACCAGCGAAACGATATCACCCATGCCGAGGATACGGTCTGCCATACGTTCGGGGTGGAAGATGTCCAACGCATCCATCTTTTCGCCTGTTCCGACGAATTTGATCGGTTTGTCGACTACCGTCCGGATAGAAAGAGCGGCACCACCACGGGTATCACCGTCGAGTTTCGTCAGAACAACGCCATTGAAGTCCAGACGTTCGTTGAATTCTTTCGCCGTGTTGACAGCATCCTGTCCGGTCATGGCATCGACCACAAACAGGGTTTCGTCTGGTTGGATCGCACTCTTGATGGCAGCGATCTCTTTCATCATCTGCTCGTCAATAGCCAAACGGCCGGCGGTATCGACAATCACGACATCATAGCCTTTCGCACGTGCCTCGCGGATCGCGTTCATCGCGATCTCCACCGGATTCTTGTTTTCCAGCTCCATATAGACCGGTACACCTATCTGTTCGCCGACCACGCGCAGCTGCTCAATAGCAGCCGGGCGGTACACGTCGCACGCCGTCAACAACGGCTTCTTGTTTTTCTTCGTCTTCAACAGATTGGCCAGCTTACCCGAGAAAGTCGTCTTACCGGAACCCTGCAAACCGGACATCAAAATGATTGCGGGGTTACCTTTCAATTCCAGTTCGGTTGCCTTTCCACCCATCAGTTCGGCCAACTCGTCATGCACGATCTTGACCATCAACTGGCTGGGTTTAACGGATGTAAGCACGTTCTGGCCCAAAGCTTTCGCCTTTACCGTATCGGTAAAACTCTTGGCTACTTTATAGTTTACGTCGGCGTCGAGCAATGCTTTACGCACGTCTTTCAATGTTTCCGCCACATTGATCTCCGTGATCTTCCCTTCACCTTTCAACAGTTTAAACGATCTGTCTAACCTTTCGCTTAAATTCTCAAACATAATTCGTATGTATATTTATTTTATTTTCTACTCATTGAATGAGGGACAAAGGTAAGAAAAAGTGATGAATAAAGAAAACACACAACCGCATTCCCAGTTACATATATGAACAACGTATAAAAGACGAATGTCGTCACCCCAGCACAAAGGCCGAACGGGGATTGACCGCGATATTGGCAATCGCTCCGACCGGCAAGGCTCCGGAGATTACATACAGGGAGGTCCTATTCACAAAAAAAGCCCGCCACACATCGGGCGAGCTTTTTCGTTCTGTATGCTATTTCGTTTCAACTACCGATGTTTCATATCAGCTTGTTGGTTGCTGTATCAGGAAACACGACCGACGGCTTAAATGTTTTCGCCTCCTCAAAATCCATCAAGGCATACGACATGATAATGATGATATCGCCAGGCTGTGCCTTACGTGCAGCAGCTCCGTTCAGGCAAACCACTCCAGAGCCACGTTCGCCTTTAATAATATACGTCTCAAAACGTTCACCGTTATTGTTGTTCACAATAGCGACCTTCTCATTGGCAATCAGGTTGGCGGCATCCAACAAATCCTCATCGACCGTGATACTTCCGATGTAATTCAGATTAGCTTCCGTTACCGTCACCCGGTGAATCTTTGATTTAACTACTTCTATAAACATACGATCAGGTTTGGGATGTATGATTTTGATTTTATATTCCATGGGCATGAAAACATAGTTTCATGGGCATGGAAACATAATTCCATGGGCAAGGAAACATCGTTCCATGAACAAGAAATAAATCATAAATCATAAATCCATCTATTTTTAGTATTTAATATTATCTATCAGACGAACCTCTCCGCAATAGACCGTAATACATCCTACCGGATAAGTCGTATCGGACCAGTTCTGGATGGACTCCATCGTATTGCCATCTACAATCTCATAATATTCCACGCGCATGACAGGATCGGCGTTTATCGTATTGACTACATAGTCGATTACCTCCTGCACGCTCTTTTCGGGCACAAAGGTAGCACTTTCTTTTAACGTACGAGCTATTAACGGTGCTTTTTGACGTTGTTCGGGTGTCAGCCGCACATTCCGGCTGCTCAGTGCCAGGCCGTCTGCTTCGCGCAAGATCGGACAGGCGTTGATCTTCACCGGTATGTCAAGTTGTTTCACCATCGCACGGATCACGGCGATCTGCTGGAAATCCTTTTCACCGAAATAGGCGTTATCCGGTTCGACGGCATAAAAAAGTTTACTTACGATCTGGGCGACCCCATTGAAATGTCCGGGACGGCGTGCCCCTTCCATTACCGCCGAAACAGTACCGAAATCAAATGTGCGGGTATCAGGTTCCGGATACATCTCTTCTACCGAGGGAGCAAATACATAATCACAACCGGCCGGCTCCAACAAAGCACAGTCTTTATCCAATGTGCGAGGATAGGTTTCAAGGTCGTGTTTGTCGTTAAACTGGGTTGGATTGACAAACACACTGACAACACATACGTCATTTTCTTCCACACAACGTTTAACCAGGCTCAGGTGCCCGTTGTGCAATGCCCCCATAGTGGGAACAAAGCCAATTCGTTTGTTATCACGCTTTTCCTCAGCAAGATAACATCTCAATTCCTTAATACTGTTTACTATTTTCATCCTTTAGATGCTTATTGACGGTGCAAAGCAAATAAATAATTGCGGTAAATGAAAGAAATTTTGTATCTTTGTAGCGTCTTTATAAAACGAATTTACAGAATGGATGCAAAGAGAATCTTGTTTATAGCTCAAGAAATAACACCCTACCTTCCCGAATCTGAGATTGCAACAATATGCAGAAACCTGCCGCAAGGCATACAGGAGCGCGGTCGTGAAATCAGAACTTTTATGCCTAAGTTCGGTAGCATTAATGAACGTCGTAACCAGTTGCACGAAGTGATCCGGCTTTCGGGTATGAATCTTATCATTGATGATACCGACCACCCGCTAATCATTAAGGTAGCGTCCATTCAGGCAGCTCGCATGCAAGTGTATTTCATTGATAACGATGATTTCTTCCAGAGAAAACATACGATCAGCGATAAGGATGGAAACGAATACGAGGATAACGACGACCGTTCGATTTTCTATGTCCGTGGCGTATTGGAAACCGTGAAGAAGCTCCGTTGGATTCCGGACCTCATTCATTGTCATGGTTGGATGTCCGCATTGACAGCCTTGTATATCAAACGTATGTATGCCGACGATCCTTGCCTTAAAGATGCAAAGGTCGTATACTCTATTTATAACGATGACTTCAAAACACCGTTCAGAAAAGAATTTGCAAGCAAGTTAAAGATGGATGGAGCCAAAGACAGCGATTTGAAAGGGATCAAGGCCGACGCCGGCTTCACCGGATTGACCAAACTCGCCATCGACTTCGCGGACGGTGTGATACAGGGAAGTGAAACGATCAACCAGGAAGTGCAGGACTATATTGTCGCTAAAAAGCACTCCTTGTTCCTGCCTTACCAGTCACCGGATGTTTACATGGATAAAATTAACGAGTTCTACGATGTCGTATTAGGCTCAAAATAAATTAGAGAAATGAAAATCAAGCTTTTTGTACTTGGCCTGAGTCTCGGGATTTCGATCCTGAGCGGGTGTAATGATGATTTGACGCAGGTAGGAACAGGTATTCAACCGGAGAATGACAGGCCGTTGGTCTATGCGGACACATTCTACATGAAAGCCAAAACGGTGCAGACTGATTCTGTCTATGCCCGGACCATTTACGGTTCATTAGGGGAAATATACGATCCCTTGTATGGAAACTTGAAGTCCGATTTCATGTGTCAATTCTACTGTCCTGAAAATTTCAGATTCAGATATACGCCCTACAATGGTGTGATTGACTCGGTCGAGTTCAATATTTATTATAGCCGAAGCTGGACAGGAGATTCTCTAACCCCGATGCGGGTACAACTTTACGAGGTGACGACTCCGCTGACCAAGGATTTTTATACGAACATCGACCCTGAACAATATTGCGATATGCAGCGTTCATTGGGGATGCAGACCTATACGGCGCGTAATCTGAGTGTATCGGATTCATTATGGAATGCCACAAACTCAAGCGGTGTATCGTCTTACCAACCCAACATAACGATTCGTATGCCACAGGAAATCGGGCAACGTTTCTATGACGCGACTATCAAAACTCCGGAAGTCTTTACCGATCAGAGCTCATTCAACCAGTTCTTTCCCGGTATTTATGTTACAAATACATACGGAACAGGAAACATCCTGAACATCGAAAGTAGCCAGATGAACATTTACTATAAATACACGGTAAAGGGTTCAGCTGATCAGGACTCAATCGTGCAGACCAGGGAGACTTTCAGTGCGACATCCGAAGTGATCCAGTTGAACAGGTTCAAGAACACGGATATGGAGGAATTGTTGAAGGAAAACGACAGCATTGCTTATTTGAAGAGTCCGGCAGGAGTGTTCACCCAGTTGACAATTCCGGCTCAAGACATTGCTCCGATCATCAAAGATCGTATTATCAGCAATGTTGCTCTTTCTTTGAAAGCCCTTCCGCAAGAGAACTGGAAATTCGCGTTTGAAGCACCTGCAAACGTTCTGATACTTCCGAAAGATTCGATGGATACGTTCTTCAAAAGCAACAGTGTGGAAAATAACGTTACTTCCTATCGAGGAGAATATACGGCTTCCACTCGAACCTATTCGTTCGGCAATATCGCCAAGTTGCTGAAAACCCACATAGAAAATTCGCCGGATGAAGATTTGGTTATCAATGTCATTCCTGTGCAACGTAGAGTTGGGACGACATATTACTACAACCAGGCGCAAGAATACACGGTCGCCATCGAAAACTACCTGAAGCCTTCGGGTGTAAAACTGCGTATTGACAAAGATGCAATGAGAATGCGTATCGTGACAATCGAATATAAATAAGCCAAGATATTATTGATGACCTGAACAAAAAAACCGGGGCTTCCTTTTAGAAAGTCCCGGTTTTTTATTTGCAGCTCTATCACTTTTCAGTGGCAACTTTCTTCGCTGCTTTTTTCTTATATTTGTCAAGTTCTTTCTGCAACTTTTCAATTTCTTCACCCTGGTTTTTAATCGTTGTCAGAAGCGAATTCAGTTCTTCATTCTCTATCTCGACAGGATATAAAGCATCCACACGGCTGATAAAATCGCCCAATATATTCATGTAATTGGTAAATGCATCATACGGGGAATCATAGATACCACGGTTCAGACTAAGCCCTGTCTTCTTGGTCGTCATAAAACGGAAATTATTGCTTGCCTGCAAATAGTCCCAGTCCTGTTTGATACGGCGGTCATCACACAGATGCACACGGCCTGCCACACTATACAACTTATTAAACGCTTCCCGTTGCATCACGTTACCCAACCAACAGCTCGTATCTCTTTCTTCATCTGCCCACGACATAGGATAAGGAACATCCACCTGATCGACCGACTTGAACTTCGTCACGATTTCAGACGGAGTCGAGAATGAAATGCCCTTTTCTTTCGCACATGCCGGCAAAGCCTTGATGAATTGCAGAATGTTCGAAGACAACGGTTGTGCAATACCCAAAGCCGAGAGTTCCATGAAGATATTGAACACCTGTTCTTCTTCCGGCAAAGCCGCTATCCAGCCGACATATTTATCTGCAAACAACGGATACTCGCTCCAATCGGAATTAGAGAAACGCAGACAAATGTCGTCAGACAATTTAAAATCACGAAGCAAAACCTTCAATTTAGGATCGTACGCGCAATGATACACATAATGCGGGCTCTTCCATCCCAACACATGTTTGGCCCCTTCGGTCAAAATCCCCTTAAAGCCCATACCGGCAACAAGCGCTCCGATCTCATTGGAATAAATCAGGCTGGAGTTACGGAACACTTTAGGCGCCTTTCCAAAAACCTGCTTGATCTTGGCGCTCATTCTGGAAACTTCTTCCCGGAAACATTCTTCATTCGCTAAAGAAGAAAGCCCGTGAGAATAAGGCTCGCACAAAAATTCGCAGCAACCTGTTTCATTCAATTGATGTAACAGGTCTATCACGGCGGGAGAATAGATTTCCAACTGTTCCAACGCCACGCCCGAAATCGAAAAAGCAACTTTGAAAGCCCCTGCATTTTCCTTTGCCATTTCAAGCAAGGCGGTCAACGCCGGGATATAGGAACGTTCTGCAATCTCCGAGATACTACGTTCGTTTTCATAATCATCATAATAGTAATGATCTGTGCCGATATCGAAACAGCGATAGCGTTTCAAATGTATAATTTGATGTATTTCAAAATAAAGACAGATTGTTTTCATATCTAATTGTGTTTTTATTATTTACCGTAATTCTTTAAGACATTCTCATAAAGAGCGCGAATCCGCAAGCCGACTTTTTCCCACGTGATGCCGTCGACCTCTTTCTTCCCTTCCACCTGAAGGTATTCGAATAAAGACGGATTCGTACAGATCGAATAGATCGCATCGGCCATCGCATAGATATCCCAATAGTCCGTTTTAATCACCTTGTCGAGAATTTCTCCACAACCGGACTGTTTGGAAATAATGGAAGGCGTTCCGCACTGCATGGCTTCCAATGGAGCAATACCGAAAGGCTCTGAAACGGAAGGCATCACAAAGACATCGCTGTTCTTATACGCTTCATACACCTGTCTTCCCCGCTGAAATCCAGGGAAATGAAAACGGTCGGCAATACCACGTTCGGCAACCAGATTGATCATGGCATCCAACATATCACCCGATCCCGCCATAATAAACCGGATATTACGAGTACGTTTCAAAACAAGAGCGGCTGCCTCGACAAAATATTCCGGTCCTTTTTGCATCGTGATACGTCCCAGGAAAGTCACGATTTTCTCCTTTTTGTGCTCCGGACGAGGAATATCCAACAGTTCTTGCGATAACGGATAAACCGCATTATGCATGGCAAAACATTTTCGAGGGTCCTGATGATACTCCCGGATAACCGTCTGCCGTGTCAGCTCCGATACACACATGATACAATCCGCATAGTCCATGCCGTTCTTTTCAATGGCGTATACGGTCGGGTTGACCTTTCCGCGCGAACGGTCGAAATCGGTTGCATGGACATGGATACAGAGAGGCTTCCCGCTCACCATCTTGGCATGCACGCCGGCCGGATATGTCAACCAGTCGTGGGCATGGATAATGTCAAACTGTTGCTGACGAGCCACAACTCCCGCTATAATCGAAAAATTATTGATTTCGTCATGCAGGTTTGCCGGATACCCTCCGGCAAATTCCATACAGCCCAAATCGTTTACATGCATATAAGAGAAATCGGCATAGATATGGTCGCGGAAAGCATAATACTGTTCCGGCGTCATATAATTGGGAAGCCTGGATTTCAAATAATCATAATTGACATCCCGCCATACGACAGGTACTTGGTTCATACCTATGATATTCAGGAAGCCTTCTTCTTCACCGGTAGGTTTCGGCAAACAAAAAGTCGTCTCTACATCATTCTGCAGGCTCAAACCTTTCGTGATCCCGTAGGATGCAACCGCAAGACCACCATATATTTTGGGAGGAAATTCCCATCCAAACATCAATACTTTCATACAGAGGCCCCTCCTTTTAATAATTATATTTGCTTAATAAGTATAATATTCTCAATATTTCCGCCACGTTCATTGCAAACGATACAGCACCGCGGCCCTTGAACGGCGGATTACCGTCAAACAGCTCCGGAATGGACCCGATACAGTGAGAAGACATTTCATCTTCATACCCGATCAGATAGCGTTCGATAAATCCGATCCCGCTCATCTTATAAATCCGAAGATAGGCTTCAAAATAGAAACCTGCCAACCAAGGCCAGGCGGTTCCCTGGTGATAAGCATAGTCACGCTGGATCTGGGGGCCTACATAATTCGGATTATAGCCGCCGCTCTTCGGACTCAACGAACGAAGTCCCTTAGGCGTGAGCAACTCTTTCGTTACAATATCGAGCACGCCTTTTTTCTGGCTCGAATTCAAAGGAGAATAATCGAATGCCACAGCAAATATCATATTCGGACGCACGCTCCATTCCATCATATTGCCATCGACATAGTCGAGCAAATAGCCGTATTCGTTCAGGAATACATGGACAAACGACTCTCCGCTTTCCTTGGCCAAAGCATCCAAGGAGCCTGCTAAGGCTTGATTGCCCGTTTCGCCCGCCAATTCGCTGACAAACCGCAAGGCGTTATACCACAATGTGTTGATTTCGACTATATAGCCTGTGCGTGGAATCACCGGACGTCCGTTGACTGTCGAGTTCATCCAGGTAACGGCCTTATTCGTCCCATACGTATAAAGCAACCCATTATCATGCAAGAGCAGATTCGGATGTTTATTCTGGCAAAGGAACTCCATGATATCTTCCAACAGCCGGCCGTATTTTTCGCGGCATGCCTCACGTGAAACCATTTTAGCATATTGCTGGATACACCAAACGGCCCAAAGCAAGATATCGGGATGCTCCATTTCATAGATCTTGATCTGGCTCGGTTCATTATGGATAAAATCATAAATCGCCTTGCGCGCCGTTTCCATGACCATTTCGAACTTGGATACCTCATCAATGGCAAGCGTCAGTCCGGGTAAAGAAATAAACAAATCACGCGCTCTGCATTTGAACCACGGATAACCGGCCAGGATGTAAGATTCGTTTTCCTGTTTGTTCAAAAACTGGTGTGCGGCGTTGATCAAGCAATGCTGGAACGTATCGCGTGGTGTACGTTCTTCCACTTCATCTTCAAATGTTTTTTTCAACGAACGGGTCCCGATTTCAGAAACCCCGCCGGAGAAGACGATACTTTCCCCCTTCTTTATCTCGACCTCAAAATATCCGGGAACATACAGGTCCTCGTTGAAATCATAGCCGCGTTCCTGTTCTTTTGGATATTCGATGCCCCGATACCAATCCGGCTGGTAGTGGAACTCATTCTTTTTGTTCAATTGCATATATAATTCGGGATATCCCGGATACATGCAAGTTTTGATACCGTTCGCCACAACCTGGTATTCACGACTGGCCTGGGCGTTCTCATGCGTATACTCGCGGACACTGCGAAACGCCAAAAAAGGACGTAGGCGCAAAGTGGTCGCCGAATGAGCATCCAACAACGTATACCGGATCAGGATCCGGTTCTCATGATGGACAAACAGCTTCTCCTTTTTCAAGATGACACCCCCCACGCGATAAATCGTCGTAGGCACTTTCTCGCATTCGAACTCACGGATGTACTTATGTCCTCTCGGACTATAATTATCTCCCTGATACTTATGGAGCCCCAAGTTGAATTCGGCTCCATGCTGTATGACGGTTTCATCTAATGACGACAACAATACATGATTCTCGTCATCCAAACCCGGGACTGGAATCACAAGCAATCCATGATATTTCCTTGTGTTGCAATCAACGATAGTTGTACAATGATAGGCTCCCGAACGATTGGTACGAAGAATCTCTCTTGGAAGTGCTTCTTCCAGGTTCGTCATAAGAGTCTTGTCAAATTTAAGATAACTCATACGTTTATATTTGGTTTTAAGTTTATGCTTTAACGGGATAACAAACAAATTGTATTGGTATCCTGACCAAAAGTATCACTTAAAAAATAAAAAAACAAATCTTCTTTCATATTTATTTAGGAATTCTATTTTTAAATTCTTTTAAAAATATTGATTTACAGATTGTTATAAATAAGTGATCGCGTAAATATGTGTTGTCAAACACATATAAGGCTGTTAAAAACTTTCAATTCCGAACGGATGGGCATCCATCCGGAAGCGGATGCCCATCGAAGAAATAAATAAGCCTTGAGGCAAAAGAACGGATTTCCGAATTTTTTGCAGTACCTTTGTTTGGTGAAACTACAGCGGAAAGATATGAAACAAAATAGTGAAAATCCCTTTTTCGGAGCTTACCGGACTCCGTTTGGAACTCCTCCGTTCGACCGGATTCAGACAAGACATTATGAACCGGCTTTCGACGAGGGAATCCGGCAATTGGACGAAGAGGTCCGAGCCATTGCCGACAACCCGGAATTTCCTACATTCGAAAATACAATCGTCGCACTTGAACGTAGCGGCGAACTGCTGGAGAAAGTCAGTTCGGCCTTCTTCAACGTGCTGAACGCGGAAGCGGATGACGAGATGATGGACCTCTCACAACGGGTATCTCCCAAACTCTCGGAAAGTACCAACAACCTATATCTGAATGAAAAGCTGTTCGCACGGGTCAAATGTGTCTACGACCGGAAAGAGGAACTGCATCTCCCGACCGAAGACGCCCGCCTGCTGGAAAAGACATTCGAAGCCTTTTCCGTACGCGGGGCCGCACTCGGGCCTGAAGAGAAAGCGACCTACCGCAAGCTCAGTTCCGAGTTGAGCCTTCTTTCCCTGACATTCGAACAGAACGTCTTGAAAGACAAGAACCGCTACGAACTGATGCTGACAGAAGAGAGCGAACTGGCAGGGCTGCCGGAAAGCATACGCGAAGCGGCCGCACTCAGGGCGAAAGAAAAGGGAAAAACCGGATGGCTATTCAATCTGTCGGCTCCAAGCTACGTCCCTTTCATGCGTTACTCAGCCATACGCGAACTGCGGGAAAAGATGTACCGGGAATATATGAGCATAGGTAACAAAGGGGATGAATATGACAACAAGGAGATCATACGGAAAATCGTCAACATCCGCCTGGAAATCGCCCGATTGATGGGCTCTGCCAACTATGCCGAATACAAACTGAAACATACGATGGCCAAAACCCCCGACCGGGTCTATACACTGCTGAACGAACTGCTGGCTGCCTACAAGCCGGTCGCCGAGCGTGAATATAAGGCCATACAAGATTTTGCTTCGGAAACAGAAGACGGAAACCCGGTGGTCATGCCCTGGGACTGGAGTTACTATTCCGAAAAGCTGAAAGACCTCCGTTTCAACGTGAACGATGAGATGACACGCCCTTATTTCGAACTGGAGCATGTGAAGAAAAGTGTGTTCGGCCTGGCCACCCAATTATATGGCATCACATTCAAGGAGAATAAGGAGATACCGGTTTATCATCCCGAAGTACAGGCATACGAAGTGTACGACATCGACGGAAAATTCCTTTCCATATTATATACGGACTTCCATCCGCGCGACGGAAAACAGTCGGGTGCCTGGATGAACGGCATAAAGGAACAATACCGCGACCAGGACGGGCAAGACAGCCGGCCGCAAATCATTATCGTGATGAACTTCACCCGGCCGACCGAAACGAAACCCTCCTTGCTGACATTCGACGAAGTCAACACCTTGTTGCATGAATTCGGCCACGCCTTGCACGGGATGTTTGCCGAAAGTTCATACGCGAGCCTTTCCGGCACCAACGTCTATCGCGATTTCGTGGAACTCCCCTCCCAGGTGATGGAAAACTGGCTGACGGAGAAAGAGTTTCTGGACCAGATTGCCATCCACTACCAGACCGGAGAACCGATTCCGCAAGAATGGGTGCAAAAGCTGATCGACGCCTCCAATTTCAATGCCGGATACGCTTGCTGCCGACAATTGAGTTTCGGCTTCTTGGATATGGCCTGGCATACACAGACCAAACCATTCGACGGAGACGTTATCGCATTCGAGAAAGAGGCCTGGAAACAGACCGTGATTGTCCCGGAAGTATCCGGAACCTTGATGAGCAGCAGTTTCGGACACATCTTCTCGGGCGGATATTCCGCCGGCTATTACGGCTACAAATGGGCGGAAGTCCTGGATGCCGATGCCTTCTCAGTCTTCAAGGAAAACGGAATCTTCAACCGGGAGACCGCCCGTTCGTTCCGCGAGAACATTCTGTCGAAAGGCAGCACCGAAGATCCGGAGATCCTGTACAGGCGTTTCCGGGGAAGAGATGCGGAAATCGACGCCCTGTTGAAAAGAAACGGGATCGAACCGGCCGGACCGAAAAGTAATATTCCTACATTTGTATTTAAAAAACAAAACTGCAGATTGTCATGATAAAAATATTCTCAACAGAAAAAGTCAGGGAGCTTGACAAATATACCATTCAGCACGAACCGATCAGTCCCATCGATCTGGTAGAACGTGCGGCAACCGTATTTACAAGCGAGTTTTTCCGTCGTTATTCCAAGCAAACCCGCATCATCGTATTCGCCGGACAAGGGAATAACGGGGCTGACGCACTGGCAATCGCCCGTATGTTGGCGGATGCCGGTTACCGGGTGGAGACCTATCTGTTCAATCCGACCATGCGTCTTTCCGAAGAATGCGAACAGAACAAACAACGGTTGCTCCATCTGGAAAAGATCGAATTCACGGAAGTCGTAGACGATTTTATCCCGCCCGAACTGGACGAACGGGATGTCGTGATAGACGGCCTGTTCGGTTCGGGGTTGAGCCGTCCCTTGACCGGCGGTTTTTCCGCAATGGTGAAATATATCAACCAGTCGGATGCAACCGTCGTTTCGATCGACATTCCTTCCGGCCTATTCGGGGAAGACAACCGGAAGAACGACCCGGACTCCATCATCCGCGCCGACTTGACCTTGACATTCGGCTTCCCGAAATTGGCATTCCTGCTACCTGAAAATGCAGAATTTATCGGTGAATGGAAAGTCCTGGATATTTTGTTGCATCCGGAGGCTATCGCCAACACGCCGACCCCGTTCACATTGGTAACGGAAGAAGACATCGCCTCTGTCTTCCAGCCCCGTGACCGCTTTGCCCACAAAGGGCTATTCGGACATGCGCTCCTGATAGCCGGAAGCCGTGGAAAGATGGGAGCCGCTCTCCTGTCTGCCCGGGCGTGCCTCCGAAGCGGGGCAGGCTTGCTGACGGTCCACATTCCCGAACGGGGTGAACAGATGCTGCAAACCGCTTTTCCGGAAGCCATGGCCGACTTGGATCAGCACCCGGATCATTTCAGCGCCGTTTCCGGCATCAAGGCCTATTCTTCCATCGCGATCGGCCCCGGCTTAGGCAAACATCCGGATTCAGCCAAGGCACTGGAACAATTACTCCAGGTCGTAGAAAAGCCGCTTGTAATCGATGCCGATGCGTTGAACCTGATTGCCGCCAACAAAGACCTGCTGAAGCGGATTCCTCCGCGCAGCATCTTGACGCCGCATCCGAAGGAGTTCGACCGGATTGCCGGTGAAAGCGGCAATTCATACGACCGGTTGAAGAAAGCCCAGGCTTTCGCCGTCGATCATCAGGTTTGTCTCATTCTGAAAGGGGCTTACACGGCGATCTGCATGGCTACCGGAAATGTTTATTTCAACAACTGTGGAAATCCGGGAATGGCAACAGCCGGCAGTGGAGATGTGTTGACCGGTGTCATCCTGGCCTTGCTCGCGCAGGGGTTGGAGCCGGAAACGGCCGCTGTCGCAGGAGTCTTCTTGCACGGGACAGCCGGCGATCTGGCAGCCGCCTGCCATACCGAAGAGGGTATGATCGCCAGCGATATTACAGATATGCTGGGAAGAGCATTCAAACAGATCAAATGATCAGAGAGAAAACGAACCATAAAAAAAGAGCTGTAAACCTCGAATTTACAGCTCTTTTTATTTGCCTGAAGTGATTCCGGAGCGATTCGAACGCTCGACCCACGCCTTAGAAGGGCGTTGCTCTATCCAGCTGAGCTACGGAACCATCCTTATTTGCGGTGCAAAGGTAATAATAATATTTTACTCCGCAAACATTTCCGCCATTTTTGAAAAAAAACATGTCATTTCCCCCACGATCACCATCCCAATCGAAAATCGTAATTGTCATATTGTCATTTGTCACAATTGTCACACCAGTAGCCCCCAGGGTCAGCCTGGGGCATATATCAAAACGGATATCCCACCGCAAAATGCCAGGCGAAATTATGCCGGAAATTCGGATGCAGGACAGCCCATTTCCTTTTGCCGTCTTCCTGCGGGTTATAGGCTTTCATGCCGGTATCGAAGCGGAGGAGGAAGAAATCGAAATCGAGGCGGAGCCCCAACCCGTATGAGACGGCAATCTCCTTGTAGAAACGGGAGAAATCGAAATTGCCGTTCGGGCGGCTCGCGTCCTTATGGAAAGTCCAGATATTGCCGGCATCGACAAAGGCGGCCATCTCGAATTTCCAGAACAGCTTCGTGCGGTATTCCAAGTTCAGATCCAACCGGATATCCCCGATCTGCTGGGCAAAAGACCTGACCGAATCGGCCGGCATGCTGCCGGAGCCGAGCGAGCGGACAGACCAGCCGCGGACGCTGTTTGCACCCCCTGAGAAATAGCTGCGCTCAAACGGCAACATCCTCGAATTGCCATACGGATAGCCGACTCCCACCCCGACATGGAAAGCCAGCTTGTTGCGGTTGTCCAACACGATGCTCTTACTGAAATCGACATCTCCTTTCACAAACTGGGCGTAATCGATCCCAAACAGCTGATAGCGTCCTTCGCCATCCCGCTCCGCACCGGTCAGGCGGGAAAAGCCGTACAGCAAATTACCCGCCATCTCAAAGGAGAAACGGACGGAATGCGTATTCCGCAGCCGGTTCTGAGGGTCGTAATTATTAAAGGAATAGGTGTAGCCGGTCCCGACAATGAACTGGTCGGTGAAATTGTAGAGCAAGGTCGATTCGGGCAGCGAATCCCTGAACGACCGGCTGATCTTCGGCAAATGCACATAGTCGATATCCAACAGCTTGAACACATGCCGCGCCTGCATATTGCTCCGCTCCTGCCAGATATAGTTCCATCCGGCAGAGACGAGGGAGCGTTTGAACTCCGGGCGCGTCTGTATGCTGTAGCTCACCTTCAATTCGGTCGTTGCCCGGATCTTGCGCCGGAAATTCTCATGCAAGAACGGGAAAAGGAAACGGGGAAACAAGACAGAGGCTTCCGCACCGAACTCCCAGAAGTTATTGCCATCCGAGCGGTTGCCGGTCAACGCCTCGTAGGCACCGCGCACCTTGGCCGAGAACACCTCCGAGCCCCTGAACAAATTGCGGTGCTGGTAGTTCAAGCTCGAAGCGAAACCGAAATCGCCGGCCGAGTTCGTCCCCTCCAGGTCGACCCCGAAGCCTTGCAGCTTGGCGGGAGAGGTCAGGATCGTGCAGTCGAGCTTCATCGTGTCGTTCTCTTCGACCTCCGAAAAACGGATATTCACATTGCGCAACGCCCGCAAGGTGGCAAACGAAGCGTAGGTCTGCTCTACCGTCCGCTCGTTATACAGGCGCCCCGGCTGGATGTAATTGCTCTTGCGCAAGACGCCCGGGCGGATGCTCCGGCCGTTCCTCCCATAGAGGATGCGGATGCCTCCGGTCCGGACCGTATCGTAGGGCACGACGGCGGCATCGTCCAACGTCAGCGGGTCGTAATCGGTCACAATCGAAACCTCCTTGATGTAGTACTGGCGGTGCACCGTGTCGGTCACCGTCCCGTCCGGATTCTGCAAACGGCAAGGTTTCAACAGCATATCCAGATCTACGATATGGCGGTTCAAAGAGCTGTCGGCGATATAAGAGAGGTAATCCCGGTTGAAGGCATAGTAACCGCGGCGGCGAAGCAAAGTCGTGATGCGTTGCCGTTCCTTGTCCAGCACATCGCGGTCAAACAAGGCGCTGTCTTTGACCAAGGGGACATAATCGTCGGAATAGGTCCGGAAAGCCGAGGCCAACACAGAACGGTGTGGCGGTTTAAGCCGGGCGATACTGTCGATCTTCGGATCGTTCAAATTCATCGCATAGTCATGGATGCGGTAAGGCGTACCCGGGACGATCCGATAGCCCACGACCGCCTTTTTGCTTCGTGAGGTATCGATAGAAGCCGAAACTTCGGCATTCATATAGCCCTTATTGACGAAGAAACGCCTCAACTCGTCGACCGACAACGCCACCAACGTCGTGTCCAGGATGACAGGCGCCTCCCCCATCCGGCGAAGCTGCTTGTTGAGCCATCTCTTCTCATTCCGTCCCGACCATCCATACACATACAACTGCCACTTCATCAGCCCGAATGCCCTGAAGTTAGGCTGTTGGCGCAAATAGGGTTTCAAATCGCCGCTCTTATAGGTCTTGCCCTCCGACACGATCTCCACCTTGTCCAGCAAGTATTCTCCCTCGCCCACATACTTCGTCGAGCTACAGGAAACGAACAGCAACAGGAAACAAATGAAACACAGTGTCTGGCCCTTTTTCATCATTCAAGTTTTTACGCACGCAAAAGTAATGAAATTTCAGATTTCAGATTTATGATTTATGATTTATATCATCAACGCATAAATCATAAATCCAAAAGAGATGACAGGGGAAGGAAAGATCAAATACAGGAAGTTACTCCTAATGAAGTTCCGATAGCTGTCAGAATGGTGATAAGGGTCTGAATGACCAGTTTCCAGATGTCTTTTTTATTTTTTTCGCTCATGTTTTTCTAAATTTAAAATTAATAATTAAATGGATGGGTGAATGGATGGATGGTGGTAGAGACGCACGGCCGTGCGTCTCTACATGTACACGGTGTCACCATTTTCATTCATTCATTCTTTCTTTCATTGCTCAAAGTTCTCCCGGTCGTTCCTCCTCGCCCCCTCCTTCCGGAGCCTTTTCTTCGCCTACATAGGAAGCCAGTTCACGGAAAGTTACTTTCTTGCGCAACTCCGCATTGCTCCAGGTTTTCGTGTTGCGGACGATGAGATGTACGCCCTTCACTTTCGCAGCCGTCCAGTCGTCACGTGTGTCGGCAGGTTCGGAAGCCATTCCAAGGGAAAAGAGGCCGATATCGCCAAAACGAACGCTCTTACCATTGAGTACCATCTCTTTCAAGCAATCCAACATATCGGTCAGCACACCATGGATCACGCCTCGCGAATAAGGAGAGTTGTGTTCCGACATGTGGGTGATGAAGTCTTCAAAACCGACCGTTCCGTCCTGTGCGGCCCGACCATACCACTTCTGCTGTTCGACATAGTTGCCCTCTGCATTTTTCACACGGGTCTTCATCTGCACTTTTTTAAATTTCAATGTTCCTGTTGCCATGTTGTTTTAAAGATTTTAGGGGTACAGACGCACAGCCGTGCGTCTGTACAGGGTTAGTAAATGATTCATTCTTAACTTCTTCCACAAAGATACTACCGGACTACCCCCGTTTGCAAATTCAGGGTGGGGTAAACGTGTAAAAATTTGTGAAATGGAGTCGAATAACGAGATATAAGCCTTCCGGCTATGCTTTCTTCTTCCTAAAACAGAGAGAGAATTGAGAATTGAGAATTGACAATGGACAATTGAGAATTGAAAATTGCTCGCGTGACAGTGTGACAATATTACAATATGACAATAATCGTTTTTTGTGTGCTAAAAATTTATAGTAGTATTATATATATATATATAATACTACTATAAGTTATAACGCTTCTTTTTTCCCATTTTCTATTATTGTCATATTGTAATATTGTCACGGTGTCACGCCTTCTCATGAAACATGATTTCAGATTTATGATTTCAGATTTATGATTTATGCGTTGATAATATAAATCATAAATCATAAATCAT
>JAGBDR010000048.1 GCA_017937385.1 Parabacteroides sp.
GTGGGTTCGATTGGTTAAATCTGTTGATAGATTATTCTATATAAGTGCTATTTAGTATATTTGCGAGAAAGAAAATACTAAATGCGTTATGATAAAGGTTATCCATGTACATTTGCTCTACGAGAAGAAGAACTACTATTTCGGCTCGATTTCAGCTATCTTTGACGTGCTAACGGAGAAAGAGGTAGGCATTACCAAAAATAGCCTTCTGCACGCCGGTATGACTGATGGAAGTTGTAAGATCACCAAACGGGCTATGATCATTCAATCTCATCTGATAAGAAGTGGTAAGTAGTTGTTTTATTAGTTTTTAAGCTGTTTTTGAACGGCATTCTATTGAATAGCGGATTTCCTGTCGGTTTGAACGGTCGGAAATACCGCTTTTTTCATGTTGGGGTTACACTTGGGGTTACGTTTGGAGTTACATTTTTGGATATGCAAAAACGAAAAGTGATTAAAGGGGTTACATTTGGGGTTACAAAACGCTATGCTTTTATGTTGATTAGACAATACATATTACCTCAAAACATGAAAAAAGTATGTAATTTTCAGGTTTTCATGTGGGTATATTTTGTAATCTGATAATATTCCATAATACATAATATTGCATAAACATCAACAAATAAATCCGTTATGCCAATTGTCTCCTACAAACCGTATTCTTTTCGTTTTTACTTCCGTATTTGTATCGCTCCGTTACTATACTCCTTCGTTACGCAACCCAATACAAGATAGATATGCCTGATCTCCTCTTTGGGTACAGAAAATGGGGCGTGAATCAGATTTCCATCCGGATAGGTTTCCCGGTTGGTGCTGTAAGCCATAAAGTGGTCACCTTTATTTTGAAGTTGTTTGGTGACGCGATATTCTGAGGTTTCAACCACATAGTTGCGACCATTCATAATTAGTTGTGGGTTGTTTACATGCTTCAGGGCAAGGATAGAACCGCTCGGGTATTCCACCATGCTGTCGCCATAATGTCGGATAGCTGCTGTCGCTTCAGGAAACCAGTCACCGGCATCAATCCATTCAGTTGGGGAACTGGGGTCCGTGTTGGCCACACGGTCGTTCAGTCCGCCAATGGTGGATACATCTTCGTAAAATGGAATAAGATTTTTTTTTGCTGGTAAAACTTCCTTTTCCTTCATTTCCTGCTCGTCTATTAATACAGTATCGCTTTTTAACATGGAACCACGGCCTGTGAGGAGCCAATCGACACTTAGATTAGGATAATTATCCGCAATAACAGATAACCATTTACTTTGTATATCCGTATGATTCTTGATAGCACGTCTAATCATGCCATCGCTTGCGCCAATAGACATCTCAAACGATCTTACACTAAGTGCTTGATTCTTTATGAATTGATCTAATCTTTCAGTCATGTTTATAATTTTTATCGTGAAAATAATCACGATTCATTTTGTTGTTGTGATAATTATCCGTAATATTGCAGCGTATTCAGAATATGAACACGCCCCAAAGATATAAAAAGGCGGTCATATAAACGAATATTAGAAGTGAAACTTAAAAAGAGTAAAGGATATGACACAAAAAGAATTTGAAGAGAGAACAGGCATCGTGCCGACACCGGAAGATTTTGAGTACATCCATGAAGTGTATATGAATACATCAATGGATAAAGACGCATTTTGTAAAGAGTTCAAGAAGCATGGGGAAAGCCAAATTATCCGAGATATCTATATACGGGTTGTGAACTGTAATGTGAAATTGAATCGACAAAAGGAAGTTACAAATGATCTTGCCGACTTCCTGATTGGTAAAGCACATGCTTATGACGATACAGACTTCCGCAAACAAGCTGTGAAACTGGTTGGGGAGGTGGAAGTGGTCAAGCGAACCATTGAATTGGGACTTCCACTTTGGGATGAAGACAGAAAGTGTATTCTTTCAATGATTAACGAACAAAGCAAATAGGTTTCCGGATAACTGACAGCCCGGAAAGACGGGCAAGGGGGTACACGGACTGTGTGGTTGCGACCATCCGGGTTCGATTCCCGGCCCCCCACAAAGTAACATTAAAAATTAAGTATATGAAAGTAAATCGAAAGGCCGGTAACCGTAATAGTTGGCAAGAAATGGATATCGAGAGCCGTCAGGCCGTGTATTTAGCGGAACGATTGGTGGAAGATAAACGCGGTGTAGAAGCCGGAGGTAAACGCTACAACAACTGCACGCTGGAGATACGCTATGGAAACAACATCTATAATACACAGATTGACATAGTAGATAACGACGGCTTGGTAATAGCCTTATACTCCGATGGCTATTTCTACGACAGTACATATAAACAACAAGTGGAATTATTCTAAGGCAAATAGATTGCAGGTTAGGACAGCCCGGAAAGACGGGCGGGCGATTAGTTCAGTCAGGTAGAACAGGCGAAACTTAACCATAGAAGCCATTGTCCCCGGTTCGAATCCGGGATCGCCCACAGTGATAACATTAAAACAGTATAACGATATGAAAGCGATTAGAGTTTCAGTGAATTTTCGCGAATGGTCGAAAGTAGATGGCTTTTTAGGCCGGTTCAAAGGGGAAGAAGACACTTTTATCTACCAAGTGGACAACGTGACGTTTATTGCCGTGTTTGACAGTGAGTGCGCGATGGCTTACTTCAAGGCTGAATTGGGCAAAGCGTTTGATGAAGAAACGATTATTGTAAAACTCAGATAATATAACGATGAAGAAACGAATCATAGTAGAACATGGAGAAGTAAAGCGGATCGCCTTGCTGATGAATTGTACTTACGAAATGGTGTCGCATTCGCTGGCTTACCGAAAGGATACCAAGCTGGCGAAGGCGATCCGAAAAATGGCTTTGATGCGCGGAGGCGTTGAAGTGGGTGACGAACCGATAAACAACAGGAATCATGGAAGCGAATTGGTTGAAAGCGTTTAGCGGTGAGATCGCCTGGTGGCGTAGCCTTACCGGGAAAGAGAAACTATATACCGTTTACTTCCTGCTGAGTTTTACTTTGTTGGTTGGAATGGCAGATTGTAATCCGGTATGGGTGATGTTTTTGGTCGTGTTGAATTTCGGCAACTCTGCACGGCTGATAAAAAGAGTGCCGATTGATAAATTGGAGGAATGATTATGGATAAAATTATTGTAAAGATTGAAGTTCTGGGTATTCGTCAACACCGGGTTCATAACATTCGGGTAAATGCGTCGGAAGGTCGTTTGGAAATTCAAGTTCAAGTCCATAATGAAAAAGCAAGTTCATGCTTTCAACATATCCTTGAAAGAATTTTGCCAAAGCGTATACACCTTTCGTGGTGGAAGCCTGCCGATAAATGTATGCAATGTACTGATGTTGTTTTACGTTTGTCGCACCATTCAAGTATTCATAGTGAATTGTTGCCTCGTCAAACCAAATCTGAGCCATTACACAATAGGCAAGCCGCAGAAAATCAGAATTGTAAAGATAACGAAATTTCTCCCAGTTTGAATCGTTATCCTGGCCGGTTATAGAGATTTTAGCAATAAATATATCCATTATGTAATAATTTTCTGCAAATGTAAACAAATAAATCGAGTGATGGAATATTATAAAAACGAACTATGCGTGACATACGAGGAGCTTACCTCCGGTGATGATCCTGTGATAAAAGAATCAACATTAAAGTTGAATGTGTTTCGCAAAAATATAATCCGTGCCCATCGTGGTGGCGGTGAGGGTTCATGTGCGTTGTTTGTCTATTCCTCGCTCCGTGAGAAATACAAGGCCCGCTATGTGGCGAAATACGGTAATCCGGAAGAAGTACTAAAGTTACAGCGTATGAGAGACAGGGTGAAAATGGACGAAAAGGCAAGGGACTTTTACGAGACGTTCA
Organism: Parabacteroides sp.; assembly: GCA_017937385.1. Classification (GTDB taxonomy): domain Bacteria; phylum Bacteroidota; class Bacteroidia; order Bacteroidales; family Tannerellaceae; genus Parabacteroides. The sequence continues at coordinate 3,859 of JAGBDR010000048.1, forward strand.
AATACGATATGAACGGTGTTCAAACAGGGCTCAGTGAGAAGCTGAAAACGGAATACACGTTGAACGCTTCGGTGTTGAATGCGCTGGCCTGCGATCTGGAAGAGAAAACCTCCAAGCGCAAGATGTATGGCAACAGCCTCAGCACCGTATGGGAAAGCGTGGCTGCCACCTGCGAGAACTTGCGCGAGATTTACCATCACACCCTGCCGGAGAACCTGCCCCGGCTGCGGGAGAAGATCAACCGCTACAAGAAAGAGGGCTACGCGTCATTGATCTCCGGAAAGCTGGGCAACGCCAGCACGTTGAAGATAACCAAAGAGGCGGGCGACTTCCTGATCGCCTTGAAACGCAGCCGGGTTCCGGTCTATACCGACTCGCGTATATTCGAGGAGTACAACCGGGTTGTTTCGGAAAAGGGCTGGAAACCGCTGAAAAGCAAACGTAGCCTGACGATGTGGTTCGCCCGTCCGGAGATACAGCCGCTTTGGTGGGACGCCGTGTATGGTGAGCTGTCGGCACACCAACGTTTCGGTCGCAAACATCGGACGGAACTGCCTTCACGCCGTGACACGCTTTGGTATGGTGATGGGACGAAACTGAATTTGTATTATCAGGACGAGAACGGGGATATGCGTACCACGATGGTCTATGAGGTAATGGATGCGTACAGCGAAGTGCTGTTAGGGTATTACATCAGCGACCACGAGAACTTTGAGGCACAATACAACGCTTACCGCATGGCCATCCAAGTAAGCGGGCATAAGCCTTATGAAATTGTGCACGACAACCAGGGAGGCCACAAACGGCTGGAAAAGGAGAAAGGGACGACGGAACCAGGATTCTTCGATTTGATTTGCCATGTGCACCGTGCGACTGCTCCGTACAGCGGTCAGTCCAAAACGATTGAAAGTGCATTCGGCCGTTTCCAGTCACAGGAGTTGAACAAAGACTGGCGGTTTACCGGAATGAATATCACCACCAAGAAAGAGAGCAGCCGCCCGAACTTGGAGTTTGTCGAAGAAAACAAGGACAAACTTTTCACTTTGGAAGAACTGAAAATCCACTATGCCGAAGCTCGCAAGGCATGGAACGAGGCCAAACACCCGGCAACCGGCATCCCGCGCATCGAGATGTACAAGAAGAGCGTGAACGAGGAGACGGATGTGGTGACGGTTTACGACATGGTAGATATCTTCTGGATCTGGACGAAACGCCCCGCCACCTTCACCGACTCCGGCATAGAGATTACCATCGGCGGGAAGAAGTTGCCTTATGAGGTGTACGAACGTCCCGGCGTACCCGACCATGAATGGCGCATGAAGAACACCTACCGCCAGTTCCATGTCAAGTATGACCCGAACGACCTGCGCAGCATCCGCCTGTATTGGGAGGACAACGCCGGGGAACGTCGGTTTGAACGGGTGGCCGAGCCTTACATGGTTATCCATCGTGCCCTGCAAGACCAGACGGAAGGCGAAGCCGCCTTTATCCGTCAGGAACAGGAAGCCAATATCAGAGATCGTATCGATCGTCAGGTTATCGCCAAGGAGATAGAATACGCTTATGGCGTGGCTCCGGAACAACACGGGTTGAGCACTCCGAAGATGAAAGGTGTTACTGCCGAAGTACAACGCCAAGTGGATCGACGGACGAAAAAATACGATCGAGATCCGGAAGAATTGCAAATCGGACGTGCCACCAAAAAAGCCAGCCTCCTTACTTGGGACCAACTGAAGGAGAACAACAAGGTAGATTACCGCAAGGTGGCATGCAAATTCTAAAATAGAGTAGTAAATCAATAAAATACAAACAATATGGAATCATTAAGTACCAAAGAAAAGGACGCTATCCGCGAGTCACTCCGGACATACGTTGCCAAATATCCGAGTCAAAACAAAGCTACGGGCAGTTTGAAGAACACCAGTGTCGGCACAATCAGCAGTATAGTGAACGGCAAGTATGAGAATATCTCAGACGATATGTTCCGCAAGATCGCCTCACAGGTAGGCTGCGGAAAAACCGAAACCGGATGGCAGATCGTGGAAACGTCCGCTTACCAAGAAATAAGTTATGTGTTGGATGATGCCCAGCGCTGGCGTAACGTCACTTGGGTAGTCGGCGAAGCCGGTTGTGGCAAGACAACGACGGCCCGCCTATATGCCGAAGAACATAAGGAGGTGTTCTATATCCTTTGTTCCGAAGACATGAAGAAAGGCGACTTTGTGCGTGAGATCGCCCGGAAAGTGGGTATCAAGACGGACGGGCATAATATCCGTGAAATCTGGGGACTGATATTGGACGACGTGATACAGATGGACGCGCCACTTTTGGTATTCGACGAAGCCGATAAACTGACCGAACCGGTATTCCACTACTTCATCAGCATGTACAATAAGCTGGAGGACAAAAGCGGGATCGTCTTCATGAGTACCGATTACATCAAGAAACGTATCAGCCTCGGCCTGCGCCACCAGAAACCCGGCTATAAGGAGTTCTTCAGTCGTATGGGACGTAAATACTTTGAACTGGAAGAAACGACCGCCAACGATGTCTATTCTATTTGCATGGCCAACGGCGTACAGGATAAAAAGAAGATCGAAGAGGTCATCCGCGATGCCGAGCCGTGCGACTTTGACCTCCGCCGGGTAAAAAAAGCCATCCACCGTGCCAAACGGATGGGCGAGTAAGGGCTATTTGAACACTATTCAAACATCATTCAAAAAGGATATGAAACGAGCATTGAGCGTAAAAGACATATTGGATAAAAAATACAACACGTTCCCTTTTGAGGGGAAATGGAAAGAGGCGTTCGGCACACCGGAGCGTGTCGGCGTGTGGTTTATCTGGGGAAACAGTGGCAACGGTAAGACGTCGTTTGTCATGCAACTGTGCAAGGAACTTTGCAAATATGACCGTGTGGTTTATGACAGCCTGGAAGAGGGTGCATGCTTGACAGTACAGAACAACCTGAAAATGCACGGCATGTCGGAAGTAAGCCGCCGGTTGGCTTTCATACAGGAAGACATGAAAGCCCTGAAAACAAGGCTTCGTCAGCATAAGAGTTACAACATCGTCGTAGTGGACAGTTTCCAGTACACCCAGATGAGTTACCGTGACTATATCACCCTTAAAGAGGCCTTCCCGAACAAGTTGTTCATCTTCATCAGCCATGCACGGGGCAAGAATCCGAAAGGAGATGCCGCCGAAAGTGTGATGTATGACGCGACGTTGAAAATATGGGTAGAAGGCGGGAAGGCTTTTAGCAAGGGACGGTTTATCGGTGAAACAGGCGAATACATCGCTTACCCAAAGTTGGCCGAAGAATACTGGAGTGACAACGGAACAAGATCAGGAAACCATGAATAAGAAGATATGAAAGTCATACAAATGACCCCCAAACAGGGCTATGCGAAGCCCGACAACTACGCCGCTTTCTACGGCTTGCTGAAACAGATGCCGGGAGCGGGCAAGGAAGAGATCGTGCTTCAGTTCACGAACGGGCGTACCGACAGCCTGCGCGAAATGTCGCTCCACGAATACAACGAAGCCATCCGTGCGATGGAGAAGCTGACACGCGCCGAAGAGACCGAAGCCATGCGTATTTTGAAACGCAAGCGGTCGGACGTGCTGCACCAAATGCAACTGTTAGGTGTCGATACCGCCGACTGGAAGAGGGTCGATGCCTACTGCCTTGACAAACGGATCGCCGGAAAACGGTTTGCCCGGCTCGATTACGAGGAACTGGAAAGGCTGTTGGTGAAACTACGCGCCATCCGCCGGAAATAAAAGGAGGAGGATTGACCATGGCACGCTACATCCCCCTACAAGACAAACTCGACGAAATCGAGGAACAGGGCAAACGCCTGCGCCGCCGTCTGGACTACCTGAAAGGCGAGCGCGACTTCCTGGTCGATATGCTTATCACACGCCCGGTAAAGGACATGGAGGCGCAACGCCGGCTGCTGCGGGAGTGGGACGAGGAGATCGACAAGCTGGATGAGTCGATCGCCTACCTCCGCCGGGAATATGTGAAATACAAAGAAACTCAGAATAAACAGATGTGTAACAATCAAAAACAACAGAAAAATGGAAGACTTAAGTAAATTCTCCAGCAAGGAACTGGAAGCCTTGTTGGAAAAGAAGAGAGCGGAAGAACGCCAACAGGCATTGGACAAACGCGCCGCCTACGAGGGCATCCGCGCCGAACTGGTACAGAAGGTGGAACAGAAGGTTCGTGCCGTGTGCGACGAAGTGAAGGGGCTACACGCCTTTTGCGTGAACGAGATCGAGGCGTTCCGCCAGGTGCTTGCCGAATACGGCCAGTTGCGCCGCGAGGGGCAGATGTCGTTCTCCATCCAGGAGGGTCGCTTCCGCATTGAAGTGAAATCAAACAAGGTGAAACGCTTCGACGAACGTGCCGATGCCGCCGCCTCGCGCCTGATCGAGTTCCTGCAACAGTGGATCGAGGGCAAGGAGGACGGACAGGAGAACCCGATGTACCAACTCGCCATGACGCTCCTGGAGCGCAACAAGTACGGCGATCTCGACTACAAGTCCATCTCGAAGCTCTACGAGCTGGAGGAACAGTTCGGCGACGCGGAATACACCGCCATCATGAACCTGTTCAAGGAGTCGCACTTAGTCGAAGGAACGGCCACCAACTTCTATTTCTTCGAGAAAGACAAGATGGGCGTATGGAAGAAGCTGGAACCGTCGTTCAACCGACTCTGAAAAAAGTAAAGACCGCCACCCTCACCCCCGGCCGCTGGATCTACGTCTGTCCCTGCGGCTTCCGTACCACCGTCGGCCGGGTGGTGAGGACTTCAAGCAAGTGGATGGTCTACTGCTTCCATTGCAAACAACAAACAGGAAAATATTACAAAGTCATGGACGAACGATTGGAATTTGAAGAGAACTTCAACAACAAACTGAACTGCACCTGCTTCACCACGATCCGGCTCCACCACCCGGTTCGCAACGCCATCGGCGCCGTGAAGCAAATCTACCTGAAGGGCGTATGGAAAGGCAACGCAAAGATCATGCACGCCGCCACCCTCACCCTCGACCGGATCAACCTCCCGATAGCAAAGCTCGACACCGGCCTCCTGCCGGACGAGTGCCGCCGGCTGATCCGTACCTTCTACAAGAACCGCCCCGGCATCAACTGGGAGACGCAGCCGCTGGACTACATCCTGCTGGAGTATATCAAGGAATCAAAGGAACCGTCGCTGTTCTAATGTACAATTAAAAGGATAAGAAGATGACAAGTAAAGAGATAATCGATGGAATTAAAAAAATAGACAACAAAGATTCGTTGTGTGATATCGCCCATTACGCTATGGCTTGTGCCTGTAATATGAGTGATACTGATTATATCAGTTCAGAACGCATTTTCGAATGTCTTGGAAAACCTTTTCTTTTAAGCAAAATGACTTTTAAGGCTAAAGACATCAAGCAGAGAGGAGGCAACCAATGAGCGAGCTGAAACACATATTGGAAATCGAACCGGATGGACACGGGACGCGGACGGAAACACGTTACGCCAGCGGTTTCCCCTGCCCCCGTTGCAGCGGGCAAGGCGGCTTCCGGGACAACATCGGCCACAACCAGCTCACCTTCATCCCCTGCGACCTCTGCGACGGAACAGGCAAAGTGAGGGCCGTGGTCACGGTGGAA
>JAGBDR010000049.1 GCA_017937385.1 Parabacteroides sp.
CTATTTTTACATCCATATAACAAGTGATTTTGAAATTGTTGTAATTCAGTTTTTTGGTACATCTAAGTTACAATTTTTTTTCGTATCACTTGTTATTTTTTTTACTTTTTAGGGGAAGTAAAGAGGGTGCGAAACTTCAGACCGACAATATCCCCATCAAAAGCACATTATCCTATTATAACACTGAATAACAAATCATTACATCAAAACCATGTTTGTTAAAAAATATTACCCTTGCGGGTAATTTCATTTATATGGGGTACAAAATCCAATTTTATGGGGTAGTAGTTTCGATTTGGACCAATGGCAAATAAAAGAAAATGACAATAAGGCAGTGTAAAGGCAACGTGAATGAAAGAACCAGACCTACAAAAAAAGAGCTGCCCTTTCGACCAGGACAACTCTTCTTTGCAAATAATCTACTGATTAACTTTTCTTCAATACTTTGGCCAGTTCCTCCGGAGCCACATTGGCGGCGATAATGACTCCCTTGTCGTCGATCAGGAAGTTACGGAATCCTTTTTGCAAATCATACTTCCCAAACACTTCCGACTTTCTGCCGAGTTCTTCATGAAATTGCTTCGTACCATCCAGCTTGTCGGCTTTCACCGTTTCGGCAAAGATGGATTCTTTCTCGTCCAAAGAAACCGAATACATCACAATCTTGTCTGAACTCAACTTTTTGACTTCATTCCATAATTGAACGTTACGGACCCGCGATTCAGCATCGTAAGCTGCCCAGAAATTCAGCAAAGTGTAACGTCCTGCATGATTCCGGAAACTGAAATTGCTTTCATTTCCTAAAAACTCTATTCCCGGAGCAAGGTCGCCAGGGTTACTACCGACTGTCGGCTTTGCGTTTTTAGTCCCGGCAGACACTGCAAGCAGCGCAACCGCAACAAAGAGAACATAAGCTCTTACTTTCATATCATCATTTTTATGTTAAACTTAATCGGAGCATTGTTTCATCGTCTTCCCTCCTCCGACTCCTGATTTTCAGGAAATAAACAAGAGCTCCGCCTTCGCTAAGGCATTGCATCCCTGTTCTTAACGGCTGCAAATATACAGGCAAAAGAGTTATTCGACCAAACGATATAACACTTTTCACTCAAAAAGCAAGATTTTTTATATGTTTTATTGCATCAATAGAACGAAAATAGTATGTTTTACAGCATATCATTAATTTTATTTCACATATTCCCGAAATATAGATAAAACAACAAACAAATTTTCCGCCTTTGTCCGATTATTTTCTTTTAAGGAATAATGGCACGGATTTTGTTAAGTATGTAACGAGAGTTTATTACATTTGCATTATCAAGTACATGATTGTAATATGAAAAATAACTATTCAAAGAGATTAATGGACGTTATTGAATATAGCCGCGAAGAAGCTGCAAGGCTTCAGAACAGTTATATCGGACCGGAACACTTAATGCTTGGTATTATCCGTGACGGCGAAGGAAAGGCAGTGCAGGCCCTGCACGAACTGAATGTCGACGAGTGGGATATCAAAAGAAAAATCGAACAGGAAATTAAAAATACAATCGATGCCGAGGATGCGATCCAACATGACATCGCGATCAGTAAAACAACCGAGCGCGTATTGCGCATGAGTATGCTTGAATCACGCTTGTTCAAAAAGGATGAAACCGGAACGGAACACTTACTTTTGGCCATTCTGAAAGAAGAGTTCAATGTTGCGGCAAAAGTCCTGAACGAAGCGGGCATAACGTATCGCAATATCTATAATTATCTGATGAGCGGTACCGGTTTGAAACGTATGGACGATTTTGAAGAAAAAGAAAATGCCGGACATTTTGAAGAAATCAGCGACGGTTATACCGACGATGACGAAGAGGATGAAGAGGATTTCTCTCCCCGTCGGGAAGCGCCCCGCCCCTCTTCATCCGGAACCGGTTCTGCACAACCCAAGTCACCCAACGACACACCTGTACTGGATAACTTCGGTACGGACATGACACGTGCGGCGGCAGAAAACCGTCTTGACCCGATTGTCGGACGCGAAAAAGAGATCGAACGGCTGGCGCAGATATTGAGCCGCCGCAAGAAAAACAATCCGGTCCTGATCGGTGAGCCGGGCGTCGGCAAATCGGCGATTGTGGAAGGGTTGGCCCTGCGTATCATCCAACGCAAAGTATCACGCGTTTTGTTTGACAAACGGGTAATCAGCTTGGATATGGCGTCGATTGTGGCCGGAACGAAATATCGCGGCCAGTTTGAAGAACGTATCAAAGCGATTCTGAACGAACTGTCGAAGAACCCGAATATCATCCTGTTTATCGATGAAATCCATACGATTGTCGGTGCAGGTTCGGCTTCCGGCTCGATGGATGCCGCCAATATGCTGAAGCCGGCTCTGGCCCGTGGCGAAATACAATGTATAGGCGCTACGACACTGGATGAATATCGAAAGAATATCGAGAAAGACGGAGCATTGGAACGTCGCTTCCAGAAAGTGATCGTCGATCCGACAACAGCGGAAGAGACGTTGCAGATCCTGCAAAACATCAAAGCACGCTACGAAGAGCATCACAACGTAATCTACACGCCCGAAGCTTTGCAGGCTTGTGTAAAACTGACAGAACGTTACATCAGCGACCGCAATTTCCCCGATAAGGCAATCGATGCGTTGGATGAAGCCGGTTCGCGCGTACATATATCTAATATAACCGTTCCGAAGAGTATCGAAGAATTAGAGGCGAAGATCGAGGCAACCAAAGCCGAGAAGCTTGCTGCCGTCAAATCACAAAATTTCGAGCTGGCTGCCAGCTTCCGCGACCAGGAACGTCAGTTCCTTTTGCAGTTGGAGGCTGCCAAATCCAAATGGGAACAGGAGTTGCAGGAGCACCGCGAGACAGTGGATGAAGAAAAGGTGGCAGAAGTGGTAGCCATGATGTCAGGTGTCCCTGTCCAGCGTATCGCAAAAACGGAAAACCTGAAATTGCTTGAAATGGCCGAGAACCTGAAGAAAAAAGTCATCGGCCAGGATGATGCCGTCCAGAAGATCGTAAAAGCCATCCAGCGTAACCGCGTCGGACTGAAGGACCCGAACAAACCGATCGGGACATTCATGTTCTTAGGACCGACTGGTGTCGGCAAGACGCATTTGGCAAAGAAGTTGGCGGAATACCTGTTTGACTCGGCCGACGCTCTGATCCGTATTGATATGAGCGAGTACCTCGAAAAGTTTGCAGTGTCTCGCCTGATCGGTGCGCCTCCGGGATATGTAGGATATGAAGAAGGCGGCCAGTTGACCGAAAAGGTGCGCCGGAAGCCCTACTCGGTTGTCCTGTTGGATGAAATCGAGAAAGCGCATCCGGACGTGTTCAACCTGTTGCTGCAAGTCTTGGACGAAGGACGTCTGACTGACAGTCTTGGCAGACGGATTGACTTTAAGAACACGATTCTGATCATGACGTCCAATATCGGTACACGTCAGTTGAAAGACTTCGGCCGCGGTGTCGGTTTCAGTTCGCAGGCAGCCGGTGAACCGGATAAGGACTTCTCCCGCAGTGTTATCCAGAAAGCGTTGAACAAGGCGTTTGCTCCGGAATTCCTGAACCGCGTGGACGACATCATCATGTTCGACCAGCTGGATAAGGAAGCGATCCATAAGATCATCGACATCGAGTTGCAAGGTCTTTACAAGCGTGTGGCCGGTTTAGGTTATTCCCTGAAACTGACCGATGCCGCCAAAGATTTTGTCGCGACCAAAGGTTATGATATCCAGTTCGGTGCACGTCCGTTGAAACGGGCCATCCAGAAATACCTGGAAGACGAAATGGCAGAAATGATTATCCGTGCGTCTGTCGGCGAAGGCGACACAATCGTCGTCGATTTCGACACGGATAAACAGGAGATCATCACCCACGTAACCAAAAGCAACCCGGCAGCGGAGGATTAAGATGAGAACAGTATCATTCAACACCCTGATATCCGACATCCTGAATATCCCTGCCGGACAGGTGGGGCGGACGATCGGGCTATTGGGAGAAGGGGCGACCATCCCTTTCATCAGCCGGTACCGCAAGGAGGTGACCGGAGGGCTGGATGAAGTCCAGATCGGTAACATCAAAGACCAGCTGGACAAACTGACCGAACTGAAGAAACGGAAAGAAAGCATCTTATCCTCCATAGAAGAACAAGGCAAACTGACTCCTGAGCTGAAAAAGCGAATCGAAGATTCATGGGACAGCAGCAAAATAGAAGACCTCTATCTGCCTTACAAGCCCAAACGGGTCACCAAAGCGGAGATTGCCCGGCGGAAAGGACTCGAACCGCTTGCCAACATCCTGATGATACAGAACGAAAGAGATTTATCCGCCCGCGCAGCCGCTTTCGTCAAAGGGGAAGTGAAGAACGCAGAAGAGGCATTACAAGGGGCACGCGACATCATCGCCGAATGGGTAAATGAAAACGAAAGTGCCCGCAATGCCGTCCGGAACTCGTTCGCACACACAGCGATCATCACCTCCAAAGTCGTCAAAGGAAAAGAGGAAGAGGGCGCCAAGTACCGCGATTATTTCGAGTTCAGCGAGCCGTTGAACCGTACGAGTTCACACCGCCTCTTGGCCCTGCGCCGGGGAGAAGCGGAAGGTTTCCTGCGCGTAAGCATTTCTCCCGACACAGACAACTGCCTGGACCGCCTGAAACGCCGCTTCATAAAAGGGCGGGGCGAAGCATCCGACCAGGTCTCGACAGCTGTGGACGACTCGTTCAAACGCCTGTTGAAACCCTCCATCGAAACCGAATTTGCCAACCAGAGCAAAGCGAAAGCCGATGAAGAGGCGATCCGTGTATTTGCCGAAAACCTGCGTCAACTTTTACTGGCTCCGCCATTGGGACAGAAGCGCGTGTTGGGTGTCGATCCCGGCTATCGGACCGGTTGCAAGCTGGTCTGCCTTGACGCGCAGGGAACGTTGCTGCACAACGAAGCCATCTATCCCCATCCGCCCCAGAACGAAAAAGGCAAGGCGGCTGCCAAAGTGGCGCACCTGGTCGCTACATACGCCATCGACGCCATTGCGATCGGGAACGGGACGGCAAGCCGCGAGACGGAACAGTTCATTGCCAATATCCGCTACGACCGCAAGGTACAAGTGTTTGTGGTCAGCGAAAACGGGGCGTCCATCTACTCCGCCTCCAAGATCGCCCGCGATGAGTTTCCCGAATATGACGTGACAGTCCGTGGCGCCGTCAGTATCGGCCGACGTCTGATGGACCCGCTTGCCGAACTGGTCAAGATCGACCCGAAAAGCATCGGAGTCGGGCAATACCAGCATGACGTCGATCAGGTTGCCCTGAAAAAAAGCCTCGATCAGACGGTAGAAAGTTGCGTCAATCTGGTCGGCGTGAATGTCAATACGGCAAGCAAACATTTGCTGACCTATGTTTCCGGATTAGGTCCGACGTTAGCCCAGAACATTGTCGACTACCGCACTGAACACGGTCCTTTCCAATCCCGCCGCGAACTGCTGAAAGTGCCTCGCATGGGAGAAAAAGCGTTCGAGCAAAGCGCCGGTTTCCTTCGCATACAAGGAGGCAAGAACCCATTGGACAACTCGGCTGTCCATCCGGAAAGTTATCCGATTGTCGAACAGATGGCAAAAGACTTGGAATGTACCGTCGCCGAACTGATCAGCCATAAGGAACTGAGGAAAAAGCTCGACCTGAAGAAATATGTAACGGATCAGGTAGGAATGCCGACCTTATCAGACATCCTGGAAGAGTTAGACAAGCCGGGACGTGATCCGCGCCAAGCCATCCAGGTGTTTTCATTCGACCCGACGGTCAAAACGATCGAAGACCTGAAAGAGGGACAAGTGCTGCCTGGCATTGTCACCAACATCACGAATTTCGGCTGTTTCGTCGATGTCGGCATCAAGGAGAACGGACTGGTCCACATTTCCGAGCTTGCCGACCGCTTTATCAGCGACCCGGCCCAGGTTGTTTCTATCCACCAACATGTGAAGGTAAAAGTGTTGAACGTCGACCTCGTGCGTAAACGGGTCGGACTTTCCATAAAAGGAGTATAAAAAACAGTTTTCTACAATAGCGATGAAAATCAACAAAACAAACGTAGCGCGTCTATTAGACAAAGCCAAAGTAACGTACCAACTGGTTCCTTACGAAGTAGATGAAAACGATCTGAGCGCGACACACGTTGCCGACCAGTTGGGCGAAAACGTCGCGCAGGTATTCAAAACGCTTGTCCTGCACGGTGACAAAAACGGATATTTCGTCTGTGTCATTCCCGGAGCCGACGAAGTTGACCTGAAAAAGGCCGCTAAAGTCTCCGGCAACAAAAACTGTGAAATGATTCCGGTCAAGGAACTCCTTCCCCTCACCGGCTACATCCGCGGCGGCTGTTCCCCGATCGGCATGAAAAAACATTTCCCGACCTACATCCACCACACCGCCCGAGAGTTCGAACACATCTACGTAAGCGCCGGACAACGAGGCCTACAGATCCGAATCGCCCCTGACGACTTGATCCGGGAGGCACGGGCAGAAGTGGCGGATGTGATACGGGAAGCCCTCTAAACTTCCCGTTACCGGAGCGCCCCTTCCCAGACGAAACAACCGGGAAATTCTTCCTTGAGGCCGGTTGCCTCTTTGAACAGCCCGAAGACGGAAGAACCGGAGCCGGACATAGAGGCGTAGACGGCTCCTTTCTCGTATAATCGTTCTTTGATCTTTGCGATTTCCGGATGTTTCGGGAAGACACTTGTTTCAAAATCGTTTATCATCAACGATTTCCATTCCTCGACCGGTTTTCGGGCAATCTCTTTTAAGGAGATGGACGGAGTTGCAGGCGTTACCATCGAATAGGCTTCGGGAGTGGAAACCGCAATGTCCGGCTTGACCAGGCAAAGGTGGTAATCAGCCAATGACAACGCTATCGGCTCGAAAATATTCCCCGTTCCGGATGCGAATACCGGTGTATTGCGGATAAAGAACGGACAATCCGCACCGATGAAGGCGGCAAGTTCTTCCAGGTTATCTTCCGGAATATGAAGCTCGCAATAGTCGTTCAGCAATTTCAGCATAAAAGCCGCGTCGGCCGACCCGCCGCCAAGTCCGGCCCCGAAAGGAATGGCTTTCAGCAAATGGACCTCCAGCTCCGGGATTTCATAGCGTGACTTCAACAGATCCAGCGCTTTGACAACCAAGTTTTTTTCCACCGGAGCATCGACCAAGATACCGCTTTGCGTAAAAGAAAAAGTATCAGCCTTGACTATTTCCAGCGCATCTCTCACTGGAACCGGATAGAAGATCGTTTCAATATTATGGTAGCCGTCCGGACGCTTGCTTACGATATTCAGGCCCAGATTTATTTTGGCATTAGGAAAGCAAATCATATAGAGCGTATGTTTATCAAATTTGTTTTATCCGTTTGGAGTTTTATGGGAAGCTCCATTTATTTCATGGCTATGAAACAAAAGTTCCATAGGCATGGAATTGAAATTCCATAAGCATGAAATTAGAATTCCATAGGCACGGAACAAAAGTTTCCCGCTGATGGAACAAATGTTTCATAGGCGGGAAACAGATGACGAGAAAAAGGAGGAATTTAGTTTTTCCCCTCTCCCTTTATGTTCGGAAGTTCCAAGCCGTAACCTTTGATTTTGTCTTCCCGTTTCAGCAACAAGGAGATCACAAGTGCCAAGATACCGAAACAGGTAAAAATCAACATCGGGATCGTATAATCATAGGTCGGTTTACCATTGATTTCTCCGGAAATGCAATACTGGTCCAATACGATGCCGATCATATAGGGAACGCCCATCAATCCCCAGTTCTGCACCCAGAATATCAGTGCGTATGCCGTTCCCAATTTGTTTTCCGGAATGATTTTCGGAACAGAAGGCCACATGGCGGAAGGAACCAGCGAAAAAGCAATACCCAACAACAGGATCAGCGCCAAAGCGACCAGCCAGTTGTCCAGCATCGGGATTGAGAATGTGAAGTGAATGAATATCAGCATGATGGAACCGATAACCATGATGGTCGCCCCTTTTCCCTTGCGGTCGTACAAGTTTCCGAAGAACGGAGTCAGCAGAATATTGCCGAACGGCAACAGAGCCGGAATGACACCGGACCATTCCGGGTCGATACCGAACTTGTTAATCATCAGGTTCGGAGCATATTTCAGGAAGGGAAAGACTGCCGAATAGAACAGCACACAAAGGAGCGCCATATACCAAAAGCCCCGTAACGTAATGATATCCAGGATATCGCCAAAACGGAACGGTTCTTCCGATTCTTCTTCTCCGGTCGCACTGGCCGCATCTTCCGCATCCCGTTTCTTATCCATGATGACGAATACGACAAAGGACAACAGACCGATACAAAGCAGAATCAGACCGATGAAGATCGGCATACTGATGGAATTGCCGAACGCACGGCTCAACAAAGGGGTCACACCGATTGCCAACCCCGTACCGATACGGGCACAAGCCATTTCCAGTCCCATTGCCAAGGCCATCTCCTTGCCTTTGAACCATTTTACGATGATCTTCGAAACGGTGATGCCGGCAATCTCGACTCCAACCCCGAACAGGGCATATCCCAACGAAGCGATGAGCAACGGATAGCCATATTCCGTGCCGAAAAGGGTAACGGTCGCGCCGTCAAAGTTATGCGAAATGCCGAACCATTTGATGAAGACACCGATAAGCATAATACTGGTCGCCATCAAACCGGTGAAACGTACGCCCATCTTATCCAAGATCATACCTCCGAAAATCAACATCAGGAAGAATACGTTGAACCAGCCGTAGGCACTGGTGAACTTGCCGTATTCATTGGCGGTCCATCCCAATCCGCCTCCTTCGACGGGCGTTTGCAGTAAGTCTTGTAGCGGAGCCATCATATCTGTGATGAAGTATCCGCAAAGCATTGTAAATGCGACGAGCGCCAGTACAGACCATCTTGCGGTCTTCGATTCGCTCAATTTTCTCTGAATTTGTTCTGTCATGATATTTGTTTTTAAGTTTTATGTTATTTGTTTTCTTTCAGAAACAAAGGCAAGGCGTCTGCCACGATGAAAGTGCTGCCGCCGATGAAGACGATGTCGTCTTGTCCGGCACGTGCCAACGCTTTTTCCACAGCTTCCGGCACGGAATCGCAGGTCATGCCCGACAAACCGTGCCGTGCCGCCTTCTCTGCAAACTTTTCCGCCGGCATTGCCCGTTGGACGGAGGCTTGTGTGAAGAAATAGAATGCCTCTTTCGGCATGAGTTCCAACACGCCGTCAATATCTTTGTCGTTGACCATGCCGACGATCATGAAGAGGTGTTGATGCTGTTTCCGCTCTTCTTCCAGCTGGATGTTCAGATATTGCCACCCTCCTACGTTGTGCCCGGTGTCGCATACGACTTTCGGGTGCTTCTGCAAAACCTGCCAACGCCCCATCAGCCCGGTCAGTTCGACTACCTGTTTGAACCCTTCCCGTACCGCTTCAGCCGGAATGTCCACACCGGCCGCTTTCAACAAACGAATAGCACCCAATACGGTCGTGGCATTTCTGAACTGCACGAGGCCGCCCAGTTCGCCGAACAGCTGCCCATATTCCGTAGCCTCCAGACACCATTCACCCGTATCCGTCAGATACGATTCTTTCAGCAACCCTTCGTCTTGGGCAAAATAAACCGTAGTGCCGACTTTGTCGGCTGCGTCCGTAAACACTTGTGCCACACTATGCCGGTCCGCTTCGCCGATCAATGCCGGAACCGCTTTCTTGATGATACCGGCTTTTTCAGAAGCGATCTTTTCGACCGTATCTCCTAAGAACTGGGTGTGATCCAAGCTGATGTTTGTGATGACACTCAGGATGGGAGTAATAATATTGGTACTGTCCAGACGGCCGCCCAAGCCAACTTCGATAATGGCATAATCCACCTTCTCGGCACGGAAATAGTCAAATGCCAAGCTGGATGTCAGTTCGAAGAAAGAGGGATCGAGCGTTTCAAAAAAGGGACGATGGCGTTCTACGAAATCAACGACATATTCCTTCGGTATCTTTTCACCGTTTACCCGTATCCGTTCGCGGAAATCGATCAGGTGCGGAGAGGTATAAAGCCCGACTTTATAACCCGACTGACGTAGGATGGCTGCCAGCAAATGGCTGACGGAGCCTTTCCCGTTCGTGCCGGCTATATGTATCGTTTTGTATGCTTTATGCGGATTGCCTAAATGATCGTCCAGTGCAATGCTGGTCCCTAATCCGGGTTTGTATGCCGAAGGTCCGGCATTCTGAAAAACAGGAATACTGGTATATAAATAGTGTAGCGTTTCTTCGTATGTCATGCTGTTTGGTAATTTATGTTTCGCAAAAGTAGTCATTTTTATTTATACCTTTGCACATCGTTAATAGAAATAAAAAGAAAGGAACAGAAATGAATAAGCAACGTGTTACTTACACTCCGACCGGCGGGGTATGTTCTAAAATGATGATTATCGACTCGGAGGACAACGTAATTAAAGAGGTACAGATCATTGGCGGCTGCCAAGGAAACACACAAGGTTTATCCAAACTGTTGGTCGGCATGGAAGTCGGCGAGGCAATCCGGCGTTTGGAAGGCATCGATTGCCGCGAGCGCGGAACGTCGTGCCCGGACCAGTTGGCACAGGCTCTGAAACAGATCAGGCGGTAATAAACCGTCTGTTCTGTCCCGAAAAACCATACTTTGCAAATGTTAAAACATACAATATCCCCACCTAAAAACCACTTATCCCATATTCACCTGATTAATAGGCTATTTCCAAAAATCTTGTTTCTTAAAGAATATTACTCTTGCGGGAAATTTTAGTTTCATGGGTATAAAACTTGATTTTCATGCCGAGGAGTTTCAATTTGGACCAATAGGCATTTTGAAAAATCAGACAATAAGGGTACGATCAAATCCATTCTGTAATAATTTGTGTAATATTTATTGCATTTTGTCGTAGAATAACGATTATCTTTATCATTGTTTTTTGCTTTTTAAAGTCTAATGATATGAAAAAGAGAGTTTTTCTATTGTTCAGCCTCTTTCTAATCTCCCATTCATTCAGTTTTGGGCAGACGTTGGATAAGGAGTGTTTTCTTCACAAATGGAGTGTGGGAGCTGGTTATAACTTTTTGAATGATCCGGAAAACCCATTTGACAAGCGGACGTTTGAATTGTCAGTGAAGTATCGGTTGACGGACAAGCATTCGTTTTACTTGATGGTTCCACTTTATGTGGAAAACAGCAAGAGAATACGAAAAAAATATAGCTTTGAGAATGTGATCCCTTGGTTACATCGTATTTGGGGAACGGAACTTGGATACAATTATACGATGTTTGATTGGAAAAGGCTCTGTCTATTTGGTGGAATAGGCTTAAGCTATTTACATGCATGCCAAGACGTTAAATATCCTACAGATTGGGTTGGAGAATGGGGGAATAAACATCCTACTGACTATTTTATGATAAAGAAGAAGTATAATGGTTATGGTTTATCGCCACAAGTTGGCATATCGTATCAATTTCAGCATATAGGATGTGAATTGAAATATAAATATAGCCTATATCGGATGAAGAGAGATGTACGTTGGATAGAATCAGATGGGAGTATAAGTGACGCATATGGAGGAAAACGGTATTACTTTGAATCATTGCATGGTTTGTCGATAGGATTGTTTTACTACTTTTAAATTCTAAAAATCATGAAAACGAAATTATTAGGTATTTTATTAGGACTGTGTACAATATTGTCCGCTGTCCATGCACAATCAATTGCAGAAGATGGACAACATAAAGAGTTGGCTTGGCCTACGGAACAAACATGCTATATTGCATGGAAACCAACTAACGGAACAATCAATTTCATAACTTGGCATGTTACGAATGGTTTGTGCAGCCATAGGAAAAGGTAATTTATGTTATGAAACATATATTCACATTGTATTTTTTCCTCCGACAATTACATTTGCAACATTATTATCAATATATTTACAATCAGTAATCATCAATTGCAGGCATAAAAAAAGGAAAAACCGCCTGCCAGAAATTTGTCATGATCCCAACGACCCTTCGGTCGGTCTTTTTAGAATATCTATTTTGAAATATCAATATCAAAGCAAAAGAGTATGAATAGACAAAAGAAAAAACATTGGCTTTTGCCCTTACTATTGTTACTACTCCCCCTATCTGCTTTTTCCCAAGAGGAGAAGGGTAAATTTTTAGACAAATGGGCAATCGGAGCAGGGTATAACTTTTTGAATGATCCGGATGATCCGGAAGATCCATTTGACAAGCGAATATTTGAGTTGTCGGTAAAGTATCGACTTACAGACAAACATTCGTTTTATCTTATGATTCCCCTCTATGTGGAAAACAGCAAAAAAAAGCGAAAAAAATGGAACTCATCCAATGCTATTCCTTGTTTACATCGCATTTGGGGTACGGAACTTGGATATAATTACACCGTGTTTGATTGGAAAAATCTTCGTGCATTTGGCGGTATAGGTTTAAGCTATTTACATTCAAGGAGAGATTCTAAATATCTTACAGAGTGGGTTGGAGAATGGGGTAACAAACGACCTACCGACTATTATATATTTAATAGAAAGTATAATGCCTTTGGTTTGTCTCCACAAGTTGGCATTGCATATCAATTCCGGCATATAGGATGTGAATTAAAATACAAATATAGCTTATGTCGGATGGAAAGTGATGTGCGCTGGATAGAATCCGACGGGAGCGTAAATGAAGGATATATTTTCCGATTTAGACAATATTTCGAATCATTACATGGTTTGTCAATAGGTTTGTTTTATCACTTTTAATACTGAAATATCATGAAAACAAAATTAGCAGGAATTTTATTTGGATTTTGTACAATATTGTCCGCTGTACATGCACAATCAATTGCAGAAGATGGACAACATAAAGAGTTGGCTTGGCCTACGGAACAAACATGTTATATTGCATTGGAACCAACTAACGGAACAATCAATTTCATAACTTGGCATGTTACAAATGGTTCTTTTTCTCCAACATCTGATGAGAGTTCTGTTCAAGGAAATAATTTAAGACAGGTTTGTGTATATTGGAAAAATCCGAAAGTAACGGGTACAACAGCTCCAAAAGGTTCTGTATATGCAGATATAACTTATACACAAGCTGGTCATACAACAACAGAAAAAACAACGACAATTTATCAAGGAATAAAGAGTTATAATGGAGTAACTCCACCCAGTTTAACTAAAGATGGTGGAACAACGATTCCATTTGGAGTACAATCTTTTGAAGTCTATTTTTCAAAAGCTTTTAATCTCCCTTACAAAGACGGTACTAATATAATTCAAGTCCAAAAATTAGAATGGACCTTACCTTCCGTGTGGAGCTCCGGAAATAATATTGTAAATACTAATACGCAAAAAATAGCTATTACTACTGATTATTTCAGCGAGGGAACAATAAAAGTACGTGGAGTCAGTGACTTTTACCCGGAAGATAAGACTAACTACTCGGAAATAACGATCAAGCGGCAATTTAGTTTTGAAGAGTATCCTTCTTCTGTTAAGTATGGGGAATCAAATACTTACAGATATACCGTTCCTTTGATTTCCGGAGTTTCTTATGAATGGTCTGTTCCTTCCGGCTGGACAATAGTGTCGGGAGGAAATACGCATTCCGTAATGCTTGCTAAAAATCCTTGTGCAAGCAATACAGATATTAAAGTTCGAATGAAAGCGGGAACACAGCAATCCAGTTGGTATACAGCTCCAAAGGCGACTGTATTACCTCCGGATATGACAATTCCTTCGATCGAACAATTTAGAGACATTCCTATTACTATAGGTATTCCTAATGAACGAATCCAATCGTTCTCTATTTCCGGTAATGGTGTTGAGACAATCAGTGGTCAAGGAACAAACAGTTTGTTATGTCGTTTTAAAGAAGCTGGAAGCCAAGAAATAAATGTATCGGTGTTATTGAATGGTTGTGGAACTCCTTTTACGTTTAAAAAACAAATAGAGGTATCAAAAATCCAGTTAGATATTGATGGACCGAATGCGATTTGCTCATCTGATCCTTTGGTTACTTATCATATTGACAATTTACCATATTATGCGACTGTAACCTGGTCTTGCAGTGGTGGTATTGAAGTTTTAGACAGTAATTCGGGGGAAAGTTGTAACTTCCGGGGGAAAACTGCTGGTAATGCACAAGTACAAGCGGTGATAAACTTTAATGGGGCAACATTAGAACTTCTGAAAAACATTGAAGTAGCTTCCAGTACGGGCAGTCCCTATATGACTTATACTACGAATGGTAATTATATCAATTTGACTTGCCACACGCCTAATATTTATGGCATTCGTGAATTTATATGGAATGCTACAGCGACAGGTAGTAGTGGTTCTTCCCAGAGTTCGCATACGGGACCGGGAGGTTATTATTGGACGCTTCCACAAGGACAATATATGGTGGAATGCATAGTCGTTACGCAATGTGCCCGCTTGGTTACCTCTACGACAATAGGCGGTTATCGTTCAAGCGCTTATCCAAATCCGGTAGATCATACCCTGTATGTTAATATATCGGATATGCTATCGGTTGAAAATGAAACTTCTACTGCATCGTTAAAGCAAAATCAATTGAGTAAATCGTATGAATTACGTTTATTTAATTTCAAAGGAATACTGGTGCGGAATTTGCATATACAGGAAAACGAGACCTCCATTGATGTGTCGGGGTTACCGGAGGGGAACTATTTCCTTCATATTCTTTTGGAAGAAGGGAAAGAACCGGAAGTGCATAAAGTCGTGATCGCTCATTAATCAATTCGGATTCTTTTGGCAGGGTTCGGAGAAACCGATAAAAAATATTACTTTTGGTGCCCGATAATCACTTTGAACCATGTCAGAAAGAGAAAAAAGTACAGGAGGGAAAGGTAGGCGGAAGCCGGTAGTCGTGCCCGATATGGGACGTTTGCAACCACAAGCCCGTGAGTTGGAAGAGGCGGTGTTAGGCGCTCTGATGCTTGAGAAGGATGCCTACTCCATCGTGAGTGAAATATTGAAACCGGAGAGTTTCTATGAGAAAGCGCATGAGAAAATTTATGCAGCTATCGTAGATCTGGCTATCAGCCAGCGTCCGGTGGATATGCTGACCGTCACTGAGCAACTGAAGAAGCGCGGCGAACTGGAAGAGGTTGGCGGCCCGTTCTATATTTCCCAGCTGACCAGCAAGGTGGCCAGTAGCGCCCACATCGAATACCACGCCCGTATCATCGCCCAGAAATATCTGGCGCGTGAGTTGATCTCTTTCACGGCTATGATACAGGGCAAGGCTTTTGATGAATCGATCGATGTGGAAGACCTGATGCAGGAAGCGGAAGGAAAGCTTTTTGAGATTTCCCAGCGCAACGTGAAAAAAGACGTTACCCAGATCAATCCTGTCATCAAGGAAGCGATGGTTATGCTTGAGAAAGCCGCCAATCAGAAAGAAGGGTTGAGCGGTCTGCGCACCGGTTTCGAAGGCTTGGACAAGATGACATCCGGATGGCAGAACTCCGACCTGATCATCATCGCCGCCCGTCCTGCGATGGGTAAAACGGCTTTCGTCCTCTCGATGGCCAAGAATATGGCGGTGAATTACAACACACCCGTAGCGTTGTTCTCTCTTGAAATGAGCAACGTCCAGTTGGTGAATCGTCTGATTGTGAACGTATGCGAGATACCAGGCGAGAAAATCAAGAGCGGACGTTTGGAAAACTATGAATGGGAACAGTTGGACTTCAAGATAAAGGAGTTGTATGACGCTCCGATCTATGTAGACGATACGCCGAGCCTTTCGGTGTTTGAACTGCGCACGAAAGCCCGCCGCTTAGTGCGTGAACATGGCATCAAGGTGATCATCATCGACTACCTTCAATTGATGAATGCAAGCGGTATGAGTTTCGGCAGCCGCGAACAGGAGGTCAGTACCATTTCACGTTCACTGAAAGGGTTGGCAAAGGAACTGAACATCCCGATCATCGCCCTGTCACAGTTGAACCGTGGTGTCGAGGCACGCCAAGGAGCGGAAGGGAAACGCCCGCAGTTGGCTGACTTGCGTGAATCAGGTGCGATCGAACAGGATGCGGATATGGTTTGTTTCATCCATCGTCCGGAATATTATAAAATAACGGAAGACGAGCGTGGCAATTCCTTGATCGGTCTGGCTGAGATTATCATTGCCAAGCATCGTAACGGTGCGGTCGGAGATGTGCGCCTCCGTTTCAAGAGCGAATTTGCCAAGTTCATGAATATTGACGAAGATGTCCCTGTCCGCGAGTTCTCCTCCAACATGAACGTTTCAGGACTGCAGGATGCCATGCCGCCCATACCGCCGGCAGGTGCCGATTTCTTAGCTCCGCCTTCGGGGAATAATGAGGTGCCGTTCTAAGTAAAAGAAGAGGATATTCAAGAGGACGCAGAGTAACACAGAATAGGGATAATACAACAAATCTGTGTTACTCTCCTTTAGGAATCCGTTTTCTTTCAGTAACCAGCCTCTCCATTTTGCGGTAACAACAAAAAATGGAAATTCTTTCCATGTATCCTGATTTTTTTGAAGTCAAATAGACGTTTTATTAGGAGAGATTCCCTATCTTTGTTAAAACTTTCATAAACTACATAAAAACCAATAGAACAAAGATGAAACGTCGCGATTTCCTAAAAACCAGTGTTGCTGCCGGTGCAGCATTATCTCTGAATTTCGAAAAGTTACAGGCTGCTCTCGCTTCAAATACAGTTGCCGTAGAACAAGCACCCGATCTGGTAGCCGTAATGGGCGGAGAACCTGAAGTTATGCTCGACAAGGCATTAGAAGCCCTTGGCGGTATCGGCAAATATATCAAGAAAGGACAAAAAGTCGTTATCAAACCCAACATCGGATGGGACCGTACGCCGGAACTGGCCGGCAACACGAACCCGGAATTGATAAAAGCCCTCGTGAAGAAGTGCCTTCAAGCCGGAGCCGAAAAGGTAACGGTGTTTGACCATACGTGCGACAACTGGCAGAAATGCTATGAGACAAGCGGTATCGCCGCAGCCGTAAAAGAAGCTGGCGGTATCATCATGCCGGGCAACGACGAGAAGTATTTCAAAGAGGTGGACATTCCCGGCGGCGTGACACTGAAAAAGGCCAAGATACATGAATCGCTGATCGAGGCGGATGCTTGGATCAATGTCCCCATCCTGAAGAATCATGGAGGTGCCAAGTTGTCATGTGCAATGAAGAATCTGATGGGAATCGTCTGGGACCGTCGCTTCTTCCACCAGAACGACTTGCAGCAATGTATCGCCGATATCTGCACTTGGCAGAAGAAACCGGTGTTGAACATCGTGGATGCTTACCGCATGATGCACCAAAACGGTCCGCAGGGAAAAAGCGCGGCCGACGTGGCCACATTGAAGTCCATGATCGTTTCTCCGAATATCGTAGCCGTCGATACGGCCGCTCTCGCCTTATTCAACCAGGTAAAGAAATTGGATATGGAAACCGTCGGGCATCTGAGCAAAGGGGAAGCGCTCAAATTAGGCTCTACCGATCTGAAAAAAATAAACATCAAACGTATTAAGATCTGATGAAGAAACGGAATTATCTAAAGGGATTGAGGGTTCTGCTCGCAATCCTCTTTTTTGTCCCCATACTTTTGTTTTTCGTAGACTTTTCGAGGGTTTTGCCGGATAGCGCACATCGTTTGCTACACCTGCAACTGATGCCGGCTTTGCTGGGGGGAATGGTCGGCCTGATCGTGTTCCAGTTTTTGCTGGCATTGGTATTCGGGCGTATTTATTGTTCCACGATATGTCCGGCTGGTGTGTTCCAGGACATCATCAACCGGCTGTTTTGCATCGGCAAGAAAAAGAAGAAAGGAAGCCGCCGTTTTAGTTACCACAAGCCTCAGAACCGGCTCCGTTACGTGCTGTTGGCCATTACGGTGCTCACAGCTGTTTTCGGTTTCAGCGGGTTATGCCTGCTTTTGGACCCGTACAGCAATTTCGGCCGTATTGCGGCAAGCCTGTTCCGACCGGTCGTGATGTGGGGAAACAATCTTCTCGCAGACTTGCTGATGAAAGTTGACAACTACTCGCTGTTTCATGTGACAATCAGCACGGTAACAGTATCCGGCCTGATTGCGGCAACTGTTGCGTTGCTTGTTTTCATTATCATGACTATTTTCCGCGGACGAC
This sequence comes from Parabacteroides sp., assembly GCA_017937385.1. Classification (GTDB taxonomy): domain Bacteria; phylum Bacteroidota; class Bacteroidia; order Bacteroidales; family Tannerellaceae; genus Parabacteroides. The sequence goes on from JAGBDR010000049.1 coordinate 18,245, forward strand.
TGTTCTGTAATACGATCTGCCCTGTCGGAGCGATGTTGAGTATTTTCTCGCGCTACTCGTTCTTTCGTATATCTTTCGACAAGGAAACCTGTACGCATTGCGGCAACTGCGAGCATACCTGCAAGGCGGAAGCGATCGACAGTAAAAACCTGACAGTCGATACATCGCGTTGCGTAGATTGTTTCAATTGCGTTTCTTCCTGTGCCAAAGGTAGCCTGCAATACCGTTTGCAACTTCCAACCACATCCTCTTCCGCCCAGCCGGCAGAGACCAACGGCCGTCGTGCATTCCTGGCCACAGGGGCAACAGTCGCTGCCTCATTGCCTATCGCTTCAGCCATTGCCGGTGGCAAAGGGGAAAAGAAGATGAACAGAAAAGGCAGAAAAAAATGGCCTCCCCTCACACCTCCGGGATCTATCAGCCTGGAACGTTTCAAAGATAAATGTACGGGATGCCAGATCTGTGTTGTCCGCTGTCCGAGCCAAGTTTTGCGCCCGACGGGATTGGAATATGGATTGGATTATATGTTGAAACCCCGTTTGGCCTACATCAGTAGTTATTGCAATTACGAGTGCACGGTCTGTTCCGATGTCTGCCCGACTGGCGCGATCAAACCGCTGACTGTCGAAGAGAAGACGACGACGCAGGTCGGTATCGCCACTTTCTTCAAAAGCCGTTGTGTCGTCAATACGGAAGAGAAAGACTGTGGAGCCTGTGCCGAGCATTGTCCGACTCAAGCCGTACACATGGTCCCATACAAAGGGACGCTGACGATCCCGCAAGTCAATCCCGACCTCTGTATAGGATGCGGCGGATGCGAATCGATCTGCCCCGTACGTCCGATGCGTGCCATTATCGTCAAACCGAACGTCGAACATAAATTCGTTGAAAGACCCAAAGAAGAGGAAGTCAAAGAGGTCGAAGTAGACGATTTCGGTTTTTAAGGAAAGAGGAAGATACAATAAAGAGCGAAGGTGAAAGTCTGACTTGCTATGCAGCGGACTTTCACCTTCGCTCTTTATTATCCTCGCAGGCCCGATCAGAATGACATTCTCATCATAAACCGGACTCCCTTCGTCTGAATACCTGGATTATCGCGATAGTTCAAACGCCAGACATAATCCAGGCGAAGGAACTTAAAGATGTTTTCAATGCCGACACTGGCTTCCATATAAGGAGCATTGCCTAATGTGTACGAACCGGCAGGGAAAAGATACAAGCCCTCTCCTCTATTCATCGGATTGTTCTTATCTGTCAGATGTCCCCACAGGCCACGGAAGCAAAAGACTTCTCTCCACTTCAATTTCTTGACAAGCGGCAGACGGTTCAGCAAGTTTCCGTTCATGTAATACGTCAAATCCCAAGAGGCATATTCATCGTTGATAAACTCCATCGCATTCATATTCGTATAGGACTCCGGCTGGATCGTATAAGAAAGATTGGCATTCGGCAGGATCAACAAAGGATATGGCACCTTATTCCACACTTTTCCGGCTTTCGTGATCAAGTCGATATAGCCGAAAGCCGAAAACCAAAAACGTTTCTGGATACCGATATCCGTACGATGATAGTCATACGCCGAACCCAGCAAATCCTTTTTCGCCATCACGTGACTGAAGTTGAAGATCAATGCATCGAATGTAATCGGATAGCGGATATTACGTGTCTGGTAGAACTTTTCATCCTTTGCATACCTGAACTTCAGCTCCAGTTCCGTCATATCATAATGATTGACCGGCTTGATGCTTCCATCCGGTCCGATCCGGTCAAACAGGGCATATTGGGTCGCATATTCACGGCGGTTACGGACAACGGCTCCGTATGCTATACCATTATAATGTTCATGATAGTAGGTCAGCTCAGCCTGTCGCAGATAAGTCGCCCGCGTATCTTTCTGGCGTTTCCATGCCAGGAACATATTATCCTTGCTGGCATACATATATTGTTGTCCCAACTGGTTGATATCGTACATATATTCCAGGCGGATCGAGTTTAGCGGAAACTCCTTGCGATATTGTTTGCGCTCGTTGAACGAATACTCGACAAGCGCGTCATATTTCAACTCCCTGTCTTTTGTTCCATACGCCATATATCCGTCGAAGAACAGGTTCTTGCTGAATGCTGTCGTTGTCGTTCCTCCCACACGGAAACGGGCTCCTTCGATCGCATTACCACTGATCGCCGTATTCATGGGACCGAACTCGAATTTGCTTTTCAACGGGTCCTTATTCGTCGGGATATAGCCGGACACAAGGATTGAAACCACTTTTTCCGTTACATAGAAGATCGGAATAGAACGGAACTTTGCCATCAGCTTCTCGACCGAATTCGGATTTTTCTTTACCGCCTCTTCCGGACGGTTGCTTGTCCAGAAATCTTCCGATTGCTGATAGGCATCCTTCAGGGTAATGACCGGTGCGCTCTCCTTGAAGACAAGTGCACGCTCGGCATCGGGTTCATCAAAAGAATGGTTGCTGTAAATATTCAACCGGCGAGCATACATGCCTTTTGACTTCTCGCTTAATTTGAAGTTGACATTGATGTCGTCTTTCGTAATGATCCGGGTACTGTCGGGCGTACGCTCAAATGTCTGCTCGATCGTCATTCCGGAAACGAAGTTCAGGTTGATATCTTTCGGGACATTCAGAATGGCCCTCTGCACAAAAAATGTGGAATCGAGCGTAACAAACAGATGACCGGTAAAACCGAATGTTTCCGAGTTGAAAGGGACAAAGCCCAAATCCACGCATTTCTGTCCGTTCACCTGCAACGTGTCAAGCAAATAATACTTGTAGTAACTCGGTCCGATAGAGGACAACGGACTGACAAACCGCTGCAAGAACAACGGAATGTCATTCTTGAAAATATCGACTTCCCGAAAAACCTCACTTAAAAGTTGCTGAATACCGTCACGCGAGAATATCTCATCCACACCGGATGATTTGTTTCCTTTTACAATCCGTTTCTCCGACTTCGGATCTTTACGGTAATAGACAGATTCCACCTTTTCCTTTTCCGATACCGGAAGAATAGTCGTGCCGACATCAAGCGTATCGACAAAATCAACCAGGAAATCGAATTTACCCGGCTTTCCGTTCTTCTTCGGTTTGGGCTGATAGTCATTCATCGCAAAGACCATCTTCTCATATTGGTCGTATTGGAAATAATCATGGTTGCGCGGGTCATTACTTTCCCGTGAAGCGATAACCTGCTTGACAAACTTGACTGCCGGATTCTCTTTCTTACTGTATTTTTCCTTCTTGGGTTTTACGACCACTTCATTCAGCGCAATCCCGTTCGGTGCCAATTTTATGTTCAGCGTATTCGTTTTACCCGGAATGATTTTTATTACCTTTGTGTCGTATCCTAAATAAGATACTTCCAGATTTCGGGCATCGGTCGATGCGGTAAAAGAAAAATTGCCATCCCCATCAGTCGCTGTTCCTATTGTCGTTCCTTTAAATATAAGGGAAACATAAGGTAATCCCTCTCCCGTAATCGAATCGGTTACAACTCCCTTTATAATCGTATTCTGTCCGTTTGCTATCCATATCGTAAACAAGGATGCCAGCAAAAAAACAATCTTCTTTCGTATCACAATCTTTTATCCTTTTATTTTTACTTTGCCTTACAATAAACTCTATTCCTAATAAACCGCTGCAAAAGTATAACAGATTCTCTTTATAGAGTGTTCCAAAACGCAAACATTATATTCCAATTACAAAAAATCTTCCTACCTTTGTCTCCTGAAAGGGGTGCCATACTGTTAACGGGCTGAGATTATACCCTCACGAACCTGATGCGGGTAATGCCGCCGTAGGAAAAGAACAGACAAGGCTTTTTCCCTCCTTTTGTATGTAGAAATGAAAATAAACACAACATTTCGCTATCCGGTAGCACTGACAATTGCCGGTTCGGACAGTGGCGGTGGTGCCGGAATACAAGCGGACCTGAAAACATTTTCGGCTTTAGGAGTTTTCGGAGCCTCTGCCATCACATCAGTCACGGCCCAGAACACGCAAGGAGTAAGAGGCATACAAGCCCTCTCTCCGGAAATCGTCGAGGGACAAATCCATGCCGTATTTGAAGACCTGACAGTCGATGCCGTTAAGATCGGGATGTTGCATAATCGGGAAGTTGCCCGGATTGTTGCTGGCTCGATCGACCGTTTCTCCCCGTCTAACATCATTCTTGATCCGGTTATGATTTCGACAAGCGGCAGCAAATTGATAGAAGACGAAGCGATCGAAGTCATAGTGGAAGAACTTTTTCCCCGCGTCACACTGATTACCCCGAATATCGACGAGGCGGTATTCCTTTCCGGCATGCCGATACGCAACGAGGAAGAAATGGGTATTGCCGCACAAAAACTGTTGGCTTCGGGTTGCCGTTCCGTATTGATGAAAGGCGGGCACTTGGAAGGTAAAGAAATGGCCGACATTTTGTTTACGCGCGATGAAGCTCCGCTCCGACTGGCCGTACCGACTATCCATACTCAAAACACGCATGGTACAGGTTGCACGCTCTCATCTGCCATTGCCGCTTATATGGCTTTAGGGAAAGAGATGCCGGACGCCGTACAAGCGGCAAAAGATTACATAACGGCAGCCCTTCACGCCGGAGCCGATGTCAAGACCGGGCATGGGTACGGGCCTCTCAATCACTTCTTCGATCCGGTTCCTCTCATAAAAATGGAAGTATGAAAAGATTGATCGTCATCACTTCACCCCACTTTTTCCCGGGAGAAGATTCCATCCTGTCACATCTGTTTAAGGAGGGAATGCAACATCTTCATCTGCGCAAACCGGATAGTAGTGCAGATGAATTGCGTCAATTGTTGGACCGGATTCCGGATATCTACTATCCGAAAATCGTGCTTCATGACTGTTTCGGGCTGGTGGCAGAATATGGCCTGGGAGGAATACATTTAAACAGACGCAATAGCCAGATCCCCGACGGTTTTACAGGTACGATCAGCCGTTCATGCCATTCGATCGAAGAGCTCGGACAGTTCGACAAACTCGACTATCTGTTTTTAAGCCCTATTTTTCAAAGCATATCCAAAGAAGGGTATGGAAGCGGTTTCGAGATGGAAACACTCAGACAAGCTTCCATAGCCGGAATCATCCACGATAAAGTTATCGCCTTAGGTGGCATAGACCTGACAACCCTTCCACTGCTACGCCCTTTCCACTTCGGAGGAGTTGCCGTGTTGGGAGCACTTTGGGGAAATCATCCTTCGGCGGATAAAGAGAATTTTATTATCACACAATATAAAAAGCTACAAACATGGAATTAGACGATTTCTTATATAGGAGCGCTGGCAGATCCAGATATGCCTGTTTGGTTGATTCGAACCGGTTGATGTTCATCACACATCGCACGAATAAGTACACGGAATTAGATGAAGTCAAAATGGTTATCAAAGGGGGATGTACCTGGGTACAGCTTCGCATGAAAGACAACTTGAATCTGGAAACGGCCAGGGAAGTTTCGCACTACGCCTTGTTCAACGACGATCAGGGCTTTTGTACATGCTGCCTGGACGACGATTTGGAAATGGCTTTCAAAGCCGGTATCCACTGCGTCCATTTAGGGAAAAACGACATGCCGGTCTCCGAAGCCTGGGACCGCATCATCGAAAAGAGGAAAGAGGACCTCTTCCTTGTGGGAGCAACAGCCAACACGTTCGAAGATATCCTGAAAGCCGATCAGGAAGGTGCTTCTTACATCGGTCTGGGACCTTATCGCTATACCGAAACAAAGAAGAACCTGAGCCCGGTACTGGGTTTGGAAGGGTATCAAAAAATCATGGAACAATGCAGAGAAGCTGGACTCCGAATACCAATCTTTGCCATCGGAGGAATCCGGTTTGAAGACATTGCCCCGCTGATGAAAACGGGAATAGATGGTATCGCCGTTTCCGGAGCGATCATCAACGCCGAAGATCCGGTCGAAGAGACACGCCGTTTCATCCAGGAAATCAGCAAGTATAAACCGGCCTTTTAAAAGACGATTCAGAAATATAAAAACAAATCATATAACTATGGCAAGTAAAAACAGGATACGCATTACGTATCCATCATCGGAAAAGATCTACATACCCGGCAAGATCCATAAAATAAACGTGGGTATGCGGAAAATCAAAATATTAGATACCGTCACACGCAACGAGAACGGAGAGTTGGTCCACAAAAAGAACAACCCCGTCATCGTGTATGACACCAGCGGACCGTATTCGGATCCGAAAATCTCAGTAAACACCCAAAACGGTATTCCCCGTATCCGCGAATCCTGGTACGCAGGGCGCAAAGACCTGGTACGCCTGGAAGAACTGACCTCCGAATACGGCCGGCAACGTTTGGCTGACCCTTCGCTGGACTCCATCCGTTTTCCAGAGCATCACCTGCCCTATCGGGCCAAAGCGGGAAAAAACATCACGCAGTTATATTACGCAAAGCGACGTATCATCACTCCGGAAATGGAGTATGTCGCCATACGCGAGAACCAACAGATCGAGGCGTTAGGATTGAAATCATATATCACTCCCGAATTTGTCCGCAAAGAAATTGCTGCCGGCCGTGCCATCATCCCGGCAAACATCAACCACCCCGAAGCCGAACCGATGATCATCGGCCGGAAATTCCTGGTGAAGATCAACACGAATATCGGCAACTCCGCCCTCTCGTCCGGCATTGACGAAGAGATCGAAAAGGCCGTTTGGAGCTGTAAATGGGGAGGTGACACGCTGATGGACCTTTCGACGGGAGACAATATCCATGAAACCCGCGAATGGATCATCCGGAACTGTCCGGTACCGATGGGAACCGTTCCCATCTACCAAGCTCTGGAAAAAGTGAACGGAAAGATAGAAGACCTGAATTGGGAAATTTACCGTGACACCCTGATCGAACAAGCGGAACAAGGAGTCGACTATTTCACCATCCATGCCGGCCTACTTAAAAAGCATATCGAACTGACGCAAACACGCCTGACCGGTATCGTCTCACGTGGCGGTTCCATCATGGCAAAATGGATGCAAATCCATAACGAAGAGAACTTCCTCTATACGCATTTCGCCGAGATCTGCGAGATCTTGAAAATGTATGACATTGCGGTTTCGATCGGCGACGGACTTCGTCCGGGATCCATCTACGATGCAAACGACGCCGCCCAGTTTGCCGAGCTGCATACGATGGGCGAACTGACACAAATCGCCTGGGATCAGTTCGTACAGGTCATCATCGAAGGCCCGGGCCATGTCCCGATGAACAAGATCCAGGAGAACATGAAAGAGCAGCAATATGCCTGCCACAATGCTCCGTTCTACACGTTAGGTCCGTTGACGACAGATATCGCTCCGGGATACGACCATATCACGTCGGCCATCGGAGCTGCCCAGATTGCTTGGCACGGAACGGCAATGATCTGTTATGTAACCCCGAAAGAACACCTCGGACTGCCAGACAAGGAAGATGTTCGCACAGGGGTTGTCGCTTATAAGATTGCCGCCCATGCCGCCGACCTGGCCAAAGGACATCCCGGAGCGCAAGTCCGCGACAATGCCCTGAGCAAAGCCCGCTTCGAATTCCGTTGGAAAGACCAGTTCAACCTGTCTCTCGACCCGGAACGCGCCCTGCAATACTACAAGGATAGCGCCGTAACGGATGGCGAGTTTTGCACGATGTGCGGCCCGAACTTCTGTGCCATGCGGTTGAGCAAGGATCTGCATAAGGACAATTGCGATTTATAAGCAGGAAAGAATGCCCATTATAAGGTCGTTACAATGCCTATTCTAACAACCTAACAATGCCCATCCAAAGGACCTTACGATGGGCATTGTTGCTCTATCATCGTCAAATCGTACGGCTGGAAGGGACCACAATGACAATGTGTCATTTGTCCGACAAAAATACAGGTAAGGTCCCTAAATATGCATATATTTATATTTGGCATTCATTTTGTATAAGCCTACGTGATTGTAAAACTTAAATGCTACACGTTTTGCAATTGTTTTACTTTTAATTAAAAAACAAAATATAAGATATTGGTTATGAGCGCAAATGGAAAGATTGGTGTTACAAGTGAGAACATCTTCCCTATCATCAAGAAGTTTTTGTACAGTGATCATGAGATTTTTCTTCGTGAATTAGTATCCAATGCTGTCGATGCGACACAGAAATTGAAAACATTGTCTTCTGTCGGCGAATTCAAAGGGGAACTGGGCGACTTGGCTGTCCACGTCAGTTTCGATACCGATACCATCCGAATTTCCGACCGTGGTATCGGTATGACTGCCGAAGAAATAGACAAATATATCAACCAGATCGCTTTCTCCGGTGCCGAAGAATTTGTTGAAAAATACAAGAACGATGCCGCCGCCATCATCGGTCATTTCGGACTGGGCTTCTATTCTTCTTTCATGGTTTCCAAGAAGGTGGAGATTGTCACCAAATCCTACAAAGAAGGAGCCGTTCCTATGAAATGGAGTTGCGACGGCACGCCCGAATATACGTTGGAAGAAACGGAAAAAGAAGACCGTGGAACAGATATCATCCTCTATATCGACGACGAAAACAAAGATTTCCTGAACAAAGACAAGATCAACGGCCTCTTGACCAAATACTGCCGTTATCTGCCGGTTCCTATCGCTTTCGGAAAAAAACAGGAATGGAAAGATGGTAAATATGTCGATACCGATGAAGACAATATCATCAACGATATCCAACCGGCATGGGTCCGCAAACCGGCTGATATGAAAGAGGAAGACTATAAGAAATTCTATCAGGACCTGTATCCGATGTCCGATGAACCGCTGTTCTGGATTCACTTGAATGTAGACTATCCGTTCCATCTGACCGGTATCTTATATTTCCCGCGTATCAAAAACAACATCGACCTGCATCGCAACAAGATCCAATTATACTGCAACCAGGTATTCGTTACCGATTCGGTAGAGGGTATCGTCCCCGAATTCCTGACATTGTTACATGGCGTGCTCGATTCTCCGGATATCCCGCTAAACGTATCCCGTTCTTACTTGCAGAGCGACCAGAATGTGAAAAAGATCTCCAACCACATTATGAAAAAGGTGGCCGACCGTCTGGAAGAAATGTTCAAGAACGACCGTGCCCAATTTGAAGAAAAGTGGGACAGCCTGAAACTCTTCATCCAGTATGGTATGCTGAGCGAAGAAAAATTCTACGACCGTGCGGCCAAGTTCGCCCTCTTGAAGGATGTAGACAGCAAATATTATACATTTGAAGAATATAAGACTTTGACAGAAGCCAACCAGACAGACAAGGAAGGCAATCTCGTCTACCTCTACACGACAAATGCCAATGACCAATACAGCTACATCCAGGCTGCAAAAGACAAAGGCTACAGCGTGCTGATTATGGACGGCCAACTGGATATCCACGCCATCAGCCAGATGGAGCAGAAGTTCGAGAAGACCCGCTTCGTCCGTGTAGACAGCGACACGATCGATAACCTGATCCGCAAGGAAAATGCCGGCAAAGTCACATTGGACGAAGACCAAAAGAACGCCCTGCAGGAAATGTTCAAGAGCCAGTTACCAAAGATCGAGAAAGCCGACTTCATGGTCACATTCGAAGCGTTGGGCGAAAACGCCAATCCGGTCATGCTGACACAAAGCGAGTATATGCGCCGTATGCGTGAAATGTCGGCTATGCAACCCGGTATGTCGTTCTACGGAGAAATGCCGGACAGCTACAACCTCGTGCTCAACACAGACCACGAGCTGGTCAAGAGAATCCTGACCGAAGAAACAGCTGCTTGTTCCGAGAAGTTGAACCCGATCCTTGCCGACCTGAAAGGCTGGAAAGCACGTCAGTCCGACCTACGCGAAAACCAAAGCAAGAAGAAAGAAGAAGAAATTACTTCTGAAGAAAAAGAAGACATGACAAATACGAACAAGAAGATTGACGAGCTGGTAGAACAGCGCAACCAGATCCTGTCCGAATATGCCGGCGAGAACAAACTGGTCAGCCAGTTGATCGACCTTGCCTTGTTAGCAAACGGCATGTTGAAAGGAGAAGCCTTGAGCCAGTTTATCAAACGAAGTGTTCAAATGATCGGCTAAACGAGAATCGGAAAAGAGGATTGTTTTTGATTCCATGCCCATCCCTTTTCCATTCCATGCCCATGCAATCAAAAACGCATGGGCATGGAATTTAGCCCAATTTCCTCTATGAAAGCCAAGACTTTCTTATGTGCCTGACATAAAGAATCTCGTTTTTACGTATCTTTGCAGTCGGAAAAACAAAAAACTAACGAACGATCGACATTCATGAAGCCCAAGTTGAGCATCTTATTCACACTTTTTCTTATTTTGTTTTGTACCAGTTCGCTTCAGGCACAAGAAAAATCTTTTCCTAAAAAAGGGGAAGGCATCGAACTTTTTCTGAAACGGCATAACCGTGTGGGAATTTCCTATCAAAAACAATTCATCGAGTTGAACAAAACAAAACTCGGCAAAAACAATACGCTTCGGATGGGAGTCAAATATACGCTTCCTCCTTTGCAGGGAAAAGAAGCTGCCACGGCAACTGCCAAACGGACAAATTATGAACCGTTGTTCGGTAAAGAGTTAGCATCCTATAAAGTGACTTCGTCCGAATTGAAAGGCGCTTGTTTTTACCTGGTGAGCGGGCATGGCGGTCCCGATCCCGGTGCCATCGGGCGAATTGGCAAAACCGAGTTGCACGAAGATGAATATGCCTACGACATCGTACTCCGCCTGGCCCGTAACCTAATGATGAAAGGCGCCAAAGTACACATCATCATTCAGGATGCCAAAGACGGAATCCGGAACGACCGGTACCTGAACAACAGCAAACGTGAAACTTGTATGGGCAGTCCGATTCCTTTCAACCAGATCCGCCGCCTACAACAACGGAGTGATAAGATAAACAGCCTGTTCAAACAAGACAAATATGCCTATAAACGGGCTATTTTCGTCCATGTGGACAGCCGAAGCAAAAGCCGGCAACTCGATGTGTTTTTTTATCATCAAGACAAAAATTCCGAAAGCAAGCAATTGGCAAAGACCATGCGATCGACCTTTGCCAACAAATACAAGAAGCATCAGCCGGGACGCGGTTTTTCAGGGACTGTAAGCAAGCGTGATTTATATGTACTGCGGCATACGACACCGGCGTCTTTATTTGTCGAGTTGGGTAATATCCAAAACAGTTCCGACCAGCAACGGTTCATCCCAAGCGACAATCGACAGGCCCTTGCAAACTGGATCTGCGATGGTTTTATTGCCGATTACAACCGTTACAAGAAAAAAACACAATAAAAAATAACATCCGGTCATTAAATAAACTACATTTGCATAAGAAACAACATAAAACATCGTTTTAGACATACCTATGAGTAATCCGTATATATATCCGTTTGCGAAGCCCGTATATGTAATGTTGAAGCCTGTCGGTTCTGTATGCAACTTGGCATGTGAATACTGTTATTATCTGGAGAAAGGGAAACTTTATCCGGAAGTGAAGAATCATATCATGAGCGAACAGTTACTGGAAAAATTCATCAAAGAATACTTGGAGTGTCAAACGATGCCGCAGGTGCTTTTTACCTGGCACGGAGGTGAAACGCTGATGCGCCCGATCAGTTTCTACAAAAAAGCACTGGAATTGCAAAGCAAGTACGGTCGTGGCCGCCAGATCGACAACTGCATTCAGACAAACGGGACACTACTGAACGACGATTGGTGCCGTTTCTTCAAAGAGAATAATTTCCTGGTGGGAGTTTCGATAGACGGTCCGCAAGAGTTCCATGACGAATATCGCCGTAACAAGCAAGGACTTCCCTCCTTTTATAAAGTCATGAAAGGAATCGAGTTGATGAAAAAACATGGTGTGGAATACAATGCAATGGCAGTTGTCAATGATTACAATGTGGATTATCCATTGGAATTCTATCGTTTTTTCAAGGAAATCGATTGTCATTATATCCAATTCACCCCCATAGTGGAACGTCTCGGATTCCATCAGGACGGAACACAGCTCACCTCGCCGGAGCAACAAGATGCCCAGATCAAACTGGCTCCTTTCACAGTCGATGCCGAAAAATGGGGGGATTTTCTTTGTGCCGTCTTCGACGAATGGCTGAAAGAGGATGTCGGGAACTATTATATCCAGCTTTTCGACTCCACATTGGCAAACTGGGTCGGCGAGCAACCGGGTGTCTGTACGTTGGCACGTACTTGCGGACATGCTGGAGTGATGGAATTCAACGGCGACGTATATGCCTGCGACCACTTTGTATTCCCTGAATACAAGTTAGGCAACATCTATACCCAGACGCTTACCGAAATGATGTACAGCCAGCGTCAACTGACGTTCGGAGCAGACAAATATGAAAAACTCCCCACCCAATGCAAGGAGTGTGATTTTCTGTTTGCCTGCAATGGCGAATGTCCCAAGAACCGTTTCCTCCATACGGCGAACGGTGAACCCGGCTTGAATTATCTATGTAAAGGTTACAAGAAATTCTTCAAACACGTAGCCCCTTACATGGATTTCATGAAAAAAGAACTATTGGCCCAACGCCCACCGGCAAACGTGATGGAATGGGCGAAAGGGAGAAAGGGAGATAATTGACAATTAAATCATAAATTATAAATCATAAATCATAAATCATCAAGTGAACTTCAACAGACGTGATTTTATCAAGACAGGAGGTATGGTTATGCTTGGCTCATTAGCAGTACCCTCATTTTTGGGAAGTTGTACCGGAAACGGTTCTGACCAGGCTACCGGTATCTCATTCGCTCAGAACCATTTTGGTGTCAGCGAAAGCGACATGAAGAAAGTGCTGGCAGCAGCACTTGAAAAAGGTGGCGACTATGCCGATCTTTTCTTTGAACACTCCTACCGAAACAGCATCGGGCTACAGGATGGAGCTGTAAACCGCGCGTCTTCCAATATCGATTTCGGTATGGGCGTACGAGTGTTAGCCGGCGACCAAACCGGCTATGCGTATGTAGAAAACGTAACGCTTGACGAGATGCTGAAAGCAGCCCGCACAGCAGCCCGTATCGCAAACGGCTCGGCAGGAACAACTCCGGCAAACTTGACAGAGGAACCGATTACCCATAACTATTACGGGGTACAGACTCCTTGGGATGAACTTGCCGTAAACGCAAAGACCCCGTACCTTCAGAAACTGAATGACCGGATCTTCGCGCTTGACAAACGGGTTCACAAGGTGATGGCTTCATTAGGAGACACGACTTCCCATATCTTGTTCTGCAATTCCGAAGGACAGATGTATTACGACTATCGTCCGATGGTGACACTGAGTGCAGTCTGCATCATGGAGGACAACGGGAAGATCGAAAATTCGTATGCCTCCCGCGCTTTCCGTATGGGAGCCGAATTCCTGACAGACGACATCATTGACGAAGTAGCCAAGGAAGCGGTGGAAAAGACGTCCATCCTGTTCCAGGCTATCAAGCCTAAAGGAGGTGAAATGCCGGTCGTAATGGGTGCCGGAGGTTCCGGAATCTTGTTGCACGAAGCTATCGGCCATGCTTTCGAAGCCGACTTCAATCGCAAGAATACCTCTATCTTCTCCGACCAACTGAACAAGAAAGTTTGCAACGAGCATATCAATGTGGTGGACGACGGCACGATACCATTCAATCGCGGTTCTGTCAATATCGATGACGAAGGTATCGCCGGACAGAAGACCTACATCGTGAAAGAGGGTATTCTCACCAGCTACCTGCATGACCGTATCAGTGCCAAACACTATGGTATCCCGTCGACAGGCAACGGCCGCCGCGAATCTTTCCGCCAGATGCCGATACCGCGTATGCGTGCCACTTATATGGAAGCCGGAAACGTAACGGAAGAAGAAATGATCTCAACCGTGAAGAAAGGAATCTACGCCTCCAGCTTCACCAACGGACAAGTACAGATCGGCGCAGGCGACTTCACTTTCTTCGTGAAAGACGGCTACTTGATTGAAAATGGCAAACTGACGCAGCCGATCAAAGACATCAACATCATCGGTAACGGCCCACGTGCATTGGCCGATATCACGATGGTCGGAAATAATTACAAGATGGACAACGGAACCTGGACATGTGGTAAGGATGGACAGTCTTGTCCGGTAACCTGCGGTATGCCATCCGCCTTAGTCAGCAAACTTACTGTAGGAGGAGAAAACTAAGCAATTGACAATTGATAATTGACAATTGACAATTTAAAGAGATTACAATTATGATAACAAACGAAAATAAAAAGCTGGCTCAGTGGGCTATGGAATTTGCCCTGAAAAACGGTTGCCAGGCCTCACGTGTAAGTATCTATAACGGATCGAGCAGTTCTTTCGAAATACGCGACATGAAAATGGACCGCCTGCAACAGGCATCGGAAAACAGCTTAGTGATCCATCTGTATGTGGACGGACGTTTCGGTTCTTTCTCTACAAACCGATTGGATAAAAAGGAGTTGGAAGGATTTATTCGCAACGGTATCGCTTCCACCCGCTTTTTGGCGGAAGACAAGGCGCGTACGTTACCCGATGCTTCCCTCTATTATAAAGGCGGAGGTGCCGACCTGCAACTGATCGATCCGAAGTTCGACTCGATCCAGCCGGACGACAAAGTTGCACTCGCCATGAACGTTTGCAACGAGATGATGGGAAAAGACGCCCGTATCATCTCTGCCAATTCATCCTACAGCGACGAAAAGGATTTCAAATATATGGTTGCCAGCAACGGTTTCGAAGGGGAAGCATCCGGTTCTTCTTTCAGCTTGGTTGCCAGTGTAAGCATCAAAGGAGAGGGAGATGCCCGTCCGGAATCTTACTGGTATGATTCTTCCCTTTACTATGATACGCTGATTAAGGAAGGCTTGGGGACAAAGGCTTTGGAGCGTGTAATGCGTAAACTGGGACAGCAAAAGGTTGCATCCGGCAAGTACCAGATGGTAGTGGACAACATGAACTCATCTCGATTGCTCTCTCCGGTGATCGATGCCCTATATGGTTCTTCCATCCAACAGAAGAACTCTTTCCTGTTGGATAAAATCGACCAAAAAGTATTGGGCGAAAAACTGACGCTCACCGACGAACCACACATGATCAAAACGTCCGGTGCCCGTTATTTCGATGGTGAAGGGGTAGCGACAAAACGTATGCCGGTGTTTGAAAACGGTGTCTTAAAAACCTATTATATCGATACCTATTCAGCCAACAAAATGGGGATGAAACAAACAATCGCCTCCCCTTCTATCCTGACCATGCAGATGGGAAACAAAGATACGGCTGGCTTGGTCGCTTCTGTCGATAAAGGTATTTTAGTAACAGGATTCAACGGCGGCAACAGCAACAGCACAACCGGAGACTTCTCCTACGGCGTGGAAGGTTTCCTGATAGAAAAAGGCAAACTGACACAGCCTATCTCCGAAATGAACGCAACAGGCAATATGATTTCCTTATGGAGCAATTTAGCTGAAATCGGCAACGACCCACGCACATTCTCCAGCTGGCGTGTTCCTTCGTTATTGTTTGACGGAGTAGATTTCAGCGGATTATAAAAAAGATATAAACTATTATATGTAAAAAGGCGAGCTAATCATAAAGTTCGCCTTTTGCTTTCTGACAGACATAGTAACTGCTTTTCAGTTACTGCTTTAACCGACGTACCTCTTCTACGCTTAACCCTGTAAGTTGCATAATATCTTCTTCTTGCATTCCTTGCTGCATCATTTTTCGGATCATAGTACTCATTTTGGTTTCTTGCTCGGCTATGACTGCTTCCTGTTCGGTTATAACAGCGTCTTTCTTAGTTATGACTGCATCCTTTTCAGCTATGACCGTTTCCTTTTCAGCTATGACCGTTTCCTTTTCGGCTATGACTGTTTCTTTCTCAGCTATGACCGTTTCTTTCTCAGCTATAATCTTATCGCGATTCATTATTGCTGTGTCGCGGTCTTCAAGAGCCATGAAATATTCTTCTTCCACATTCATGTCTTGGCGGAGTTTTGAATCGGCTGCTGCGGCCAACAGACGGTGGAGGATATATTCCATCTCCTTATCGCCAGCATAAAGATCTTCCTCTACCAATAATACCTGGTTGTTGGTTTTATCTTTCATCGTCTGATCAAACACACTCAGTACTTTATCCAAACGGTTGTTGACTTGACCACGAAGAAGCGGGATCTGAACGATAATACTATCATGCGTCAGGCTTTCCACGAACGGGTTGGGAAGGCCTTTGGTCACCTCAACACCGGCATAATCATGTGATTTATGATTGACATACAAAACCGGTTCTTCTATATCACCTACCCGATGTCCCAACAAATAAACGGCTACCATAGGCAAAGCCGACGTTTTACGTCGCTCTTCGCCCACCATATTTTCCGGATTGGCATACTGGGCTCCAAGATATTGACGGAAACGCAACGTTTCCGTCTCAAGCCAAGTCTTTTGGAGTTCTATCAGGATAAGGCGTTCTCTTCCGTCCGATTCTTTCACACGCGCGGCAAAATCTATACGGAACATTGATATATTATCGCGCTGTCCGTTGGTGTATTCATGACGGCGTGTCTCAACGCTCAGGACTTCCTTTTTCAGCAATGCAGAAAGAAGTGTTTTGGCGATCCGTTCATCTTCCATCAGATACTTGAACACAGAATCGTAAATCGGATTGGCTATGTGTATAATCATAAATCTGTTTTCCCTTTGTTTTGCCGTAAAGATACGGCTTTATTTCCATTTGCGAAAACATTCAGAAGATTATTCAAGACTACCTCTTCAACGGCTGCCACTTCATATAAGTGCCGGTTCGCCACAACCACTCCAGTGGGCCATAACGGAAACTCTTCAGCCAATAATGGCTAAAGCCTATCTGCACGCAAGTATAAGTAAGACAGAGCAGGACGCTTAAAGTGATACCCAAATAGCTCAAGTCTAAACCGAAACCGGAAAAGATAAAGACTCCGACAACAGACTGCACGATATAGTTCGTCAATCCCATACGGCCGTAGCTGACCAACGGGGCCATCGACCGCTGTACTTTTTGGAAACGATAGGCTTCCATCACGACAATCACCCATAAATAAGCGGTCAAGAGGTTTATCAGGTTGGTCGAAGTCGAATTCATCCAAGAGTTGAACGAAACTTCTCCCCAGGCGACCGGCGGAAGATAAGAACGTGCCACATACAACAACCCTACTCCTGCCAATGCCAACAAAGCCCAACGGTTCATCCGATTGCGGAACTCATCCAAGCGTTCAAACAAACGAATGCGTCCTACAATGAATCCTAAAATGAAAAGCCCTAAAGTCAGATAAAGACGTCCGCTTGACACCTGGAAGCTCATTTTTCCGACCAGCCCGTCCCAAGCATTATTCTTGACCGTCTCAGAGAATGTCGGGACCCGACGGGGACCAGCTTGACGGGGCACAACTCTTTCAGGAGCGCGTTGCACCTGTTCTACCGCCGGTGCCGGTTCTGACAGGCTTTTATACACCACCGGAACAAGCGAAGCACCTCCCAAGAAAAGGAACAACGTAATCCCGACCAAAATCTTGGTCGGCCATTTATACATCAACACCAGAATGAAACCCAGCAAAGCATAAATCAGCAAAATATCCACCCGGACAATCAGACCGTGTACATAGCCGATCACCAGCAACAGTACCAACCGCCACAGGAAACGGGGACGGAAGTCAAGCCCTTTTTGGGCTGCCCGGTCCATCTGGATGAAGAAGCTCAATCCGAAAAGGCAGGAGAAAATAATGAAGAATTTCCCGAAAACCAGATAATTGATCAGCCAACGGAAAACTTCATCCAGCGGCCCTTCCCACGGGAACATCGCCTGAGGCGCCATCGTACCCATCGCCCCAAAATGTTGCATCGCATGAATCAGGCAAATGCCGATAAGTGAAAAACCGCGCAAAGCGTCGATTACTGTAATACGCCCACCGGAAGCAGGCATTGTCGTTGTCGTTCCCATAATCTCAAACTATTTATCCGTTAATTTTCTTTCGGGTACAAATTTATGTATCATAAAGGAATCCAAACAAATACAAATTACAGTTTGAATTACACTTTTTACGGTTACAAACACGACAAAAACAACCAAAGGCTAAAAAAGTAAAAACCGGTTGGTTAGCATGACTTATATGCCTACTTTTGTTTTCTCTATGCAAATAATCATGAAACGAATCATACTACAAATTCTATTATCAGGATTGATTTCCCTGAATCTTTCCGCAGAAACTCCAAAAGATTCGGCCCTGATCCATCTTATCGGGGTAGACATCAAACCGGCATACGTCTTTCCGTCCCACCCGTTTTTCAAAGGAGAGAACCTGGCACAGAAGAACCTTAACTCCACATTGTCGGGACACCTGAAATACGGTTTCAAGTTTTCGCCTGCCACAAAAACCGGACAGTTGTATCCACACGCCATACAAGGAATCGGTATCGGCTACAACACCTTCTTCAATGGCAATGAGGTCGGAAACCCGCTTGCCCTCTATGTCTTCCAGACTTCTCGGATTGCCAACCTGACCCAGAGAGTGTCTTTGGACTACGAATGGGACTTCGGTGCCTCTTTCGGCTGGAAGAAATACGACATGTCGGCCAATCCGAAGAACACAGTGGTCGGCTCCAAAGTCAATGCCTACATTCATTTGGGCTTCCTCTTCAACTGGGAAGTCGCGCCGAAAACACATCTGCGTGCCGGAATCGGAATCACGCACTTCTCCAACGGGAACACGAGCTACCCGAATGCCGGGGTGAACACGCTTGGGGCATCGGTGGGTATCACACGCTATTTCGGCAGGAACGAATTTCCTACTAAGGGGTCGAACCTGCCACCCAAGCCCTTGTTCCACCCACACGTGACATACGATCTGATCGTTTACGGAGCCTTGAAAAAGAAAGGGGTGTTGCCGGAAGAGCCGAGCCCGGTCCTCGTGCCGGGAACTTTCGGGGTCATGGGAGTGAACATCAACCCGCTCTACAACTTCAACCGCTATTTCCGTGCCGGCGTGTCGCTCGACATGCAATATGACGAGAGTGCCAACATCGGCCGGCACATAGCCAACGACTTTATCCCGTCGGACCCGGAAGAGATACGGTTTTACAGGCCGCCTTTCAAGGAACAATTCTCCGCCGGGCTTTCCATAAGGGCGGAATTTGTCATGCCGGTATTCTCCATCAACGTCGGCATCGGGAAGAACTTCCTCTGCAAAGGGGAAGACACGAACGGGTTCTACCAGACATTTGTGTTGAAGACCAACCTGGCAAAAAACATCTTCCTGCATACCGGATACCAACTTTATCGGTTCAAGGACCCGAACCACCTGATGTTAGGTGTGGGTTACCGGTTCAATGCCCAATAAACAATCCAAATCACATTACAGCATGAAAGTTTCCAATTCCATCATCCTATCCCTTGCGGTCCTCGCCACCCTGCTTTGCGGGTGCAACGACGAAGTGTTCATCCGCGATTACGCACCCTCGACCGGCGAAATAAAGTTGTCGGAAACCGACACCACCTCCATCATCAGCTTTGAAGGCGCCAACTGGGAGGTAAGATCGCTATCGATCAGGAGCAAGGACGGTTTTCACGAAATGCTCCAAGGGAACATTTACGGGAAAGACGGGAATCTGCTATTCGAGAACACCGACCTGTACTCCAAAGGGGAAGAACTGGTCAAAATGACGATCACCCATCCCACCCTCAAGCTGACCCTCGAACGGACCGACGGCAAACATCTCCGCCTCTCGCGACCGGAAAACATGGACTACGAAACGCACCGGCTCTATCTGAGCGTAGGCAACGACTACAATTTCAGGGAAATCAACATCGACATCGAGCCCTTCACCCCATACCGGCTCGACAGTATCGCCTATACCTTAAACTCGTATTTCATAAAAGACAGTATGGCACATAAAACGATAGTACAGAATTTCACGAACCTCACGTCAGACGTCTACACCTACACGCTCTATCCTTACACCTATTTCAAACAGGAGTATGATTTCACAAACGAAGACCTATGGTACCCGACATTAGACAAGGATAAGCTGAAGATATTCGGCAATGAACCGCCGCCAGTCCCCGTCCCGACCCTTGACAAATACGGAAGCCCTGAAATGGCTGGCGCAACCTTGCCCCTGTCCGCCTCCACGGAATCGCTCGACTTGCCGGACAAAATGCTGGCGATACAGGAAACCGTCCGAGTCAATCCCAACAAGCGGATGTCATGCCGGATTACCTGCTGGTACCAATACCGGGGAATCCGCTTCAAGGTCTACGCCAGCCATCCGAAAACAGAAGAAAAACGGCTCTTAGAAGGATTATTGGAGATACTGATACCACAGTTCTATTCGCTCCAGACAGAGGAACGGGACGTGAATAACTGATCTTGAAAAGAACGTACCTATCATATTTATTTGTATGTTTGCACCCATTACAAATCTATAAACAGTAAAACGACATGACAACAATCCTTGTAATTGCGGCGATCGCCATACTGGCCATCTGGGTCGCCTCCCTGTATAACACATTGGTGAAACTGCGCAACAACCGCGAGAACGCGTTTGCCGACATCGACGTGCAACTCAAGCAACGCCATGACTTGGTGCCCCAACTGGTCGAGACGGTCAAAGGATATGCCTCCCACGAGAAAGAAACCTTGGAGCGCGTCATCAACGCTCGTAACGGAGCCGTCAGCGCAAAGACAATCGACGACAAGATCGTGGCTGAAAACGCGTTAAGCTCCGCCTTGTCCGGTTTAAAGATCACGCTTGAAGCCTATCCCGACCTGAAAGCCAACCAGAACTTCTTGCAGTTGCAGGAAGAGATCTCCGACCTGGAAAACAAGTTAGCCGCCGTACACCGCTACTTCAATTCCGCCACAAAAGAGCTGAACAACGCCGTCGAGACCTTCCCGTCCAACCTGATCGCCGGCATGTTCGGTTTCAAGAAAGAGATCATGTTCGACCTCGGCGAACAACGCGCGACACTCGAAGAGGCACCTAAATTCAAGTTCTGAAAAAATGCAATACGTCGGAATACAAACCCAACAGAGCCGGAACAACTTCCGTTCCTTGCTCCTGTTATTTCTGTTTCCCTGCCTCGTCTTGGCCCTGACCTACCTGTTCTGTTTCCTCCTGAACGGGATTACCTTTGCCGATGAAGGGATTCCCCTGGCGGCCTACACGAACGCGATGTTCATCCAGGTCCTGCCCTACGTCGTCGGGGCCGTAGGGCTATGGTTTGTCATCGCCTATTTCGCCAACACGAGTATCATCAAGGCGGCAACCGGTTCCCAATCGCTGGCACGCAAAGACAACAAGCGCGTCTATAACATCGTGGAGAACCTCTGCATGAGCCAGGGAATGAAGATGCCCAAGATCAACATCATCTACGACGACTCGCTCAATGCGTTTGCCAGCGGCATCAACGAACGGACCTACACCGTCACATTCTCGAAAGGGATCATCGAAAAATTGGACGACGAAGAGCTGGAAGCAGTCGCCGCGCATGAACTCTCGCACATCCGCAACCACGACGTGCGGCTGCTCATCATCTCAATCGTCTTTGTCGGTATCTTCTCCATGCTGGCGCAGATGGCATCGCGCACGCTCTACTACTCGTCCTTCAACCAGCGACGGGATGAGAAGAACAACACGGCGTTGCTAATGGTCGTCATGATGATCGTGGCAGCCATCGGGTACTTCTTCGCTCTGTTGATGCGTTTCGCCATCTCACGCAAACGGGAATACCTCGCTGACGCAGGTTCGGCCGAAATGACTAAAAACCCGCTCGCCCTTGCCCGTGCGCTCCGGAAAATATCGGCCGACCCGGACATCGAAGCCGTCCGCCGCGAAGATGTCGCCCAACTGTTCATCCAGCATCCGGGCGAACAGGCGAAAAGCGCATTAAGCGGCCTGCACGGACTTTTCGCCACCCATCCACCCATCGAGAAACGGATCCGGATACTGGAGCAGTTCTGAATCGGGAATTTTAACCAAGATTTAATCCCCCGAACGCTTCCTACCCCGGCTGAATTTAATATCTTTGATGCCGGAAAAAATGAAGCATTAAAGATGATACAAAAAGAATTGATCGACGATCTCAAGCTGAAATGGGATCGTTTGCAGCAAGCCATGCGACAAATAAACGCCGATGGCTGCCTGCTCGCCGTAGATGTAAATCTGTATTATACGACCGGACGTATCTATAGCGGTTACTTTTATCTTCCTGCGGAAGGTGCCCCCTGGTTCTTCGTGAAACGACCGAACGGTTTGGACGGCGACCAGGTGGAATACATACGGAAACCGGAACAGATGGCAGAGCTCTTTGCCGCGCACGGCTTGAAAATGCCGGAAAAGTTGCTGCTCGAAGCGGACGAACTGACCTACAACGAATACATCCGCCTGCAAACCATCTTCCATCCGAAAGAAACAGCCAACGCAACCGCCGTGATACGCGGACTGCGCCGGATCAAGACACCTCACGAGATTGAAATGTTCCGCCTATCGGCCGAACGCCATGCCCGGACATACGCCGAGATTCCCGAATGCTTCCGTCCCGGAATGACAGACCTCGAATTCCAATATGAAATAGAAAAGCGGATGCGCAAGAACGGTTCCATCGGGCTGTTCCGCGCGTTCGGTGCCAATATGGATATTTTTATGGGAAGCATTCTGGCGGGAGAAAATGCCGAAACGCCCTCTCCTTTCGACTTCGCCTTAGGGGGCGGCGGTATCGACGCTTCCTGCCCGTTGGGTGCGAACAGGACGGTCCTGAGAGAGGGAACGGCCGTCATGGTGGATATGGCAGGCAACTACACGGCTTATATGACCGATATGACGCGCGTCTTCTCAGTCGGCTGGCTGACGGACCTCGCCTACCGGGCACACCAGACCGCCCTCTCTATCCAAAACGAAATCGAACGTGTCGCACGGCCGGGAACCCCTTGCGCCGACCTCTACAACATAGCCGCCCGGATTACCGAAGAACAAGGACTCAGCCCCTATTTCATGGGGACCAAGCAACAGGCGAAGTTCGTCGGACACGGCATCGGCATCCAGATCAACGAACTCCCCGTACTTACACCCCGCTCAAAAGAGGTGCTGGAGCCGAACATGGTATTCGCCCTCGAACCCAAATACGTGATACCGGGCGTAGGTGCCGTCGGCATCGAAAACAGTTTCTTAGTCACAGAAAACGGTCTGGAGAAAATCACCCATTTCCCAGAAAACATCATCCCATTAGACAAATAAATCATAAATCATAAATCATAATGAAAAAGACAATCACTCTTCTCCTGCTACTGGCAATCATCTTCGCGCCGGTAAAAGCCCAGGAAACAAAAAACGTCAAGCCGGTAAAGAATGTCATCCTTCTGATTCCGGACGGTACATCCATCGGTACAGTCTCCATGGCACGTTGGCTGCAATGGTACACCAACCCCGACAAGCCGAAATTGAACATCGACCCGTATCTCTGCGGAACCGTTCGCACGCATTCTTCGAATGCCCCGATCGGCGACTCGGCCCCTACGACCTCTTGCTACATGACTGGACAGCCCAGCCGTACAGGTTATGTTTCCACCTATCCGGAGAACGACGGTAACAACGACATCTACCCGACCGATCCGGCACGTGCTTTCCAACCCTTGACAACCGTCCTGGAAGCCGCCAAGATCAAACAGGGCAAATCGACCGGATTGGTTTTCACCTGCGAGTTCCCGCATGCGACACCGGCCGACTGTTCCGCCCACAGCTACAACCGGGGCAAATATGAATGGATCGCCCCGCAGATGGCCCACAATGACCTGAACGTCGTGATCGGCGGTGGTGCCGGCTTGCTTCCCGAAGAGAGCGAAGCCTACCTGAAAGGCAACGGATACGGCGTCTTCAAGAATGACATCAACGGTATGCGTAACTATAAAGGCGACAAGATGTGGGCCCTGTTCGGCGACCGGGAAATGGCTTACGACCTCGACCGCGACCCTGCCCAGCAACCCTCTTTGGAAGAAATGACACGCAAAGCGATTGAAAAACTTTCCCAGAACCCGAACGGCTTCTTCCTGATGGTGGAAGGCAGTAAGGTAGACTGGGCGGCCCACGCCAACGACCCGGTCGGCATGGCAACCGATTTCCTGGCTTACGACCGTGCTTGCGGCGCCGCGCTCGAATTTGCCCGCCGGAATGGGGAAACAGCCGTTATCATGGTTCCCGACCACGGCAACAGCGGGATCAGCATCGGCCGTCGCGACTGTACCGGCTACGACAAGCTGAGCAAGGAACAGCTGTTCCACCAGTTCTCCCTGTACAAGCTGACTGCCGAAGGTTTCGCACAAAAGGTGAACAGCGTCCCGGCTTCTGAAGTGCAGAACGTGTTCCGCACCTATGCCGGTTTCGAACTGACCCCGGAAGAGCTGGATGCCTTGAACCATTGCAAAGATTACAAGAACAGCCCGATACCGGAAAGCGAACGTTCGATCAAAGGCAAAGGTTCCTTGTATAGCGGCTCGCTGACCTCTTTCATGTCCAAATTGCTGACCTCCCGCACTTGCTTCGGCTTTACGACAGGCGGCCATACCGGTGAAGAGGTATTCCTCGCCGCCTACCATCCGGACCTTGCCAGCCTGCCACTGGGTATGCACACCAACATCGAGCTGAACCAGTATCTCTGCGCCCTGTTCGGCATGACGCACGATACGCTGGAAGAACTGACAGCCGCCAACTTCGTCCCTCACACGGAAGTATTCAAGAACTTCAAATGTGAAATCGTCCCGGCTGCGGACGAAAAAGGGTCTCCTTCATTGGTGGTAAAGAACAAGAAGAAACAAATCAACATCACACCGTTCAGCAACATCGTGACAATCGGAAAGAAAGGCCAGGAGGAAATCCGCCTGAACTCGGTAGTCGTGTATGTAGACAAGAACAACACATTCTATTTACCCTCTAAATTAGCGGATTACCTGCAATAAGCACCCCTGTCTGCAAAGGTGCCGCACACCCCTCCCGACATCTGCTGCAGATCTCCTCCGAGGACTGCTGCAGATGTCTTCCGAGGACTGCAGCAGATGTCCCCCGACGACTGCAGCAGATGTCGGAGGACGACTGCAGCAGATGTCGGAAGGGTACTGCAGCAGATGTCAGAAAGGGATTTTCTATATGCTTCCATACACACCCCAAAACAAGCTCCTTATCTATTTATAAATTCATTAAGAACTCTTTTCTTAAATTCTCCAAACAGTATCAATCTGGCAAACATATAATGTAATCCAGACAAATTGCACTTTTCCTTTTTTTGTACATTTGCGTCGTTTTTAAAGAAATAGGACAAATATGACAAGAACAAATGCAAAATGGATACGGCTGATGGCAGTTATCGGCTGTACGACTATGTGGATGGCATCGTGCAAACACGCACCGGATGCGCAGATGAAAGCGACTTATGAAACAATGAAAGTTTCAACAGCAGACAGAGAGCTGACAACATCTTACTCTGCCACAATCCGTGGACGCCAGGATATAGACATTTATCCGCAAGTATCAGGAACGATCGAACGGCTCTGCGTGACAGAAGGACAGGCCGTACGCAAAGGCCAACTCCTGTTCGTCATCGACCAGGTCCCCTATAAAGCAGCCTTGAAGACGGCACAGGCAAACGTGGAAGTAGCAAAAGCGTCCTTGGCCACTGCCGAACTGAACTACAACTCATCCAAAGAGTTGCATGCCAAAAAGGTCATTTCCGCTTTCAACCTGAAAACAAGCGAAAACAGCTACCTGACCGCCAAAGCGCAATTGGCACAGGCCGAAGCCCAGGAGCTGAACGCACGCAACAGCCTCTCCTATACGGAAGTCAAGAGCCCGACCGACGGGGTTATCGGCATGTTGCCGTACCGCGCCGGCGCATTGGTCAGCCCCTCCATCCCGCAGCCGCTGACAACTGTTTCCGACAATTCCAACATGTATGTCTATTTCTCCATGACCGAGAACCAGCTGTTGGCCATGAGCCGCCAATACCCGACCATGAACGAAGCGATGGAAAACATGCCGGAAGTATCGCTGAAGTTGAACGACCAGTCCCTCTACGACCAGAAAGGAAAGATCGAATCCATCAGCGGAGTGATCGACCGGCAGACCGGGACAGTCGGCGTACGTGCCGTGTTCCCCAACGAATCCCGCCTGCTCCATAGCGGAGCCGCCGGCAACGTGCTCATCCCGCAGACATACAAGGACTGCATCGTCATCCCGCAGGGCGCAACCGTCCGTTTGCAGGACCAGACTCTTGTCTATAAGGTGGTGGACGGCAAAGCCGTTTCCGCATTAATCTCCGTGGCTGAAATCAACGACGGCCGCGAATATATCGTACTGGACGGCCTGAAGGTTGGCGAAGAGATCATTGCCAAAGGAGCCGGTTTGGTACGCGAAGGAACGCAAGTTAAATAAAGAATCGACGTATGAAAGGAAATATATTTATCAAACGGCCAGTTATGGCCATCTCCATCTCCATCCTTATTTTGGCGATCGGATTGATTTCGCTCTTCACCTTGCCGGTTGAGCAGTATCCTGATATTGCTCCTCCTACCGTCAATGTAAGGGCGACCTACACCGGAGCGGATGCCGATGCCGTGATGAACAGTGTCATCATGCCACTGGAAGAGAGCATCAACGGTGTGGAAAACATGATGTACATGACCTCCACGGCGACCAATGCCGGTTCGGCCACCATCGAAATCTACTTCAAGCAAGGGACGAACCCCGATATGGCGGCCGTCAACGTGCAGAACCGCGTGACGAAAGCACAGGGGTTGTTGCCCGCCGAAGTAACCCGTATCGGTGTCAGCACCCAGAAACGACAGACCAGTTTCTTGCAGATCGACGCCTTGGTTTGTAACAATGGCCGGTATGACAAGACCTTCCTTGGAAACTACCTCGACATCAACGTCGTCCCGCGTATCAAGCGTATCGAAGGTGTGGGCGACGTAATGGAGTTGGGCGACACCTACAGTATGCGTATCTGGCTGAACCCCGAACGGATGGCCCAATACGGATTAGTTCCTTCTGACGTGACTGCCATATTGGGTGAACAGAATATCGAGGCACCGACCGGTTCGCTGGGCGAGAACTCCAAGAACGTGTTCCAATATACGATGAAATACCGCGGCCGTCTGAAAAGCGTGGAAGAGTTCCAGAACATCGTGGTCCGTGCCCAGGCAGACGGTTCCGTATTGCGCCTGAAAGACGTGGCCAAAGTGGAATTGGGAACCTTGAGCTACGGTTTCGACAGCCAGATGGACGGCAAGCCGGCCGTTACGTTCATGATCTACCAGGTGGCCGGTTCCAATGCAACGGAAGTAAACGAACGCATTGCCGCCGAGTTGGAAAAGATGAAAGAGGAATTGCCGACCGGAACGGAATTCATCACGATGATGAGCTCCAACGACTTCCTCTTCGCCTCTATATATAATGTAGTAGAAACGTTGATCGTGGCGATCCTCCTTGTCATCCTGGTCGTGTATTTCTTCTTGCAGGACTTCAAGAGTACGTTGATCCCGTCTATTTCCATTATTGTATCGTTGATCGGTACGTTCGCCTGCCTGACTGCCGCCGGATTTACCATCAACATCCTGACGCTGTTTGCCTTGGTGCTTGCCATCGGTACGGTGGTGGACGACGCGATCGTGGTGGTGGAAGCCGTGCAAGCCAAATTCGACTCGGGCTACACCTCCTCCTACCAGGCAACCAAAGACGCGATGGGCGACGTGACGATGGCCGTTATCTCCTGTACCTGCGTGTTCATGGCGGTGTTTATCCCGGTAACGTTCATGGGCGGTACTTCCGGTATCTTCTATACGCAGTTCGGTGTGACGATGGCGACTTCCGTCGGTCTTTCCATGATCTGTGCCTTGACGCTCTGCCCCGCCTTGTGTGCCATGATGATGCGCCCGAGCGACGGGACGAAGAGTGCCAAGAGTATCAACGGCCGTGTACGTGCCGCTTATAACGCCTCCTTCAATGCCGTATTGGGCAAATACAAGAAAGGGGTCATGTTCTTCATCCACCACCGCTGGATGGTGTGGGTCGGACTGGTTGCCTCCGTCATCCTGTTGGCTTGGTTGATCAACAACACAAAGACCGGTCTTGTCCCGCAGGAAGACACAGGTACCGTCATGGCAAACATCGCGATCGCTCCGGGTAGTACACTGGAAGAGACCGGTAAAGTATTGGACGAGGTAGAAGAGATCCTGCGGAACACGCCGGAGATCGAACACTACTCGCGCGTAGCCGGTTACGGCTTCTTGGCCGGCCAGGGTACCTCTTACGGTATGGCCATCATCCGTTTGAAGAACTGGGATGAACGAAAAGGAGCCGAACATGTTTCCAGCACCGTCATCGCTCGCCTGAACGCCCAATTCGCCCAAATCAAGGAGGCGCAGATCTTCTGCTTCGAGCCGGGTATGATTCCCGGGTACGGTTTGGGTAACTCCATCGAGCTGAACTTGCAGGACCGTACAGGTGGAGAGATGAGCGTGTTCTACGGCAATGCCATGCAATACATCATGGCGTTGAACCAGCGTCCGGAAGTAGCAATGGCGTATACCTCTTATGCCATGAACTTCCCGCAGATCTCGGTAGAAGTCGATGCCGCCAAATGTAAACGTGCCGGCATTTCGCCTTCGACGGTTCTTGACGTATTGGGCAGCTACTGTGGTGGTGCATACGTCTCCAACTACAACCAGTTCGGTAAAGTATACCGTGTGATGTCGCAAGCCTCGCCGGAATACCGCCTTGACGAACAGTCACTGAACAATATGTTTGTCCGCAACGGGGCGGAAATGGCTCCGATCAGCCAGTTTGTCACCTTGAAACGGGTACTCGGTCCTGAAGTGGCCAACCGTTTCAACCTCTTCAGCTGTATCACGGTCAATGTGAACCCGGCTCCGGGCTACTCTACCGGTGAAGTACAGCAGGCGATTAAAGAGGTAGCCGACCAAATGCTGCCGGCAGGATACGGGTACGAATATGGCGGTATGGCACGTGAAGAAGCCAATAGCGGAGGTGCACAGACCCTGTTCATCTATGCCGTCTGTATCTTGCTTATCTACTTGATCTTGGCCTGCTTGTACGAGAGCTTCCTCGTGCCTTGGGCTGTTATCCTGTCTGTTCCGTTCGGTTTGATGGGTTCATTCCTGTTCGCCAAGGTGTTCGGGTTGGAAAACAACATCTACCTGCAGACCGGTGTGATCATGTTGATCGGTCTGTTGGCCAAGACTGCCATCTTGATTACCGAGTTCGCCATCGAACGCCGCCGCAAAGGGATGGGTATCGTCGAATCGGCCTACTCAGCCGCACAAGCCCGTCTGCGTCCGATCCTGATGACCGTGCTCACGATGATCTTCGGTATGCTCCCGTTGATGTTCGCTTCCGGTGCCGGTGCCAACGGTAATAGTTCGTTGGGAACAGGTGTCGTCGGAGGTATGGCAATCGGAACGTTGGCATTGCTGTTCGTCGTACCGGTATTCTACATCATATTTGAATATGTACAAGAAAAAATCCGTCCGCCGATGGAAGTGGAAACCGATCTGCAAGTCGCGTTGGAAAAGCAAAAGAGCCAGACCGAACGTGAAGGTTTAAACAATGAAAATAAGTAAGGTATGAAAAGAACAATCATATTATTGACAACCGCAACTGCCCTACTGAGCAGTTGCGGCATCTACACCAAATATCAACCGGCCGAGACCACTCCGGACAACCTGTACGGAGAAGAGGTGGCAGTCGATGACACGACCAACTTCGGGAACGTGAACTGGCGGGAACTGTTTACAGACCCGCAGTTGCAGGTCCTGATCGAACAAGGGTTGCAAAACAACACCGACCTCCGGTCCGCCCAATTGAAGATCGAGGAAGCGGAAGCGGCACTGATGTCGGCCAAACTCGCCTTTCTACCTTCGTTTGCCCTTTCTCCGCAAGGAACCGTCAGCAGTTTCGACGGTGGGAAAGCGACCCAGACATACACACTGCCGGTCACAGCCAGTTGGGAATTGGACATTTTCGGACGTCTGCGCAATGCCAAGCAACAGGCCAAAGCGTTGTATGCCCAAAGCAAAGACTACAAGCAAGCCGTGCGTACCCAGTTGATAGCCGGGATCGCCAACATCTACTATACATTATTGATGTTGGATGAACAACTCGCCGTCTCACAACAAACCGAGGAATCCTGGAAAGAGACAGTGGCTTCAACCCGCGCCTTGATGGATGCCGGATTAGCCAACGAGACTGCCGTTTCTCAAATGGAAGCAGCTTACTACAGCGTGCAGACTTCCATCCTCAACCTGAAGGAACAGATCAACCAGGTCGAAAACAGTCTTGCCCTGTTGCTTGCGGAAACCCCGCGCCACTACGAACGCGGAAATCTGGCCGACCAACGGTTCCCGGAAGACATGGCAGTCGGCGTACCGATGCAACTATTGTCGAACCGTCCTGATGTGCGTGCCGCCGAACGTTCGCTGGAACAGGCTTTCTACGCAACCAATCAGGCGCGTGCAGCCTTCTACCCGTCCATCGTATTGAGCGGAAGCGCCGGATGGACCAATTCGGCCGGGATCATCGTCAATCCGGGTAAATTCTTAGCTTCGGCAGTCGGCTCGCTTACCCAGCCGCTGTTCAACAAAGGACAAATCATGGCCCAATACCGCATCACGAAAGCGCAGCAGGAAGAAGCAAGCTTGGCTTTCCAGCAAGCTTTGCTGAATGCCGGTAGCGAAGTCAACGACGCTTTGGTTGCCTGCCAGACAAGCAAGGCTAAAACCGTCCTGTTTGAAAAGCAAATCCAATCTTTGGAAAAAGCATTGGAAAGCACCTCATGGTTGATGGAATACAGTACGACCACCTATCTGGAAGTACTGACCGCCCGCCAGTCCTTGTTGAACGCACAGTTGTCACAAACGGCCAACCGGTTCAGCGAAATACAAAGTATGATAAACCTTTATCAGGCTTTGGGCGGTGGTAGAGAATAAGAAAACATTTTTTATCCATAAAAGCCCCAAAACCTTTTAAACCGGACTTTATCTATTTCAAAAGGACCTGTTTCAGAGAAGCAACTTCAACGAAACAGGTCCTTTTTTAGTGCTGATTCACGCACAATACGAACAGGAGAACGCGCAAAAGCTTCTTCCCAGTCGACAGGATATACGAATGCCCATTGTAAGGTCGTTACAATACCTATTCAAACGACCTTACAATGGGCATCATAAGACTGTACCCGTCCCTATCGGCAAATCCATGTCCAGAACGGGCAGTTCCCGCATCTACTGCAATAGCTTTATCCCTTTACGGCAATCACTTCAATCTCTACCAAACCATTCTTAGGCAATGTCTTGACTGCAATGGCAGAACGGGCAGGGAAAGCACCTTCAAACTGGGTAACATACACTTCGTTCATAGCGGCGAAATCACTCATATCAGCCAGGAATACAGTAGTCTTCACGACATCGTCGATACTGAATCCGGCTTCTTCCAGAATGGCATGTACATTTTTGAATGCCTGCACGGTCTGTTCTTTCACTCCGCCTTCGGCGAAATTGCCTGTTGCAGGATCAAGCCCCAACTGGCCGGAAGCAAACAACATATTCCCGACTTGTACAGCCTGACTGTACGGACCGATAGCGGCCGGTGCATTTTGGGTTGCGATAACTTTCTTCATTGTTTCTTTATTTTAATAACATTACTGTGCTTGCTCATTCATCCGCTGGCGGACCACTTCGTAAATCAGGATGGAAGAGGCGACCGAGACGTTCAGCGAACCGATCGTACCGAACTGCGGGATCTTCACCATGCTGTCGCAAAGACGAAGGTTATCCATCGAAACACCCGTATCTTCCGCCCCCATTACGATAGCGACAGGCCCGTCATATCGGATAGCCGTATAATTCTCATGCGCTTTTTCACTGGCGGCATAGACTTTTACACCAGAGGCCTGTAAGAAACGGATGGCCTCCGTGATGCTCTTTTCCTTGCAGACAGGCAATACATGGAGCGCACCGGCCGAAGTCTTTATCGCATCGGCATTCACCGTCACACTTCCCTTTGAAGGAATCACGATCGCATCCACACCGGCACATTCGCAGGTACGGGCAATCGCACCGAAGTTGCGGACATCCGTAATACCATCCAACAACACGATAAACGGATTTTTCCCCTGTTCATATACAAACGGAATTATATTTTCCAGCCGTTCGTACATGATAGCCGGGATGAAAGCGATTACTCCCTGATGATTCTTACGCGTCAAACGGTCGAGACGTTCAGCCGGCACACGCTGTACAGGGATGTCACGCCCTTTCAGAACCCCAAACAGTTCACGGGACAACTCTCCCTGCAATTCACGTTTCACCAATATTTTATCAATCTCTTTACCGGCCTGGACTGCCTCAATCACGGCACGGATGCCGAACACCATTTCGTTTTCTTTCATTATTCTATATCTTTTCGCAGCACAAAGATAACAAGATTTGCGCTTCTATTACATACTTTTCTCGATGTTCCGCCTGTCGCCCGTACGCGGACGGTCATTCATACGTCCCTTGTCAGAACGCTTGTCCTCCTTTTTGCCTTTATTGTAACGGCTGTCCTGATTCCGGTCCGGGCGTTTCCGGTCATATTGGCCCCTATCACTTTTTTCCTTACGCTTATCGGGACCGGGACGGCTTCCCTGAAGGTTCGGACGATCGTATTTGCCTGGATACCATTTGCCGTCGTCGAAACGGTCGAACCATCTGTTATTCGTATATTCCCACCGGCAATGCCAGTAATGATCCTCATAACGATGGCATGCAGCGGACGGACGATAGTGCGGATAATGCGGGTTGTTATACCAACCTCTCCAGTCATGAATGCGCGTCGGTGTCTCGCGGACGAAACGCACATACAAACGGAACTGCGAAGGTGAAAGAAGACGCTGCAACTTCCGGTCCCGTTCCATACGCAACTTATATATCTTCTGCGCAGACTGGTCCCAATAGCGATAATGCCTACGTGCCTCCCGCTCGATCTTCTCTCCGTACCGATGAATGATCTTATGATACTCGGCAGCCTGACGGTTCGTCATACGGATTGCCTGTTCCATCCAAAGACAGTTCTGGCAATGAGGTTCATTCCATCCGAAACGGATCCAAAACTGTGCATGTCCCTGCAAACTGCAAAAAAGGACGGCCAACAATAGAATACTCAATCTCTTCATGTCACTCAATTTTTAGTTAGCACTTACAATCTGTTACTATTATGACCGGATAGCGATGAAAAGGTTTAATTCTTAGCTTTCAACAGTTCTTTTGCATTGGCAATAGAGGCACTCGTCAACGAAGCACCGCTCAACATACGCGCAATCTCTTTCACGCGCTCTTCCTTATTCAGTTTCCGGATACGGGTAACGGTCCGTTCGTCCGTATCTTCCTTGTAAACAAAATAATGGTCTTTTCCTTTTGCCGCGATCTGGGGAAGATGGGTAATGGCGAAGACCTGCATCTTCGTCCCCAACTCCTGCATGATATCCCCCATTTTATCGGCAATATCACCGGAAACACCCGTGTCCACTTCGTCAAAGATGATGGCAGGCAACGCTGTAAATCCGGCAATCATCGCCTTGATGCATAACATCAGGCGGGAAATCTCACCTCCGGAAGCGGTCTGGGCCACCGGTTGCAGTTCCGCACTCTTATTGGCGGAAAACATGAACCGGATTTCGTCCATTCCATCGCTTTCCGGCTCCGGTTTGGGCACAAAGTCGATCGTAAAACGCGTATTCGGCATACCGAGCGGAACAACCATCTCCACCAACTGGGAAGCGATGGCTCTTGAGGCGATCTTACGCTGTTCACTCAACACGGCTGCCTGTTGCAACAATTCCTGATGGGAAATCTCCAACTGTTTCTTCAACGATTCGATCTGCTCGTCAAAAGAATCGATCTCCTTCAGCTGTTCACTATATTTTTCCTGCAAGGCGATCAGCTCTTCGACCTTGGAAACCCGGTGTTTCTGTTCTAAAGTATATAAAGTATTAAGACGTTCGTTCACCCAATCCAAACGTTCCGGATTAAACTCGATATCCTCTTTCAGTACTTCCGTTTCGGAAGCCAAGTCATTCATGTCGATATAGGCAGAACGCAAACGCTCGGCAATTTCTTTCGCTTTCGGATAATACCGCTCCAGACTGTCTGCGGTGGAAAGGGCCTCTTTCATCAGTTGGACGGCTCCCTGTTCCTCCCCGTCCAACAGTTGGGTGACCTTATAAAGAGAACCTTTTATCTCTTCGGCATGGGAAAGGGTTTCCAGTTCCTGCTCCAGTTCTTCCTGTTCACCGGCCACCAGAGCGGCATCTGTCAGTTGCTCCAGCTGGAAACGTACGTAATCTTCCTCCTGTTTGGTCTGGAGCGCTTTCTCGGTCAGCACTTTCAGTTCCTTTTTCAAAGACTGGTAACGACTGTACTCCTTTCGGTAAAGGATCAACAAGATATCGTTTTCGGCCATTACATCGATCACTTTCAACTGAAACCGATTGTCGCCCAACAAAAGATTCTGGTGTTGCGAATGGATGTCAATCAACCGGCTCCCCAATTCTTTCACCACAGAAAGCGGGACAGGCGAATCGTTGACAAAAGCACGGGACTTTCCCGAAGCAAACAGTTCCCGGCGAAGAATACAAACCTCCGCATCATACTCCAGATCGTTCGTAAGAAAAAATTCTTCCAACTTATAACGGGAAACATCGAAAACGGCTTCTATCACACATTTCTCGGAGCCATTCTTAATGCTCTTTCCATCTGCACGCTGTCCCAAGACCAAGGAAAGGGCCCCTAATATGATGGACTTTCCTGCGCCCGTCTCGCCGGTGATCACAGAAAAGCCCTTGTCGAACTGGATATCCAGGCTGTCTATCAGAACAAAGTTCCGTATAAATAAAGATTTCAGCATAGCGATTCCTGATTACTTTTTAAGCGACTCCATCCGCGTCGTGAGAGCTGGATACAGGTTGGACAACATCTTGTATCCCTCCTGTTTCTCCGGCGCAGTAGCTTTCGAATAAATCAAAACGACCTCATCCAACTTGGAGTCGGCAAACATCTGAAGCAAGGGCGATGTCGGCCGGGCACTCTTCACCTGTTCCAAGACCGGAAGCAAACCAATGATAGTCGTACGTCCACGATCCGGGTTTGCCGCCATTTCATCGAGTCCTTTACGATGATAATTATACCACATATCCCGGAACAGCTCCGAAGTATTATTGTCCGTCAGAGCCGTCGCCAACGCATGACGGTTACGGTCGTTTTCAAAAGCTTTCCAGCCGGTCCATGCCGGCTGTGCCTGTGCCAGGCTCACGATCTGCATGGCCTGCCCGAAGAAAGCCGTGCCTCCTTTCGGGGAAAAACTGTCGAAATCCAACCCGAGGATCGTATAGATATAGAAAACAACCGTTGCGATCAGATTGTTGCTCAACGTGTTTTCCGTATATTCCAACGGTTCGAATTCGGTATAGTCGAAAGCGAGTTCCGTATCACGATAGTTCAGCAACGTAGTCGTATAACTGGAATTATAGACCGGACGGCGGGCCTGTACCTGTATCTCGCCCTTAAAACTGTTGTCCGACACGATTTCGCTGATGATGAGCGTCATGGAACAGTCGATACGCTCGTTGATGGCAAAAGTGGCATCCGTCCACTTCTTATTATTGACGAAATCATTCAATGCATCCTGCAAGGTCTTGAATACCTGTTTATTCGTACTCTGCACCTTATCACTGTTGATGGTGATGCGGGCATTCAATTCCTGCGCCTTCCCGATAAAAGGCGCAACCCCCAACAAGCACATACATAACAATTTCTTCATCATTCTCATTTTAATATCGTTGCCAATTTGTTTACAATATCGACGGCCACTCCCAGTTTGCTCTTCAACGGATAAGCGGTCGTCCCGCCCTCCTTGTCGATGATCGTGATCTTATTCGTGTCGCAACGGAAACCGGCACCTGCATCCCGCAAGGAGTTCAGCACGATGAAATCGAGGTTTTTCCGCTTCAGTTTCCCCTCCGCATGAGCCGTCTCATCGTTGGTTTCCAATGCGAACCCCACCAAGACCTGGTTATCCCGCTTGATTGCGCCCAACGCGGCAGCGATATCCTTGTTCGGCACCAGACGGAGCGTCATCTCTCCTTTCGTCTCCCGCTTGATCTTTTCGCTTGCCTGCTCTTCCGGGCGATAATCCGCCACGGCCGCACAGAGAATGCCGGCATCCGCTTCCGGGAAAACCGCTATGGCAGCCTGATACATCTCTTCAGCCGATTCGACATCGATCCGTCTGATATTCGGATGAACCACCTTCAAGGACACCGGTCCCGCGATCAATGTCACCTCGGCTCCCTGCTCCGCACAAGCTTCCGCCAAAGCAAATCCCATCTTTCCGGAGGAATAGTTACCGATAAAACGTACGGGGTCTATCTTTTCATACGTCGGACCCGCCGTTATGACAATCTTTTTTTTTTCAAGCCGGGTTCGGGAAGCGAAGAAATCTTCCAGGACCGCCACGATCCGATCCGGTTCCTCCATGCGCCCCTTGCCCACCAGATGGCTGGCAAGCTCTCCTTCGGCCGGTTCGATGATCCGGTTCCCGAACGAACGAAGCCGGTCCAGGTTCTGTTGCGTGGAGGGATGTGCGAACATATCCAGGTCCATTGCCGGTGCGACAAAAACCGGCGCTTTGCATGACAGATAGGTCGTGACCAGCATATTGTCGGCAATGCCGTTCGCCATCTTCCCGATGGTCGAAGCGGTGGCCGGCGCGACCAGCATGGCATCGGCCCAGAGGCCCAGATCGACATGGCTGTTCCACGTCCCGTCGCGGTTCGAGAAAAACTCGCTGATCACCGGATGGCAACTCAACGTCGATAGGGTGAGCGGCGTGATGAATTCTTTCCCTGCCGGAGTAATGACAACTTGGACCTCCGCCCCTTTCTTCACTAAGGCACGGATGATATAGGCGGCTTTATAGGCAGCGATGCTCCCTGTTATCCCCAATATGATATGTTTACCTTTCAGACTATTCTCCATAATCAATTCTATATTCCATAAGCATGGAACTTTCGTTTCATAAGCATGGAATTCTTGTTCCATAGGCATGAAACTTTAGTTCCATAAGCATGAAAGTCTGTCCCTACTTCGAATTAAAACCTCTCAGCTTTATTTCCGTCAGCTTTTTCTTCGTATTCAACGGGAAATCGCCCTTCATCATCCAATCATAATATCCCAAATCGGTCTTCAATACCTCCTCGACCAAACGGCCTTTGTGCTTGCCGAAATTGATCACCTCTTGTCCTTTGTCGTTATAGACCATCCGTCCGGCAAAGTCCACATTGTTATTGTAGCTGGAATATTTGGAAAGGAAATCGATATCATTCTGCAACTCCGGATAACGGTCCAACTGTGCTTTCAGTACCTCGTAAGTTGCCATTGTATCCGCCTCCGCCGTATGGGCGTTTTCAAGGCACTTGTCGCAATAGAACTTATAGGCGGCTGCCAGCGTGCGCTGTTCCATCTTATGGAAAATGGTCTGCACGTCCACAAACTTGCGCCGGTTCAAATCGATATCTACTCCTGCCCGCAAAAACTCTTCCGCCAGCAAAGGAATATCGAAACGGTTGGAGTTATATCCCGCCAGGTCGCACCCCTCGATCTGGGCTGCCAGCGACTTAGCTATTTCCTTAAAAGTAGGACAGTCTTTCACATCTTCATCGGTGATGCCATGAATGGCAGTCGATTCCGGTGGGATAGGCATTCCGGGATTGATCCGTCTTGTTTTGGATTCTTCTTTTCCATTCGGGTAAACCTTGACAAAAGAGATTTCCACGATACGGTCTTTAACGATATTGACACCCGTAGTTTCCAAATCGAAGAAGACCAACGGGTTTTTCAGGTTCAACTGCATTTCTTATATTTTAATCATTCAACATCATAGGCATCAACAACATCAGCAAATCCTCGTTCTCTTCGTTTTCAGCAGGAACGATCAAGCCGGCACGCGAAGGATCGGCCAATTCGAATATCACCTCTTCCGAATTGATGTTACTCAGTATTTCAATCAGATAAGTGGCCTTGAAACCGATGCTCAATTCGGTTCCG
Organism: Parabacteroides sp.; assembly: GCA_017937385.1. GTDB lineage: Bacteria > Bacteroidota > Bacteroidia > Bacteroidales > Tannerellaceae > Parabacteroides. The sequence goes on from JAGBDR010000049.1 coordinate 56,452, forward strand.
TCAAAACTGCAGGCAATCTTTTCTTCCGCAGAGGTAGAGAAATCGATATCCTGTGCGGAAACCAGCATCTCACTCCCTTTCAACTGCAACTTGACCAAGCTGCTCGCCGGATTGGAGAACACGGATACGCGCTTCAAGGCGTTCAGGAAAGAGATGCGGTCAATCGTCACCTTGAACGGGTTCTCCTGCGGGATCACACTGTTGTAGTTCGGGTAACGGCCCTCGATCAGACGGCAGACCATTTCAAAATTGGTACAGTTGATATAAGCATTGTTATCATCAAACTTGACGCTGACCATCTCTTCTTCCTTTGCCAAAAGGCCTTTCAACAGGTTCGCGGGTTTCTTCGGCAAAATGAAAGAAGCCCTTTCCTGTGATTTCACCGAAAGATTACGCAAGCGTACCAACTTGTGACCGTCGGAAGCCACGAAAGTCAGATCGTCCGTATGAATATCAAAATAGATACCGTTCATGACCGGGCGAAGTTCGTCGTCGGCCGTTGCAAACAGCGAGCGGCTGATGCCGTTCAGCAACATCTGCGCCTCCATCCTGATAGAGATGGCATTTTCGCTCAACGGCTTCTGCTGCGGGTAAGTATCTCCTTTTTGTCCAATGAAATTATATTTACCATTCTGGAAATGGATAAAGATTTCCAGGTTATCGTCATTAATGTCGAAAGTCAGCGGTTGCTCGGGCAGTTCTTTCAGCGGATCGAGCAAGATCTTTGCAGAAACGGCAAAAAGCCCGCTTCCCTGTGCATTCATCACGTCAACGGATGTAACCAAACGTGTTTCAGCATCCGAAGCTGTTATAGTAAGTTTATCACCTTCCAGGTTGAAAAGAAAATTGTCCAGGATAGGCAACGAATTCTTAGAAGCAATAACTTTGCTAATCGATTGCAAACGTGATAACAGCGCTGTGCTGGATACATCAAATCTCATGGTTCTTAACTATTTTATTTGTTTTTGTTTTTATTCATCTACACAAAGGTACGCAAAAAACGCGACTTTTCACTTCCGATACAGACAAAGATCGCTTTTTTTACACCTACTTCTCATATTTCATAACAAACCGGTAACTGCCTGAACCGACCGTAGCGGCGATACGCCCGTCGGGACGAGCCCGGAACGCCTGCCCGTCCGATACGGTCAAGCGGTTCACATCGGCTATCGGCAAGATAACAGTCGCGGTCGTATTGACCGGAACAGACACGTCCAACGTAAGGTTCCCGTCCTCCAGTCTCCAGGAAGAGACAATCTTTCCGTAAAGCGAGTCATAGGAACCCTCCGCCCAAGTCAAAGAGCCTCCCGGAACCGGAGCGATGAAGAAATGCTTATATCCCGGATGCTCAATATCCGGATTGATTCCCAATATATGCCGGAACATCCATTCCGACACAGAACCGAAAGCCACATGGTCAAGCGAGTTCATCCCGGCGCTCTGAAAACCGCGGCCGGGTATCCAGGTATCCCAACGTTCCCACACGGTAGTCGCCCCGTTCTTGACCAAATAGAGCCAGGAGGGGAAACGGACCGATTCCAACAAGCGGTAAGCAATATCCGCCCGCCCGAAATCAACCAGCAACCGCATCATCAGTGGTGTAGAAATAAAACCGGTCGACAGGCGGTAGTCATATTCCCGAATACAATCCACCAAATGCCCGAACGCCTTTTCCCGCAACCCTTCCGGAATCAAATCATAGAACAAGGCCAAGGAATAGGCTCCCTGCGTATCACCTTCCACCCGGCCGTCCTCATCGACATATTCTTGTATGAACTTGTTTTTGATATCGGCGGCAAGCCGGCCATAGTAAGCCTTGTCATCCGGCTGCTGCAACACATCGGCTATTTCCGACAACAGGCGGGCAGCATAAGCAAAGAATGCGGTGGCAAACACATCGTCCGGCGTTTCTCCCCGGGTTGTGCAGAAAGTGGTATCCGCCGAAGGGGAAACCGTATTGGCATTGAGCCAGTCGCCGTTATGGTTATGCCGGACTTTCCAGATAAGCGTCGGGTTCTCTTTCCATGTCACATCGACATGATGCTTCATCTTGTCGTAGAGGACTTTCAAAATACGGGTATCGGCATAGTTTTCATACAAACGCCACGGGACAATAAGGCTGGCCTCGCACCAGCCCGGCGCACCGACCCAGCCGCCCCATACCCCTTGCTGGCGCAAGGATGGGAGCATGGAAAAGAATTGCCCGTTTTCTGCCACGTCTTCCGAATCGTAAACAAACTTGCTGAGGAAAGCCGCCATGTTCATATTGAAAATTGCGCTCTGGGCAAAGATCTGGATATCACCGCTGGCACCCGTACGTTCGTCGCGCGAAGGGTTATCGTGCAGCACACTGAACATATTGTTGCGTTGCGTCCAGACGATGTTCCGGTACAACTGGTTCAGGTCCGGATTGGAACAGGCAAACGTGCCGGCAACAGCCGAAGCCGATGAAACCGCCTTTGCCGTAATCATATCGGAAGTAAGCGGAGCCGTCAGTCCGCCGACCTCGACATATTGAAAACCATGGTACGTAAAAGAGGGATCGAAATAGTCTTCTTTGCCGGACAGGATGAACGTATCGGTCGCTTTGGCATGTCCCAAACTCTGCGTATAGAGGCTGCCATCGTCATTCAGCCATTCCCCATGTCGGATCGTGACGGTCTGTCCGGGCTTGCCCTTTATTTTCAAAGCGCAATGTCCGGCGATGTTTTGCCCGAAATCGACCATTGTGACGTTGCCCCGTTGCCAGATCCGAACCGGTTTAAGTTCGGTATGCACACGGATCGGCTCGTTTCTTTGAGCCGTCAGGTTGCGTTTCTCATCCGCATCCACATACACCGGTTCCCAGGAAGCATCGTCGAAGCCAACTTGGTTCCAACCCTCCTCTATCTTGTTTGCATCAATGGTTTCTCCCGCAAAATTATCAGCCATCCGGATATATCCGTCAGGATTGATCTTCCAGCTGCCGTCTGTCGGTACGACCTGAACGGAACCGTCTTCCATCTCCAACGTCAATTGGGCAAACAGCCTCCGGTCCAAGGCATAAAACCCGCGATGAGGGAAACAGTGCATCCACTTGATACCGGCCAAGCGGCCCAAAGCCCATCCATCCGCCAAAGTAGCGGCCCATACATTCTGCCCACCGTTCAACAGGGAGGTAACGTCGTATGTCTGATATTGGAGACAATCGGCATAATTCGTCCACTCGGGAGCCTGCAACTGGTCGCCGACCCGCTTGCCATTCATCCACATTTCATAGTATCCCAAAGCGGAAGCGTATAAGATCGCCCGTTTGACCGGCGCATGAAGGGTAAACGTTTTGCGCAACAAGGGAGACGGCGGCGACGGCGGATTGGTCCAATAGGAATAGTCAAAGTCCGCGTTATCGGCATTCTTTGCGACATATTCCCGGTATTTGCGCAATTCCAGATCAGGCCGGTCTCCGATCCATTCCGCCTGCCAATTTTTAACTCCTGTTCCCCAATAACCGGGTTCGCTCCACGGAGAAACCTCTTTCTTGTTGCTCCAGATACGGACTTTCCACCAGCAATGGCGCACTTGTTCCAGACTTTTACCACCGTATACGACCTGTACGGATTGCCCGGATCTGACCTGTCCGCTATCCCAAAGATCGCCCTCATCCGCATTCAGCTTCTCAAGCGAAGAGGCGACGAGAATCCGGTACGCTTCCTGAAGCCCGCCCCTTGAAGAGTCATTCAAGTACCGGATCTTCCAAGCAAGCCGCGGGTTCGGTTCATCGACACTTAACGGATCAACCAGATATTCGCAAGTCAATCCGTCTATTTTCATGTCATCACATTCCGTATTGCCCTTGCAGCCGGCCAAAAGAAGAAGAAATGACAGGGATAAGAATAATAAGTCTTTCATCTGGAGAATTTTATCTGTTTGGAGGCAAAGATACAAAAAAGGCTCTTCCCCGGAAAGGGAAGAGCCTTTTTTCATATCGTGAGATTATACGCTCTTATTTTGCGAAATAATCTTTAACAGCTTCGTTCGGAATCATTTCTTCCTGGAAGATGTAAGCACCGGTCTTCGGGGACTTAACCATCTTGATTACTTTAGAATAGGTACGACCGTCACCTTTCTTAAATGTTGCAACCGCTTTTTTTGCCATTGTTTAATCTCCTCTTACTTAATTTCTTTGTGTAACGTCATCTTCTTCAGGATAGGATTGTACTTCATCAGCTCCAATCTCTGAGTTGTATTCTTTCTATTCTTTGTAGTAATATAACGAGAAGTACCCGGCATACCACTATCTTTGTGTTCTGTGCATTCAAGAATTACCTGAACTCTGTTACCTTTTGCTTTCTTTGCCATTTCTTATTTCCTCCTCGAATTAAGCGTTTAAATAACCTTTTTCGGCAGCTCTTTTGATCGCTGCATCCAAACCAAGTTTATTGATAGTACGCAAGCCAGCGGCTGAAATATTCAGGCTAACCCAACAATCCTGTTCTACCCAGTAGAACTTCTTAGTAAACAGGTTCACATCAAACTTACGTTTCGTTCTTCTCTTAGAGTGAGAAACGTTGTTGCCAACCATTGCTTTTTTTCCGGTAATTTGACAAATTTTCGACATTGCTAATTTTACTTTTTAATATTACGAAATTAAGTCAACTCCTGCTATGTGTCTTCCCTTTTTGAACTGCATCACGAACAAAAACAAAGATTCTAATAGAGTTTCTCTTTCTTTTACGGGGCACAAAGGTACAAATTATTTTGATTCGCCAACAAGAAATCGACAAATAAATCTGTACTTTTTACTATTTTCGTCTCAATTCATACTACATGATCCGCCCCATCCGACGATATTCCCCCAATCCCGTCAAACATCCGGAACCAGCGGCAGCGGCACAGCAGAAAATATCACTTTGCCACACAATACCGCTAAAACCCGATCATATTGATATGTTAAAAAATATTAGCCTTACGTGTAATTCCAAAAATATAGGCTACTAATCCGATTTAGACGGGATGACGTGACATTTTGCTACAAACAAAAAGGCTTCGCCTGCCGAAAAAATCCGACAAGCGAAGCCTTTTTGTCCATTGTCAATTATCCATTGTCAATTGCCCACCGCCTTATTATACTGGGCAAGCGACGCCTTCTGCTGGTACCAGGTCTGGATCAGGCTGCTGTACGACTGAATCCAGGAAAGCTGGGCGGAAAGCACATCAAGAATCGGCAATTTTCCTTCATTATAACTAAAGGTATTCAAATCGAGATTCTCTTCAGCAATCTTGCAGGCCTCTTCGGCCACCTTGATTTGCTTTGTGTATTCCGTCAGGCTGGTCCAGGAGTTGGCGACCTCCTTGGATATCTGGTCGCGTGTTTGCTCCATCGCATATTCCTTGCTGCGCAAAAGTGCTTTCTGCGAATTGACCTCCTTGAAACGGGCCCCCCAACGGAACAAGGGGATCTTGAGGGAGGCGAATACGGCTGGCGTCCAAAGCTGGTCGGACCCTTTCACGTTCAACATCGGAGTTCCCCAAGTTCCTTGGAAACCGATCGCCAATGTCGGATTATATTTGGCTTTCGACAAATTGATCTGCCGTTTCTGATACTCCACATTCAGTCGGGAGATCATGAAGTCCGGCCGGTTCTGCAAGGCGGCCTCTTCCCCGATGTGCATAGGCAACGGCTGGACCATAGTGATAGCATCGGCAATCGCTACCGGTGTCATGGGCGGAACGCCCATCAGCACGTTCAGGTTCTGCAAGGCGATCTGATAATCCTTGTAGGCTGCGCTTTTGTTCAATTCCGCCTCTTTCAAACGGGACTGCACTTGCAAAAGGTCGGTCTTGCTGATCTGCCCGTCGTTAAAACGGGTGGCCAGCACGTTTGCCAGCTGCTGCACGATCTCGACATATTGGCACATGATGTCATACATTCCCTTACGGGCAGCGGCCGACCAGTAGTTCAGGTCGGCGGCATAGATGATATTGTCCGTCGTCAGTTCTTCCGCCTCGGAAGCGATCTGTCCCTGTATCTGGGCAGCCTTGTAGTTGTTATAGATTTTCCCTCCGGCATAGACCGGCTGGTTGACAGAGGCTCCTAAGCTATAGGTGTTATGGTCCATCTCGACCGCCATGCCGGGACCGAAGTCCAGATCGTACTTATTGATACGGTACTGGTAGCTGCCGGAAAAATCAACCGCGGGGAAGAATGCGGTCTTGGCTGCCTTGATGGCATGTTGCATCGCGATACGCTCTTCCTCACTCTGTTTGATCTGGCGGCTATATGCAAGCACTTTCTGCTTGTAGTCCGCAGCCGTGACGGGCTTTTCCTGCGCACCCGCAGACAAAGCCCCCAACAGCATACAACCGATAATTATTTTATTTCTCATACTTATTATACCGATTTAATCTTAAAGAATATACAATAGGTCACCGGAAGCACGAAAATGGTCAGGATGGTCGAGACGAACAGACCGCCCATAATCGTCGCCGCCATACCGGCGAACATGGCATCGGCTAACAACGGCAGCATACCCAAGATGGTCGTCCCCGAAGCCATCGTCACCGGGACGATACGGGTCTTGGTAGCTTCAATCACCGCCTTCACCGGGTCCAGCCCGCTGTTGAGCTGTAATCCGATTTCATCTACCAGCACGATCGCATTCTTGATATTCATGCCGATCAGCCCTAACAGGCCCAGCATGGCAAAGAAGTCGAGCGACTTGCCAAAGACCAGCAATCCCAACACGACCCCGATGAAAATCAGCGGCAACATACACATGATGAGGACCGGTTTCCGATAGTATTTCGGGAAGAGGAACAACAGCGTGACGTAAATCAGGCCGAACATCAGCGGAATATTGGCGGCAATCGCCCGGTTTCCTTTATCCTGTTCGGACTGTTCACCGAAATATTGCAGCTTATACCCTTCAGGCACCTGTACCTCCTCCTCGATCTGGTGGAGCAACTGGCTGAAAGCGGCCATCGTGTTGGCACCGCGTTTTGGCTCGCACTGCATCATCATGTAGCGCTGGCGGTTGTAACGCCGGATCACGCTATATTCGTAATCGAGCGAGAAGTCGTCGATCACCTGTTCCACCTTCACAGAATTGCCTTTGGCGCTGTAGACCGGCAGTGTCTTGAGATCGTTCAGGTTCATCGAGTCGCGGTCGGCATCTTTCAACAAGATAGGCATGAAGACATCGCCTTCCCGATATTCGCCAAGCGGCACACCGTTGGTCGCCGTGCGAAGCGAATAGGCCATCTGCTGGCGGGTAATCCCCAAACGGAGCCCTTTCTCTTGCGAATAGAGCGGTTTCCATACCGGAACCTTGTTGCCCCAGCTGTTGCGCACCTCCATCACCTGGCCGTTCCTGCGGGCGATCTCCTTGGCTCGTTCCGTCAAGGCGACCAACGTGTCGATATTATCGCCGATAAAGCCGATCTCTATCGCCGCATCGGGCACGGGCGACAAGGCAAACAGGGCGGAGCGCGTCAGAATGTCCGGATAATTGGACACCATGTATTCATAGAACCTGCTCTCTTCCGCCTGTGCGTCTTTCGCCTCCTTCGTCTCGATCAGGACATTCGCGAAGTTGGGCTTCGGACCGACCGAAGAACTTGCCAGATAGTAACGGACCGGTGAACCTCCCATCGTGATGGAATAGGATTTAACCTTGTCGTTGTTCTTCAGATACTCCTCGATCTTCAAGACGTTTTCCTCGACATCATCAATGCCGTAACCTTCCGGGAAAATCAGGTCGGCACGGAAATAGGGCTTGTTCATGATCGGGAAAAAGCTTTGCGGCATGATGCCCATGATAAAGAGCGACAAGAACAGCGTGGCGACCACCGAAACCAACGTCAGGTAGCGGTGCTTGATCAGGCCGCCCAACAGGTTTTCAAACTTATGGTACAAGCGGGTGTCATACGGATCCTTCACTTCGCCCGGTTTCGCCTCTTTCAAGATGAAATTCCCGAAAGTCGTCGTCTGCGTCAAAGCCAAGATCCAGCTCAGCCCGAGCGAAACAGCCAGCACGATAAACAGCGGTTTGACGATCTCGGCCACAGAAGCCGGCGCCAAGTACATCGGCAAGAAAGAACAGACCGCGATAAAGGTCGCACCAAGCAGCGCCCATTGCGGTTTGGTAGCCCCATCGACCAATGCCTGGTAGCGCGACAAGCCCCGTTTGATGCCAATCTGCGCATTGTCGGTCACCACAATCGCGTTATCCACCAGCATACCCATCGCGATGATGAAAGCGGCCAGCGACGTACGGTTCAGCCCGACCCCCCAAATCCACATGATCAGCAACGTGCCGCCCACCGAGAAGAGCAGCGAACTGCCCACCAGCATACCGGCACGCGATCCCATCACAAGGAAGATAATCACAATCACGATCAGCAACGACTCGATCAGGTTCAGGATAAAACCGTTGTTCGCCTCGTTGGCTATCTTATTCTCCGGATAGATGGTCTTCAAATCCATCCCGACCGGAAACAATTGTTCCATCTCTTTCAGATGCTCGGCAACCGCATCACCGACCGCCACGACATCATCTTTCGCTCCCGTAGCCACCCCGATACCGATCGCCCGCTTGCCATCCACACGCATCAGGTTGGAAGGCGGATCCAGATATCCGCGCTCGACGGTGGCGATGTCGCCCAGACGGACTTCACCGCCGCCTTTGGTGACGATCAGTTGGTCGCGTATGTCCTGTATGCTTTTGTAAGTACCCTCGGCACGGACACGGAGCTGATACGTTCCGGTCAAGATCTCGCCGGTATTGACCAGCAGGTTCTGCGTTTGCAGGACTTGCTGGATAGCAGTCGGATCAATCCCTAAATTAGCCAGTTTGGGAATGGAGATCCGGACATTCACGACCTGTGTCTGTTCGGCAAACAGATACACCTTCTGCACACCGGGGATAGGCGTCAGCTCAGTCTTGATCTTCTGTGCCCAATCGCGCATATCGTCGTAGGTAAAGCCTTCATCGGCAGTCAGCGCGTAATAGATACCGAACACATCCCCGAAATCGTCGCTCACATTAATGGAGGAGGCGCCACTCGGAAGACGGGGTTGTATGTTCGCCACCTTGCGGCGCAACTCGTCCCACTTGACCGGCATATAATCCGGTGCCAAAGTCGGTTGCAACTCAATCGAGATCTTCGACATGCCAAAATAGGATTCGGACTTGATCTGAAACACATCCGACATGGACTGGATTTCCCGTTCGATCGGCTCCGTAATCAATTTCTCCACCTCTAAAGGAGTCGCACCCGGATATTGCGTGACCAGAACAGCCTGCTTGATCACGAAAGGCGAGTCCTCCTTCTTCGGCAATTTAAAGAAAGAATATATACCTCCCAACAGCATGATGGCCAGAAAGAAATATATAATCTTCTTATTCTCTAAAGAATATACTGGAAGATTCATTGTTTATCCGAATTAATCTGTTAATACTTTTACCTGCTGCCCTTCCACCAGACGGGTAGCCCCGGCAGAGACCACCTGTTCGCCGGCATTCAGGCCTTTGATCACAATGACATCGTTTTTCCCGACCAGTCCGGCCTCTTCAATCCGGCGACGTTCCACCTTTTGCGATTGGGCGTTATAGACAAACACAAACTTGTCGTTGTTTTCCTCATTGGCGACAATAGCCGAAAGAGGTGCCAACACCGCTCCTTTGTTGAAACTTCCGCTTTCGATATGCAGGACCACGCGGCAAGAGAATCCGACGGCCACTTTGTATTTGTCCAGGTTGAATTCGGGATCGTCTATATACAGGAAGACCGGGACACCGGAACCGTCGGGAGATGCTTCCACATATTCCTTGACTTTCGCCTTGAAACGGACACCTTTGTAGTTGTCAAATTCCACATAGATCTGATAAGGTGTCGAGAAATAGGTGATGTTCGTCTCCGGCATCGTAAACCGGACCTGCAACTTGTTCGGATTGATCAGACAAACGATCCCTTGTCCGGCCTGCACCTTCTGGTAGTTCTCTACATATTTCTTCTGGATAAAACCATCGAACGGGGCACGCAGTTTGGTTTGCGACAACTGGTTCTGCGCATATTCGAACGCTGCCTTCGCATTGGAATAGGCCGCCTCGGTTGATTCATATTCCTGCCGGGAAATCGCCTGCTTGGACAACAGCTTCCTGGCACGTTGCAACTGGGCTTCGGCAGTCTGGAAAGAGGCTTTCTTCGCTTCATATTCCCATTTGAAATCCTGTGGGTCGATCTCGGCGACCACTTGGCCCATGCGGACTTTTTGCCCTTCATCCACATGCAGCGAGATCAGCGGTCCGGACATCTTGAAAGCCAAGTCGCTGAACTGGTCTGCCGACACGACACCGCTAAACGACTTTTCCACAAGATTCAACGAAGTCACTTCCGCCAGCTTGACCGGACGGGGACCATACTCCTTCACCGGCGGCTGACTACACGACATCAATGCTGCCAATACAAAAACGGGGATTAATTTACCATTCATGATAACTTGCATTTAGTTATTTGTTATTACTGTTCATATTCTGATTTTTTAATTGCATGCCCTGAATTTCACACCCTGAGAATACAACATTTTTTACCGCTCCTTTGTTTGTTCCGGCTTACATTAAATATATAGGTTATATAGATTAAAACGACCAACTGTCCCAATCGATTCCAACCTCCATCTCTCTTTCCTGGTCGTCGGGAATGGACGGAAAGAAATCAATGCCTGTCGCCTCTTCTACACGATCAATCGGCATCGCCATTTTTTTCAGTGAATTATCTTTATAATCCCTGTTTTCGAAAATGAATCCGATTCCTTTATACCCTTTTCCGGTGTGATAGCAGATCACCTTATAGAAAGAGTTGGGAATTGCTACCCTGTTTTTCCCTAACCGCTTCATGTCGTCCGTAATAACCGGTCCCGTCACTATCAGCAACGAACCGCTATCCAACGCCCACAGGCGGCACTGCTCTTCCAGGTCTTTCCAGATTCCCCGGTTCAATTTCGGCTTCTGCGGGCAGATATTGCTCAGGTAGAAAGATTCGCGCATGGCTTTGGCCGACCATTTCATGTCGCCGGCCGGTGCCAAATGTCCCCGGTCATAACCGGTACGTGTATAATCTTCATTGGTTGCCGTCGCCCCTTTCACCTGCGGGTCAGGCACAAACTTATTAGACCGTTCCGTCTTTTTGCTTTTGGCCTCCGTCGCCGTCAGTTCATAGGCCACCCAGTTGGCGATGCGATATTCGGAATTGTAGGAGACCGTATATCCCTCATGCCGGATCACCTGCTCCTGGCGTTTCGTCTTCAAACGGGGGATCTCTGTATGGGCAGGAATTTTGAATGTCTGGGTCGAAGATTGGGCAGGAGCCGTATGATCCGATGTCTGATTCGGCACATTTGGTTTCGGAGCGGTTACGGACTTAACTACCGGCTTACGGTCAGTCGCCATAACAAAATAATCATAAAGGAACAGGCATCCCATCAGACAAGCCACAACGATGCATCCTCCCATAAACATCCATTTCACCGTAGAAAGAAAGTCAGAAGTCTTTTGCCCCTTTTTTCGTGATTTCCTTGTACTTTTTCTTTTTGCCATTCTTCTTGATAAAACCGATTCCTGATTCGGACGCAAAAGTAGATATTATAAGGATGCTAACCAACACATCCTGAGGAAATGTATTCGTTTGAATTGTTAGAAAAAATGGCTTAAATGTAGTTTCTATTCCATTTTGCCTTTCCTGCGGTTTCCGTATCGGCTCGTTTACGATATATAAGTCGGTGCTGTGTCGAAAGGCGCCTACAGCGCCTTTCGACACAGCACCAAGTTCACACCTTACTCCTTTATTTTCTCCGCTGATGGTGGAGGATTTCCAATTCCCCATTCCTTATTGGCTTTCGGTCCCATCTTCAAGGACAAAACGCCGCCGGCGTTAATCCGGTCATGGCCGAACCAGGGTTGGTTCAGTTCTTCACCGTTCAAAGTGACTGATTGCACGTACTTATCATCCCGGGAAGCTCCTTCTACCACGATCTCAAACACACGACCATCTCCGAGGTCGATCTTCACATCCGAAAAGACCGGACTGCCGATATTGTAAGTCGGAGATCCCGGTGTCACCGGATAAAATCCCATCATGCTAAACACCACAAAGGCCGACATACCACCACCGTCCTCATCTCCCGGAACCCCCATCAGGTCGTTGCGGAACCACTGGTCAAGCAAGACACGAATACGTTTCTGTGTCTTCCAAGGCTGTCCGGCATAATTATACAGATACGGGATATGCAGGCTCGGCTCATTCGCCATCGAGAACATACCGACATTACCGGTATGGTCGGGCAAGAATGAATAGAATTGCCACTTGGACATTCCCAAAGGCGTGTCGAACATCGAATCGAGAGCTGCCGTAAAGGACTCGTTGCCCCCCATGAGAGCTACCAAGTCGCCAATGTTATGTTGCACATCCCAGCGATAGACATAGCCATTGTTCTCGTCATAATAATCGCGAGCGCCCAAACCGCCTGAATACCGATAGTCCACCCCTTCGATAAACCGGCCGTCCTGATCCTTCGGATGGAAGAAACGGGTTTCCGGATGAAAGAGATTCCGATAGTTGTAAGAGCGGGCAAGGAAATATTGCGCATCCTCTTTCTTGCCCAATTCGGCCGCAATTTGCGAAAGACACCATTCGTCGTACGCCGTCCCCAAGGTAACGGCAACCGGCTGGCGTTTCTCCCACGGAGAGACGTTGGCAACCGTTTCCTTTTCGCCCGGTTTCAAAGCCGGGATGTAACCATGCTCCTTGTAGAAAGCATCCAGCCATCCGGAAGGAGCCGCCGACCAAGGGATCAACGTTTTTTCCTCGATTCCCTTACGGGCAGCCTCATAGGCTTGTTCAAGGTCGAACCCGCGAACACCTTTCCGCCACGCGTCGATAACGGTAGCCACGGCATGATTGGAGTTCATACGGCGGGAATCACCCGTCACTTCGGGAAACGTCGGCATCCAGTTCGTCCCCATCTGCCGGGCCATCAAGAGATAAGAATTGATGATATCGGTTTCACGTTCCCGGTCGATCAGAATACGGAGCGGATGAGTAGCCCGATAGGTATCCCAAATCCAGTCGTCGGTATAGAACGGATGGCCACCGTCTTCATGTATCTTGCCATCGAAAGCACTATAATATTTGCCATCTTCACTCAGATTCACCGGACGTTCGAAACAGCGGTACAAAGAGGTATAGAAAACCGTCTTGTCGCTCTCGCTCCCACCGCTTACACGGATCTTTCCCAAAGCCTCATTCCATTCGTTTCGTCCGATCCGGGCGATTGCATCCACATCATACGAACGGATCTCACGCTCTAAGTTCTTACGGGCTTGCTCCGTACTGATGAACGAGATTCCATAGCGGACCCCGAGCTTCTTCCGGCCTCCGAAAGCCAATACCAAAGCGGCGTTTTTCCCCTCTGCAGACGATTCGCCGAACCGCACAGCCCCTTCGGACAAGACCCCCGATTTCTCCGGTGTCTGGTCCGCTTCGGCATAGAGGTAAACCTTTGTTTTCTTATCCACATATTGGAAACCACTGACCGTGCTTCCCTCACATTTCAACTCACCGTTCCGGCTGTTGAACACCAAATAGGCCGACCCCTCTTTCTCGAACGTAAGGCTGTAAACGGCACTCTGGTGAGAGGGAGCATAATCGACCTCAATATCCGCATCGTCCAAATAGACCTGATACCGATACGGGACAATCTTTTCCCGATCATAACTATACCGGATTACCGGTTTCAAACCGGCTTCATCTCCCTGGTAAGGACTCAGGTTGAAAGCCGAACTGCCCCGATGGCTGGTCACGATAAGCGGCAAACCACCCAACCGGTCACCCGTGAAATCTCCCCGTTCGGGATAGACCCGCAACATGCTGTTAGGCAAATGGACGGTCGGATAGGTCGGCACCAACAAATGGCTGACGTTTCCCATATAGGGATTGACGTATTCGACCGGTTCCCACACTCCATTGTCCGTATTATCTCCAGGTTTCCCCTGGCAAGCCGCCAGCAAAGCGGCAAGGGCCAATGCCCATATACTACTCTTTTTCATAAATGATTCCTATTTATCCGAAAAATTCAGGTTTCTTAAGGTCATTCGGCAGAAACAGGACGGCTACCCGATGCCGCACCGAATTGCTTGTTAGGCGTATTGCCCATGACAAAAGTCAATGTCCCGCCTTTCATCACGTCTTCATACAGGATATAAGACTTATCATAGGGTTGCCCGTTCAACATCGCAGACTGGATATAGATATTCTCCTCGTTGTTGTTTTGAGCCACAATATCGAATGTCTTACCTTCCGGCAAACGGATCGAAGCCTTTTCAAACAAAGGACTTCCAAACACCAAAACACCGTTTGAGGGATTTACTTGGTAAAAACCTAAAGCCGACATGATATGCCAAGCGGACATCTGCCCGCAATCTTCGTTGCCGATAATGCCTTCCGGCTGGTCGGTATAGAATTCTTTTTGAATATAACGTACCTTTTCGGCCGTTTTCCATTGTTCTCCTGCATACGGATAGAGATAAGCAATATGATGGCTCGGCTCGTTGCCATGGGCATATTGCCCGATCAAACCACTGATATCACTCGATGCACCTTCACCCATATCCCCTTCGGCACAGAACAAAGAATCCAGCTTAGCCGTAAAAGCGGCATCGCCTCCCATGATCTGGATCAATCCTTCCGGATGCTGGGGAACGAAGAAAGTGTATTGCCAGCCGGTACCTTCCGTAAAATCTCCTACTCCATGAATCGAACGGAACGGATCATAAGGTGTACGCCAGCTTCCATCTTCCAGGATCGGACGGACGAAATGGATGTCCGGGTCAAAATACTGGGCATAATATTTACCTCTTTTCAGATAGGTCTTATAGGCATCATCCTTGCCCATTTTCTTGGCCATCAAAGCGATACCCCAGTCGTCAGCCGCATACTCCATCGCAATGGAGGTTGCCTCATGCACCTTGTCGCACGGGATAAAACCCTTTTCCAATACGTAAGGGACAGCATTCTGTTTCTCATTCGTTGCCGTTCCGACCATAGCCTGGAAAGCACGTTCCGCATCGAAACCTTTGAAACCTTTCAGATAAGCATCCGCAACAACCGGTACGGAGCTATAACCCGGCATACAATTGGTTTCCCCACCGACCAAGTGCCAGATCGGCAACTTGCCTTGCTGGTCGTAAATACTCAAGAAGGAATTGACGATGTCGTCCACTTTCTCGGGTGCGATAATGGTATAGAGCGGGTTCAACGTGCGATAGGTGTCCCACAAAGAGAAAGTGGAATAGTTTGTCCAATTATTGTCTTTATAGATCCGATCATCCTGACCGCGAAACTCACCATTCACATCACAATATAAAGTCGGAGCGATAAAGGCGTGGTAAATAGCGGTGTAGAAAATTTTTTTGGCTTTCTCATCCGCCCCGTCGACAGCCACACAAGCCAACTGGTCGTTCCATTTCTCTTTGGCTTCCTGGCGGACCCGGGTAAAATCCCAATGCGGTAGTTCGGTTTGCATATTCAGCTCAGCATTCGGACAGCTGACAGAAGAGATTGCCACTTTGACCCGCACCTCTTCCGGATTACCGGGAAAAGAGACAACGCCTTTCACACCCTCTGCGGTCAGTTCGTCGTTTCCGGCAGGTTCATCACCGCTAAAAACCTGCAAAGAGGCAATCGGCTGTTCGAACTTCATCGTAAAAAAGACTTTGTGCTGCGGGCTCCATCCGTGAGAGAAACGATACCCTTCTACCGTATGTTCGTCGATCTTTTTCAGATACGTATCATACGACCGGTCTCCATTTCCCTCATGCAGGTCGATCAGCAAATGAGCGGCCTGATCTTTCGGGAACGTATAGTGATGCAGGGCGACACGTTCGGTAGCGGTCAGTTCCACCTGCACACCATTGTCCATCAAGAGCGAATAATAACCCGGAGCAACCGATTCGTTTTCATGCTTGTAATAGGAAGCGCACGAACCTTCGATATTATCCTGTTTCCCGCGTGCCGTACGGACTTCCCCTGTAAAGGGCATGACCAGAATATCTCCCAGGTCGGCACATCCCGTACCGCTCAAATGGGTATGGCTGAAACCTATGATCACGCTATCCGAATAATGATAGCCGGAACACCAGTCCCATCCTTTATGAATATTCTGCGGTCCGATCTGTACGGATCCGAACGGTACATTGGCCCCGACAAAGACATGCCCGTGCTCACCCGATCCGATATACGGATCGACATAAGCCGTATAGTCCGTGGCCACTACAGGTTGCTTCTTTTCAGACACCTGACAAGAAAAGACGAGAGAGGCAAGGCATACCATACCCGCCATCGCTCCTTGTTTACTTAGTTTCATTGCTTTATCTATTTTCAAATTTGTGTTTTATATAATTTACCTTTTTCCTATGCAGGATCGGTCTTTGTCTACACACTGAGTTGTATAAGGATGCAAATGTATAATGTTTAAATAACATACAATTCATTCACACGAAAAACCAGGGATGTTTGTCAATACCAGAGAATCAAGAAAATCAAACCATAATCCTCATCCTTTTACAGTTTAAACTTATACAGTTGAGCCATTACTTTCTGGTATTCGTTCTGCAATTGCATCTGGTTTTGTATGCTCTGATAAATCGTCGTGACGTCTACAAAATATTCGATCATCGAGATTTGTCCCGCTTGGATCGCCTTGTTCAACAACGACAGGTTGTTCTGGTTTTTCAAGGCTTTGCCGTACTCGTCGATGGACGTTTTCAAAGCGACCGACCGGTTATAGAGCTGGAGTAGTTCGTTCTCAACCGCCGTTGTCGTGCTTTCCAATTGCAAATCGGTGTAAAGGCTCTGGGCCTTTGCCTGTTTCACGTTGTTGCGATTGGAAAAAAGCGGGATGCTGATGCCGACCAAAAAGCCATTGAAACGTTCGCCACCCGAAGATGGGTTCATGCGGTACCCTAACTCAAACGAAGGCAATCCCATCGTCTTATTGACACTGATTTGTCTCGACGATACCGCTTTCGCGCTTTGCAAAGACAACAAACGCCGGTCATTTCCCAAAATCTCATCCCGCAGGTCGGCAAAGGAGAGCGGAGGTTCGACCGCCTCATAAACCGTATCGGTCAGCCGGACGGCAATTCCTCCGTTCAGCATCTCCAATTCCCGTTGTTTATTCACACGGGCGGTTTCGTTCATACGTGCTTCGTTGCGGACGTTCAGGAGTTCGAGTTCGATCTTGTTTGTTTCCAGAATATTGGCATCGCCCTGTTCCAGACGTTGCCGATAGAGAGCGGCAAGCTGTTCGGCATTTTTCCGGCGAACCTCCAACAGGCTTTTCTGTTGGTTCAGAAAGATCAAGTCCAGGCAGGCTTCTTTGGCTTGCAACAAGATCTGTTGGCGCAATTCCTCACATTGCCGGTCGTAGCTTTCGCCTTTCTGCCGGGCCAGTTTGCTTCGTTGCCGGTATAAAGACGGGAAGTCGAACGATTGCGAAGCGATCAGCTCGCCGGTGAATCCCATTCCCTCTTTATTGCCATACAAATGCGAATAGGTGACAGACGGATCAGGCAGGTTGTTGTCTAATTTGGCTTCCAACTTCTGTGCCGTCACCATCTGGCGGCTCGCCTGCAATTCCTTGTTGTTGGTTTCTACGCTCCGGAGCACCTCCTCGACGGAAGTTTGCGCCCCGGCTACCAGTACGGAAGAAACCAGTGTGATGGTTAATATGAATCGTTTCATGCTTTATCTTCTTTATTCATGAATAAATAAACTATCGGGATGATGAAGCCGTTCAGGAAAGTAGAGGTCATTAGTCCTCCTAAAATGACGGTGGCCATCGGACTCTGGATCTCGTTTCCGGGCAAATCGCCGTTCAGCGCAAGCGGGATCAACGCAAGGGCCGAACTGAGCGCGGTCATCAGGATCGGGTTCAAACGGTCCATCGAACCTTGCAGGACGGCCTGTCGAAGCGGCATATTCTCCACGGTCCGTAGTTGCGTATAATGGCTGATCAGCAACATACCGTTGCGAGTGGCAATGCCGAACAAAGAGATAAAACCGATAATAGCCGGAATACTCACCTCACCGGAGGTCAGCTTCAAGATGAACACCCCTCCGATCAACGCCAACGGCAGGTTCAACAAAATCACTCCGCTCTCTTTCACATTCTTGAACTCATGATAGAGCAACAGGAAGATTACCAACAAAGACATCAACGAGGTAAGCAACAAGGTACGGCTGGCGGCCTGTTCGCTCTCGAACTGCCCGCCATATTCGATGTGATAGCCTTCGGGCAACTGGACGGAGGTTTCTACCTGCTGCCGGATCTCATTGACGACGCTTCGGAGGTCACGTTCGGAAACATTTCCGCTGATCACGATCTTCCGTTGCACGTTTTCGCGGTTGATCGTGTTCGGACCTGTCACGGAACGGATTTCAGCGACATAACTCAAGGGGACCTTTTTGCCGCCCGCATCGATCATCAGGTTACGGATATCCTCCATCGTGGCGCGGCTTTCGTCGGAGGTCTTGACCGTCAGGTCGAATGTCTTGCCGTCGTCATACACCTGGCTGACGGCTTCACCGCCCAACATGACATTGACATACTCCTCAAACTCCGGCAAGGTGATGCCATATTGTGCCATCAACTCGCGCTTCGGTGTGAGGGTCAGCTGCGGACGCTCGATCTGTTGTTCCACTTTCAAATCCACCAAGCCGGGGATTCCCTGGATGGCTTCCTTGATCTGGTTGCCGACCGTAAACATCAGGTTCAGGTCCGTACCGAACAATTTGATCGCGATATTCGCCTCCGTACCGGAGAGCATGGCGTCGATGCGGTGAGAAATAGGCTGTCCGATTTCGATGTTGGCACCGCTGATGGTAGACAACTTCTGGCGGACATCATGCATGACAGCATTGCGGCTACGGTCTTTCAAGACAAACGGAGCTTCGATCTCCGACACGTTCACTCCCAAAGCATGTTCATCAAGTTCGGCGCGTCCGGTCTTGCGGGCGACCGTCTGGATTTCGGGAACCTGCATCAGCAATTCTTCCGCCCGTCGCCCCATCTTGTCCGATTCATCCAGGGAGATACCCGGAAGAGAGCTGACATTGATCGTAAACGAACCTTCGTTAAACGGTGGCAGGAAGCTCCGTCCCAACGTAAAGAACGTTCCCAAGGCTACTAAGAACAGGCCGACCGTACATCCCAACACCGCTTTCTTATGGGCCAATGCCCCTTCCAAAGCCCTGCCGTAGATTTCTTTCAGTTTGCGGGCCACCCAAGCCTCTTTCTCCGCCTGGTTGTCCGCAGATTTCCGGTTCAACAAATAGCTGCACAGCACCGGTGTCAACGTCAGCGCAACGACCGTAGAGGCAAATAGCGCAACGATAAAGGCGATCCCCAACGGAACCAACATACGCCCTTCCATCCCGCTCAGGAAGAAGAGGGGGACGAAACTGACCACGATGATCAGCGTCGAATTCAAAATCGGCATACGCACTTCGCGGGAAGCATCGAACACGACATCCAAGATGGAACGTTGCCGGTCGGGAGGCAACAAGCGATTCTCCCGTATCCGTTTATATACATTCTCCACATCGACAATCGCATCATCGACCAACGAACCGATCGCAATCGCCATTCCACCCAAACTCATGGTGTTGATGGTCAATCCCATATAATGCAACGCCAATATGGAAACCAACAGGGCGAGCGGCAAGGCAACCAATGAAATCACCGTCGTCCGGACATTCATCAGGAACAGGAACAGGACGATCACCACGAAGAAACTTCCTTCGAACAAGCTGTCCTTTACATTATCGATCGAACTATCGATGAAACGGCTTTGGCGGAAGATGTCGGTCGAGACATGCACATCGGCAGGCAAGTTCTTCTGCAAGTCCGCCATGATCGCATCCAATTTTTCCGTCAAGTCGATCGTGCTGGTGTTGGGTTGCTTGGTGACCGTAATCAGTACGGCCGGTTTCGCCCGTTCGGAAGCCGTTCCGAGTTTCGGACTCTTGCCACCGATCTTCACCGTAGCGATATTTTCCAACAAGACGGGAGAATCTCCGGCCATCTTGACGACTCCCTTCCCGATCTCCTCGGCATCAGCGGTCGAAAGGACACCCCGGATGATGTATTCGTTAGCATATTCATAGAGGACACCGCCATTGGCATTCCGATTCATGTTGCGGGTAACAGCCAGCACTTCGTCCAGACTGACCCCGTAGTGTTTCATGCGGGCGGGATCGAGCAATATCTGGTATTCCTTGATATCTCCGCCAATCACGGCCACCTGTGCCACCCCGCCTGTCGAAAGCAAACGCGGACGGATGGTCCAGTCGGCAATTGTGCGGAGGTCCATTTGGGTCGTTGGAGCGGTCTGCGCACCGCCCTTACCGTCATCGACCGTCAACCCGATAATCATCATTTCTCCCAGAATGGAAGATTGCGGGCCCAACGTCGGTTTTCCGACATTCTCCGGCAAACTTTCATTGACAACCGCCAGTTTTTCGGAAACAATCTGACGGGCTCGGTAAATATCCGTTCCCCAATCAAATTCCACCCACACGACCGAAAAGCCCGTCGTAGAAGAGGAACGGACACGACGCACATCCATCGCACCGTTCACCGCCGTTTCTACCGGAAAAGTCACCAAACGTTCCACCTCTTCGGGTGCCATACCGTTCGCCTCCGTCATGATAACGACAGTCGGCGCATTCAAGTCCGGAAACACATCCACATCCGTATGGAATGCCGTGTACGTTCCGGCAATCATCAGCAGCAAGGAACAGATCAGCACCACCAACCTGTTATGCAACGCGTAATATATGATCTTATTCAGCATAATCTTTTGTTTTAGTGGTTATGTGTATGTGCCGGTATAGCATTGGAAACGGAAGCCAACTTGATCTGGTAAGCGCCGGCCGTCACGACTTCGTCGCCGGCCGTCAGACCGCTCAATATCTGCACTTCGGAACCATTGTCGGCTCCCAACGTCACTGGTACCTTTTTATAGGCCTCTTCATGCACACGGACAAAGACAGAATAAACGCCCTGTTCCTCGATAAGGGCGGAAACAGGCACACTCATCACGTTTTGCATCGGAACGGTGAGCAAATAGATCTCGACAAACGAACCGGGAATAATGCTTCCCTTATTATCGAACTCGAATGTGACCGGGACATAAAACGAATTGGTGTCGGAAGCCTTCCCGTATGAAAGCAGACGTCCATGCAGCTCGGACAGCTTATAGGTCACGTTATCGTACGGCGTACGGAAATGGGCCGATTGAACAGCCGGCAAATAAGGGTAATATTTCTCCGAAACCTCCGCACGCAACACCAGACGGTTATTTTGTGAGATCGTAGCCAACGGCTGGCCGACCGTCACATAATCGCCCTCTTTCACTTGCAAGTTCTTCAGATAACCGTTCATAGGCGAAACGACCGACACCCCGTTGGCCGTCTGTTTTCCCGCCACGGCTTCCCAAGCCACCTTCGCATTCTCGTAGTCCAGGCGGGCTTGTTCAAATGCTTTGGCCGAAACGATCTGATCCCCGACCAAGGCTTCCATACGTTCATACTCTTTCTTCGCATTCTCGTAGGCATATTGGGCCTTAGCCGCCACATTCCCGTCAGATAAATTACTGGAAGCAAGGCTCAAAATAGCCTGCCCCTTGCGAACCGCCGTCCCGTCGACAAACGACAGATTACCGAACGTCACCACACCGGGAACCGTAGCCACTACGGTCGTTTCCTCTCCCTGCGCGGCCATCACCCGCCCGCTTGTCTTGATCACATCGGTAAAGGCGCCCGGCTCCACTTTATGAGTCTGCAAACCGACGGCCTCCGCCAACGCTTTCTTGAAAGAAATCTCGCCGGCATGTCCTCCGCCGTTTCCTTCATGTTCATGCTCGTGCTCATGCTCGTGTTCATGCCCTTCATGTTCCTCATGATCGTGAGCCTCATGTTCATGCTCCCCATGTACAGCAGTGTTGCCACCACAACCTGCCAATATGTAGGCGAAAACCACCCACATCAAGTATATTTTTTTCATGATGATAATCGTTTTTGATGTATGAATAAAGAAGAAAGAAAAGAAGAAAAGATTTATGATTTATGCGTCGATGATATAAATCATAATTCATAATTCATAAATCATCGCTCTCATACGGAGGCGCACGAAGCCCCGACGCGGAAACGATCCACGTATCATGCAGGGACCCGATATAACAAGCCCGCTCATTTTCAAACAAAAGTTTATAAAAAACCGGGGCAGGAGGATTTATATAATCGAAAAGTACGAGCAAAGGATAAAGGTATTGGTTCACATCTCCATCCGTCACATGGGAAAACATAGACGTATAGAGCGCAATGTTATGCCCATTGCATCCGCAATCATGCGATTCGGGACTTCCATGTCCACCGTGGGCAGCCTCTTCAGAAAGCGACTTATAACAGGGCAACCCGTTACGATGGTGATGATGCGGTACAACGACCGACATAAGCACCACGATACTAACAAGCAGCATCACGTATCGATATATTGCCTTCTTCGCTTTCATACTTAACGCCTACAAAAGTAGAAAAACTTGTGTTACAAACCAAAAGTGAATTCAGAAATGTTCCCTTGTATTTGGATGCACTTATTGTATATTATTATTTCCTTAACAAGAAAACACATTCTTTAGAAATAGCTGTAAATTCCGGTTTTTCATCGAGAAAAAGAGGAATTCTGCCATGAGGTGCGCAGTTTTTTATCCTGAAGACGGTCGTCATCGTCCTAAAGTCGGACTTCATAGACCACAAAGTCCGACTTTAGAAGCAACGAAGACGGTCGTCACGATGATGAAGTCCCTCCTCATGGCGAAAAAAAGGGAATTTTCTTTTGTGATATTCGGAACGGTGGAAACTTTTGTTTGCTACAGGCGATTCTCCGGAAGTTCAGCTTTTTCACAATGTCAACGATCTCGCTTTTTCTGTAACAAACAGGCTTCGTTTTTCAATTTCCCCCGGTCTGTTTCAGCCAATTGTCAACAAATTCCAACGAATAGGATGAAAATGTCACACGTGAGCCGTTCAAGATTTCTCTCAAAATAGAAAAATGCCTCCAAAAGGGATATTGTATATTTTTCTATTTTCATATCCATATATATTTTGACCCGATTAAAGAACGGTATAGTGCAAATGTGGCCAGTTTTCAAGTATATCATCCTTACGATCATCCTCTACTATTAGAAAATCTATCTCTGAAAGAGATGCGAACCGGTAATGATGTGCAGTATTCAACTTATTGGAGGTCACGATTGCAACCCTGTTTCCACCTTGTTCTATGAAACTGCGTTTAATTATCGCTTCCTCTTGTATTGTGGTCATCAAGCCTTTCTCAGGATGTATATCGCTTACGCCCACTATTGTCCAATCGGGAAAGATATTTTCCAATGCCCTGTAAGTCATTATGCCAGCCGTTACCTGCGATGAACCGATAATCGTTCCTCCAAGCATCGTCACATCAATGTTATGTTTCGATACAAGTTCGGTTGCAATCGGCAGGCTATTGGTTATTACAGTGTAATGTTTATCGAGAGGGAGTGCCCTGGCAAGTTCAAGATTTGTGGTACCGCCATCTATAAGTATCACATCGTCATTCTTGATCAGAGGAATAATCTTGCCCACAAGCTGACGCTTCATCTCAATATCTGTGTTCAGCCTCTCTGTAAACTCGATGGATATTCCTGATCGGGCAATAGCACCTCCATGAACTTTTGTCAACAATCCTCTCTGTTCAAGTTCGACAATATCACGCCGAATTGTATCATCGCTCACTTCGAATTCAGCACTGAGTGTTGTCACGTATATTCTACTATCGCGGGAAATACGTTCAAGGATTTTATTCAGTCTTTCTTCTTTCAGCATAAAACAGCATTATAAACTTGCATAATTCCGTAAACGTATATACTTTTGAGAGAAAAAGCAAAGTTTTTAGAGAGAAATTTTCACATAATGCGGTTTTTTGCAATATTCGACAAGATTATTCCTCAAAGCCGTAGTTGTAAAAATAAAACCGCAACCTGAAAAATAGAAGCAAATAATGGTTCGGTTTAATACTCGCTTTTATGACATTCGGATTAAAGTTAAATAAATGAAAGCACTATTTTTTGATGTGGATGGCACTTTGGTTGATATCAAGACGCATCGGGTTCCTGAATCGACACAGATTGCGCTCCGAGAAGCCCAAAAGAACAGAAACAAAATTTTTATCGCCACCGGAAGATCCCACACCATTCTCGACTTGCCAGGACTTCCGAACGACCTGATTGATGGATATGTAACACTGAACGGCGCGGTATGTCTGGCTGGAGGCACAACTGTCAGGCTCACCAAAATACCTTCAGATGCAGTAAAAACACTTTCGGGAATATGTATCCAAAAGAATTATACCTGCCTGTTCGTGACTATGGACGGCATGATAGTAGCAAACCCGGATGAAAAGTTCAGAACCGGCTTTCAGGAATATTTCAATCTCGGTCCAATTCCCGTCACAGGCTTTGAGGCGATGTTGCATCAAGACATTTACCAAATGACAGTTTTCTTTACCGAAGAGGTTGAGAAGGAACTGTCAAAAATATGATTGTTCCAAAAAGAACCCAACAAAAAAGGGCCGTGCCGCAAGCGCCTCATTTACGCGCCTGGCACAGCCCCTTCCCTATTCTGAGCGTTGCTCCTTATTTATCCAGCTTGGCACAAATCAGTTCGGCCGCTTTTTTACCGCTCATCAACATACCGCCGAAGATCGGTCCCATGCGGAAGCTGCCGCTCACACCGTTGGCGGCCATACCGGAAACGAACAATCCCGGATAGATTTCCTTCGTGTTTTCGACGGTTGTCGATTCGCCTAACTCGACGTTCAACGAACGTTCGCCGATCACGCCTCCCGTCGGAGTATTCAACTTGATATCGTTCTTGCGAGCCACCACGCGGGCGATTTCGCAATCATGGCCGGTTCCTTCCAGGACCGCTTTTGACATGATTGTCAGCGGATCCACGTGCATGCCTTCGCGAATGACCGGAGCCCAGTTGACCACCACGCCGGCTACGGCATCGTTATGGAACACGACATCTTCTACGGAGTAACAGTTGAAGATAGTCGCACCGGCTTTCGTCGCGCTATAAATCAAAGCCGAAGTCGTATGTACGGAATCCATGATATACGTACCGTTTCCGGCATCCTTGTAGTTTACACCCAACTCGCGCACGATCGGCATAGCCTCTTCCTGAACCACGATATCGTTGAACATCATGGCGCCGCCCCACATACCTCCACCGGGAGCCAGCTTACGGTCGAACAAAGCCACCTTTTTTCCGGCCTTTGCCAGATAATAAGCGGCAACGATACCCGAAGGACCACCACCGACAATGGCGACATCAATAGACAAATTGCTCTTTAACTTCGCAAAGTAAGAGTCGATAATTCCTGTTGAAACAATCTGTTCCATTACAAATAATAATTAGAGTTTAAACATCGGGAAGCACATAGAGGTAACGCTCCCCTTTATTTAGTCATTCTACCTTTTCCCTTCACGGCGTTATCCGGCAGGTTCAATGGGTATGATCTCAGCCTGTACAAGTAAGGCACCCCTATGATAGATCGGCGCAAAGATAAATAAAGAAAGACAAAAGAGCAAAAGAACAAAAAATGAAATCTGTTTCTTCTGTTCTTTTGTCGATAAAACAATTATCCGAAATGCGGTGGACGCCTGTTCATTTTCCGTTCCACAAAATTCTTTATGAACGCGACCGTTTCGTCTATTCCCAACACGGAGACATCGATGGAAAAGTTGTAGGTGGATGCAACGCCCCATTCCTTGTTCGTATAATAATTATAGTAGGCTGCACGCGACTTGTCGGTCTTCTGCATCAACTCCTCCGCCTGTTCGACCGTCAGGCCCTGGCTTTCGATGATCCGCTGGATGCGGTTCTCTTTGTTGTTGTGGATGAAGAAGCTCAGGCAGTCGGGATCGTCGCGCAGAATATAGTCGGCACATCGCCCGACAATCACACACGAATTCTTTTCCGCCAAATTGCGAATCGTATCGCTCTGATACAGGAACAAACGGTCGTTAGACAACACATCGGCATAGGGCGGGAACAGCCCCATATAGGAATAGCCCATCGTAAAGGCGTAGGCCAATCCGCTGGAAGCCCTTTCGTCCGCTTTCTCGAAAAACTCCTCGCTCAGCCCGCTTTCCTTTGCGGCAAGCGCCATCAGCTCCTTGTCGTAATAACCGATTCCCAACTCCTTTGCCAGCTTCTGCCCGATCTCGCGACCACCGCTACCGAACTGCCGGCCGATGGTCAATATGATTTTATTGTCCATAATAACTACTAATTCTATTTTCAAAATACTTCTTCTTTACACATAAATTCCGTCCCTTTCTATATTTCTTTTCAGTAAAGCATTCATATTATCGCGCAAACGGACAATATCAATTTTACAATTCAACAATTCCTCCAGTTCATATTTAATGTTCAAAAGCAAAAAGCCATCCGGCTCTTTCATTTCCACACAAACATCCAAGTCGCTATCGCCTTTATGTTCATTGCGGGAAACAGAACCGAATATGCCTAAACGAACAATACCATATCGCTCTGCCACACGCTGTTTATAACAGCGAAGTAATTCAAAATATTCAGCTTTTGTCCTCATTTTCCATTCGTATCATGTTATGAGACAAAGGTAAAAATTTTTATTTAGAATGAAACTTCCTGAACTGGTTTATCAAGACGAGAGCCGTGACAATCGTGGCGGTCGTGTCGGCGATCGGGATGCTGATCCATACGCCGAGCGTCCCAAACCATCCGGGAAGAAGCAACAGGCAAGGGACGAGGAACAACAACTGGCGGGTAAGCGAAAGGAAGATCGCCTTCTTCGACATCCCGATGGAAAGGAAAAAGTTGGTCGCCACCATCTGGAAACCGACAATCGGGAAGACCGCAAAGACGATATGCAAACCATACACCGCCGCATCGATCAGTTCCGGATCGGTCGTAAACAGGCGAACGATCATCGACGGGAACAACTGGCAAAGCAAAAAACCCGTTGTTGCTACTCCTATCGCCCACTTCATGGTCAACTTCGTCACTTCCGTCACGCGCGAGTATTGGCAGGCGCCGAAGTTATAGCCCGCAATCGGCTGCATCCCCTGGTTGAAGCCCATGATAATCATGATAAAGAGAAATACCACCCGGTTCACGATCCCGTATGCGCCGATTGCCATATCGCCCCCGTGCGCTTTCAATCCCCGGTTGATCAGGATCACGATCAGGCAGGCGCAGAGGTTCATCAGGAAAGGTGACATCCCGATGGAGAGAATCCCTTTCACGATCTCGCGCTTCAGCCGATAAATGCCTTTCTTGAAATGCAACAACTCTTTCGGACGGGAAAAGTGGACCAACTGGCCGGCCAGCGAGATGGCTTGCGAAATAACGGTAGCCCATGCCGCTCCCTTGATGCCCCAACCGAATCCGAAGATGAAGAACGGGGTCAGCACACAATTGATTATCACCGATGACAACGTCGCATACATCGCCAACCGAGGAAAACCGGAAGAGCGCAGCACCGCGTTCAACCCAAGATACATGTGGGTAATCACATTTCCCACCAGGATCACATCCATATAATTGCGGGCATACGAAATCGTGTTCTCACTCGCCCCGAAGAAGTAGAGGATCGGGTCGAGCAACAACAGGAAGACGCATGTAAAGGCAAGCCCCAGGATGACATTCAACACCAGGACGTTTCCAAGTACATGATTCGCTCCCTCATACTCTTTCTGCCCCAACTTGACAGATACCAACGTCGAAGCCCCCACTCCGACCAGCGAACCGAAAGCGGCCGCGAGGTTCATCAACGGAAAAGTCAGCGCCAGTCCCGAAATAGCCAACGGGCCGACCCCGTGTCCGATAAATATGCTGTCTGCCATGTTGTAGAGCGAAGAGGCTGTCATGGCGATAATGGCCGGTATGGCGTACTGTGTCAATAATTTACTGATGCACTCGGTCCCGAGCACCAAAGGAGATTTCTGTTTATTCATGCTGCAAAGGTACGGAGAATCCGAAAAAAGAGTACTTTTGTCCACTCATAAAGTTCAAAAAAAATGGCAGAAAATCTAATCATCAACGGTGGAAACAAACAGGAGCGGTATGAAACTTTGCTCCCTCAATTGCAGGCGCTGACCGCTGGAGAAACAGACGCCGTCGCGAATATGGCGAATGTCGCCGCCGCCCTGAAACAGACGTTCGGTTTCTTTTGGGTAGGCTTCTACGTCGTAAAAGAAGAGACGCTCGTGCTCGCCCCGTTCCAGGGCCCGCTTGCCTGCACGCGCATCCGGTATGGGAAAGGGGTATGCGGGACGGCTTGGAAAGAGGCGCGGACGATCGTCGTCCCGGACGTGGAACAGTTTCCGGGACATATCGCCTGCAGCTCGGATTCGCGGTCGGAAATTGTCGTGCCCATCCTCAGAAAAGGTACGGTAGTCGCCGTCCTGGACATAGACAGCGACCACCTGAATGCATTCGATGAAACGGATGCGGAATATCTGGAAAAGCTCTGCGCCGGTTTGCCGATTTAGAGAGCAATCCTTTTTATCGCTCTCTTTCCGTCGACAAACCTGCATCGCGTTTATAGAACCGCCCGGACCACCGCCTCCCGGCATATAGGCTACAGTTCATGGAATTCCTGCGATTGCATTCTCAAAAAGAAGCGGGAAGAAAAACCCGTTGTTTCTATTTTCTAAAATAAAAACTATCTTTGGGGATTCATTTCAACAAATTCGAAAACAAATGACAACCTCAAGTATATCCGACACATTCCGAAAAGCAGAAGAAGCAGATATCGAACGAATCTGGCAAATCATCGAACAGGCAAAAGCCCAAATGCAACGCCTTGGAAGCCGGCAATGGGACGAGAACTACCCGGCTTTCGAACATATCTGCCAGGACATACTGAGCGGAAACGGCTACGTCATGTGCCGGGAAGGCCGAGTTATTGCATACGGAGTCATTTCGTTCGACGGAGAACCGGTCTATAAAGATATAGAGGGCAAATGGTCAAACGACCTGCCGTACGTCATCGTCCACCGTCTGGCCATTGCCGAAGAGATGAAGCGGCAAGGCATGGCCAAACAGTTCATGTTGCAGGCCGAAGAGGTGAGCCGCCAGAAAGGTATCTACAATTTCCGCGTGGACACAAAATATGACAACGCTTATATGCTGCGCCTAATCGACACATTGGGATTCAAATACTGTGGCGAAGTGTATTACCGGAACCACAGTGCAAGGAAAGCATTCGAAAAAGCGATCCGCCCCCACTCCTATTCCATCGGCATCTCCGATTATACAATCCGGGAGGCGATTTTAGAGGATGCCGCCCCGATTTTCGAAGCTATCGATCAGAACCGGGAAAACCTGCGGATCTGGCTGCCTTTCGTAGACGGACTTAACAGTGTCGCAGACGAAAAAGGATTCCTGCAATCCGTATTGACTGTACCATACGAACAACGCGATCCGGTCTATGTTTTGGAACACGGAGATGCAATCTGTGGGCTGGCCGGTTTCCATTTTTCCGATGCTCCCAACCATCGTACAGAAATCGGTTACTGGCTGCTTCCCGCTTACCGGGGGAAAGGAATCGTCACGAACGCAGTCCGTCATCTCTGCCAATGGGCTGTCCGTGAGCGGGACATAAACCGTATCCAAATCCGCTGTGCCGTCGGCAATGTTCCGAGCAATGCCATTCCTCAACGCTTAGGATTCACATTAGAAGGCACGGAGCGGGAAGGTGAATTGCTGGTTTCCGGTGAATATGTAGATTGCAACGTATACAGTATATTAAAGAAAGAGATCGAACAATGGAACAAGAAATCCAATTAAACGAGCACAACAAACAGGAATATCCACCCATGCACACGGCAGAACATATCCTGAACCAGACAATGGTCCGGATGTTCGGTTGTCCGCGTTCAAGGAATGCACATATAGAACGGAAAAAGAGCAAATGTGACTATGAGCTGCCGGAAGAACCGACAGCCGAAAAGATGGCAGAAGTAGAACGCCGGATCAATGAAGTGATCGACCGGCATCTACCCGTTACAATTGAATTCATGCCGAAAGCGAAAGCCGGAGAGATCGTCGATCTCAGCAAATTGCCGAAAGATGCAAGCGAAACGCTGCGTATTGTCCGCATCGGCGACTATGACGCTTGTGCATGTATCGGAGCACATGTCAACAACACATCCGAAATCGGGCACTTCAAAATGCTGACCTACGACTATTCCGACGGACGGCTACGCCTGCGTTTCAAATTAACAGAATGATAAATTTATAGCACTTGAAACAACGAAATAGAATATTTTTAGTAAGTTTGCGTCCGCTAAACATGATATTTTAATACAGAACTTAAATATAAGAGTTATGCAATCAATTGACAAATTCAATTTTGCCGGTAAAAAGGCATTTGTAAGAGTTGACTTTAATGTCCCTCTGGACGAAAATTTCAACATCACAGACGACACTCGTATCCGTGCCGCTCTTCCTACTTTGAAAAAAATTTTGGCTGACGGTGGTAGCGTAATCATCGGTTCTCATCTGGGACGTCCGAAAGGCGTTACTGACAAATATTCACTGAAACACATCCTGAAACACGTTTCCGAACTATTGGGTGTGGATGTTCAGTTCGCTAACGACTGCATCGGCGAAGAAGCCGGCGTGAAGGCTGCCGCTCTGCAACCGGGTGAAGCTTTGTTGCTTGAAAACCTCCGTTTTTATGCAGAAGAAGAAGGCAAGCCGAGAGGTTTGGCTGAAGATGCTACAGACGAAGAAAAGAAAGCTGCCAAGAAAGCGGTAAAAGAAAGCCAGAAAGAATTTGTAAAGAGATTGGCTTCTTACGCAGACTGCTATGTAAACGACGCTTTCGGTACGGCTCACCGTGCTCACGCATCCACGGCTTTGATTGCTGATTACTTTGATGCCGACCACAAAATGTTCGGTTACTTGATGGAAAAGGAAGTCAAAGCTGTCGACAAAGTAATGAGCGACATCGTTCGTCCGTTCACTGCAATCATGGGCGGTTCTAAGGTTTCTTCCAAGATTGAAATCATCGAAAACCTGTTGAACAAAGTGGACAACCTGATCGTAACAGGCGGTATGACCTACACGTTCACAAAGGCAATGGGCGGTAAGATCGGTAAATCAATCTGCGAAGATGACAAATTGGATCTGGCTCTCGACCTGATGAAGAAAGCAAAAGAAAAAGGTGTAAACCTGGTATTGGCTGTTGATGCCAAGATCGCTGACGACTTCAGCAACGACGCCAAGAGCGACTACGCCAACGTAAACGAAATTCCTGACGGTTGGGAAGGTCTTGACATCGGTCCGAAGACAATGGAAATCTACGCTGACGTCATCAAAGGATCCAAGACTATCCTTTGGAACGGTCCGACAGGCGTATTCGAATTTGACAACTACACAGCCGGTTCACGTGCAGTAGGCGAAGCTATCGCCGAAGCAACTCAAAACGGTGCTTTCTCACTTGTAGGTGGTGGTGACTCTGTGGCTTGTGTGAACAAGTTCGGCCTGGCCAGCAAAGTATCTTACGTTTCTACAGGCGGTGGTGCTCTGTTGGAAGCTATCGAAGGCAAAGTTCTTCCGGGTATCGCAGCCGTTAAGGGCGAAGCCTACAAATAAGAATAAATGCTTATCTATATGAACAAAAGGCTGCTTCTTTCGAGAAGTGGCCTTTTTTCATTCTATTTTTATCAAGACAGAACATGGAATTGTCAATTGTCAATTATCAATTGTCAATTCAATTTCGTACCTTTGCACGTCCTATTTGAAATCAATAGAAAAAACATATAGAATTTAAGGAAATGGCAAAAGAGCTGAAAGAACTGACTCCGAGAAGTGTGAACTACTCGCAGTGGTACCAGGATCTGGTAATCAAAGCGGATCTGGCAGAGAATTCCGCCGTACGCGGCTGTATGGTAATCAAGCCTTACGGATATGCAATTTGGGAAAAGATGCAACGTATCCTCGACGATATGTTCAAGGAAACAGGTCACGTAAACGCTTACTTTCCCTTGCTGATCCCGAAATCATTCCTGAGCAAGGAAGCCGAGCACGTGGAAGGCTTCGCCAAAGAATGTGCCGTTGTCACGCATTATCGCCTGAAAACCAATCACGACGGTACAGGTGTCGTTGTCGATCCGGATGCCAAGCTGGAAGAAGAGCTGATTATCCGTCCGACTTCCGAGACAATTATCTGGAACACTTATCGCAACTGGATCCAGTCTTACCGTGACCTGCCTATTCTTTGCAACCAGTGGGCGAACGTAATGCGCTGGGAAATGCGTACCCGTCTTTTCCTCCGTACCGCCGAATTCTTGTGGCAGGAAGGACATACGGCCCATGCAACACGCGAAGAAGCTGAAATCGAAGCCAAAAAGATGCAGGGCGTATATGCCGACTTTGCCGAAAACTATATGGCGATGCCGGTCATCAAAGGTGTCAAGTCTGCAAGCGAACGTTTCGCCGGTGCATTGGACACTTACACAATTGAAGCGATGATGCAGGACGGAAAAGCATTGCAAGCCGGTACTTCCCACTTCTTAGGACAGAACTTCGGCAAGGCATTCGACGTTACTTTCATCGACAAGAACGGAAAGAGCGACTACGCTTGGGCAACTTCATGGGGCGTTTCAACCCGTCTGATCGGTGCCTTGATCATGTCTCATTCCGACGACAACGGTCTGGTATTGCCTCCTCACCTCGCTCCTATCCAGGTGGTCATCATCCCGATTTACCGCAGCGCAGAACAGTTGGCACAGATCAGCGAAAAGGTAAACGGCATCGTTGCCAAGCTGAAAGCATTGGGCATCTCCGTCAAATTCGACGACGCCGACAACAAGAAGCCGGGATGGAAATTCGCCGAATATGAACTGAAAGGCGTACCCGTACGTTTGGCAATGGGCGGACGCGATCTGGAAAACAATACGATCGAAGTGATGCGTCGTGACACACTGGAAAAGGAAACCGTAACGTGCGACAACATCGAAACCTACGTACAGAACTTGTTGGAAGAAATCCAGAAGAACATCTTCCAAAAAGCGTTCGACCATCGTGCCGAAAGGACGATTACGGTCGATACCTACGACGAGTTCAAGGAAAAGATCGAAGAGGGCTACTTCATCATGGCTCACTGGGACGGGACTCCCGAAACGGAAGAACGGGTGAAGAACGAAACGAAAGCCACGATCCGCTGCATTCCGCTGGAAGGCGACAAGACGCCGGGCAAGTGCATGGTGACCGGCAAACCTTCCGCACAGCGCGTATTGTTCGCCCGTGCTTACTAAACGGTCTGTACATACGGATGAAAATAAAATTCCATAGGCATGAAATTTTTGTTCCGTGCCTATGGAACTTTTATTTCATGCCTATGAAATTTTTATTTACCTTTGGGGAAACAAATCAGAGACCTGTTATGGATTTAATTCTCCCTACCAATCAAAATACTTCAGCACCCGTTACCCTCGACACGAAAGTGCTGATCGTAATCGGAGCCAACGGATCCGGCAAAAGCTCTTTCGGCAGAAACTTGCACCAACGGTACGCCGGAAAAAGCGTATGGATATCCGGCATGCATTCCCTTTTCCTCAGCAGCCAAGAAAACCAAGTACCGGCCGACGGCAACGAACTGACCCGGCTTCAGTCCATGATCGCGGAACGGCTTTTCATGCCGCGTATGTCTGAATATGAGAAACTGATCCTGCACCTGCAAACGGAAGAATTCGAAGCCGCCGTCCAATACAAGGAAGCAAGCAAACTGACTCCCGGCCTCGTACCGCCCATCACCAAGATAGACCGTATCCAGACGATCTGGGAGAAGATGTTCCCGCATAACCGCCTGGTACGCAAATCGGGCTTCATAGAACTGGCCTCCACCTGCATCGATGGAGATTCATACACGGCAGGCCGGATGAGCGACGGCGAAAAGCTGGTATTCTACCTGATAGGCGCCGTGCTCTGTGCGCCTGAAAATGCGTTGCTGATCATCGAAGAACCGGAAGTCCTGCTCCACGACTCCATCAAAAACCCGTTGTGGGACGAGATTGAAGCCATGCGTCCGGATTGTACCTACGTGTATCTGACACACGACATCGACTTCGCCGCCTCGCGCGACAACAGCAAGCGTCTCTGGATACGTTCTTACAATGGTGACGCCCGGATATGGGACTACGAACTGATCGAAAACAACGACGGTTTTCCCGAAGAGGTCTATATGGAAATCTTAGGCAGCCGCAAGCCGATCCTGTTCATCGAAGGGACCGACTCCAACAGCATAGACAGCCGGCTCTATCCGCTGATCTTCCCGAACTACAAGGTAAAGCCGATGGGAGGTTGCCAGAAAGTGATCGAAACGACCAAAGCTTTCTCCCAACTGAAGGACTTCCACACGCTGGATTCCAAAGGGATCGTTGACCGCGACCGCCGCACGGAAGGAGAAATCGCCTACCTGCGCGAGCAGCACATTTACGTGCCCGACGTTGCCGAAGTGGAGAATCTTCTGATGCTGGAACCTGTCATCAAGACCGTTGCCGCCCGCCTGATGAAAGATCCCGAACAGGTCTTCAACCAGGTCAAAGAGAACGTGATCAAGCTTTTCCTGAAGGACCTCGAAAGTCAAGTCCTGCTTCATGCCCGCCACCGCGTACAGAAGAAACTGGAAACGGCCCTGAACCGGAAAATGAATACGGTAGACGAACTGACCGAACAGGTGGAAAGCATCCGCAAGACCGTACATGTAGATGAAATCTATACCGGAATCAAGGAGAAGTTCATTCAGTTTACCGAAACCGGCGACTACAAGAATATCCTTCGCGTCTACAATCAGAAAGGAATGCTGCCACAGTCCCAGCTATGCAAATACTGCGGTATCAGCAATAAGGAGAGCTACTTAAACCTCATCCTCTCCATTCTGAAAGAGAACAAAGAGGACGCAGATACCATCCGGACTTCCATCAAAGAATGTTTAGGAACATAAAAAGTTTCTTGAAATAAAGAAAATGTCCGCGAAAAATCGTTCTTTTGTATTCCAATTAAAATGAATATAATGGGGTGAAAGCTCCTAACCGGTTTAAACTATGCGTACACCAACTCTTCAATATCTTTATCTGCAAAAGCCGATAACAATGGTGATTGTTATTTGCATCATCTCAGTCCTTCCCTGGATCGGCATGGGTGATTTTTCACTCAAAGGAGAACCTTACACTGCTGTTGCCGTTTCCATGCTCGAAACCGGCAATTGGGTTTTGCCGCAGGCCGCAGGTGGGGAAACCATCTACCAACCTCCGTTGGGACAATGGCTGATAGCTGCGTTCTCCCTGCCGCAAGGTCATGTGTCAAAGTTTACCGCCTGCCTGCCATCCGCATTAGCGTTTATCCTGTTGATCGGTTTCACACTGGTCTTCTTCGGGAAGCGGCTGCGGTTCCAGCAAGCGTTCATAGCCACGCTATTGCTCATTACTTCTCTTGGGATGCACCGGACAGCCATGCAGCCTCGTGCGGATATGTTGCTGGCGGCATTCGTGGTCATCGGGCTTTTCCAACTATACCGTTGGGAAGACCAACGGGAACTGAAAGGGTTGCCGGTCGGAATCCCCCTGTTGTTGGGATGTGCCGTGCTGACCCAAGGAATGACACGAGGATTGCTTCTGCCGCTGTTTGTCTTCGGGATTTATCTGTCAATGCTTCGCAAATATTCCCGGCTGATTCAATTCAAAGCGTTGCTTTATGCCGGAATTTCTTCCCTGTTCCTGCCACTCCTGTGGTATATCGCAGCCTGGAAGCAAGGCGGTGATGCCTTTTTGAATGCGATGCTGGCCTGTTGGGGAAAAGAAGACGGAAACTTGATTGCATCCTTATTCATCCTCCCCGCTCTTCACCTGTTGAAATTGCTCGCAGGATTTGCCCCTTGGGTTCTTTTCTTCTTTTTCTCCCTGTTCGGATGCCGGCTGTACAAACCCGCCAAGTCCGCAAAAAAGATACTTACGGAATGCCGGGAACATATCCGGACGATGGAAAAGGAGAAGTTGCTCAGCCTGGTAGCGTCGGTTTGTATCACGTGCTTCTATTTCATCATGGATCCCGGCTCCTATGTAATAACACCGGCTTATCCGTTCATTGCGATTTTCTTAGCCCAATATGCCCTTTATATTACAGAATACCGGACAAAAGTCACCCGCGTGTTTGCCGCATTCATGGCTACCATTACAGCCGCCAGCCTGGCCATCATCGGCTTGTCAATCGCTAAAGTACCGTCTCGGATCGCACAGAGCCAACCGCTGCAAACAATTGCCGAGCACCTATCGGACCTGTTCGCAGCCCATTCCGGACTGACCATTTTTACTTTCGCATTCCTCCTGGTAACCTTAGCCACCACCTATTACCAGATGTTCAAGAAGATCAACATCAAGATTCTGTATGCGACAATAGCGCTTACTTTTGCCGCCCATTTGCTGATCGACGGAATCAGTCAGACATTTATCTATTAATCGTATAATGACAAAAAGCCGCACGGAGGATGTCCGTGCGGCTTTTTCTGTTCATACAAAATACGCGGATTACTTCAACTCCCGAATCTTGATATTCCGATAAGAAACTTCGTCCCAGTGGTCCTGCAAAAGGATATGTCCCTTTTCGGCTGTACCGAAGCCGCCGAATTCGTTATATTCTTTATTGGCAAACTTGCTGCCTTTCACCACTTCGAGGAATGCGTCTGAAGCCCAATCATACTCGACAGTCTTAAAGCCGTTCATCCAATGTTCGACATGCTTGTTCGGGAATACTTTGATCACACCCTTGTTCCACTGTCCGATACCGTTGAAACGCTTGTTCTTCGCAGGGATGATGTCGTAGAGACTGGACACCGTGCGGCTACCGGGATAAGTCGTATATTTGGTCGCATCCGGATGCTTCTTGTCATCCAATACCTGATATTCCGGACCGATCACAAAGCCTTTGTTCTTCTCGCTCTCCTGGATCAGATATTTCACGCCGCTATTGGCACCTTCCGTCAGCTTGAACTCGAAGCTCAGCTCGAACGCGCCAAACTCATCGACCGTCAGGATATCGCCACCTCTTTTGCCTTCCGGACCGCCGTTCTTCATAACCGTCAGTTCGCCGTTTTCGATCTTCCATCCGTTTTCAGGGAACGCATCCTTTCCGGCACCCCGCCATCCGTTGGAAGTCTGGCCGTCAAACAAGAGTCTCCAGCCGGCAGCCTTTTCCGTTTCCGTCAGCGTGTTCGGTATGCAGTTCACTTCCGGAGCCAAGGGACCCTGCATACGTTCAGCCTCCAGATTCTCCGTCTTGATGCGGATATTGCGCCACCGGATTTCCTTGCCGATATTCTCTTTCTTGCCGAAAATACCATGCACCTGGAAAGCGATAAAGCCTTTCGGAGTCATATCGTCCACAGCATTGGTCGTGTTCACGCCGTTCAGCCAGATGCGGATGCTGTTGCCGATGGCCTCGATCCGGTACTTGTTCCAGTCATCCCGCTTGTAGGCGGCACGTCCGGCTTCATTATCCGTCAAGGGAACCAGCCAGCCCCGGCGAGCTTCGTCGTAAAGTCCGCCACTCCAAGCACGGTCGGACGGGTCGATCTCACACTGGTAACCATGAACACGCCCGTTGTTATACTCCGGCTTGCTCTCACTACGGAACTGGACGCCGGAATTCAAAGCCGGATCACATTTCACTTCAAACTCCAGAATGAAATCACCATATTCCTGTTCTGTCGCCATGAAACTATTCGGCTCCTTATCCACAGTCTCACCGACCATGCAACCGTTTTCAACCCGATAAGGCGCTTTCCCGTTCAACTGTTTGAAACCGGTAAAATCCTTACCATTAAACAACTCCTGCCACCCATCATTCGGCTGGCAAGCACCACACAGCAAAGTCAGAGACAAAGCTGCCCATTTCAAATACGCTTTCATTTACTTTGTTTAAATACTATTAATTAGTTAGACAATCTCTTTTCTGTCATTCATCATCATGTGCACGCGCACAAAGATATAAGTTTTTACACTTTCGGGGTGTTAAAACTTAAAAAAGTTAGAACAATCCTATTAAATTAACACATCCCCTACCTTCATTCGGTATTTATGCCCGAATATGCCAATAAAGAAGTATATTTGCATACAAATTATTATAAATGAATTATTTTATGAAAACTGCCTTTTTTGACTTCGATGGCGTGGTTGTAGACACAGAACCGGTTTACGATATTTACTGGAACGAAGCGGGGGAACGCTATCAGACGGGTATTCCCAATTTCGCATCCCATATCAAAGGGACGACATTGCCTTACATCTTGGACAAGTTCTTTTCCGACCGGTCTGAAGAATTCAGGGAAATGGTGACCCGCGAATCCATGGAATTCGAACAGCAGATGCCTTTTCCACCGGTCCCGGGTGCGATGGAGTTTATCCATCTTCTGAAAAGCAAGGGGGTAAAAATCGGTCTGGTCACAAGTTCCGACAATGCCAAACTGAAACGGGCTTTCCAGCTTCTGCAACTCGACAATCTGTTCGACACGGTGGTAAGCGCCGACCGGATTACAAAAGGGAAGCCGGACCCGATGTGTTATCTGCTTGCCGCCTCCGACCTGCACGTATCACCGGCCGACTGCCTGGTGTTTGAGGATTCCTTTGCCGGCATACAGGCCGGAACTCAAGCGGGTATGCGGGTAATCGGATTGAGCACGACCAATCCCGAAGCCTCCTTAAAAGACAAAGTCTATCAGGTGATTCCCGATTTCCAAAACATCACAATGGAAGATTACCTGCGCTGGTAAGAAGCTCGAAATAAAAAAGGGGATGTGTCGCCACTCCCCTTTTTCATATACCTAATTCCGATTGTTTAGAAACTATATCCGACACGGACAGCCAATGCCGCAGCATCCAAATCCTTAATGATATTATACTTGGCTTCCAGTCCTACGGAAATACGGTCTGTCGCATAGACTTCACCGCCCAAACCGAGATTGGCACCCAAGCGAGTCTCATTGGCACTATATTGTCCGAAACTGGCTTTCCAGAACGAAAGGCTCAAACCTGCCAACGGATAGAAACCGAACATCTCGCTCAATTTGAACACATAATGCGCATTCATATCGATTGCCCACGCGCTCAATCCATCGTTCTTCGCCATGTAAGTCAAAGAAGGCGTCAGGCGGAAAGCATCTGTCACGCAATAACGGTAGTCCACTCCCAACGTCGCATTGCCACAATCATTAAAATTGTAACCCAGATTAAAACCGAACGAGGATTGTCCCTGTTGCGTCTGTGCGTACGCACCCATGCTAAACAGTGTCAGCATCAAGAATACAACTAACTTTTTCATACACTTCTCTTTTTAATTCAACAATAACGATCACCAAATATAGTGATCTTTCTTATACTTCACTTTATTTTACCTTCAATCTTTCACCGGCACTCTTCACGATGCTACGATAATACTCTTCGTCGTAGCCTGGGAAGTCCGGATATTCAGACAATCCGTATCCATTCTGCTTGAACTGTCCGTTCTCCTCTTTCTTCACATTGCCGTCCATGTATTTGACCAACAGGTATTCACCAAGTTTCTTCCAGCGTTCCGTCGCCTGATCGGCAGTTGTCGTGCTGAACCAGGTCAAAAACTTGACCGCTTCCGC
Source organism: Parabacteroides sp. (assembly GCA_017937385.1). Lineage (GTDB taxonomy): Bacteria > Bacteroidota > Bacteroidia > Bacteroidales > Tannerellaceae > Parabacteroides. The sequence goes on from JAGBDR010000049.1 coordinate 96,269, forward strand.
CGGATTCTTGTCATACAGCTCCTTTGCCGCCTTGTCGATGGCAGGAATCGTCTGTTGGAAACCGTTCTCCAACTCCTGCTGGACGGGCCGGATATCCTGAATCATATAGCTGTACTTGTGATACGCCATATTCGCCACCCAGTTATGAATCCAGAAAGCGGAAGTCCAAGAAAAATTCATCATATCGCCATTACCGACGCGATAACATTCGGGCGAAGCCGTCGTCGAGCAATAGATCGGCGTAAAGACCGCCATATCGGCATCGTCCACACCAAACCAAAGAATACCGCCGATCGCATCCGGCAACCAGTCACGCATCTGCGGAACAATCACGAAACCGGTCTGCTGCGTAGCAATCGCACGTTCGTTCGTGTACACCTGGCCGTCCACCTTGAAGGTCATCGGGCGCCAACGATACGGAACCTTGTAGGAACCGGCACCGGCATCCTGCGTCATATCCAGATCCGTTCCTTCAAAATGGTCGCGCATACCGTTCTGTACATCCTGGACCGACAGCAAACGGTCAGGCTTGATATACAGAGGCATCGGTTTCTTCGTCACGTCGCCCTTGATCAGGTCCGCATACTGGTCCATCGACTTGTCATATTTGCGGAAGAACGACCAGACACGCGCCTCACAGCCCCGCAGCGCACCGAAATCATACGGGCAATAGGCTTTCTGGAAGCTGAAGTCCTTATCCTTGCCGCTGAAATACCCTTTCTCGCGGGCAAAAGAGACAACATCCGGCGAATAGAGGCAGTTCTCCTTGTCGTCAAACGGGATTTGCTGAATACGGGACTGGTTGGCATGAGCCGAAATGCAATCGTCCGGAATGCGGATCGCCACCCAGACAGCCCCTTTGTTACCCGGACCTTTACCGACCATTTCCATCACCCAGGCCTCGTTCTTGTCGGCAATGGAGAAAGTCTCCCCACCGCTATAATAGCCATACTCCTTTACCAGGCCAGTCATCACCTGAATCGCCTCGCGTGCCGTCTTGGAGCGTTGCAAGGCAACATAAATCAAACTGCCGTAATCCATAATGCCTGCCGGATTGACCAACTCGGGACGCCCCCCGAACGTACTCTCCGTAATCGCCACCTGATGCTCGTTCATGTTGCCGACCACGGAATAGGTCTGTTCCACCTGCGGGATCTGTCCCAACGGCTTATGCGTATCCCACTCGATGATATCCAGCATCGCCCCCTTCGGCCAGGTCGCAGCCGGCCAACGGTACAGCTCGCCGTACAACGTATGCGAGTCCGCCGCATAACTGATCATAACCGAGCCATCGACCGAGGCTTTCTTTCCCACCAACAGTCCTGTACAGGCAAACGCTTCCACCCCGGAAAGCATAACGGCACAGGCTGCCATCAAAATCCATTTCTTTCTCATAGAAAACTATATTTATACTAACAATTACCGTTTATGTGCCATCCATTATATCGAATACAGATAAGCAATCTCTTCCGCCCAAATAGACTCATCCGGAGTTTCCAGAATCAACGGGATATTGTCGAACCGGGGATCATCCATCAGCATCTTGAAGGTCGTCAACCCCATCACCCCTTTCCCGATACTGTCATGGCGGTCCACGCGGGTCGCCAAATCCTTTTTGGAATCATTGATATGCATACCGCGCAGATAAGAAAAGCCGATCACTTCGTCAAAATGGCGGAACGTTTCCGTAAAACCCGCCGCCGTCTTGATATCATAACCCGCCGCCAACGTATGGGCCGTATCAATACAAACCCCGACACGCGATTTGTCTTCCACCCGATCTATGATGTAAGCAAGCTGTTCGAAAGTATATCCTAAATTCGTTCCCTGCCCCGCCGTGTTTTCCAATACGGCACAGACACCGGACGTCTGGTCCAATGCCCAGTTGACCGATTCGGCGATACGCGCCAGGCAATCCTCCACATCCATTTGTTTCAGATGGCTGCCGGGATGGAAATTCAAACGGTCCAACCCCAACTGTTCGCAACGTCGCATCTCATCCAAAAAGGCCTCCCGCGACTTCTGCAACCCCTCGGCTTCCGGATGTCCCAGATTGATCAGGTAACTGTCGTGCGGAAGAATCTGGCTTGCCGCATAACCGAATGCTTCACAACGTTCCTTGAAAAGGGAAATACTCTTTTTCGTCAGCGGGGAAGATTTCCACTGCCGCTGGTTGCGGGTAAACAAGGCAAACGCTTTCGCCCCGATCGCCTTCGCGTTCACCGGGGCATTCTCAACGCCACCCGATGCCGACACATGTGCTCCAATATACTTCATTTGTCATGTATTTTTTAGGATCCGCCCCTTTCCGGGGATGATGATACAAAGGTAATGCTTTTATCCTTTTATCATAGCCTATCCGCCCGAACCATTCAACGGAAACGCAATATGCCCAAACGGCCACCCCGTCAGAGCAGATCGGAAGCCAACTCGGACAACTGGCTGCGTTCGCCCTTAATCAGATTGATGTGAGCAAACAAATCCTGTCCTTTCATCTTGTCGACCATATAAGCAAGCCCATTGCTCTGCGCATCCAGATAAGGCGAGTCGATTTGCTGGATATCTCCTGTAAACACCATTTTCGTCCCCTCTCCCGCACGGGTGATGATCGTCTTGATCTCATGCGGCGTCAGGTTCTGCGCCTCATCGACGATACAGAACGTTTCCGAAAGGCTCCGCCCCCGGATGAAAGCCAGCGCCTCGATCACCAACTGCCCGTTCTTTTGCAAATCATCGATCCTGCGGGCATCCGGGCTACCCGGCGCAAACTGCCCCTTGATCACGTTCAGATTGTCAAACAAAGGCTGCATATAAGGAGCCACCTTCTGCTTCTCGTCGCCGGGCAGGAACCCCAGGTCCTTATTGGCCAAAGCGACGATAGGACGTGCCAGCAGGATTTGCTTATACACGTTCGCCTGTTTCAAAGCCGAAGCCAAAGCCAGCAAAGTCTTGCCGGTCCCCGCCTTTCCGGTCAGCCCGATCAGCTTTACTTCGGGGTCATTCAGTACCTCAAAGGCAAAACTCTGCTCCGCGTTGCGGGGCTGGATGCCGTAGTTACTGCCTTTTTCCACCTTCTTGAAAGTGTCGGTAAAGGGATTGTAGCGGACAAGGACGGAATTGCGCACGCTCTTCAAGATGAAACATTCGTTCGGTTCCAGCTTCGACTTCATATCGAACAAGCCGGCCTCGACCCCGTCAGCCGAAGCATAGATCTTGTCGATCAGCTCCGGATCGATATTCTCATACGTCTCCTGCGCACGGTCGAAAATGTCTACATTCATGACCTTATCGGTTATATAATCTTCCACTTCGATCCCCAGCGAACGGGCTTTCATGCGCAGGTTCACATCTTTCGTAACCAGAATGGTCTTCACCCTTTTGTCTTTTTCGGCTTCCGCGACCGACAATGTGCAGGACAAAATACGATGGTCCGCCGTCTTTTCCGGAAACGACTGGTAGATCTTTTCCTGATATTTGTCGCCCGTCACCACATGCAACGTACCTTTGCCCGGCCCTAACGAAGCCCCTTTCAAAAAGAGGTCGTTGCTGGTCAGCATATCCAACTCGCGTACGAACTCGCGGGCGTTGTAGTTGATCTGGTCGCTCCCCTTCTTAAACTTATCCAACTCTTCCAACACAACGATCGGAAGATAAATATCGTTCTCCTCAAAATTCTCGATACACTTGTAATCGTGCAGGATCACATTGGTGTCAAGCACAAAATTCTTTTTCGCTCCCATGATTTCTCGATTTAATGATTCTATATATCTAACAATCCAAACCTCCAAAACGTTCACCCCCAAACGCTCCAAACCTGCATTTTCAACCCCTACCGCCCGATATTCCGAAAAACAGGACTAAAAATAGGACCATTCCGCCAATAAAGCCCCCCGCACTTTTGAATACTTAACGAATATTCCCTACTTTTACAACCGGATTTCAATAACAGACATCAACAAATATATTAAAAACACATAACAAATTTATGAGAAAGATTTTCAGTTTCTTGTTGGCAGCCTCCGCATTCGCATGCACACAGGAGGAAACGGTTGAGATAACCATCAGCAACCCGTCTGCCACCGACCGTATGAATGAAATCGCCGAGATCTCCTCGGAAGCAGTTGCCAAATTAGGCGACAAAACGTTCATCCTCTCCGACAACAGCGGCTCGCAGGTGCCCTACCAGGTCACCTATGACAACCAGATCATTTTCCCGGTTTCCGTCAAGGCCGGCGAAAACGTGACCTACAAGATCACGCCGGGCACCCCCGAAGCATTTAAAACCATTGCCTGCGGCAAGCAATACCCCGAACGGGTGGACGACGTCGCCTGGGAAAACGACCGCATCGCCTTCCGCACCTACGGACCGGGCCTGCAGGCTTCCGGCGAAAAGGCATACGGCTGCGACATCTGGGTGAAATGCGTATCCGAACCGGTGGTCGAACTGCGCTACAACACCGAACTGGCCCCGGAGACGAAAGCCCGAATCGCCGAACTGCGCAAGACCGACCCGAAAGCAGCCCGCCAACTGGCCGAATCGGTCTCCTACCACATCGACCACGGCAACGGGCTGGACTACTATAAAGTAGGACCCACTTTAGGGGCCGGGACATCCGCTCTGTTGGCAAACGACTCCATCGTCTACCCCTATTGCTACAAGGACTATCAGATCTTGGACAACGGCCCGTTGCGCTTCACGGTGAAATTAGTCTACCATCCGCTGAGCGTGAAAGGGAACGACAACGTCATCGAGACCCGCGTGATCTCGCTCGACGCCGGCTCACAGATGAATAAATACACCGTCACCTACGACAACCTGACCGAAGCGACCCCGGTCGTGACCGGTATCGTCCTGCACGAACCGAGCGAGGACTACCAGGCGGATGCCGCTAAAGGCTACATCGCCTACGCCGATCCGGCCGACCCTGTAAACGGACAAATCTACATCGCCGCCGTATTCCCGGAAAAGATCGACGACGCAAAAGCCGTCACTTTCTCCGACCCGGAAAAGGCCGAACGCGGTGCCGACGGCCATGTCTTAGCATACAGCACCTACCAGCCCGGCAGCAGCTACACCTACTACAGCGGTGCAGGCTGGAGCAAATGGGGCTTCGAAAACTCCGCCCGATGGTTCGACTATGTACAGCAATTCGCACAGCGCCTGAAAGAGCCGCTGACCATCACAGTACAATAACCCCGGCTCCGCCCCGGCATAAAAAAACGATGAGCCAAAAGACGCCTACAACGCCTTTTGGCTCATCGCCTTTTCTATCGTTATTTCAACCCCCTGTTTTCCAACAGCGGATCGATACTCGGGTCTTTACCGCGGAAATTCCGGTACATGACCATGCCCTCGTCGATGCCGCCCGGCGACAGGACGTAGGTGCGGAACTTGGCTGCCACTTCCGGATTGAAGATGTTGCCCGTCTCCTTGAACGCCTCGAAGGCATCGCAATCCAGTACCTCCGCCCAGATGTAGCTGTAATAGCCGGCCGTGTAGCCGCCCTCCATCGTGTGGCCGAAATAGGTCGAACGGTAGCGAGGCGGTATCTGGCGGATCAAGCCGCGGCCCTCCATCGCTTTCGCTTCGAACGACTCGACATCGAAACCGGCCGGGATCTCCTTCAACACATGATAGTCCATATCCAATAGCGAAGCGGCGACATACTCGGCCGTCGCAAATCCCTGCCCGTATTTGCCGCTCTTGATTATCTTGTCGACAAGGGGCTGCGGGATCACTTCGCCCGTCTCATGATGCTTGGCGTAGACCTTCAGCACCTCCGGCTCGAACACCCAGTGCTCCATCACCTGCGAAGGCAGCTCCACGAAATCGCGGGGCACACCCGAAACGCCCTGGTAGTGGACATCGGCAAACAAAGCGTTCAGCGCGTGGCCGAACTCATGGAAGACCGTCTCCGCCTCGTCGGCACTCAGCAAGGCAGGCTGTCCCTCGGCCGGTTTGCTGAAGTTGAACACCGTCGTCACGATCGGGACCACCCGCTTGCCGTCCCGGTAAGCCTGGTCGCGATAGCCGCCACACCAGGCACCGCCGCCTTTACCCGGCCGGGTGAAGAAGTCCATATAGAGCACACCCAAAGTAGTGCCGTCCTGCTCTTTGCACTCAAAAACCTGCGCATCCGGATCGGGAAGCGGCATCGACTGCAGGGGCGTGAACGTAATGCCATACAATTTGTTAGCGACAAAGAAAGCCCCTTCCCGAACCTGATTCAGCTCCAGATAGGGACGGATCTCGTTTTCGTCCAGATCAAACTTCGCTTTCTTGGCTTTCTCGAAATAGTAACGCCAGTCCCAGGCTTCCGCTTCGAAAGCGCCACCCTCTTTCTTGATGGCGGCGTTGATATCCGCCAGCTCTTCCTTGGCCTTGGCGAGTGCGGGGGTCCAGATCTTGTCTAACAAGTCGTAGACGTTCTTTTCGTTCTTGGCCATGTTTTCTTCCAACACGTAGGCGGCATAATCTTCATAGCCCAGCAATTTCGCCTTGGCCAGACGGGCAGCGACCAATTTCGCAATCACCTCCTTGTTGTCGTTGGCATTGTTGTTATTGCCGCGACTGATGTAGGCCTTGTAGATCTGTTCGCGCAAGGCGCGGTTGTCGGCATATTGCAGGAAAGGCATCACGCTCGGATTGTGCAACGTGAAGACCCACTTCCCCTCCATCCCGGCTTCCCGGGCCGCAGCCGCAGCCGCCGCAACGACTGTTTCGGGCAGGCCCGACAGGTCCTCTTTCCGGTCGATCACCAACCGGAAGGCGTTCGTCTCCTTCAGCGAGTTCTGCCCGAAAGTCAGCTCCAGCATGGAGATCTGCTCGTTCAGCTTGCGCAGTTCGGCTTGCTTGTCCTCATCGAGGTTGGCACCGCCGCGCACGAACCCTTTGTAGGTCTCTTCGAGCAACTTCTTCTGCTCCTTGTCGAGGTTCAACCGGGACTGGTTCTCATAGACCGATTTCACCCGGGCGAAAAGTTTCGGATTCAGACTGATGTCATCCGAATGGCGGGAAAGCAACGGCGAAAGCTCCTGTTCGAGCGCCTGGATCTCGTCGTTCGTATTGACGCTTGCCTGGCCGCCGAACGCATAAGAGACCTTCGTCAGCAATTCGCCGCTACGGTCGAGCGCGGCAATGGTGTTCTCGAAAGTGGCTTCGTCGGGATTGTCCACGATCGCCGCTACCTCGGCCACCTGCTGCTCCATACCTTTCAGGAAGGCAGGCTTGTAGTGCTCGACCTTGATTTGTTCGAAAGGAGGCACACCAAACGGTGTCGCATACTCCGCAAAGAAAGGATTCGCGGCGGCATCGCCGGCCCCATCGGCCTTCTTCGACGCATCGCACGCTCCTAAAACGACTGCCAGCCCGGCAGCCATAAGTGTCTTGTTCATATCCTTGTCATTTATAGGTTTAGGAGGCAAAGATACGCAAAAAACCGCACCGCTGTCCCTTTCTCCCGCACCGGCTTCCGAAAAAGAGGCGGCACGCCCCGCCGCCATGCCCTCTCCGCCGCCCGGCTCTAACGGGACCGCCTTGCATCCGTAGGAGCCCAAGGCCCGGTTGCGGGCGCGGTTTGAGGTATAGGCCTCCGTCAGCTGCGAACTGACAACTAACCGTTGCGACGACACCAACCGCCCTTCCGACCCCTCGCGCATATGCACGTAGGCACACGCGCCCCGGCCTTCCCCGCCGACGCATCCCAACGCGCCTCCCACGGTGCGAAAACCATCGGCGGACCGCCCCTCCCACAACCGCGAACCGTCGGCAGCGTCGAGCACGACCTCTTCCCGGCTGACGCGGATGCAAGCCGGCGCATCCGCCCCGGCCGGAAGCTGCAAGACTTTGAAAAACACAATCCGATCGCCATACTCGAACAACGGGTTGCCGGCAACGACCGCCTCCGCAAAACCGCCGACCGTCGTCGCGCCCGACAGTTCCAGCCCGCCCAAGGCGACATCCGTGCAGACATTCCCTCCCGACAGCCTCGCGCCAATCGCCGGCAAGCTTCCCTCCGCCACTAAGTAAGGGGCGACGACGCAACCGCCCGCCTCCGCCTCTTCGCGCGTCAGATAGACCGGGAGGCTCTGCAAGTTGGCACCGATGAAGCGGTTGTAGGCCGGGATCGGCTGGCGTCTCTCCGCCACGCCCGTCCGCTCGAAACAGTCCTTCATCCCACCGCGGAAAGCCCGATAGGTGGCGACTAAGTTCGGAAACCGGACCCGTTGCAACATCTGCGGCAGCGTCCGCGGATTCGTCGTCCGCCTGACGCGGCTGCTCATCACCTGCCTGCCGCCGCACACCCGAAAGGTCACATCGCCCATCGAGCCGCTCACCATTCCATATACACCACTGCCTACTGCCATACCCTTCTGTTTTCCGGTCCCTGCGGAAGCCCGCAAGTCCTGTTCCTTTTTTATATAGGTAACAAATAGCTGCCCCGGAAGGTTGGCAGAAAAAACGCCTTTCCGCCGCTGTGGGTCCGTTGTGGGTCCGTTCTGAGTCCGTTGTGGGTCCGTTCTGATGGAGCGGGGATAATCCGGCGGCAATCAAATGGCCCTGATTTTTATGTGACCCGCATAGAAATCGGAGGTTTTTATGTAACTTTGCCCGGAAATAATCCAAATCAGCACATGAATAAGATTCCTATATACGCATTGACGTGCTTTCTAAGCCTGGCAGGTGTGTCGGTGGAGGCACAAGACCACCGGCCACAAGCCGTTATGGTAAACGGCCAGGACAATCAAGTATTTTTCCATACGATAGAGAAAGGGCAAACCGTTTACGCCATCGCAACCATGTATGGGGTTACACCCGACGACATTTACCGGCTGAACCCGGACAGCAAGAAAGGGATCAAGGCAGGTGCCATCCTCAAAATCCCGCAGCGTGACACGGTCGGGAGCACCGCCAAAAGACAAGAGGACAACTATCTCTTCCATACCATCCAGCCGAAAGAAACGCTCTATTCGCTCTCCATCCGGTATGCCGTTCCCGCTACCGCTATCGTCAAAGCGAATCCCGGATTGTCGACGTCTACCTTTACAATCGGCAAGACGATCCGCATCCCGGCGACACAAGTGGAAGACCTGCCGACAACGGAAATCAAGACGGTGAACAAAGAAATCGAATACACCGTCCAGAAGAAAGAGACCCTATACCGGATCTGCCGGAAATTCAACGTCTCCAGCTACGAACTGCTCAAGCTCAACCCGAAACTGAAAGAGGGCGTCAAAGCCGGCATGGTCCTTAAAATACCGGTCCGGACGGAAGAAAACGTGACGACCGGACCGGCAACCGCCACGCTCTCGGAAAGAGATGCCAACGCTTTGCTCTCGGAACCGAAAAGCATCCAGCACGTCAACAGCGTCAAAGTCGCCCTCCTGTTGCCGTTCATGACCCACGAGGCGGTCCCGTCGGCCGAGACACAGCGCTTCATCGAATATTACGAAGGCCTGTTGCTGGCAGTGGACAGCCTGAAAAGCACGGGCTGTTCCATCAACTTGTCTGTCTATGACACCGGCAACGGGACGAAGAAACTGAAAGAGATCCTGAAAGAGGATGCCCTGAAAGAGGCTAACCTTATCATCGGAGCCGTGCAGAACGACCAAATCGGCCCGGTGGCTGAATTTGCCCAGAAAAACAGCATCAAGTATGTGATTCCTTTCACGTCGAAGAACGACGATGTGCTGTCAAACGCCTACGTCTACCAGGTAAACACGCCTCACTCCTACCTGTATGCCAAAGCTGCCCAAGGCGGATGCGACCTGTTTGCCGACGATAACATCATCTTGCTGAACATCAAGGACGGCAAAGAGAAAACCGAGTTTATCGAGACGTTCAAAGGCGAGATGAAACAGCGCAACATAGCGTTCAGCGAAATCAACTACAATAGCGAGACCTTGGCTGCCGATGTCGAAGCATTGCTCAAGACGGACAAACGGAACGTGGTCGTGCCGACTTCAGGCACGCGGGATGCGCTGAACGAAATCAAGTCGCCCTTGCGTATGCTGGCGGAGGAGCATCCGGAATATGGCTTGACGTTGTTCGGCTATCCGGAGTGGCAGACCTACACGCGCGACTGCCTGGAAGATTTCCATGCACTGAACACGTATATATACAGCAACTTCTACGCAGACAACCTGTCGAAAGAGGTGGCGGGCTTCTATACCAAATATAAGGACTGGTACAGCAAGACCTTGATCAACATATTCCCCAAATACGGCATTTTAGGATTCGACACCGGTATGTTCTTCATTGGGGCGATCAACAAATACGGCTCCAATTTCGAGAACAACTTGGATAAGATCCACTATCAGGGCGTGCAGACCGGCTTCGACTTCCACCGCGTGAACAACTGGGGAGGTTTCATCAATACGAACATCTTCATAGTCCATTATCAGAGTGATTTCAATGTAACACGAAATGAAGTAAGATGATCAGGAAAATTATCGCAACAGCCATCACAGGCCTCATCGCCCTGAACGGCCTCCGGGCGCAGGAGCCGTTCAAACGGGAGTTGTCGTTGGGCGCGTCGTTCGGCACGACTTTTTCCAGTGTCAGTTTTGCCCCGACGAAAGTGCAACAGAAAATGAAAATGGGCTATACCGGCGGACTCACGCTCCGGTGGATCACGGAAAAGAACCTCGGGTTGCAGGCCGAACTGAATTTCGCCCAACAGGGATGGGAGGAAAAGTTCGAGGAACAGCCGCAATATCAATACAACCGGACGATCAACTACGTGGAACTCCCGATCCTGACGCATATCTATTTCGGCAGCAAACGTTTCAGGGCCTTTGTCAACTTAGGGCCCAAAATAGGGTATGCTTTTGGCGAAAAGACCAGCGAGAACTTAGGCGGGGCGCGGCCGAACACTGAAAACGAGCAGCACGACATGCCGGTTGAAAAGAAATTCGACTGGGGACTGTGCGGCGGCCCGGGCATCGAACTGCGCACGGGGATCGGCTCCTTCCTGTTGGAAGGCCGCTACTACTATGCCCTCGGCGACATCTTCAACAGCCGCAAGGAAGACTATTTTTCCAAGTCGTCTTCACAAGTGATCTCGGCTAAAATCACCTATATAATTCCGATATTCTGATTTTTTCATTTCTATTTGGCTGAAGAACATAAGAAATATATTTGGTTCTTTTGTCTGTTTTTCATATATTTGTACTCGAAACAAGCTAAGAACAGACAACAGGCTCCTCCCAAAACGAAAACGTCGCATTTTTCATACGTGTATGGAGTTTGCTCCGATAGATTGTTTTACATACAAAATCAATTTCTTTCAACATCAATAGGGGTAATATAGTTATTAAGCTATTTGATTTAGACCAAAAAAAGAAGGATGTCTCAGTGATGAAACATCCTTTTCTGTTTTTTACTTAGCATATAAGTATTCCTACGGGGCGGTTCGTATGCCAGCCCCATCGGCCGGCTTTTATCTCAGACGATCCAAAGAGCGTACCAATGCTTCATCTGCCCCGATATTGCGGATGGCCAGATAATTCAGGATCAGGCAGACCAACGGGAATGAAGAAGCGATTTTCAGGCCCAGTGACAAGGCCTCTTTCTGATTGCCCAAATTCCAGTAGAAGAAGGCAAAAAGGGCGTAGAAACCGATCATCAGAATCGCATTGAACACGCATAGCCGTATTTGAAGGATTCTTTTCTTGAACAGGAAAATAGTCAGAAACGCCAGCAAAGAGATGGCAGTTACCAATGCAAACAATCCCCATGTGGGATAAACCAGTTCCGGCTGGGCAGCCATCGTACTGACACCGGCCGCGTCAAAAACAAACAACTGGTCGCCCGACTGCAACACAGCGAGCGGCAAAAACAAGGTGGCAACCGTCAATGCCACGATAATCAACAAGTAAACCGTTTGTATTCTCTGTAACATGACAAAACAATTGACAATGGACAATGGACAATTGACAATTAGCGGATGATGCTCACCCAATTGTCAATTGTCAATTATCAATTGTCAATTCATTAAAAGTTATTCTTTTCTTTTGCGGGGTTCTTATAATACACTTTACCTTCTTCATACTCCTTTGCCGCGATCAGAGTCGGTTTCGGGAGCTTTTCATAGTAACGTGAAATCTCGATCTGTTCCCTGTTTTCAAAAACTTCTTCCAGATTATCGTTATAGGAAGCAAATTCCTGAAGCTTCTTTTCCAGATCCTGCTTCATCTCAACAGAAATCTGATTAGCACGTTTACCAATGATTGCAACAGTTTCATACACATTGCCCGTATCTGCCGACAGCTTCATCATGTCGCGGGTAACGGTATTCGACGGAGCGTTAGTCTTTCTGTAATCCATTACTTTATATTGATTAGTTGTTTCGTTAATACGTATCTGTTATTCGCTTGCTGGCATAGTCGTAGAACTTCTGGACCTGCTTTACGTACTTGCCTTCGGGATACTCGTTGATGTAGTTGTAGTATTCGTCCACCACTTCCCGGTAACGGCCCTGCAACTTTTCTTCCACACTCACGATGGCCAGTTCATATTTGGAACGGATGGTATAGAACATGAACTCTTCCCTGTATTTTGAATAGGGGTAGTTCTTAAGTGCGTTTTGCGCGGTAATCACACATGAAAGGTAGTTGTTTCCCATATAAGTCCCCAGGTTGAAATACAACCGGACGGCCAGCAACTCCTTGTAGGCGAGCTTTTCCTGCAATTCGAACAGGATGTTCTGGGCTTCTTTCGCCCGCTCGCTTTGCGGATAATACTCCAGATACAGTTGCAGCTGCTTGATGGCCTCATACGTCTGCGTCTGGTCCAAACGGGGGTCCGGTGAATCCAAATACAGGCCGTATCCCGAATAATAACGGGCCAACTCGGTGTATTCGCCTTTCGGATAAGTCGTATAATAGGTATTGAAGTATTGCGAAGCGGTCTGATAGTCTTTCTGGCCGTAGTAGCTTTGCGCCAACAGGTACAAAGATTCTTCAGCTTGAGCCGTACCTTTGAACACAGGAACCAATTCATCCAGCAAAGTGGCAGACTTCGAATATTGCTTTGCATTGAAATATTTCTTTGCGTACGAATATTTCAACTCGTAGTCTGTGCTTTTCAGTATCTTATTATACTCCCCGCAGGAAGATAACAGAACCGTCATCATCAATAAAAATACAACCTTTTTCATTCACATACTTTTAGCGCGCAAAGTTAAAGTTTTCCGACAAATAAACGAAGCGCTTAACGTTAATATTTACAACTTATACAAGTCACTGGCCGCGATAAGCTCCAGTTTATTGGCTTTCAGAACCTCCGCGCACTTCTCTACGTTGTCGGGGCGAATGATCACATTGGCCGCATCCCCTTGGGAGAAAGCATACATATATTCAATGAATATGCCAGCCGAAGTAATGATGTCCATCGCTTTTGCCAATGCGCCCGGCTGGTTGGGGCAATGCAGGCAAACCACGTCGGCCACACTCACGGCATACAGACGATCGCGCAAGACCTTGATGGCGGTATCCGTATCCGACACGATCAGGCGCAAGATCCCGAAGTCCGAGTTTTCAGAAACTGTAAAAGCGGACATATTCACGCCGGCTTCACCTAATATTTTCGCTACTTCCGTAAAACGGCCTTTCTTGTTCTCCAGAAAGATGGATAGTTGTTTGATTAACATGGCTGTTCGATTTTAATAATTATGATTTGGATTTATGATTTATAATTTATGATTTATGATTTATGCGTCGATGATAAATCATAAATCATAAATTATAAATCATAAATCTATAACTTCACGTTATTCCAACTTACGATTGTCGATCACGTGTTTGGCTTTGCCCATGCTGCGTTCGATGCTGCGCGGCTCGACAATCTTGATGTCGGGTTGCAGGCCGATTACGCTCTGCATACGGCTTGCGATTTTCTTCTTCAGGGCAATCATCTTGTTCATTTCGTCCGAGTAGAATTCCTGACGTACTTCCACCTGGATCTGGAAGGTGTCCGTATTGTTCACGCGGTCGACCACAATCAGATAGTGCGGTTCGAACTCCGGCAATTCAAGGATTACCGATTCTACCTGCGACGGGAATACATTGACACCGCGGATGATCAGCATATCGTCGCTACGTCCGAGAATGCGGCCCATACGCACGGCTGTACGCCCACATTCGCACTTGTCATAAATCAAATGCGTCAGGTCGCGCGTACGGTAACGGATCATCGGCATCCCTTCTTTCGTCAAGGTCGTGAAAACCAACTCTCCGTGCTGGCCGGGTTCTACCGGCTCCAACGTAACCGGGTCTACGATTTCGGGGAAGAAATGGTCTTCCCACAAATGCGTACCGTTTTGGCACTCGCACTCGCCTCCTACTCCGGGACCACATATTTCTGTCAGGCCATAAATGTCATACGCCTTGATATTCAGTTTGCTTTCCAACTCCTTACGCATATTTTCCGTCCAGGGTTCAGCTCCGAAAGCGCCGACACGCAATTTGAATTCCTCCAATGGAATGCCGGATGCGTGGATCGTTTCGGCCAGATACAAAGCGTAGGAAGGCGTACATGCCAGCCCCTTCGCGCCGAAATCGTGCATCAGCTGGATCTGTTTCTGCGTGTTGCCACTGCTCATCGGGATGACCGTCCCTCCTATATTCTCGACTCCGGCATGTGCGCCCAGGCCTCCGGTAAACAGGCCGTAACCATACGAAACCTGTACGGAGTCATTCTTTGTCAGCCCATACGCCGTCAGGCATCGAGCCACAACTTCAGCCCAGATAGACAAATCTTTCCGGGTGTAGCCGACGACAATTGGTTTTCCCGTCGTTCCGGAAGAGGCGTGCAAGCGGACAATTTCAGACATCGGCACGGCCATCAGCCCGAAAGGATAATTATCCCGTAAATCCTGTTTAACGGTAAACGGAAGTTTCACGATGTCGTCGATCGAACGGATGTCTTCCGGGGTAATTCCCATCTCCTGCATCTTCTTACGGTAGAAAGGGGAATTATGATAGGCATGTTCAACCACCCGCCTCAATCGGATACTCTGCAATTTCCGCATCTCTTCGCGGCTCATGCACTCAATAGTTTCGTTCCAAATCATGGTACCAGTTCGTTATCTTTTTAATGTTAGTAGTCTAAATTCGTTGCAAAGTAATAACTTTTTTGGGAAGAATTGCCATTTCGGTTCTCTTTTATGCGCAACGCTTCCAGAAAACAGGTATTTCCAGGACGTTCTGCCGGCAAAAGAGCTTATGTTCCATGGGCATGAAAACTTTGTTCCATGGGCATGAAACGTTTGTTCCACCGGCATGAAACGTCTGTTCAGTCTTGTGCATACCAAACCGGTCCCGGCTGGTTCCCCATCTCGAATATCAATGTGCCGCCATTCATAATATGTTCATGCGTAATATAGCTTTTGTCATAAGGCTCACCGTTCAGGCGGACCGACTGGATATACACATTCTCAGGGCCGGCTCCCGGAGCCAAGACCGTAAAGACCTTTCCGTTTGCCAAACGGATCTTCACTTCGGAAAACAACGGGCTGCCGATCTCATATCTGCCACTGACCGGATCGACCGGATAGAAGCCCATCGAACTGAAGACAAACCAGGCCGACATCTGACCGCAATCTTCATTCCCGCAAATGCCATCCGGAGCGTTCCGATAGAGGTCACGCAGGACTTGCGACACATATCGCTGCGTCTTCCAGGGCTGCCCGACCTTATTATATAGGTAAATCACATGATGGCTCGGCTCGTTGCCATGCGCATATTGCCCGATCATGCCGGTACTGAAAATCGGCAAGTCCCCGCCCGATTCCGGAACATACGTGAACATACTGTCCAGTTTTTCCGCAAACCGCTCCTTGCCTCCGACCAGACCGATCAGACCGTCCAGATCATGGGGAACAGACCAGAAATATTGCCAGCCGTTGCTTTCGCAAATATCTTCGGTATAATCATCGGGACTGAAGTTTGCGGCAAAGTTTCCTTTTTCGTCACGCGGCTGCATAAAAGAGGTGGCCGGGTTGTACACATTCCGGTAGTTCCGGGCGCGCTCATAAAACTCATCGGCAATCTCTTTCTTACCCATCTTCTCTGCCATTACCGCAATGCAATAATCATCGTAGGCATACTCCAAGGTTTTGGACAGTGACCAGTTTTCCCATCTTTCCGGATCGCTGTAGGCCGGGACATATCCCAACCGCTTGTAATCGCCGATTCCCCGATAATCGTCCCGGTTGGCAACAGCTACACAAGCCGCAAGCGCCTGCTCCGGATCGAAGTCACCGATACCTTTCAGATAGGCATCCACGATCACGGGGACAGCATGGTAGCCAATCATCATATTGGTTTCCCAGCCATACAAATTCCACAACGGCAAAGCGCCATTCTGTTCATGGAATTTCAGGAATCCTTTGACCATATCGTTGACACGTTCCGGCTCGACATAGGTAAACAGCGGATGGGAAGCGCGATAGGTGTCCCACAACGAGAAAGTAGAATAGTTCGTCCATCCGTCCGCCTTGTGGATCTGTTGGTCCGGCCCGTAGTAGGAGCCGTCCACATCGCTATAGATTGTCGGAGCGATCAGGGTATGATACAAAGCCGTGTAGAACTTCACCTGGTCGTCGGTATCCGGCCCCTTCACCTCTATTTTAGCAAGCTGCCGGTTCCAGTTTCGGGCCGCCTGCGCCTGATAATAATCAAAATCATCTTTCGGAGCTTCCGCACGCAGGTTCTTGCCTGCTCCCTCCATGCTGACACCGGACAGTCCGGTCGTTACCAAAATCTCTTCATCCTTTTCGGTATTGAAATCGAAACGGGCGACATAGGCCGTACCGATCCAGCCCCGGTCTTTCGTCACGATGGCAGTCGTGTCCAAATGGCAGGCCACGAAAGGTTTCGAGAAGCGGGTTTCAAAATAGACATGCTGCAAGGGAGACCAACCTTGCGAGAAACGATATCCTCGGATCGTCACCGAATCGACCACCTCTATACGTGAATCAAGCGTGAAGTCCCAGTTCATCGCCTTTTTGAGGTTCAGAAAGACGGAAGCCTCCGCTTTGGGGAACGTATAACGCTGGATACCGCAACGTTCGGTCGCAGTCAGTTCGACATTGATATTGTAATCTTGCAACAGCACCCGATAATAACCGGCCGAAGCCGCCTCGTCGTTATGCGAGAAAGTCGAATAGATTCCCAAGGGAGCCGGTGCCTCCTTATACGGACGTGTCACCGGCATAAAGGAAATATCGTACAAATCACCTGCGCCAGTCCCGGACAAATGCGTATGGCTGAAACCGGCGATAGTCGTGTCAGGATAGAAATAGCCGGAAATACGGTCCCAACCGGGAAGCCCGTTATCCGGACTCAACTGGACCATTCCGAAAGGGACTTGTGCACCCGGATAGGTATTACCGGTAAAGTCTGTCCCGATAAAAGGATTTACATATTGTATATAATCATCCGCCTCCTGTTGTTTTTCCGGCGTGCAGGCTGCCAAAGCCAGCAAGGAGGCCGCCAATATGGATACGTGCTTCATGTCTAAGTGAGATTGTTTAGTCTTGCCAAAGGTACGAAATAGAAGACAAAATGTCAAACACACAAAAAAAGACGCACAATAAAAACTGTGCGTCTCTCTTCTATGACCATTTTTACGCTGTCCATAGTTTTATACCGGTGCTATTTCCGTACCGTCTTCCTCCTCTTCTTCCGCTTCTTCGTCCGTATCGTTCTTCACGAAGAACGCACTCAATTCAAACAATCCATACAACGGGAAGAAGACGATGCCCAACGTGAACGGGTCGCTACTCGGGGTGATAAAGGCCGCTGCCACCAACAGTCCCACGATCGCATGCCGCCTGTATTTGTGGAAGAACGACCGTTTCAACAGACCGATCTTCGACAACAACCACGAAACCAACGGCATTTCAAAGACAATTCCCATCACAAAGATCAGCATCAGGAAATTATCCATATACGAATCCAAAGAGACCTGTTCGATGATATTAGCACTCAACTGATACGTTGCCAAAAAGCGCAACGTCATGGGGAATACCATAAAATATCCGACTGCACATCCGACAAAGAACATGATTGTTCCCAATAGAAATACCCATCTGACATTTTTCTTCTCGTTCTCATACAAGGCCGGGCTTATAAATTTCCATATTTCCCACATCAGGTAAGGAAACGTAAGCACAAGCGCCAGCCAGAACGACGTGGTCATGTGAGTAAAGAACTGGGAAGCCAGTTTGATATTAAAAATCTGTACATGGAAATTATCATTACAGAAGTCTGGCAATACATCAAACCAGGGACTGATATCCACCAGCCACCGGTTCAGGCTGCACAGCCATCTGTAAAAAATAAAATCGGATGAACAGGGAGCCTCTATCACGCGGCTGAAAATGCCATTTTCGCCAGCCATAAAGGTAAAGCTGACAATCGCAAAGACAAAGAGCGCCAAAAAAGAACGGAACAGCGTCCAACGAAGTGCCTCCAGGTGATCCCAGAAGGACATTTCTTCTTGTTCTAATTCTGCCATCTTTTAGTTCTTATCTGTATCGTCCAGCTTAATGTCGTCTTCTAATCCTTTTACACCGTCTTTGAAATTCTTCACACCTTTACCGATACCTTTCATCAGTTCAGGTATTTTTTTACCACCGAAAAGCAACAACACGATAATAGCGATAATAACAACTTCGCCAGTTCCTAAGTTTCCAAGAAATAATAATTGATCCATGATATTGTAATAAATTAGTCGTTAATATTCCTGTTATTGACGGGGCAAAGATACTATTTGTAATGAATAGTACCCCAATTATTCTAAATTTATTACCTTTGCGCCATCTTAAAAAACTGAAATTAGAAAAAGATTAGAAAAATGAAAGCGTATGTATTTCCCGGCCAGGGTGCACAGTTTGTCGGAATGGGAAAAGACCTTTACGAAAGCAATCCTCTTGCAAAAGAGATGTTTGAAAAGGCTAACGAAATTCTCGGTTTCCGTATTACAGATCTAATGTTCGCCGGAACAGACGAAGATCTGCGTCAGACAAAGGTAACACAGCCTGCCATTTTCTTACACTCAGTCATTCTTGCAAAAACATTAGGTGACCAGTTCAAACCGGATATGACAGCCGGACACTCTTTAGGAGAATTTTCCGCGCTTGTTGCAGCCGGAGCCTTGTCTTTCGAAGACGGACTTGTCCTGGTATCCAAACGCGCTATGGCCATGCAGAAAGCCTGCGAAGCCACTCCCTCGACAATGGCTGCCGTTTTAGCCTTGCCGGACGAAAAAGTAGAAGAGATCTGCGCAGGTATCGAAGGCGAAGTTGTCGTATGTGCAAACTATAACTGCCCGGGACAGCTTGTTATCTCCGGTTCCATACCGGGTATCGATGCTGCCTGTGAAAAGATGTTGGCTGCCGGTGCCAAACGCGCACTGAAACTGAAAGTGGGCGGTGCCTTCCACTCTCCTCTGATGGAACCGGCCCGTGCTGAACTGGCTGCCGCTATCGAAGCGACCCCGTTCCACAAACCGTCTTGCCCCGTTTACCAGAATGTAAGCACAAAAGGCGAGACCTGCCCTGAAACAATCAAGGCGAACCTGATTGCCCAATTGACAGCTCCGGTACGTTGGACACAGAGTGTTCAGAACATGATTGCCGACGGAGCAGACCATTTCATCGAACTGGGACCGGGCGCCGTACTTCAAGGATTGGTAAAGAAGATCAGCAAAGAAGTAACAACAGAGGGTATGCAATAAATAGCAATTCCCAATATGCAAAAGGCACTGTGTCAAAAAGCGCTGTAGGCGCTTCGTAGTAATAGCCCGGGGTTTCAACCCCGGGACTTCTGTTTTCATACCCCGTTGGCACCCTGTAAGGGTGCTGCTATTTGTAAACAACTCATATCCATTGCAGTACCCTTACAGGGTACAAACATAACGGGAGGGCTATATTTCCCCCCAGGTTAAAACCTGGGGCTACTTTGCGAGGCGCCTACAGCGCCTTTTGACACACTGCTTTTAGAATGCCCATCGTAAAGACTTTATAATGGGCATTGTAACAACCTTACGATGGGCATTCTAACAACCTTACAATAGGCATGAAGAATAACACCGGAACTTTATATAATAAAAAAAGACCAAACTCCGCTATCCATAAAGCGTCGAATGCCTCTTCAACATCTCTCACCTGTCCTTTTAAAGACTACGGTAAGAGATCACATCTACTTCAATTACTTATTCTCTCAAGCTCAATTTTTAGAGCTTTCGCTCATTTGGTTCATCAATCTGCGAATCTCAGCATTTACACGCTGGCACATCGAACCATTCCCTACTGACTGATAACGATCAGCCTGATAACGCAACATCGCTAAAGTACGCATACTTTTTTCATTTTCTCTCATCATCATAATTTTACTCATTTAAGTCCTCCACGTCTGGAGAACGATTAATAATAACTAAACCTAAACTCTCTTTTTCTTTTTGTTTACGGTGCAAAGATATGTATTTTATCTCTATTTATGCTGTAAAACATATACAATATTTACCATTTAACTATATTTATAGTTTTAATCTATCAATTACAGGCTCAACCGGTCTAAACAGTAATAATCAATTCGCCTGTATTCGAGTCGATTATGAATCAAATAACGTTGAAATGCTTCAACGCATTGTACACCCCGTTCTCATCGACAGAGCTCGTCACATAATCCGCTGCATTCATCACCTCCTCAGACGCATTTCCCATCGCGACCCCGATTCCGGCATGGCGAAGCATCTGGATATCATTGCCGCCATCGCCAAAAGCCATGCACTCATCCAAGCCGATATGAAAATGCTCCAACATCTTGTCAATCCCGACCCGCTTACTACTACCAAGAGGTACGACATCCGTAAAAAGAGGATTCCACCGCGTAGATTCACAATGAGACAAAACCTTCATGATCCGTTTTTCCTGCTCTGCCGTAAAAAAAGCGATCAACTGGTAAACCGTCTTTCCATAGATATCCCCGATCGGACGGATGGGAGGAGCCGGGAAGTTCAACAGGCGGAACACATCTTTTACCGCATTATCCGTATAGTTCATGAAAATCTCATCTTCCTGCACGAAAGCACATGGGAACTCGCTTTCCTTTTCCTGATAACGCACCAAAGCCTCGATATCCTTATCAGGAATACTGTGCTTATAGATCACATCATCCTTTCCGGCAAATACATAACCGCCATTCAAAGTCACATAACCATCAAACTCAAGATCTCCCAGATTGTTAATCGAACAACGGTGGCGGCCCGTTGCTATAAATACTTTCACTCCATTTTTCTTCAACAACTCGATCGCATGGAGGGTAGATTCCGGGACTGCATGTGTTTTAAAGCTGACCAATGTCCCGTCGATATCAAAGAATACTGCTTTAATCATCACCTAAACTCATTACCTTTTAAACCACAACAAAGGTAAGAATAATTACGGATTTTCAAAGGTCGCACAAAATTCGTATATTTGAACGCTGAAACATTGTATTTGTAAACATGAAAACACATCTCTACTTACTGGCACTATTCATATCCGTACCCTCTGTCTTCGCACAGGAAGTTGAAGAAGAAGCCGATCCCGGGCAGGAACCGACCTTAGTCGAACGGTTTACAGGCGGAAAAAAGATGATTGAAAACGCAGAAATGAACTTCCAGTTTTTCACTTCGGCCAATGCGAATTTCACCGGTTCCAATTTCGACGGTGCGAATTTCAAGTTGAACCGTGTGCGGTTGCAAATAAAAGGGACTGTATGGAAGAATTTTTCCTATCATTACCGGCAGTCATTCAATAAATATGCAGACCCTTATTCGTTAGACAATCTTTCGTCCTCGCTCGAATTGGCGAATGTCAATCTGAAAGTGCATGACAAATTCAACTTTACGATCGGCAAACAGTATGTCAATTTCGGAGGATACGAATACTATGTCAATTCGTTAAAGGTCCGCGAGTTCAGTGAGTTCAACAACGTGATACCCTGTTACCAGGCAGGCATCTCAGGCAACTGGCTGATCAACCCGGACCACGAGCTTCGTTTCCAGATCGTAAATAACCGGAGCGGGCAGGACAACGAAATCTATGTGACCGGACTGCCGGAAAACACACGGGAAACGAAAATGCCATTCATGTACACGGTAAACTGGAGCAGTTACTATTTCGACCGTATCCTGCAACTCCATTATGCCGCCGCCATGGGGCAACAGGCGCAGAAACGTTACTCCTATTATTTAACCGGCGGCAACACAATCGAGAAAGGTCCTCTGTTGGCCTATTTAGACATCATGTACACCCGGCAGGGATTGGACCAGCACGGCATTATCAGCCGGTTGCCGGAAACGGCCCAAACCGCTTGCAACACCGAATATCTATCGTTCATCGCCGATGTAGACTACCGGTTTCATCCGCGTTGGAATGTCTATGTGAAAGGAGCGTATGAAACCGGAAGAATATACAAGGAGAACGGGCCATTTGCCAAAGGCTTGTACCGCCGTTCCTGGAATGCACAGAGCAGCCTTGAATTTTATCCGATCAAGAACTGCGATCTCTTCCTCTTCCTTCTTTACACATATCGGGGAGTGAAACTCGAAAAAACAGCATTAGATATGGGAGCCGTCAATCCCGACACGCACCGCATTTCATTGGGGTTGGTCTATTCGATCCCCGTATTCTAAATAGTGAACGGAAAACTCGGAAGCTCGCTTGCTTCAGCTTGCAGCTCCGGCAAAATCCCTTATACAAGAAAAGGCTACCGGAACCCGATAGCCTTTTCTTTTCCTATTCCAATTTTTCTTATTCAGACAACGCGAATGCCGGCTGACGGTGTATCCACTGTCCGCGAGTAAAGTCGGGGAAGTCAACCACTGCACCGCCACGGGCGATAGACATTTCAGACAAAGCGGAAATCGCACTCCATGCAGCCGCATCATAGCAATCCATAGGAGCCGGTTTCTTGTTATGGATCGCGTTGATCAAGTCGAACATCATCACGTAGTCCATACCGCCGTGTCCTGCCTGGGCAGCTTCAGCTTCATGTTTAGACCACAAGGTATGGTCGAACTTCTTGAACCATTCTTCCGAATCATCCCAACGGTGAGGCTTGGACTGGTTTTCCACATACACGTGATTACCATCATTCATCCACAAACCTTCGGTTCCCTGAATACGGAAACCCAAAGAATAAGGACGAGGAGAATTGGTGTCATGTGTAACGATGACCGTTTGTCCGTTCGCACACTTAATCATGGAAGTCACGATGTCACCCAGATTGAAACGGACTTTTGCCAACGGATGATTTTCACCGCCATTGTCTACAATGAACTTATGCAAGCCGCGAGACTGGGTTGCCATGGCAGACAAAGAGAGGAAACGGTTGCCTCGGTTGATGTCCAGACAGTTTGCAACCGGTCCGATACCGTGTGTCGGATAGATGTCACCATTCCGGCGGACAGAATGGTTCGTACGCCACTGGGCCTCGGCAAACGCATCTTTACCCATGCGCAACTCACCGCCTTTCTGGTAAGTATAATGTTTTCCATCGTTGAACTTGACATCACGCAAATCATGCTCGTAACCGCAAGTCGCATGCAGCAATTCACCGAACAGGCCTTTGCGGACCATGTTCAACGCAGCCATACAGTCGCGACGGTAGCAAACATTTTCCATAATGTTCAGGTGGCTTCCCGTAGCTTCCGATACGTTAACCAAATCCCAACATTCTTCCAACGAGTTGGCTGCAGATACTTCCACACCGACATAGGGAACACCGGCTTTCATGGCGGCTACCGACATCGGCACGTGCCATTCCCACGGGCTGGCGATGATCACGCAATCGAACTCTTCGTTGTTCAACATCTTTTCAAATTCACGTTCGCTACCCGTATATACTTTCGGAGCCGGAACATTAAACTTGGCGATGTGTTCCAGTGTACGCTGGATAGGACCGGCCTGGATATCGCAAATCGCCACAATCTTGTTTCCGGGGATAGACAATACGTTATTGATATGTTCATGACAACGGGAACCTGTTCCGATAAAGCCGAAGCGCAATTTACCATCGTCTTTGCCGGCAGGTTTCTTCTTCTTTTCTGCACTTGTTTCAGTTGTAACTGCAGTAGCGGCAGCATTACTACTTAATGCAAGACCGGCTGTACCGATTCCGGCAGCGGTCATTTTTTTCAGGAATGAACGACGAGTGTTTTCCATTTCTTATTTAGAATTTGTATGTTAAGTGGGCAAAAATATAACATTTCACGCATATTTCAAAGGAGATTGCCACTATTTTCCCCCGTCCGTTCGATAAAACTATGCCCATTGGTCCAAATCTACTAACCCATAAAATTCGATTTTCTACCCCATTTAATTCAAATTACATGCAAGGGTAATATTTTTTAATAAACTACCCCATCTTATTAACATTCCTATTTCCGGAGCCACGTGGACTTGATTTCAGAGGAAAATCCGGGCTTTTTTCCTGCCGGATGTATTTATTCATTATATTTGCGGACTTTTTATCAAACATTCGGTTCCTTTTTAATTTCCATGAAAGAATTATTGCTACTACTCAAACGGTTCTTCGGATATACCTCCTTTCGCCCGTTACAGACGGAAATCATACAACGCATCTTGCAGAAAGAAGATTCGCTGGTCCTGATGCCCACGGGTGGCGGCAAGTCGATCTGTTTCCAGCTTCCGGCCATCTATATGCCGGGTACCGCCGTCGTGGTATCTCCCCTGATCGCTCTGATGAAAGACCAGGTCGAAGGATTGATTGCCAACGGCATACCGGCAGCGGCACTCAACAGCATGATGCCGGAGGAAGAACGCCACCGGGTACGGCAACTCTGCATACAAGGGAAAATAAAACTACTCTACATCTCTCCCGAAGGGGTCATAAGCGAACTGCATTGGCTCCTGCCCCGCATCGACATTTCGCTGATCGCAATCGATGAAGCCCATTGCATCTCGCATTGGGGGCACGATTTCCGTCCCGAATATACCCAGTTGTCCGTTCTGAAAGAGAATTTCCCGAAAGTACCGATCGTCGCCTTGACAGCCACGGCAGACAAAATCACCCGTACGGACATCATCAACCAGTTAAAATTGCGCGACCCGAAAACATTCATCTCGTCTTTCGACCGTCCGAACCTGTCACTTACGATCCGGCGCGGACTGAGCAAAAAGGAAAAGGTTGCCGCAATCGTCCATTTCATCAACCGGCACCACCGGCAAAGCGGCATCATCTACTGCATGAGCCGCAACAGCACGGAGTCTTTGGCGGAAGAGCTGTCCGACTACAGCATCCGGGCGATCGCCTATCATGCCGGACTTTCCCCCGAGAAGCGCGAGAAAGCCCAGGACGATTTCATCAACGACCGTGTCCGTGTGGTATGCGCGACAGTCGCATTCGGAATGGGGATAGACAAAAGCAATGTCCGCTGGGTCATTCATTATAATATGCCGGCAAGCATCGAGAACTACTATCAGGAAATAGGACGTGCCGGGCGGGACGGAATGAAAAGCGACACACTTCTTTTCTATTCCGTAGGCGACATCCTGTTGCTCCGCCGTTTTGCCGAAGAAAGCGGGCAGAAAGATGTCAATTTACAGAAGCTGAACCGGATGCGCCGGTATTGCGAAGCGGATATCTGCCGGCGCCGTATCTTGCTGAGCTATTTCGGAGAAGAGACCGACAAGGATTGCGGGAACTGCGACGTCTGCCAAAACCCGCCCCAGCGTTTCGACGGAAGTATCCTGGTCCAAAAGGCCCTGAGCGGTATTTTCCGTACCGGACAAACGGTCAATATGCACATGCTGATCGACATACTCCGAGGCTCCCAAAAAGAGGAACTGACGGAAAAAGGATACGACAAACTAAAGACCTACGGCGTAGGCAAGGACCTCAGTTACAAAGAGTGGAAAGAGTATCTGTACCAGATGCTCCAACTCGGTTACATCGAGATCGACTATCTGTCGGCCGGCCACCTCAAAGTGACCCCGTTAGGGCGCAAGATCCTTTTCGGCGAGCAACAGGCGTTCATGGCCATTTATCAAAAAACAAAAGATTTTGCCTTGCCGACCAAGAAAGGCGGCTACAAATACCGTCCGATCCGCCCGATCGAATCCGCTTCCGTAGACGAGACCTTGCTCGACTCCCTGCAGCAACTCCGCAAACAGCTTGCCGAACGCGAAAAGACTCCGGCGTATATCCTCTTCTCGGATGATGCGCTCGAAGATATGGTCCAGAAGAAACCGGTCACGCTCGAAGAGTTCAGCGAAATACGAGGTGTCGGTCAGCTCAAACTGGACAAGTACGGGAAGATATTCGTCGCCCTGATCCGCTTCGTCCTCCGTCTGCCTAAAAAGGAATAAGTGGTTGTTGGGGCTTTTCACAAACAATCGTTCTATTCACTTGTTTTTATAATGTAGAATGAATAGAATGACAGAAACAATGAAAACAGCCCCCATCCTTTTATGGCTGTGCCTTTCCGCACTGAGTTGCCATACAACCAATCCGGAAACGCCACAGGAATCCGTTTCACCCGGACAAGGCACCCCGACTACCGAAACAACGCCGGAGCCTGTCCCCGCTCCTATCAAAACCGTGATAGAAAAGAAATTGCTTTACGACCGGCATACCTTAGCCGACACATACCCGTATAAAGATACGACGCGAGAGTTCCAATGGGACAAGATCCGCGCCGGTCTCCGCCTGCTCGATTCGATCCGGCAAAAACCGTCCCGTTGGGCCATTTTTCAGAATTACAAAAACAGGAATGGAGAAGCTCCGCTGGTCCGGAATCCGCATCGGAATGCCTACAAACGGATTGCCGATTCTTCAGGAGTCGAACGTTATCAGTCCGTCCCCCTCTATCTGCCGGAAGATACGTTGACAGCCGAACGCTACGGACGGGACGGCTCGCTCGTGAGATTGTTGGACGACGGCAACCGCCTGTTCCGCATTCAGACCCTCTACACAAACGGGGAATGGCTGGTTCCCGGAAAATATGTCAAACCGATAGCCGACAGCATCACATTCACCAAAGCGATATTCGTCGATGTCACCAACCAGAATATCGCGACACTCGAACACGTAGACTCCAAATGGCTGGTCAGAAGCATGAATCCAGCCACAACGGGACAGCACCGTCCCCCCTATGCGCAAGAAACCCCGTCAGGCATGTTCGTCATTCAGGAAAAGAAGGCAAAGATGATCTACCTGGCAGACGGCAGCCAAAAGACAGGCGGGTTCGCCCCATACGCCAGCCGCTTCACCAACGGCGGATATATCCACGGGGTCCCGGTAAACGTACCGCATCAGTCATTGATCGAATACAGCCCTACGCTCGGAACGACCCCACGTTCCCACATGTGCGTCCGCAACGCGACCTCGCACGCCAAGTTCGTTTATGATTGGGCGCCTGCAAATGCGACGATTGTTTTCGTTTTTGATTAGAAAGTAGTATTTCTTTTGTATCTCTTTCTTATCTTTGTGCGACATTATTCAATCGTATGCCAGCACGTATCTGTCTATATTTGATTCTATTATTTCTTCCGGCCAATTATACGGAAACCAGAAGTTCGTCTCCCCTGATCCCGGCTGATCCTGCGGCGGCCCTGTCTTCAACATGCCGGCAGCTCTATGCGGATATGCAACTGGATCGTGTCGTGAACTATACCGCTTTCGAGCAAGCCCTGACCGGAGCGCAGACGGTCGAACGGCGTAACCAGGATATCATTACCCTGATCGATTTCACGAAACCATCCACTGAGGAACGGCTTTACGTCCTGGACGTCCGGCACAAGAAGCTTTTGTTCTCCTCTCTCGTCTCGCACGGGAAAAACAGCGGAGGGAATTATGCCACTTCGTTCTCCAACGAAGTCAATTCCTACAAAAGTTCATTGGGATTTTTCGTTACGGAGCATACCTATCAGGGGAAAAACGGCTATTCCTTAGTCCTGGACGGCCTGGAAAAAGGGATCAACGACCGGGCCAAAGAGCGGGCGATTGTAGTGCATGGGGCCGATTATTGCAGCCCGTCCGTTGCCGCCTCGACGGGCCGCTTGGGTAGAAGTTTCGGCTGCCCCGCCCTACCCCAATCGCTTGCCAGACCGATCATCGACACCATCAAGGACGGGACCTTGCTCTACATCTATGCCAACGACAAGGTGTATCTGAGTCAAAGCACGATCCTGTCCACCGGCAGATCGATTTCCCCAAACTCGATCATCGCATTGAACAACCGGATACGGGAATAGGCCGGCAGATCTTCCGGACGGATATCGCCGGCAACCAGCTCGCCCCGGTCCAGCAAAGAGGCTCGTTTCGTCCCTGCCAGTAACGGCACGGAGGGGGTAACCCACCGTTTCCCGTCCCAGAGCGCTACATTACAAATAGTAGTGTCGGTCAACAAACCTCTCCGGACGATCAGCACATCGTCTTCCGTCCCGCGACACGCAAACAGGCGGTTCAGCACGCTCCGGTCCACGCTTTTATAGCGATAGTCCGCTTCATCATCGACCACCAGCCGCAACGAGGAGACCGGGCGGATGTGATAGGCGGCATACTCCACTTGCCGGATCTCATTATCATACTCGACCCGGCACTTCGTCCGCTCCCGGAAGTCTCTGGATTGGATGTAATCACTCAGATCAAGCGTATCGGCCTGCCGCAACACGTTCCGGCGCGTCTCATTCATACGCCGGTTATGGTAGGACAAGTTATGAATCCTTCCGTCCTCGATCCGGATTGTTTCAATAAATGGGGACATAGACTTTCTGTATCATCTCATTATATTCACTTGCCAACTCACTCTGGGAGGTAATGCCTCCCCCGCTCTTAAAGACCAACGAGCCGTCTGCCTGTTGCTCCAAAAATCGGATCATGACGGCACTGTCCAAGCTTTTCCCATCAAAGTAGCCCATGACACCCGTATAGAACCCTCTTTCGTAGGTCTAAGGGGGGTAAAACGAAATGCGTAAAAACAGTATAGAGTAAAACAGGCTTGTTTCAACTGAAAAACAACAGGTTAGCAATATAGTTGAAGAACTTATCAAGAAAAACGAAACGCGCAAACAGTTTAATTTAGTCGAACTGTATTTTAATTTTGAATGGGGTTTGAACGTTTTTTTTGAACGCAAGTTTAATTGGATGGTAGATTTGGTTTAATATGGAGCCTGCATGGGCACAAATGAGGCGCACTGGGGCGTTTTATTGGCTCGGTTGATAGTTTGTCCGCTGAAAGAATGAAGAGGCTTGAAAAGGGCCTCTTTTCTTTTGTCTTGTTGTGGGTTCGATTGGTTAAATCTGTTGATAGATTATTCTATATAAGTGCTATTTAGTATATTTGCGAGAAAGAAAATACTAAATGCGTTATGATAAAGGTTATCCATGTACATTTGCTCTACGAGAAGAAGAACTA
>JAGBDR010000109.1 GCA_017937385.1 Parabacteroides sp.
TGATAATTGACAATTCTGTTTTTTCCTTACTTGTCAATTGTCCATTTTCAATTGTCAATTCTTTCGAGCCTCTTGTCGGATTCGAACCAACGACCCCGAGATTACAAATCACGTGCTCTGGCCAACTGAGCTAAAGAGGCATTCATTTTTTATCAGTATCAATCTCTCTCGATTGCGGGTGCAAAGGTACGCATTATTTTTAATTATGCAATAGTTCGGAGGCGTAATGCATAATTTTTTTTGCAGAACCGTCCGGGACATTGCGAGGACGGTTCTTATTGGAGTTTAGACGATTTAATTTTGATATCTTTTACCGACGGCATCCCAATCGATAATTTTCCATAAAGCATTCAAATGATCTGGACGGCGATTCCGGTAGTCGATGTAGTAAGCGTGTTCCCATACGTCGAACCCTAAGATCGGTTTCAGTCCGTGGACAATCGGATTACTGCCGTTAGCCTCTTTGGTAATGGACAGCTTTCCCTCTTTGTCTTTGGCGAGCCATATCCAGCCGGAACCGAACAGGCCGGTTCCGGCGGTTATGAATTCTTTTTGGAAATTCTCGAATGATCCCCAGGTGGCGTCGATCGCTTTGGCGAGCGCTCCGGTTGGTCTGCCACCGCCATACGGAGAAAATTGGGTGAAATAGAGATTGTGATTGAGCGTCTGTCCTGCATTATTAAAAATGGCACCTTCGGCTTCCGCTACGATCTGCTCTAAGGGTGCGTTTTCGAACTTAGTTCCCTGAATCAAGTTGTTCAGGTTGTTTACATAAGCCTGTAAATGTTTGCCGTGATGAAACTCAATCGTTTCTTTACTGATGACCGGTTCCAGCGCATTGGCTGCATAGGGTAACTGGATTAATTCAAATTTCATAACTTTTTCTTTTTTATCGGTTGTTTGACTGTTATTATTAATACTATTATTGGTTATCAACAATAATAAACTGAGACATAATGTAAGCATGATCAATCTGTTTTTATGTTGTTTCTACTATTCTAACACTTCCTGTTTGAGATTTGTTCAGGGAATGAATACATATTATTTATTGTAGGATCGATTCTATCTCTGACCGGAATGTGCTATCTTCGCCGATCAATTGGAATAAATGCAATCATGACAAAAATTCAAGAAATCCTGGCCGCTTTGCCAGAAGAAAAGAAAGCGTTGTTTGTGCCGCTATTCGGTGATGTAGGCACGTTTTATACAGTTGTTTATCTGATTGCCCGCAATGAGCATGTGACGGAGCAGGAGAAGCCGGACCGTTATGAAGACCGCCTGCAGGTGATTCGACAGATCCGTGGCAAAGTGGAGAAACTGGTAAGTTCTTTCGGGTTGGAAGGGGCTGAAATCGTAGCTGATATCGCCAGTGATTATTTTGAAGATTACGTAAACTATAAAGAACCGGACATCCGAATGACGAATGAGGAGTTTGTCGGGGTTATTCAGAAGGTGGCGCGAGGGGGAGAGGTATGATTTATGATTTATGATTTGTTTGTGTCGCATAAATCATAAATCATAAATCAAAAATCTTTATTCATCGTTTCTTCAGCCGTTCTTCCAGCAATCGCATGTAGTAACCGCCGACGACTGAACGGGCCTGGAAGCCGCGTTGCGTGCCGTCGGAAGTGAAATGCCAGTCGCTCAATGGGACGCGCGAAGTCGTTTCGTTGGCATATTTCCAGACCGGAAGCAGCAGGGCTTCGAAATCGGCTGTATGGCCGGTCAGGCAGGCGCTCCACATAATCCAGTCGGATTTTGTATAGTCTTCACGGTTGTCCAACGGCAGGCCGTATCGGTTTTGCAGGGTTTTGTAATAGGCCATTTCTGTTTCCGCGACTTCCGCGGGGAAGATATTCAATCCTAACAGACGGTCCCAGACCAAGTTGTATTTCTGGCTCCATGTGCCGGGCTTGTCGAAGGTCAGTTTGTAGTGATCCCCGTCTTTTGCCATCTGGATCCATTTGCCAGCCATTTCCCGGGCTTTTGCCAGATAAGAATCCGCGGTCTCCTTCTTTCCCAGCATTCCGGCCATCTTGCCGTAGCCGGCTATACCCATGATCGCCTTGATGGACAGGTTGGTATTGTGGGCGAAATGACCGGCGAAATCGTCCGTGCACAACTGGTTGGCCGGATCCAGTCCCTCTTTTTTCAGGTAATCGGCCCAGGTTGTCAATACGTCCCAGTGCTTGGCTGCATAATCCGCATTCCCTTCGATGGTGGCGATGGCCGTTGCGAGGATCAGCATGTTGCCGGATTCTTCGACCGGCATGTCGCCGCCATAGGTCTGCCCGTTGGCCTGCGGATAAGTCCCGACATCGTGCGAAGGGAACGGCTTGTTCCATTTGCCGCTCTCGCTGTAGTAGAAGATCGGGTTCATCATCCCTTTCAAAAGTTCGGGATTATAGCATAAGAACAGCGGTGCCGAAGGATAGGTGATATCGACTGTCCCGATCGAACCGTTGCTGAAGTTTTCTTTCGACAGGAACAACAGGTTGCCCTCTTGGTCTGTCACTAATTTGTGTGCCGATACCGCCTGACGGTAAGCCAAGGCGCACAATTCGGCATATTTTTGTCCGCCGGCGGCCATCGTTTCCTGCATCAGGCGTTTGTCGAAATCTGCACATCGCCTCATCATTTCGGCATATTCTTTCTGGCCTTTGGTGAAAGCGGCGAAAATGTCTGTTTGCCCGTCGTGCTTCCAGTAGGCCATCCGGTTTTCATTGAAATATTGGATCGCATACAAATCGTCATATCCGATCAACAAATGTCCCGATACAGTCTTTTCGTTTACTTTGCCTAAGTTGTCGGAGTAGGCGAGGACCGTCATCTGTTTCTCCATATCCGGAGATATGTTGTCTGTCTGGCCGGACAATTTGCCGTCGGTCATGAATGCTTTTTTGGCAGCATGATATTCGTCTATGGCCACTGTCACATCCGGAGATTGTGCGGCAGAGAGATAGAAATAACCCCAGTCGATCCGAAGGTCGTCTCCTTTCTTGCCTAAAATTTCCTGGTCGACAGAACCGGTCTTCAGATAGACATACCCGTCTTTTTCGATCTTTTCGAAGGTGACGGGCTGATCCGTCGTGTTGACGGCCCATTGCGGGGTCGCTTCCATATATAGCTGGACTTCATGGGCCTGTCCGTCCAGCGAACGGGCCTGATACGTAATATAGTTGTACGGAGCAGTCATGGCTTCCAAATCATCCATCAACATTGGAGCTGTGAAGATCAGATCCAGTTCGACAGGACCACATTCAAACGTATAATAGGTTTGGGTTGGCATGACGGTGGTTGATTTTTGGACCGCCTTATTATCGAATGTGCCTTCCCGTTTCACCTTCTTCATGATTCCCATGTCCACGTATGCGCCCCCGCCATTGTTACGGCAATGGGCAGCCAGGATATTTCCGACCGGTTTGAGCGTGTTTGCCACTTCTTGCGGAATCTCTTTCAGCAAGTCGTAATCCAGCCCGTTACCGGTTACGGCAACGAGTTGTCCGTTGATGTACAGTTCGATGTTGTCGTCGTGCGAATATTGCAGGAAAAGATCTTCTTTGCTCGTCCCTTCCGGCCAATCGAACGAACGGCGTACCCAGATGTCCCCATCTTTCCAAGGTGTCGAACGATACGGATTGTCGTCTGTTCCGAATGCGGCTTTTCCGGTTTGCCATCCTTTTGCCTCATAATCGGCAGCCGTCCATTCACCTTCCGGCTGCCCGAATGTATAAGTCGCTTCCCATAGGCCGGAAGCTGCCGTTCCGATAACCGGTGTTACTTCTACCTTGTCCGCTCCCATAAATCGGTATGAAACCCCGTCGACGCGCAGGCTTCCCAATAGCGGGAAGTTTCGGCCGGTCCAATGGCGTACGCTTTCTTCGTTCAGGCGGTCAGCAAATGACCAGCCACTGGTGTAGGGGTCGATCGTCACTAACGGTGTTGCCGGTGCCCGCAATTCGTTTTGGGCAGCAGGGGCATATACTTCGTTTGCGATACGTGTGTTCGATGAACAGGCACTCAGCAAAGCGGCTGTACAAGCCGATAACAGCATGATTTGTCTTTTCATTTTCTCTTTTTGATTATTGTTGATTTTGAATAATTCCTTTTTGGGTCCCCGAAGGTAAAAATTTTTCTGGAAATCTTGTCTTTTGCTGGCGATAATCGTACTAAACTTGAAAAAGTGCAGGAACATTATGCTTGTGAGTCGGAAAAACAAAAGAACATGAGAGATCTATTTTTGTGGTTTTGTTCCTTTGGATATTGAAAAAAGCGAAACAAATATCTTTCGCATACCGCGATTTATGTAAAAAAGCGTATCTTTGTCAAAAGTGTAAAAACAGAACGATATGACACTGATAGCCAATCCCATTTACGATGCAGTCTTCAAATATATGATGGAAGATGAAAAGGTGGCGAAACTGCTGCTTTCGGCATTGTTGAAAAAAGAAATTGTCGAGTTGCAAATGCGCCAGCACGAATATACTTCCGTGCAACAAACACGCATCTCCTTGTTCCGTATGGATTTCTCGGCCAAGATCCGGGACAAGGACGGGACCGAACATCTGGTACTGATTGAGTTGCAGAAAACCTGGCTGGCTACGGAAACACTCCGTTTCCGGCAATATTTAGGTACGCAGTATCTCAACCAAAACAACATGTACAAAGAGGGAAATGCACCCTACGGGCTGCCGATCATTTCCATTTATATCTTGGGACATATCTTGGGAGAA
>JAGBDR010000093.1 GCA_017937385.1 Parabacteroides sp.
AATATTCTGTACTAATCCAATTCTCACGACACTTGCGCTCTATATTCATTCGGAGTGTAACCTACCTCTTTCTTGAACAGTCGGGTAAAATGTTGCGGGTACTGAAAACCGAGATTATAGGCGATTTCATTAACGGTGTCGTCTGTAGATGCAAGTTCCGTCTTGGCTATTTCAATAGACTTGTCATGAATGAAATGCAGGGCGGTTGAACCTGTTTCTTTTTTCAATAAATCACTGAAATAGTTGGGCGAGAGGCAGAGCTTGTCTGCACAATACTGTACAGTGGGCAAGCCTATCCGTTTAGCAGCCCCATCATGGAAGTATTCGTCAAGCAACCGCTCAAATCTTGCGAGGATGTCTCGGTTTTGGTTGTCGCGTGTGATGAACTGGCGGTCATAGAAACGTGTGCAGTAATCAAGGAACGTCTTGATGCTGTCTGTGATGAGGTTCTTGCTGTGACGGTGTATCGGATGGTTCAATTCATATTGAATCTTGTGGAAGCAATCCATGATGATTTGCCGTTCTTCCACACTAAGGTGCAATGCCTCGTTTGTCTCGTAGGAAAAGAACGAATATTCACGCATTATCCGCCCGAGAGGTGTATTCCGCAGCAGGTCGGGATGGAACATAAGCAGGTAGCCATCTGGTTGGAACTGCATGCCGTCATCTTCCGCACCGAACACCTGTCCGGGCGCGATAAATATCAGTGTGCATAATTATTCCTAAGTCTGTGAAACCGGAACGCATGAAGCAGAATCTCGACATATTAGACTTCACCCTGTCGGCCGACGACATGGCACGGATAAAGACGCTGGATACCGACAAGCCTTTCTTACTCGGCTCGCACGAAGATCCAGAAATCGTAAAATGGTTCATGCAGTACAAAAACGCCTGAACATCAACAACCATATTTCGATAGCCGCTATCGACTATATTAAGAAGTTATTCGTATATGCCTTTATTGTAATCCGTCATGTACTGAGTAAATGTTTTGCCTGTTTGCTGTTTGAAGAAGCGCATGAGATGGCTCGGATCAGAGAAATTGAAATCATCCGCCATTTCACTGACAGTGCGGTTGGAGAATAGCAATTCGTTCTTCAGTTCCTCAAGCAGACGTTGTTTTATCAAATGGGTAGCTGATACTCCGAATTGGGCTTTTACTGAGTTATTGAGTGTGATGCGACTGACATGAAGCATGTCTGCATATTCCTGCACCCGCTGGTGGGTGCGGATATTCTGTTCCAACAAGTCCTTGAACCGAAAAGCGAAATTGTTTTTAGCAATTTCAGCGGGCAAGCAATAGGCGGCAGCGTATGTACGATTGATAATCAGCAAAAGATAATATAGTAAGGAAACAATGATATTGTACGTATCGGACACTGGATTCATCAGCTCATACTTAATCTTTCCGAGCAGCCGCATATATTCCTTCATTTCGTCATGTGTGGCATTGATGTAAGGCGGCGTATCTGTCTGGTAACAATACAAAAGGCGAAAAACGAAGAACTTGTCGGCGATAAAAGTACGCATGAAATCTTCGCGGAATATAAGGAACGTGTAATCCAACGCCGTCTCATCTACATGCCACTCTTGTTGCTGATGGGGTGAAAGCAGGAGAACCATGCCGTCGCGCAGTTCAATCTTGCGGAAGTTCAGTAGCAAATATCCGTTTGCCTTACGGAAAAAGTAGAAGCTGAAGAAGTCTGTCTTAAACCGCTTGTTTTCTGTCAGCACAAGTCCGATGTCCTTGTTTATGGCAGTATTGATGTAAAAATCCACGCCGCAGCGTGTCTTGTTGAACGGTACGCTGACCAGTCGATCAGGGTTGATTATCTCGTCCATATCCTTGTCGTTTTTGCAAAGATAATAATTTCATTTATCAAAATGGCATAATTACCGTTTTTTCAGGCATAGATGTTTCGCCGGATTCTTCCGAACTTTGCACCCGTAATCAATAACAAGACATATAGTCATGAAAAAGACATCCACAGTACAATTGGTGCGCAATGCCACCTTGAAAATCAGGTATGCGGGACACACCATGCTAATTGACCCCGTTTTAGCCGACAAAGGCACTTTGATATCGGCCCTCGGTGTGAATAAAACACCGAGGGTACACCTCACCATTCCTATTCAGGATATTATCGGAGGCGTGGACATGGTGCTCCTGACCCACAATCACATCGACCATTACGAGCCGAGTGTCCCCACACATTTGCCCAAAGAAATTCCTTTCTACGTTCAGCCCCAGGACGCGGACGCCATCAGAAACGACGGATTTACAAATGTGATACCCATCGAAGAAATAAAAACAATAGACGGCATATCCATTTACCGCACGACCGGACATCATGGTTTCGGGCAGATCGGGCAGATGATGGGACCTGTATCAGGTTATGTGCTAAAAGCCGAGGGCTTCCCGACCGTTTATATAATGGGTGACTGCCGATGGGAAGCATGTATCCGAGACACCGTGGAACGGTTCAATCCTGACTATATCGTGGTAAACTCCGGAGGTGCAATCTTTCCCGAATTTTCCAAAACGGACGGTCCTATCATCCCCGACGAGAACGAAGTGATGCAGATACTTGACGAATTGCCTTCGCATATCAAGCTGATAGCCGTACACATGGATGCCATCGACCATTGCCAGACCACCCGTGCAATTCTGCGCAATGAGGCAACGCATCACGAAGCCGACATGAGCCGGCTGATTATCCCGGAGGACGGAGAAACAGTTGTGTTATGAGTGTCTGCATTAAATCCCTGATAAAAAACATGAACATAGTGGTAGGGTGCACTATAGGATGCCCTTACTGCTATGCCCGTAACAACTGCCGCCGTTTCCACATTACCGACGACTTTTCCGTGCCTGAATACATGGAACGAAAACTGCGCATCATCGATACGTCCCGTCCTCATGTGTGGCTCATGACAGGAATGAGCGATTTCTCCGATTGGAAGCCTGAATGGAACGCAGAAATTTTCGAGCGGATCAGCAGCAATCCCCAGCACGCCTATATCTTTCTGACGAAGCGCCCTGACAAAATCAGTTTCTCCTCTGACGACGAGAACGTATGGATGGGCGTGACCGTCACGCGCAGTTCCGAGAAAAGGAGGATTGATGATTTGAAAAAGAATATCAAAGCACGACACTACCATGTCACGTTTGAACCTCTCTTCGATGATATCGGCGAGATTGATTTCGAGGGAATTGACTGGATTGTCATAGGCACAGAGACCGGAAACCGAAAAGGAAAGTCATATTCGCGCCCCGAATGGGTGCTTAGCATTGCAGAACAGGCAAAGGCTCATGGCATACCGGTGTTCATGAAAGAGGATTTGCTGCCGATTATGGGCGACGAAAGAATGATTCAGGAATTGCCGGAACAATTTACCAGACGAATACAATGAATATGGATACAATAAAGGAAATAGATGTAAAGAGTGTAATGACCAAATCCTCTCTGCCGGTGGGAGGATATTCGGTCAACCCTTATGTAGGGTGTCCCCACGCCTGCAGGTATTGCTACGCATCGTTCATGAAACGGTTCACCGGGCACACCGAGCCGTGGGGTACGTTTTTAGATGTAAAAAACTGGAAGCCGATAACGAATCCTCATAAATACGACGGTGAACGTGTTGTAATAGGGTCTGTGACGGACGGTTACAATCCGTATGAAGAAGAATTCCACCGTACCCGAAGGCTGCTCGAAGAGCTGCGAGGAAGCGATGCCGAGATTATGATATGCACAAAGTCCGATCTTGTCCTTCGCGATCTCGACCTGTTGAAGAGTTTTCCCAAAGTGACTGTGTCATGGTCTGTCAATACGCTCGACGAGCAGTTCTGCGCAGATATGGACAACGCCGTAAGCATTGAACGCCGTCTGAAAGCGATGCGTCAGACATACGAGGCAGGTATCCGCACCGTATGCTTCGTCTCGCCCATATTCCCCAGAATAACAGACGTGAAGGCAATAATAGAGGAGGTAAAAGATTATGCTGATTTAATCTGGCTTGAAAACCTGAATTTACGCGGGCAGTTCAAAGGCGGGATAATGACGTATATCCGTGAGAAGTATCCTGACCTCATACCGCTTTACGAGGAAATTTACAATAAAAAAAGGCTTGAATACTGGCAGGCATTGGAGCAGGACATTTCAAATTACGCCAAGGAGCAGGGCTTCCCGTATCGTATAAACGATCTGCCATACGGACGCTCGGAAAAAGGCAAACCTGTCATCGTAAACTACTTCTACCACGAAAAAATACGATTGACAAAATGAGGCTATGCCGGACTGATGCAGAAAAGTTGTAGCGCGGATAAAAGCACCATGTATGTGGATAATATCCGGCAATCTTCCGAGCGTATGCGGGAGATGCTCAACACGCTGCTGGATTTCTTCCGTCTGGACAACGGCAAGGAGCAACCCAACCTTTCCCCTTGCAGGATTTCCGCAATCACGCATATTCTTGAAACGGAGTTCATGCCCATTGCCATGAACAAGGGGCTGACTTTGATAGTGGAGAGCCACACCGATGCGGTGGTTTTGACCGACAAGGAACGTATCCTGCAAATCGGCAACAACTTGTTGTCAAACGCCATCAAGTTCACGGATAACGGTAGTGTATCATTGGCAGCGGATTATGATAACGGTTTGCTGAAACTTATCGTTGAAGATACCGGTACGGGCATGACCGAAGATGAGCAACAACGAGTATTCGGTGCATTTGAACGTCTTTCAAATGCCGCCGCAAAAGACGGCTTCGGATTAGGATTGTCCATCGTGCAGCGTATTGTGGCGATGCTCGGTGGAACTATACGCTTGGAAAGCGAGAAAGGCAAAGGGTGCCGCTTCACGGTGGAAATTCCCATGCAGACAGCCGAGGAACTGCCGGAACAGACAATTCAAGCGCAAATGCGCCATAATCATATCTGCCATGATGTGATTGCCATCGACAATGACGAGGTACTTCTCCTTATGTTGAAAGAAATGTATGCCCATGAAGGGATGCACTGCGATACCTGTACCAATGTTTCGGTACTGATGGAGCTGATACGAAAAAAGGAATACAGCCTGCTTCTGACGGATCTGAATATGCCTGAGATAAGCGGTTTTGAACTGCTGGAACTGTTGCGCTCATCCAATGTAGGCAACTCGAAGAGTATTCCCATAGTCGTGACAACCGCTTCGGGCAGTTGCAGCAAGGAGGAACTTATAGGGCGTGGATTTGCCGGATGCCTGTTCAAGCCGTTCTCCATATCCGAACTGATGGAGATTACGGATAAATGCGCATTAAGCAGCATATTGGATGAAAAGCCGGATTTTTCCACTCTGCTATCTTATGGCAATGAATCCGTCATGCTGGACAAACTGATAGCGGAAACCGAAAAGGAAATGCAGGCGGTCAAGGATGCAGAACAGCGTAAAGACCTCCAAGAACTGGACACACTTACACACCATCTGCGAAGTTCATGGCAGATTCTCCGTGCCGACCAGCCATTGAGGGAACTTTACGCCCAACTTCATGGAAGTGCCACTCCAGATGACGAAGCGATATGCAAAGCGGTGACCGGCTGTGCTGGATAAAGGTGCTGAAATTATCCGGCAGGCAAAAGAAGAAAGGAAAAATACGAAAATGGATAAAACAAGAATCATCGTGGTGGAGGACAATATCGTGTATTGCGAGTTTGTCTGCAACCTGCTGGCACGGGAAGGATTCCGTACCGTGCAGGCTTACCACCTCTCGACCGCGAAGAAACTTCTGCAACAAGCCTCAGACGGGGACATCGTGGTTTCTGACCTACGACTACCCGACGGTGACGGCATCGACCTATTACGATGGATGCGCAAGGAAGGCATGACACAACCGTTAATCATCATGACCAACTATGCCGAAGTGCATACGGCAGTCGAAAGTATGAAACTCGGCTCGCTGGACTATATCCCCAAGCAGCTTGTGGAGGATAAACTTATGCCTCTGCTTCATACCATCCTGAAAGAACGGAGTATCGGACGAAATCGTATGCCCGTTTTTGCCCGTGACAGTTCCGCCTTTCAGAAAATCATGCAACAGATAAGATTAGTTGCCCCTACTGATATGAGCGTGCTGATATTCGGAGAGAACGGCACGGGCAAGGAGCATATCGCCCACCATCTGCATGATAAGAGCAAAAGGGCAGGGAAACCGTTTGTGCCTGTGGACTGCGGTTCACTCTCCAAAGACCTTGCGCCCTCGGCATTCTTCGGACATGTCAAAGGCGCGTTTACGGGTGCGGACAGCACAAAGAAAGGATACTTCAATGAGGCAGAGGGTGGCACATTGTTCTTGGATGAGGTAGGCAATCTCGCATTGGAAACCCAGCAGATGTTACTCCGTGCCATACAGGAACGGAGATACCGCCCTATAGGTGACAAGACGGACAAGAGCTTCAATGTCCGCATCATCGCCGCCACCAACGAGGATCTGGAGAAAGCGGTCATTGAAAAACGTTTCCGACAGGATTTGCTGTACCGTTTGCACGACTTCGAGATAACTGTTCCGCCCTTGCGTGACTGTCAGGAGGACATCATGCCGTTGGCGGAGTTCTTCCGTGAGATTGCCAACAATGAATTGGAATGTAGCGTGACTGGGTTCGATGCGGAAGCCCGTAAGACATTGCTGACCCATCCGTGGCCGGGTAATGTCCGTGAGCTTCGGCAGAAGATAATGGGCGCGGTGTTGCAGGCACAGACGGGAGTTGTCATGAAAGAGCATCTGGAACTTGCCGTAACGAAACCGACCTCACCTGTCAGCTTCGCCTTGCGAAACGATGCGGAGGACAAGGAACGCATCTTACGCGCGTTGAAGCAGGCAAACGGAAACCGCAAGGTTGCCGCCGAATTGCTCGGAATCGGACGTACAACGCTGTATAGCAAGTTGGAAGAGTATGGATTAAAGTATAAATTTCAGCAATCATAGCCCGCAACTTGCCGAAAATAGAAGTAACGGTTAAACCGGATTATTCAGCGAAGATAAAAAACGTCCTGTGATAAAAATCATGGGACATTTTGATGTGTATCCGATTTTTATTGCTACTTTTGTACCAAGACGAGAGACATTGACAGCAACTCACAGCAGAACGTAGAAATAGACAGGGTTGCCAAATCATTACCTCATTTTTACCTTATCCTCAGAACTGCTTGCTAATAAAGTGGTTATAAAAATCTTCCAGAATTA
>JAGBDR010000110.1 GCA_017937385.1 Parabacteroides sp.
TGATAATTGACAATTCTGTTTTTTCCTTACTTGTCAATTGTCCATTTTCAATTGTCAATTCTTTCGAGCCTCTTGTCGGATTCGAACCAACGACCCCGAGATTACAAATCACGTGCTCTGGCCAACTGAGCTAAAGAGGCAAACTTGCTTTTAACAAGCAGCCGTTTCGTCACCAAGGCGAAACGGCTGCAAATTTAGGCATTATTTCTTATATACCAAATTTATCCACCGTTTTTTTATTTGGCTCTGATTTTTTCTTTGAATTTAACCAACTGTTTCTCCAATGCTTCTACGCATTCGTCGATTGATTCTTCAAAAGTATCATTTACCTTTTCGGCAAAGCAATCTCCATTCTTAATCGTCAACCGGATCGCTGCTTCTTTATTCTTTGCAGATTCCGGCTTCACAACTTTCAAATTGACTTCAGCCGATATAATGCCGTCGAAATATTGTTCCAACTTAGACACTTTCTTCTGAATAAACGCTTCTAACTGTTCAGTTGCGTCAAAATGAATTGCCTGAATTCTAATGTTCATAATAAACCTCCTTCTTTTTGTGCTCTGGGATGAGCATGATACACTTTTTTTAACTCCTCAAAGGTTGTATGTGTGTAAATACTGGTGGAAGCCAGACTGCTGTGTCCGAGCAACTCTTTCACGGCGTTCAACTCCGCTCCATTATTCAACATACTCGTTGCAAACGAATGCCTTAACACGTGGGGACTGCATTTTGCCAATGTCGAGATATCCGAAAGCTTCTTCCTTACTATTATATAAAGCATCGCGGTGGACAATTGTTCACCGCTCTTTCGGACAAAGAACCATCCGCCTCCTGCGCCCACTTCACGATTTCGGACTTCAGTGTATGCAAACATCAAGTTTTTTAATCTTTCTGCAAAGGGAATCAACCGCTGCTTGTTACGCTTACCAGTCACCTTGATCTGCATGGCATCGAAATCAATGTCGGTATCTTGCAAACCGACCAACTCCGAGCGCCTCACTCCGGTATCGTAAAGCATCTCAAGTATCAGGCGAT
Source organism: Parabacteroides sp. (assembly GCA_017937385.1). Lineage (GTDB taxonomy): Bacteria > Bacteroidota > Bacteroidia > Bacteroidales > Tannerellaceae > Parabacteroides. The sequence continues at coordinate 1,036 of JAGBDR010000110.1, forward strand.
CCCTCACCCCTTCAAAATCCTCATCAAATCCATCTCCATCCAACAACACTTCCATATCCTTTTCTTTCACAAAAACGGGTAACGGCTTCTTGGTTTTCGGACCGGTCACAAACCGCAACGGGTTTACGGAAACAGTTCCCTGCTTCATGAGGAATTTAAAAAAAGATTTCAAAGAACTCAATTTCCGGTTGACAGATACGGGTGAAATCCGGCTATCCAACAGATAGATAATCCAATTCCGAACAATATCCGTATCAACTTCCTCCGGCACAAACGTACCCTCCTTCTTCTCTTTTACAAAATCTTCGAACTGGTGCAAATCTTTTGAATAAGCACGTATCGTATATTCGGAATAATTCCGTTCATACCGAAGATAATCTAAAAATGAATCAATCTGCACATTCACGTTGCATCAACTTTTATGCAACGAAAATAAGAATAAGAATTCAATAAAACAAATCCGGCAGATAGATTTTGTATTTTTATTCTTCTACCTGCTGCAACTGCTGAACGTAAACAGCACGCATCGTCTGTTTTCTTTTTGTAACAGAGGGTTTTTCGAAAGCCTGACGGTTTCTCAATTCTTTTACCACACCTGTTTTTTCGAACTTTCTTTTAAATTTCTTCAGCGCTTTTTCAATGTTTTCGCCTTCTTTTAATGGAACTACGATCATAATTTTATTTATTATATTGTTTAATTACTATATCCACAAATTGGGCAGCAAAATTACTGATTGTTTCGGGATTAGCAAAACTTTCCGTAAATATTTTTCAGAAATCCTCCAACCGGAAAGGCGGATAAGCGATCCCCTTTTCGGTTATGATCGCACTTATCAAGTCGTGTGGAGTGACATCAAAGGCCGGATTATAGATTTTCACTCCTTCGGGAGCCATTCGCGAAGTATACCACATATCCGTAATTTCTTCCGGATTCCGCTCTTCGATCACGATCGAGCCTCCATCCGGACAATTCCGATCGATGGTGGATGTCGGCCCCAGCACATAAAAAGGAATTCCATAATGACGGGCCAGGATCGCCACTCCCGAAGTCCCGATCTTATTAGCCGTATCGCCGTTGGCCGCCACCCGGTCGCAACCGACCACGACAGCCTGGACCCATCCTTTCTGCATAACAACCGATGCCATATTGTCACAGATCAGTGTAACATCCACTCCGGCTTTCAGCAACTCATAGGCCGTCAGACGTGCCCCCTGTAACAACGGACGCGTTTCATCGGCAAACACTTTAAAGCCGTATCCGCGTTCTTCTCCTAAATAGATCGGCGCCAGAGCCGTCCCATATTCAGACACTGCCAGATGCCCAGCATTGCAATGTGTCAGGATTCCCATACCGGGGCGTAACAAGGACAGGCAATTCTCTCCAATCTTACGACAAGCAGCCGCATCCTCCTTCCGGATCGCCTCCGATTCGGCACGTAACAGTTGCAGGATCTCCGGAACAGGTTTCATCGGATGGGCTGCTACGACCTTTTCCATCCGGTTCAGGGCAGTCACTAAATTGACCGCAGTCGGACGGGAAGAGGCCAAGTATTCTTTTATCCGAAGAAATTCTTTGCAAAAACCATCGTATGTACCAGCCGCAATCTGCCGGCTGCAAACATATATGCCATAAGCGGCAGCAATCCCGATAGCCGGCGCCCCGCGTACCTTCAATTTATAGATCGCCTCCCATATCTCCTCTGCCGAAGAAAGGGATACATATATTTCAGCTCCCGGCAAACGGGTCTGATCCAAAACAACCACAGCACTCCCATCCTGACTCAAACGGACGGTCCTCAAATCTGTTATATTTATACTCATCTTATACTTTTAATCATACGTGTACATTAACCTTCTACCACCCACTTCTCAATATTGCGGGTTTCGGATGAAAAGTTCACTCCGATCTTAACGACTTGCCGACCGTCGGAGGCAAAGGGTTGAGCATACTGTTTTTCGTTGATCTGGCGCAAGGCCTCCTCCGCCGTGCCGTTCAACTTGAATTCCATCACATAGATATAACGGTCGGTCTGCAACACCAAGTCGATACGGCCCCGATTTGTGTGGTATTCCACCTTTGTATATAACCCGATCAGGCGGAAGACGATAAACAGGACGTTCTGGTAATGCAGTTCCGTGTCACGATCCGGCTTCAAACCGGCAATTGTTTCGTATGGGGTATCGGCAAAGAAACTTTGCAAACGACTGAAAAAGGCGTCGTAATCTCCACTCTCTATTTCCCGGATAAAACGGCTGATTTCAAACGGCGTCTTCGAGCCGCTGACATGGGCATAATAGGGCAACAGGTATTTGACAAAACCCTCTTCTACCTCCATATTCGGGAAACCCAAACGATAGGTCTTAAAACGGGAATCATACCCCTTGATCGTCAGGTAGCCGCTCTGGTAAATCACCGGAATCGGATCCGTACCGACCGAATCCACGCCGTCAAGCGTATCCGCATCGGTCTCTTCATGCGCCAAACGGTCCAGATCATACTGATTGCGCTTCAGGAGTTCAACCAAATAGGAGGGCGTGCCGGTGGCGAACCAATAGCTGCCGAATTGCTTGGCATCAAACGTATTCAACAGGCTGAACGGATTATAAAGCCCGACGGTATTTTCAGCAAAGTGATAACCGTCATAACGGCGTTTCATCTCCTCACAAACTTGGACGTAATCCATATTCAGGGAATCGCTCAATTCCTGTAATTCCGCTTCCAGATTTTCATGCAACTCTTTTTCCGTAATGCCACAGACTTCCACAAACTCCTGGCGCATTGAGATATCCTTCAGATTGTTCAGGTCACTGAACACGCTCACCTTGCTGAACTTGGTCACACCCGTCAGCATCGCGAACTTGATATAACCGTCCATCGACTTCATTACACCATAAAAGGCTTTCAGGGTTTCCCGATATTCATTTTGCAGCGTGGTATTTCCTATCGCCTGTAACAAAGGTTTGTCATATTCATCGATCAAAATAACCACTCTTTGCCCCGTCTTTTCGTTCGCATTCCGGATAAGGGAGACAAAACGGTCGTCGATGGTCACATCGGAAGAAACCGAACCATATTCCTGTTCAAAGACAAGCAATTGACGGTCGATCAAACGAATTAAATCCTCCGGCGTATCGAACTTCTTTGCATTCAAATCGAGGTGCAGAACCGGATACCGTTTCCAATCCTTCTCCAACCGCTCGATAGCCAAGCCGGAAAACAACTCTTTCTTTCCCTCAAAATAGGCTTCCAACATAGACAAAAGCAAGCTCTTCCCAAAACGGCGCGGACGGCTCAGGAAATAGTAACTTCCACTTGTGGCCAATTGGTAAACAAGAGCGGTCTTGTCTACATAAAAATAACCGTCCCTCCGAATCTTCTCGAAGTTCTGGACACCGATGGGATAAATCTTCTTGCTCATAGCCTTACTTTTTTACGGAAATACCGGATAGGCAAAGATACGGTTTTTATGGATATTTCCTATTTACACCCATACGAACTTTCCA
>JAGBDR010000050.1 GCA_017937385.1 Parabacteroides sp.
GCTGAATCACTTAATTCCAAGATTAAAGGTTTTAGGGCGCAACTGCGGGGAATTGCGGATATACCGTTTTTCTTATACCGACTTTGTACTATCTTTGGTTGAGGATGACTTTTCGTGCCACGGAAATTTGCAGATGAGCCGCAACAAGGCAAAAATACTTTTGGCCAATCGGACGGGAATTATTAAAAATCGCCGCCATTTTTGCGATTGCCTTTTCAATTGCATTTCTGTTCTATGGCAAGACCGGGCCGAACGGGGAGGAAACAGTCATGCAAACAATTTACGTTCCTGCCGGACAACGTGCAGAGCTGATACTATCGGACAGTACAAAAGTATGGCTGAATGCGAAAACAACCCTGACCTTTCCAAGCCATTTTGACAACAACAGTAGAAGTGTTACATTAGATGGTGAGGGTTATTTTGATGTTACGCATGATAAAAACAAACCATTCATTGTAAAAACAAACCAATATGACATCAAGGTTTTAGGTACGGAATTTAATGTCCGTTCCTACAACCAAAACGCCGTATTTGAAACCTCTCTATTGAAAGGTTCCATCCAAATCGAATCTGCCGATCACTTAGCGAAACTCTTATTGGAGCCGAATGAGAAAGCCTATATGGAACAAGGGAAGTTAAAGACCGCTCCCATCACACAATATGATTATTTCTTATGGAAGGATGGATTAATCTGCTTTGATGACAATACGATCGAGGAACTGTTCCAGAAGTTGCAACTCTATTTTGATGTCAATATCATCGTTAAAAACACCTCAATACTCGAACAACGCTATACCGGCAAATTCCGGACCGGTGATGGTATAGAACATATCCTGAAGACATTACAACTCAGGACAAAATTCGTTTATGAGAATGAGGAAGATAAAGGAAATACAATCATAATAAAATAAAGGAATATTATTAACCTCTTAAATCTATTTTGCCTATGGGGAAAGAAAAATAACAATTAAAAAACGAATGTACCATGAACACATTCCAAAAGTCAGCAATGACTGGATTCTAATCATTAAAGTATTAACTGATACAAAGTTATGAATGTATGAAAAATAACTTATACAGGGATTCTTATATCCTATTAAAAACAATGAACAAACATATTTTGCGCATGATGAAAATAACGTTTGCTTGCCTCTTTATTTTCATGGCGGAACTATTCGCTACGGAGACCTATTCGCAAATCGTTAAAGTCTCTATCCATAGCGAAAACACAAACATTCAGACGTTAATCAACCAAATTGAACAGCAAACGGATTATCTGTTCATTTATAACAAAAGTGAAGTGGACCTTACCCGCAAGGTTTCCATACACGCCACCGAACAGTCCGTTGTAGAGATTTTGCAAAACATGTTCAAAGATACCGACATTGTCTATGCGATGCAAGGAAACAGTATCATGCTGATGAAAAAGGAAAAGACAGAAAATCCTGTCATCCTGCAATCAGACAAGAAAATCTCAGGAACAGTCACGGATGTCTCCGGAGAACCGCTGATTGGTGTCAATGTATCTGTGGAAGGGACAAACAACGGTACCATCACCGACAGTTCCGGTAAGTTCACCCTCTCTGCTTCTCAAGGAGAGACATTGGTCCTTTCATATATCGGATACACGACACGCCGCGTCAAAATCGGAAACGCCGCGACACTTAACATCCAGTTGCTGGAAGATACACAGGCACTGGAAGAGGTTGTGGTCGTGGGTTATGGTATACAAAAGAAAGTAAACCTTTCCGGTTCGGTCTCTTCTGTCAAGATATCCGATATCGCAGAAAGCCGTCCGATCACCAATCTTTCCAATGCGTTGGCCGGTACAGCTGCCGGTGTCAGTGTCACATCAGCCAACAACCGGCCGGGCAGTGACGAAGCGACAATCAAAGTGCGTGGTGTCGGGACACTGAACAACGCAGATCCTTTGGTCATTATAGACGGTGTGGAAGGCTCGTTGAGCAGCATCAATATCAATGACGTAGACAATATCTCTATTTTGAAGGATGCCGCTTCTTCGGCCATTTATGGTTCACGTGCTGCCAATGGTGTTATTTTAGTGACAACAAAAACCGGACACGCCGGAAAAATGAAACTTTCCTATAACGGATATGTCACATTCCAAAGTGCGCGGAAAGGTGTTTTGGAACCGGTCAGCAACTATGCCGATTATATGGGATATATCAATGAAGGTTACAACAATGCCGGAGTAGCGGTTCCCTATACTGAATCATCCATCCAGGAGTGGCGTGCCGACGGAGGCAAGAATCCATTGAAATATCCCAATACGAACTGGCTGGATGAATCCTTCCAGACAGGTGTCGGTAGCAACCATACCGTCTCCATGCAAGGAGGAAGCGAGTCCATACAATTTTATGGTTCGTTAGGTTATTATGACAACCCCGGTATTATGGAAAATGCAGGTTACCAACGCTATCATGCACTGTCCAATATCACAGCTAATATAACCGATTGGTTGAAAATGGGATTGAACTTCAGCGGATACTATGGTAAAGCAGACCCGGGTTCCGGCTCTTTCGGCTGGGCATACGCAACCTCTCCGGCCATGATTCTGAAACACGACGGGAAATATGGTGGTATGCAAGATCCGCAAGCGGATATATCCGAGTCCAGCAACAATATGTTGGCCAGTTTAAACTCGGCACGGGGTGATAACATTACCCGAAACGGGAAAGGACGTTTCTTCCTGACTGTAAATCCAATCAAGGATTTAAGCATAACCGGAAGTATGGTTTATGAATTTACCGATAACAATCAAAAAGTCATTCCGGTATTCCATGACTATTGGAATTTTGCAAATAACACGGTCATAGTGGAAGGCAAAGGACAATCTTACATCAGACAGTCGAGTAATCGCTACGAACGTAACTTCATGGATATCGTTGCCAATTACCACCATCGTTTTATAGATAACAAATTAGGTTTAGGAGTAATGGTTGGTGCCAGCCAAGAACGTTATGCGGAAGAAAGAGAAACAATCGAACGTAAAGATTTAATCGATTTGACTCTTTCTGTTATAGATGCGGCGAACGGACAACTTTCTGCTTCCGGGAACAAGCAAGTTTGGGCGATGCGTTCCTATTTCGGTCGTATTAATTTAGATTGGGAGAATAAATATTTAGCCGAATTCAATCTCCGTTCCGACGGCTCTTCCCGCTTTTTGCAAGATAATCGTTTCGGCTGGTTCCCTTCCGGATCCGTTGCATGGAGAATCAGCGAAGAGGAGTTCATGAAAGAAACAGACTGGCTGAACAATCTGAAAATACGTGCTTCTTACGGTTCACTGGGTAACAACTCTGTCGGGAACTATGCATCCCGTTCAACTTATACGAATGCCACTTACGTAGTCAACAATGCCGTGCAAACCGGTTGGAAAATTGCCTCGTTAGCCAATCCGAACTTGACATGGGAAAAGACAAAAGTAGCTGATGTCGGATTGGATTTCAACGTGCTCAACAACCGTTTGACCGGTACGTTCGATTACTTCAACAAAAAAACGGAAGGGATTTTGATCCAACTCCCCGTTCCGAATGTCCACGGTACGGCTTCAGCACCGACAACCAATGCTGCCGAAGTCAGCAATAACGGTATCGAACTTTCATTAGGATGGAATGACCGTATAGGCGATTTTTCCTATGGAATCTCGATGAACTATACGCATATCAAGAACACGATCGACAAATTCCAGGGAGATGACTATTCTTTGAGCGGTTACTCCTACATCAAAGAAGGCGGTTCTATCGGTGATATGTATATGTATCAAACCGACCGTATCATCCAGACCGAAGCGGATATGAAGATTGTCGATGATATGGTAGCGGCCAATCCTAAAGCGTTCGATGCTTTAGGGCGCACTCCTTCCAAAGGGGATGTCTTGTTTAAGGATATCAACCACGATGGCATAATCGACACGAAAGACCGTACCGTGACAGGAAATACCAACCCGACGAATTTCTTAGGGATAAACTTGTATGCCGCCTATAAAGGTATCGACCTTTCGGTCAGTATGGACGGAGCATTCGGATATCAAGGCTATATCAACGAAAGTTATTTCTCGACTTCCATTTCGAAAGACCATCAATTGTCCAAATATGTAGTTGAGAATGCTTGGAGAGATGGTGTTACCAACGCTAAATATCCACGTCTTTCTTCACAAGGCATTATTGCTACCGACAACTTTAACACGACATGGATGCAAAACCGGAATTTCTGGAAAATCCGGAATATCCAGTTGGGATATACATTCCCCAAAATGTTGACGCAAAATATCTTTGTTCAGAGACTCCGCATCTATGGTTCATTAGAAAACTTTTTCACGATTACCGGTTGGAAAGGCATCGACCCGGAAACGGCCAATCTGGTCTATCCGACTATGCGCCAAGCCGTAGTAGGTATCAATGTCGAATTTTAAAGATTAGGAGATATGAAAAATATAAAGTCATTTTTATCAGGTATATGTACCGGTAGCTTGTTGATATTTCTTACAGGTTGTTATGATTTGGAACAATTGCCGCACGACTCGGTTGTAATCGATTTCAACGATTCTCAGAAAGTGCATGAGACAATGGTGGGAGTTTACCAGGCTTTAAACGGTTCAAGTGTCTACAACGGTTTCTACTCGTTAGAGTCGGCCACTGATCTGGGATGGTCCAACAACGGCTGGTGGCCCGCTTACGATAAATACAACATAGCAATGGGTATCGCCAATGCTTCTTACGGAGGATTCAGTGAAACTTGGTCAGGGCTATACGAAGGGATTTCGAGAGCCAACAATATGATCGCCAACATGGGAAAAAGCAGTATCGACGAGAGCCTGCGTATCCAATATATGGCAGAATCACGTTTCTTAAGAGGATTATTATATAATAATTTGCTGAATTATTTCGGGGGTGTGCCCATCTACGATGAGACGTTTACGGGAAGTGCCTCTGAGATGCTGAACCCACGTAATACGGCTGAAGAAGTCCGCGAATTCATCCTGAACGACTTGACGTATGCCATCGAACACTTGCCCAAAACAGGCCGTTCCGTCGGACAGGCGTCCCAAGGAGCCGCTTATGCCCTGCGTGGAAAAGTATACCTGTACAACAAGGAATATGAAAAAGCGAAATCCGATTTCTTACAGGTTGTCAATGGTGGATACGGCTATATGCTACATAGTAGTTATGCCGACCTGTTCCGTCCGTCTGGTTATGAAAACGGAGCCGACGATTGCAATGAGATCATTTTTGCGGTCGAACACATGGGCGGTAGTGCCACACCTTATGGCCTGCATGTCCAATTTTTGGGTAACCGTGCCTCTTACGGCGGTTGTATCAATACAAACGTGGCATCCCAAGAGTTGGTCAATATGTATGAATGTATCAATGGGAAACCGTATAACCGGGATGACTTCTTCAAAGGCATATCGGACGAAGATCTGTATTTGAGCCAGTTCGATGAAAACGGCCAGAAAGTCATAAGTTATCCTCCAGAGGTAGACAAGTTGAAAGCCATGTACGAACAGCGTGACCCCCGTATGGCAGCAACGGTAATCCTTCCCTATACTATCTACAAAGGATGGGTTTATAACGCCGCAATGGACTGTGAAATGGTTCTGTCGAATGACGGTGTATATCATTCCAACGAAGGATACGGATATGTGCGCAATGCGTATAACCAGGATACCTATCTCTGGCGCAAATTTGTCCAAGAATATGATTGGGGTGGCCAGATTTCCGGCCGTGACCATTCTCCTGTCAACTGGCCGATTATCCGTTATGCGGATGTCTTGTTGATGCTTGCCGAATGTTATAACCAAACGGGCGATCAAACGAATGCCGTTCTCTATATCAACCAAGTCCGTGCCCGTGTAGGTATGCCGGGATTAAACAGCGGGCCGAGTTGGTTAGCCGCCAATTCGCAAGACGAAGTGTTCGAACGTATCAAACATGAACGTGCCGTAGAGTTTGCCCTTGAAGGGATCCGCTTTTTCGACCTTCGCAGATGGGGAGAACTTGTCGAAAAGACAAACGGAATGAAAGAGACGGACATCATGGGAAAATTAGTCGGCGGTATCAAAACCATTGACGAAAAATACAATCTTTGGGCTATTCCACAATCGGAAATAGACTTGAATCATCAGTTAGTCCAAAACACAGGTTGGTAAATACACTTGTAAACTCATAATTATCAAAAGGGGCTGTTTCGATTATGGGACAGCCCCGATGTTTTTTTACTCCTTTATATCATCTGGAGGTGGAGTCTGCAATTTCGGATAGGTGATTCCATAATAACCCGTAACGGCTGCAAGCAAGAAGTAATAATTATCTGCCAAATAGTTATACCCGCAAGGCGCCCCTCCTTTGGTGCGCCAGTCTACACTTTGCAGATAACCGGGGAAAATGCCGGAATGCGTATATTCCCTTTCATAAGTTGCCAACATCGTAAAAAGAATCCGATTCGCCTCTTCGCGCATACCAACATGATACAACGCCTGGATAAAATGATAGGCAGTCTGCCCGCAAAGCCCTCCATTTTCATATCGTCCCCAACGAGTCATTTCCTCCCAAGTGCCTTTGTCTTCTTTTGAGACAGGAATAAGTGGGCCGGGAATACCATATACGAAATCATAATTTTCTTCTTCCATTTTCTTTAACATCTTACGAAGAATCTTACGTGCTCTTTTTTGATTAACCAACCCTTGGTTGATTGCCATAGAACTGATAAATGTAAATTGATAGTCATGCATCCGTCCATCCAGGCTAATCCACCCTGCATACATTCCACTTTGCGGATTATAAAACGTTTTGTCAAAGACCGCACGAAACGACTCAAGACGTTTGTTTATAAACGCAGACTCTTCTCCTAGTTTCAACGCCTCAAGCACCTCTTGCATACAGGACAACGCACGATAAGCTAGCAGATTGACATAAGCATCTTTATGACCGAAAGCAAAATCGTCCCACCAATTCAGGCTCTTCCGTCCAGGAGTCATATAATTCCCATGAAAAGGAGATTCAAAAATGCCATCACCATCTATATCCGTATTACAGACCCCATGTACTAGGCGTATTATTTCAGGTAAATAATGGCGGACGAAAGCCCAGTCATTTGTCGTCAACAAATAATCATACAAAGAAATCAATGTAACCTCTGTGCTTTCCCAACCATATCCACATCGAAGCCGGTTATTATCACCGACATACTCTCGAAACGCAGTTTCAATTGATGTTTTTAAAGCCTCATTCATCGAATAAGTCCCGGACAATGCCGGTGTAAAGGGTAACATATCGGCCTTGAATGCCAATGCCAAGTGCCCGATTCCGTTCAGAAGAATATTATCTCCCATCGACTGATCTTCCGGATTGACGGTAAACGCATTCTGCCAACAACGTTTCAAACCGTTAAAACGGGTATCGGAGAAGTCGCATCCGGGAATCTGCGGATAATTTTCTTCTAGTACCGTAAAAGATAAGTTGAGCTTTTTAATCGGTTTTTGGGCATGAAAAGATAGTATTACAGAGCCTAAATGAACCGACTTTCTCCAGACATGACCACCTCGGTTGAACGGTCCCAGCACCAACCCCGTGTTTTCATAGTCAGGAACAATATGTTCTTGCAGATATACATCCGGGCTGTCTGCCTCGACTTTCACCAATCCACAATCCGGAAAGTGTAAAACAGCCGGTAAACGGTAAGCCGCTTTTACGATCTTGGGAGTATAAAATGTGACTGGAGTATCATATTGCGATGACGGTTCCGCTGTTGTCTTTTGGGCCCAAACAGAAACAGGAGAGACATCCGGAGCCGTATGAATGCGGAAAAGTTCGCCTTCAATATCCTTTTCTAGACTTTGAATGGAAAGACTAAACTGACGATCTCCGAAAGGGACAACCCTGCAATCTATAGCTCCGGCTTCGCGAAAAGGGATGGCTTTATACAGGAGTTTTCCGTTTTCATAGACCGTCGAGGATTTCAATCCGAAAGAACTTTTGCCTTTTCCAACCAGACAGCCACCTTTTCCCGGACGGAGTAAGGATTTGTCTTGATAACGACGGTTCCTTCCGCCCGATTCTATATTCCAATATGACATCATCGGGAATTCTTTTGCCCATGAAAGAGCATAATAAGGAGAAAGATAGGTAATAAAACCGCCTGTTGTATCCACTTTGACAGCAATATCATCCGAATATGTTTGTTCTTTGTCTGAAACAGCCGTATAATTTGTTTGTGCCGTTACATAATCGAGGACTTCCGAAAAGGTGCTGACCCATACCTCGTCAGTATGTGCCGCCAGAAAATCGACTAACTTCTGATGTTCTTCTGCCTCCACCGTCAAATAATCTCCGCCGACTCCATGAAAGACGATGACAGCCAAACCGTTCCGATCGATAGCCTCCTGGACATAACGGATCAGTTCTTCCGCTTTGCAACCGGCTAATGCGGAGTATGTCGGGACAAAAGCAAGATTCAAATCTTTAGCATCGGTTATAACTTCTCGGGCATCGGTCGCCCGGCAATATTTAGCCAAACCGGCATCGAGCAAGGCCCGTGAATAGTCTTCTCCTCCGGCTACCGTCTGTCCGCAAGGATACGCATACGGATGTTCGGTTTTTCCGTCAATGGCACACAAGAAACGATCCATGATACGGACTTCCTCCAGGATATCTTTCACTGAATAACATTCCAATGAATGACAAAGGGAAGAATGATTTGCGTTTCCCGTCTCTTTTCCGGAAAGACAAGGATGATAAATACTATGATTACCCAGTTCATGCCCTCGCCGGCTGGCTTCTCTCCATTCCGGAATATCTTTCTCTTCCACGGCCGCGCCATAGAGGAAAAAAGTTCCCCGAAATCCTTTTGCTTCTAACTGAGGCATTACAATATCGCGTTGAGACCTCAACCCATCATCATAAGTCAATATGACCGCAGCCTTCTTTCCGGCAGGCCAAGATATTTGGGCTTGCAGATAAAATACCCAAAACAACAATCCGAAAGAGAAATAAAATCGTTTCATATACATTCTTTTTACACCTATATATAAACGAATCAGTAAGCAAAATCCCTAAAAGAATTATAGGCTTGAATATTGTCCAGGTGCCGGAAAATACTACCCGATCATATACCTCGCCCCCGGCAACTTGCCCAACAAATAAGTGAACGCCCAGGCACAGCTGAAAGTCAGGAGGGTGGAGACTGGTACTAAGGCCACAACGGGCGTACCGATCCATTGTGCGAACAGATAGGAAGGGCCGACAAAGAAGTAATGCACGCAATACAAGCCGAAACCGCACTTCGTCAGGTTGGCAAGGGCACGGCAAACGAACGGCGAAGTGACACGCGCCTTCTGCGCCAACAGGAAGACGGAGACCGTCATCAGCAACGTGTTGGGCGAACAATAGGTGAAGAACAGTTCCATCCCCTCCTCACTCACATTCGGGTCGGATGTCATATAGCGGAAACCGGTCAATGTAACGAAATAGCCTGCCGCAAACAGTGGAACCGCTACTGCCAAAGTCTTGCCGAGCGACCAGCCGGTGCCTTTCCCTAAATAATGTCCCAACAGCAAATACCCGTTGAAGCCGGCAAAATAATAAAACAGACCGAATGAATTCCAGGAACAGGTCCCGAACTGGTAACGCGAAACGAACTCTGTCAGATAAGGGATAAACAGCGAAATGAACCAAACTGCCAGAAACATACGCTTCGCCTTGTCAGACGCCTTTTCCACCCAGGCGGAGAAGACCGGCATATACAGGTAAAGCCCTATCAGCACATAGATATACCACATCGGAGTTGCATAGACCGTAAAGGTTACAGGAATCAAAGCGATCGTCTTCAACGCCTCCACTAACGAAGCGGAAGGGTTCGGCTCCCAGGGGAAAAAGTCTGTCACCAGTTCCGGGCTTCCTCCCACCCACTGGATAAACCAAGGGGCCAGGTCGAACAGGGCAGACCAAAGCAGGAAAGGAAAGAATACACGCGGGATGCGTTTCCGGTAAAAGTCGGAAGCCTCCTGTCGGACCGGCAACAAAAGGAATCCGGTCATCATCACAAAAAGCGGCACGCAGGCACGCACCAACGAACCGTAGGCCGACCCCAGGAAATTGATTTCAGGATCGGCACGGGCTTCGGGAGAAGCATTGAACGGATCGGTACAATGGCAGGCAATCACCATCAGGATGGCTATCAAGCGGAGCACATCCAACCAAACAAAACGAGAACTCTTCGTTGCAGTCTGCACTGTTTTCATATCAAGCAAAATTACAATATCGTCCGGTAAAATTACAAAATTGTCCGATATATCGCAGCTAACAAGCACAAAAACAAAACCCAATCATTTCCGGACAATATCAGACCCGGCCCATCTGGCAGATATAATAGATTTGCAGCAAATAAAAAAACGAACGAAAAAAACAAGCATTATGAACCGTACACAATTTCAACAACGATTAATCGGATTGCAAGACCACATGATGAGTTTTGCCATCAAACTGACAGCAAACAGGGATGATGCTTTGGACTTGTTGCAGGACACGACATTGAAAGTATTGGACAACCAGGAAAAATTTGTCGACAACGTCAACTTCGCAGGCTGGGTGATGACTGTAATGCGCAATATTTTCATTAATAATTACCATAAGATCGTACGTGTACAGACGGTAGTCGATCAGAATGCGGATCTGTATAACTTGAATATTGCCAACGACTCCATTTCCGGCTCGCCGGACAAAGTCTATCAGATCCAAGAAATCACCGCGGCAATATCCGAACTCAAC
>JAGBDR010000051.1 GCA_017937385.1 Parabacteroides sp.
TCCAAGTAAATAGCATGATCATTGGGTTCAATGCCAAAGATAGCATCGTTCAATGTTACCTTTCTTCCGGTATCTTCACCTTTAATATTTAATACGCTCAGTTCCATTACTTTTCAATTAATAAGATTGAACCTTTTGCTCCTGGAACAGATCCTTTGACCAATAAAAGATTGTGTTCCGGCATCACCTTGATCACTTGCAGGTTCTGAACAGTCACACGTTCATTACCCATTTGGCCTCCCATTCGCATGCCTTTGAATACCTTTGCAGGATAAGAACAAGCACCGATAGAACCCGGCTTACGGGCACGGTTATGCTGGCCGTGAGTAGTCTGGCCTACACCACCGAAACCATGACGCTTTACTACACCCTGGAAGCCTTTACCCTTCGATGTACCGACTACATCGACGAAACCTGCATCTTCCAAATAGTCTACAGTGATCACATCACCGAGCTTATATTCGGTTTCAAAATTCTTGAACTCGGCCAAGTATCTCTTGGGAGTCACACCTGCCTTCTTGAAGTGGCCCATTTCCGGCTGTGTCGTGTGTTTCTCTTTCTTGTCTTCGAAACCCAACTGTACAGCTTCATAGCCATCTTTTTCCAAGGTCTTGATCTGTGTAACCACACAAGGACCTACTTCGATAACAGTGCATGGAAGATTCTTTCCCTCGGCACTGAAAACGGATGTCATTCCGATTTTTTTTCCTAATAATCCTGGCATTTCACTAATTTGTTAATAAACTTACACTTTAATTTCTACTTCAACACCACTGGGCAATTCCAGCTTCATCAAGGCGTCGACTGTCTTGGCAGTCGAGCTGTAGATGTCTATTACTCTCTTATAAGAAGAGAGTTCGAACTGCTCGCGAGATTTCTTGTTTACGAAAGTCGAGCGGTTCACAGTAAAGATACGCTTGTGCGTAGGCAGAGGTATCGGGCCGCTAACAACTGCACCGGTAGCCTTAACCGTCTTGACGATCTTCTCGGCAGACTTGTCTACCAGAGAATAATCGTAAGACTTTAATTTAATTCTGATCTTTTGGCTCATATTTATATATATGTTTCTAAATTATTTGATCAAATCAGCACGACCCTGTACTTCCGTCAATACCTGCTTGGCGATAGAAGAAGATACCTGAGCATAGTGTGAGAACTGCATAGAAGAAGTTGCACGACCTGAAGTGATAGTACGCAAAGCTGTTACATAACCGAATGTTTCAGCCAGAGGAACTTTAGCTTTTACGATACGGGCACCTGTGCGGCTTGTTTCCATGCCTTCAACCTGTCCACGACGCTTGTTCAAGTCGCCGATCACATCACCCATGCTTTCTTCCGGAGTCACGACTTCCATCTGCATGATCGGTTCCATCAGGGCAGGACCTGCCTTTTCGGAAGCGTTCTTGAATGCCTGGAGTGCTGCGATTTCGAAAGACAACTGGTCAGAGTCGACCGGGTGGAAAGAACCATCGATCAAAGTAACCTTCAGTTGATCCAACGGATAGCCGGCCAATACACCGTTCTTCATAGCCTTTTCGAAACCTTTCTGAACAGACGGGATAAATTCCTTCGGAACGTTACCGCCCTTCACTTCATCGATGAACTGCAGTGTTCCTTCGAAACCTTCGTCGGCCGGTTCGATACGGACGATGATATCCGCAAACTTACCACGACCACCGGACTGTTTCTTGTAGACTTCGCGAAGTTCGACAGACTTCGTGATGGCTTCCTTGTAAGTTACCTGAGGCTTGCCCTGGTTACATTCAACCTTGAACTCACGTTTCAGACGGTCGATGATGATATCCAAGTGAAGCTCACCCATACCGCTGATGACAGTCTGGCCAGTCTCTTCGTTCGTCTGTACGCGGAACGTCGGGTCTTCTTCAGCCAGCTTGGCCAATCCCAAGCCCAGCTTGTCCAGGTCTTTCTGAGTCTTCGGTTCAACCGCGATACCGATAACCGGTTCGGGGAATTCCATGGATTCGAGCGTGATCGGGTTGTTTTCGTCACACAGCGTATCACCCGTACGGATATCCTTGAAACCTACACCTGCACCGATGTCACCACAACCGATTGCCTCCATCGGGTTCTGTTTGTTGGAGTGCATCTGGAACAGACGGGAGATACGTTCTTTCTTGCCTGAACGAGCGTTCAGCACGTAAGAACCGGCATCCATCTTACCAGAATATACACGGAAGAAGCACAGACGGCCTACATACGGGTCAGTAGCGATCTTGAATGCCAATGCTGTCAGCGGTTCTTCGAATAAAGGCTTGCGAACAACGACTGTTTCCGGATCTCTCGGGTCCGTACCTTCGATAGCCGGCGTGTCGGCCGGGCTCGGCAGGTAGGCACAAACAGCATCCAACAGTGTCTGGACACCTTTGTTCTTGAAAGAAGAACCACAGATCATCGGGTTGATCTGCATAGACAACGTACCCTTGCGGATAGCGGCCTTGATTTCGTCTTCCGTGATTGTCGAAGGATCGTCAAAATACTTTTCCATCAAAGCATCGTCGCATTCAGCCAATACTTCCAGCATCTTGTCTCTCCATTCTTCGGCTTCAGCCTGCAATTCAGCGGGGATTTCGCCCACTTCATATTCGGCACCCATGGTTTCGTCATGCCAGAGGATCGCCTTCATCTTCACCAAGTCGACAACGCCCTTGAATGTTTCTTCTGCACCGATAGGGATCTGGATCGGACACGGATTTGCGCCCAACACGTCCTTCACCTGACGAACCACTTCAAAGAAGTTCGCACCGGAACGGTCCATCTTGTTTACATAACCGATTCTGGGGACGTTGTACTTGTCAGCCTGGCGCCATACCGTTTCAGACTGAGGTTCAACACCACCTACCGCACAGAAGGCAGCGACCGCACCGTCCAGAATACGCAGCGAACGTTCTACTTCGACCGTAAAGTCCACGTGCCCCGGAGTGTCGATCAAGTTGATCTTATATTTGTCATTTGCATAGTTCCAGAAAGTCGTGGTAGCAGCGGAAGTAATCGTGATACCGCGTTCCTGCTCCTGTTCCATCCAGTCCATAGTAGCAGCACCGTCATGCACTTCACCGATCTTGTGAGTCAGACCGGTGTAGAAAAGGATACGCTCGGAAGTCGTAGTCTTTCCCGCATCGATGTGCGCCATGATACCGATGTTTCTGGTATATTTTAATTGTTCGTCAGCTTTTGTTGCCATCTTTTCTATTATCTCCTAAATTGATACATTAAAATCTGAAGTGAGCGAATGCACGGTTAGCTTCAGCCATACGGTGCATATCTTCTTTTCTCTTGAATGCGCCACCCTGGTTGTTGAAAGCATCTACAATCTCTGCAGACAGCTTGTCAGCCATCGTCTTGCCACCACGTTTGCGGGCGAAGATGATCAGGTTCTTCATTGAAATCGATTCTTTACGATCGGGGCGGATTTCAGTAGGTACCTGGAAAGTAGCACCACCTACACGGCGGGATTTCACTTCGACTTGAGGAGTAATATTGTCGAGCGCAGCTTTCCAAATTTCGAGAGCGGACTTTTCTTCGTTAGGCATTTTGGCCTTAACTGTTTCCAAAGCGGAATAGAAAATTTCGAAGGCAGTATTTTTCTTGCCGTCATACATCAAATGGTTAACGAATCTCGTAACCTTAACATCACCGAAAACAGGATCCGGGAGGATCTGTCTTTTCTTTGGTTTTGCTTTTCTCATTTTGTTTTCAAAAAAATTTCGTTCTTGTTCTTGGTTGCCTTATTATACGTCTTCAACGGTTCCGCTGAACCATTTACTCAACCTTATAGCCTATCCAAATAACTCAAACCAGCTTTAATACTTTAATTTAAATTCTCAGTTTGAAGGGATGTAACTAATTACTTCTTCTTTCCTTTTGCTGCAGCAGCTGCCTGTCCCGGTTTCGGACGTTTAGCGCCATATTTGGAACGTCTCTGAGTACGTCCGTTTACGCCTGCAGTATCCAAGGTTCCACGTACAATGTGATAACGTACACCAGGAAGGTCCTTCACACGACCGCCACGGACCAACACGATGGAGTGTTCCTGCAAGTTGTGTCCTTCTCCCGGAATGTAAGAGTTTACTTCTTTTCCATTTGTCAAACGTACTCTCGCTACTTTACGCATTGCAGAGTTAGGTTTCTTCGGAGTTGTCGTGTAAACACGCACGCAAACGCCACGTCTCTGCGGACATGAATCCAATGCGGGTGATTTACCCTTTTCCACCAAAGTTTCCCTTCCTTTTCTAACTAATTGCTGAATTGTAGGCATTTCTTTTCTTTTTTAAACTTTGAATGTGTTATTATTATACTTGTTTATTTCCTATTTTGAGCGGCAAAGGCAGGCATTGTTTCCGGACTATCAACCACTTGCGTCCTCATTTTCGCACACCTTGCGCTAAAACGCTGCAAAGGTACGTATTTGTTCCCGTTCCGCAAGACGCCACATTTCTTTATTTACAATAATTAACAATTATTTTTCATCTATAACCCTCACTCCTATTCCCGCCTACTCCGGCAAGCGGCACCCCGGACCGGCATCCGGCTCCAGACGAATGCCCATCGGATTCCCGACGGACCGGCATCGGATGCCTGACGGATGGCGATGCATCCGAACGGTCCGGAAAGGGGAAAGCCGGCATCGGCGGGCGGTCATCTGAAACGTCGCTCCAGCTCTTCGTCCGTCAACATCGAGAGGATGGTTTTCCCGTCGGGAGTCAGGTTCGAATCCTGGCAAGAGAAAAGGGTTGCGAGCAAGTTGTCCATCTCGTCGCCGGACAGATTCTTTCCCGGACGGATCGCAGCCGCTTTCGCCAAGGAAAGCGCCAACGAACTGCAGATTTCCTCCTGTACCTCACAACCGGTCTCGATCGCACGGTCGACCATATCCCGCAGCAAGGCCACCGGACCCAGATGCTCCACACCGGCCGGAACCCCGTTGATCGCATAGCTGTTGTTTCCCAAATCGGTCAGGTCGAAACCGATAAACCGCAAGTCTTCGAGCAAGGCGGGCAGGACGGTCGCTTCGCCGGCGGTAAACTCGATGACCTCAGGGAACAGGAGCTGTTGGGACGCGCCCCGTTGTTGCCGGATGTTCGCCATGTACTGGTCGAAGAGGATGCGCACGTGCGCCCGATGCTGGTCGACCAACGCCAGGCCCGACTTCAGAGCCGTGACGATATATTTTCCTTTATATTGGTAACAGGGATTGGAAACCTCCTGGAACAGACGGCCCGGGTCTTCTTCCTCGGCCGTCATTCCGCCGGCTTCCGGGTCAGATTCGGAAACCCTCGACGTCCAAAGGGAGCCGGACAGCTCCGTATCCTGCCGGATGGCGCTCCGGTCCTCTTCGAAATCATTATAGAGTTTCGCCCAGTCGAACTCCGGCTTCTTGTAGGAAGAGGCTTCAAAAGGATTATAGCCGGAATCCACCTGCACACGAGGCGCCTTGTAGGGAGCCGCCTCCTTCACGGGATTATAGACCGGGATATCGATCGCGCCCTCCCCGTTGAAATCGAGCGTCGGGATCGCGCTGGACTTCGCCAATGCCTCACGGGTCGCAGCCATCAGGATCTGCCAGATCGGCTGCTCGTTCTCAAACTTGATCTCCGTCTTGGTCGGATGGATGTTGACATCGATCGTCGCCGGGTCGAGCGTGAAGTAGATGAAATAGTTCGGTTGCTCGCCCGCCGGGATCAGTTGGTCATAGGCCTGCATGACCGCCTTATGGAAATAGGGATGCTTCATGAAGCGACCGTTCACAAAGAAATACTGCAACGCGCCCCGCTTCTTCGCCGAATCGGGACGACCCACGAAGCCGGAGATGGTCACCAACGAACTCTGCGCATCCACCGAAAGAAGTTTCTGGTTCAGCGTCTTCCCATATACATTGACAATCCGCTGCCGCAAGCCGGACTCGGGCAGGTTGAAGATCTCCGTGTCGTTGTGGTAGAGCGACAGGGCGACCTGCGGATTGACCAGGGCGATCCGCTCGAACTCGCTGACGATGTTGCGGAACTCCGTCTCGTTGGACTTCAGGAACTTCCGACGAGCCGGGACGTTAAAGAAAAGGTTCTTGACCGAGAAGATGCTCCCCTCGTTGCAGGCATCCGGCTCGATGCGCTCCAACTCGGAGCCCGAAAAGACCAGATGCGTCCCCAGCTCCGCCCCTTTCAGGCGGGTACGGAGTTCCACTTGCGAAACCGCCACGATCGAAGCCAACGCCTCGCCGCGGAACCCCATCGTGTGGAGGGAGAAGAGATCGTCGGCGGTCGAAATCTTCGACGTGGCATGCCGCTCGAAAGCCATCCGGGCATCCGTCTCGGACATACCTTTCCCGTCATCGACCACCTGGACCAACGTGCGGCCGGCATCCTTTATATTCACCTGGATATGCGTGGCGCCGGCATCCACCGCATTCTCCACCAACTCCTTGACGACCGAGGCAGGACGCTGGATCACCTCACCCGCCGCGATCTGGTTGGCAATGCTGTCAGGAAGTAAATGAATGATATCGCTCATCGTACATACAAAAACCAAAACAAAGCGGCCAACACTGCAAGCGCAACCAGGAGCTTCACATTCTTATACGTCCGAGACCGACTGTCATCGCCATTATCGCGGCTTTTCTTCAAATGTGAAGTGTTTTCTATCAGGTTGCGTTTGATCTCGTCTTTATAATCCTCTACGCTTAACGGCTCATCCATGCCCATCTCACGCCTTACCTTCCGGATGCGTTCTTCCATCGCCTCCTTGTGAGGGTCCCAGTAGATCGGCTTGTGATCGAACTGGCGAGGCTTCCGCACATTATAAAATGAGAATAATGCCATAGTCTTCTATTGTTTGAAATCGGTTGCTAATGTACAAATTTATTGCTTCGCTTAGGCGATTCCGCCGCTTTTCTTTTCACCACCTGGTAGATGTCGTCCCGGTCTTTCGGCCGCAGGTAGTCGAACCAATAGAAGTCTTTCAACACCTTCTGGTCCGGCTTCAGGTCGGGGATCGGCGTCAAAGAACCGGAAGCATTGACATAAAGTCCCATCCGCTCCAGTTTATTATCCTTTATCCACATCGAAAGATGGGAACCTCTCGCATAATTCATGCCGACCTTGGAACCATCTTTTTCCAAAGGATAATAATTCAATTCCGCATTCCCGTTTACATCAATACGACGCAAATCACGTCCATCAAAATAAGCTTTCAGATCGCTCCCCTTCAACTGGTTGTAGTAGCTCGAATCGACATGCTGCGCCGCAAACGCGAACTGGATCACGTGGGCATAGTCGATCGTGCTGTCGTTTAGGTAAATGGCGATCGTGTCGCCATACAACTGGTATTGTTCGTTCCAGAGCACCGGCTCCGCGTACATATATAAAACGGAATCGCGCGTATTGAACTGCATGGAGTCGCATACGCCCTGCACGTCGGTACGGAAGAAGCGCACGCCGTAGTAGGCCTTGATCTCCCGGTAGACGGAATCGACCGTCACCATCTGCAACGTGTCGGCATGCAGGAAGAGCGTGTCGCCCTGCGAATATTCGAGGAAGCGGGCACTGTCGGTCGCAAAGGCATACCCAGTCCGCTCGTCATAATAGCCATACTCGCCTTGCAGCGTCACATGCTGGGCGGTATCGACCAGGCTCATATCACCAAAGACCTCACCCAAGCCCATCGCCCGGTTGTAGAAGATGGAGTCACCGATCAGGACCTTATCGCCCGATTCGACCTGCGAGCGGTCGAGCAAGAGGGAAGTGTTCCGCTCCGTGTCATACCAGCCGCGCGACGTATAGATCGTACCGCTGTCCGCCACGATGACAGACGGCCCCAAGAGGGTCGCCACCTTGGAGGCGGTGTTGTACTGCAAGGTATCGGAATATAACGTAAAATCGGGATTCTCCAGCCGCACGCTGTCGTTGAACACCGCCAACTTCGTCCCCGGCGAATACTGCCCGTAGAAAGAGGAGAGCTGGTTCAGTGAGTCCACGATCAACCCGCCCTCGAAATAGTAGCCGATATTCGGGATGCGTTCATAATTGAGGCTGTCGGTGAAGAGCGTCACTTGCCCGTTCTCCATCCGGACATGCTCGCGCAGATAGGCGACCTGCGCGTTCCCGTCGTAAAAGAGGTAATCGCCGTAGACAAACAGGGTGTCGCCCTGCTCCATCCGGACATTGCTGAACGCCTCGAGCGAATTGGTCTGCTCGAAGAAATAGGCACTGTCGCAATACATATAGGAACTGTCGTGCCGGAAACAGACCTCGCCGCTCAGGACCTGCGCGTCCGGCCGGACCGCCTTATCGAACGACAAAGCGTTGGAATGGACCAAGTAGACCTTCGTCTTCTGCGCCGCAGCCGTATCCGCCACGCCCGGTGCTCCATCCGCCGCCGGCAGACTGTCCGTCCGGGCATCCGTCACGCCCGGCGCGGCAAGCGTATCCGCACGCGCGACACGCCCCTGTGCCTGTGCGAAAACACAGACCGCCCACCAAAAAAACAATCCTGTGAGAATAAATCGATTTGCCGTCCTCATTCTTTCACCCAGCCGGGATACTGGAAGTCACAATTACGCCAGCCGTCGCTGATCCGCACGTAGGTGCTTTTCTGCTTCTTCAGGATCCAGTCATGCAACAGCTCGTCGCGCTTCCGGGATTCGACAATAGACTTCAACGCCTGGTAGTCGTCCGAGATATTGGCCTTATGCTGGTCCACTCTGGCTTTCAGTTTTACAATAGCCACCAATTCTTTCTGTTTGTCGTTGATCATCGTGAACGGCTTGGAGATATCGCCCACCTGCATCGTGTAGACGACTTTCGCCACCTCCTGCGGCAGTTCGGACATCTCGAACTTCGGCGTGCTGTAGTTGTTGCCTTCCGGGTTCTGGTTCACCATCAACCCCTTGTTGTTGCGCGTGTCCTTGTCGGACGAAATGAAAGTCGCCGCCTCTTCAAACGAGAACTTCTGGGCCTTCAGGTCGCTGTACAAGGAGTCCATGCGCGTCATACACTCGTTCAGTTCCTTGTCCGACACCTTCGGCTTCAACAGGATGTGGCGGCAGTTGATGCGGTCGCCGCGCTTCTCGATCAACTGGATGATATGGTAACCGTATTCGGTCTGCACGATCTGGGAAATCTTCTTCGGGTCTTTCAGATTGAAAGCGACATTGGCAAACTCAGGCAGCAAGCTTCCCTTGCCCAAAAAGCCCAGCTCGCCACCCCGCTTGGCCGATTCGGGGTCTTCCGAATAGAGGCGGGCCAATGTGGAGAACTCATATTTTCCGTTATTGATGTCATCGGTGAACTGGCGAAGACGCGCCTTGATAGCATCCGTCTCTTCAAACGGAATCTTCGGCTCCATCGTGATGATCTGCACCTCGACGGTCGTCGGGATGTTCGGCAGGCTGTCCTTGGAGAGCTGGTTGTAGTACTTGCGCACTTCAGAGGGCGTCAGCTTGATCTCGCCGATCAACTGGCGTTTCATCTGTTCCACCGTCTGCTGCTCCATGATCATCTCCTTGCGTTCGTCCTTGATCTGGGAAATCTTCTTGCCGAAGTATTCCTCCACTTTTTCCCGGTCGCCCAGCTGGTTGATGGCCATGTTGATCCAACGGTCCGTTTCCTGGATCACCTGGCTTTCGCTCACCTCCACACTGTCGATCTTCGCCTGGTTGAGGAAGAGCTTCTGGACCGCGATCTGTTCGGGAAGCACGCAATAGGGGTCGCCGTCGAAACGCTGCCCCTCGTTTTGCAGGTACAAACGCTGGCTCTCGATGTCCGAACGCAAAATCGCATCATCTCCTACCACCCACACTATTTCATCAATCACGTTATCCTGGGCATACACCACACAGGATAAACAGGCAAGAATGAATACTGTCAAAATCTTTTTCATATATATACATCACTCTAAGCGCCCCGTCACGGCTCCGCGTAAAACTCGACCTCGCCGCTCCTGACCGCGTCATTATATAATTCTTCTTCAAAACTCTTCAAAAAATCCACTTTCCTGAGGTTCACCAGCAACTCCACGATCTGCGCACTGGCATAGTCGTAGGGCGCCACGCTTCCCACAGGCAGATACTCCTTGATGTTCAACAGGTAGCAATACGAACTGTCGGCGACCTCGACAAACTTGTTTGCCTTCAGGAAGCTGTTCGCATCCGGCACGTAGACCGGGATGTTGTCCATCACCTCGTCGAAGTCCACCCATTTGTCGTAAAAGTAGTCATAGATCGTGGCATTCTGCACGCTGTACTTCTCAATCTTTTCCAGCGAAGCCTCCGCCGTCGACCGGTACCACCCTTTCACCTCCGAAAGCCCGGGAGCATCCAACGGGATCTTCAGGAAGAGGCCTTTCACCAGCGCCTTGTCCAAGACAAACTTTTTCTGGTTCTCCTCGTAGTAGCGCAACTTGTCGCTTTCCTGAAACTCGGAAGAGAGCCGTTCGCGGATCAGCTGTTCCTGGTAACGGTAGCGGATCAGCGAATGCCGGTATTCCTCCACCAGGCGGTCCACCTCGGCTTTCTCGTCGCGCTCCAAGTTGCGTTGCGCCACATCGTAGACCAACACATCCTTCACCCATTTCTTCACCAAACTCTCGGCGAGCAACAGGCTGTCGGCCGAAGAGGCCCCACGCGGGATCGCCCGTTTCACCTCCGAGCGGCTGAGCGTCCGGTCCTTCACTTTTACCAACGCATCCGCGTCGCCCGCCGGCTGCGTCCCCCGGCAAGCGCACAGCAAAGATACGAATGCTATAAAAATGAAGCAATATCTCATCTCATTTTCTCTTTATTTATTTCTTTTTGCCCTTGCTCACCCGTTTCACCAACTTCCAGTTCACCGTCACCGGATACTCTCGGTTGAGCCGTTCGACCCACTCGGCCTCTGCTTTCGCCTGTTGGTCCATCGGCTTGCTCCAGACCTCCTTGTTGCTGAGTTCGAACAACAGGATGCCGTCGCGGTACTCGTTCACCAAGAGTTCGAACTCCGGATGTTTCGCCGTCAGGTTCTTGCGTTCGGCGGTGGTCACGATGTCGCGCAGGAAAAGGTCGTACACCTCCTGCATGAAATCGCCCGCATAGGTTTTCGTCGAGAACGGGCAGCGCTGGATGTAGTAGACGAACTCGCTCTGGGGGAAATCCGTGCCGTTCAGGTGGAACAAGGTCTTGTTCATCTCCTTGGCCTTCTCGTAGAAAGCCGGGTCAGACGGGAAATAGTCGTTACACAAAGCCAACAACTCACCGTAAGCCTCCGGATCGAACCGATAGCCGTATTCTTTCTTCATCCGCTCGTCAAACGCGCCATAATACTCGAAGTTCCGCTCGCCCTGCGCCATCTGGCGGGACCAGCTCTTTTTCTTCTCATCGAAAGAGGGCATCCCTTTCTTCTCGATCAGCTTGATGATGTGATAACCGAAACGGGTCTTCACCGGCCGGGAAATCTCGCCCGGCGTGTTCAAGGCAAAAGCCGCCGTCTCAAACGGCTCCACCATCTCGCCGACCCCGAAAAGAGGCAGCTCACCCCCCTTTTTGGCCGAGCCCGGATCAGCCGACCAGGTCTTTGCCAGCTCGGCAAAATCGCCTCCCTCTTTCGCTTTCCGGTAAAGCTCTTCCGCCAAGGCCAGCGTCTCCGCCTCACTGCGTTTCACCGAGTCCTTTTCAAACGGGACCAGGATATGGGCAACACGTACCCGGCCAGGGTTCGGCTTCCGGCTGTGTATCTTTATCAAATGGAATCCCAAAGTCGTCCGGACCGGCAGCGAGACCGTCCCGACCGGCAACGCATAGGCGGCATTCTCGAAAGCCTTAACCGCCTGCATCGGCAAAAAGCAACGGACATACTCATACCCGACCGAATCTTTCCCCGCCGCGCTCAGCTCCTTGCCGACGGCGGCAAAATCCTCGCCCGCCTGTATGCGCCGGTAAGCGTCGAGCGCGTTCTGGTAGGCCGGCACCGTATCTTTCGACAACGTGCGTTGCGGCAGACGAAACAGGATATGGCTCAGCTCCAGCACCTCGCCATAACGGTCATAGACGGCACGCACAGCCGCCTCCTCTCCCGCTTTGTCCGACAGGTAACTTGAAGTCAACTGGGCGCGGTAGTTATCCAGCTCCTCCTTGAACGCCTTCGTCTTGTCCAGCCCCAAGGCCTCCGCCTCCGCCACTTTCAGTTTGAAGTTCTTGAACAACTCCACGTATGCCTCCACGGATTTGCGGTCCGACAAGTCTACCTCGCTATTCTTTTGTGCGATAAAAATAAATTCATCCAACGGGATCTCCTTCCCCGCCACCGTCATCACTACTGAATCGGCCGGAACCTGCGCATTTCCTGTCACACAAGCGAATATCCAAGACAATACAAGCAACTTCTTCATCAACCTTTCTTTTACCATATCACGATATCGTTTACAAAAATACACTAATCTAACGGAGATACAGCCTAAAAAGTACATTGTTCCGCTAAATTAGTGTTTTTTATCAAATACACCCCCGCCAAAGCCTATCGCCTCTTTGCCCGGAAGACCAGCAAGCCTCATCGGCGAGATTCGATGTTCATATTTCATTCATATATTGGCAAGATTTTTCGAATTATATAAATCATAATTTCATTAATCATATTCATGCGCGGGTGTGTAGAGACGCACGGCCGTGCGTCTCTACGTAATTATCATAAAACAAACATTCATACGAAAACAAGAAAAAAAGACATAAAAATCCCATGCCCATGCCTTTTTGATTGCACCGGCATGGAATTGCGAATGCACTGGCATGGATTTCCGGACGCACTGGCATGGAATCCGGACCCTATGGTAGAGACGCACGGCCGTAGAGACGCACCGCCGTGCGTCTCTACCATGGGGGAATATACAACCTAAAAAAAACACTAACCTAACGGATATGCAACCTAAAAGTACATTGTACCGCTAAATTAGTGTTCTTTTTATCAAATAGGAAAACCGTTACTCTTCTCCCCTATCCCCGGAACTTCCTCCACCTGGCGGAAGCCCTCCAATTGTCAATTGTCCATTGTTTAATTCGCCATTTCCGACAAGAACTTGATGCGGACGAGGCGGATTTCCTCTTCCGTATAGTCGCCACCCAGCTCTTCGATAGCGTCTTCCAGGTCGTCTGTTTCCGAATCCTTGAAGTAGTCGTAGATGTCATCGATATGGTCTTCGTCCATCACGTCGTTCAGGAAGTAGTCGATGTTGATGCGGGTGCCGGAATAGACGATTGCTTCCACTTCGTCGAGCAGCTCGTTAAATTCCAACCCGTTCGACATGGCGATCTCGTCGAGTGCAACCTTGCGGTCGATGCGCTGGATGATCGAGACTTTGAGTTTGGACTTGTTGGCGACCGTACGGACGCGCAGGTCTTCAGGACGTTCGATCTCGTTTTCTTCCACGTGGCGCCTGATCAGTTCGACAAACTCCTTGCCGTAGCGTTTTGCCTTGCCGGCGCCGACCCCCGGAATGTTCTGCAACTCTTCGAGCGTGACCGGATAGGTGGTCGCCATCGCTTCCAACGACGGGTCCTGGAAAATCACGAACGGAGGCACTTCCAGGCGCTTGGACAGCTTCTTGCGCAAGTCTTTCATCATCGAGAAGAGAGCGGGATCGACCGCGCAGGAGGCGCCGCCGCGCACGGGGACTTCCTCTTCCTCCTCGTCGAACTCGTTGTCTTCGGTAATCTTGAACGAAACCGGCTTCTTGATGAATTCCTGGCCTTTTTCGGTTATTTTCAACAGGCCGTAGTTTTCGATGTCTTTCGCCAGGTATCCGGCAATCAGCGCCTGACGGATCACGGCGTTCCAGGTCTTTTCCTCCTGGTCGGAACCGGAACCGAAGACATCCAGTTCATTATGTTTGTAAGATTGTATTTCGGAGGTCTCGTTGCCGACCAGCATATTGACAATATATTCCGCTTTGAATTTTTCCTTCAGCGTGCCAATCACGTCCAGTACGGCGCTTAATAATTCTTTTGCTTCCACTTTTTTCTTCGGGTTCAAACAGTTATCACAATTTCCACAATTTTCTTCCAGGTATTCTTCACCGAAATAGTGCAACAAGACTTTTCGCCGGCATACGGAGGTTTCGGCATAGGCGGCCGTTTCCAGAAGCAATTGCTTCCCGATCTCCTGTTCCGCCACCGGTTTTCCCTGCATGAATTTTTCGAGCTTCTGCAGGTCCTTGTAGGCATAGAACGCGATGCACTGCCCCTCGCCGCCGTCGCGTCCGGCCCGTCCGGTTTCCTGGTAATATCCTTCGAGGCTTTTGGGTATATCATAATGGATGACATAGCGCACATCGGGCTTGTCGATTCCCATGCCGAAAGCGATGGTCGCGACGATCACATCCGCCTTTTCCATCAGGAAGGCATCCTGGTTGCTCGAACGCTGCCCCGAATCCATACCGGCATGATAAGGGAGCGCCTTGATGCCGTTGGCTTTCAGGATATCGGCAAACTCTTCGACCTTCTTACGGCTCAGACAATAGATAATACCGGATTTTCCCTCGTTGGATTTAATATATTTGATGATATCACGGTCGATATTGGCCGTTTTCGGACGAATCTCATAATACAAATTAGAACGGTTGAAGGAGGATTTGAAGACAGCGGCATCGACCATGCCTAAGTTTTTCTGGATGTCGTGCTGCACTTTCGGGGTGGCTGTCGCCGTCAGCGCGATGAGCGGGCGTTTGCCGATCTCGTTGATGATCGGGCGGATGCGACGGTATTCCGGACGGAAATCATGTCCCCATTCAGAGATACAGTGCGCTTCATCGACGGCATAAAACGAGATGTCGACCTGGCGCAGGAACTCCACATTCTCTTCTTTGGTCAACGATTCCGGAGCCACGTAGAGCAGTTTCGTCCGGCCGCTGCGGATATCGGCTTTCACCTGGTCGATGGCAGACTTGTTGAGCGAAGAGTTGATGAAATGAGCGACCCCGTCTTCTTCGCTGAAATTGCGCATGGCATCTACCTGGTTCTTCATCAGGGCGATCAAGGGAGAGATCACGATTGCCGTCCCCGGCATCATGAGGGAGGGCAGCTGGTAGCACAGTGATTTTCCGCCTCCGGTCGGCATCAAGACAAAGGTGTCCCGTCCGGCCAGCACATTTTCAATGATCGCTCTTTGATTTCCCTTAAAAGTCCCGAAACCAAAATGTTTTTTGAGTTCTTCTGTCAATTTATCCTTCTTCGCCATACTATTCATATTTTTTTTACCGCCGGTCAAGCTATTTGCAAGCGGTTTACGTCCGATTTTTCAAACTTATCTTTCGCATACTCCAGTGTCACATGGAGTTCTTTCTCGTTTGCGGAGGGCATACTGTACATGGCATCCATCATCACAGCCTCCACAATGGACCGCAGGCCGCGTGCTCCCAACTTGAATTCGAGAGCCTTGTCGACAATAAATTCGAACACGTCCTCGTCAAATGTCAGTTCTATATCATCCATCGCAAACAATTTGACATATTGCCTGATGATCGAGTTTTTCGGCTCTGTCAGGATGTTCCGGAGCGCACTCCTGTCCAAGGGGTTCAGATAGGTCAGGATGGGCAGACGCCCGATGATCTCCGGGATCAGGCCGAACGATTTCAGATCGGTTGGCGTGATATATTTCAACAGGTTGTTGCGATCGACCTGCGCCGTGCTTTCGTTGGCGGCATATCCGACCACGCGGGTGTTCAGGCGTTGGGCGATCTTCTTCTCGATCCCGTCGAAAGCGCCGCCACAGACGAAGAGGATGTTCTTCGTGTCTACGGCGATCATCTTCTGTTCCGGATGTTTCCGGCCACCCTGCGGGGGCACGTTCACGATGGAGCCTTCCAGAAGCTTCAACAAGCCTTGCTGCACGCCCTCGCCGCTCACGTCGCGGGTGATGGAGGGGTTGTCGCTCTTGCGGGCGATCTTGTCTATCTCGTCGATAAAGACGATGCCGCGCTGTGCCGCCTCCACGTCATAATCGGCTGCCTGCAGGAGGCGCGTCAGGATGCTCTCGATATCCTCGCCGACATAGCCGGCTTCCGTCAGGACCGTCGCGTCGACGATGGCAAACGGGACATGGAGCAACTTGGCGATCGTGCGGGCCAGCAATGTCTTGCCGGTTCCGGTAGCGCCTACCATAATGATGTTTGACTTCTCGATCTCGACATCGTCTGCCGTCACTTTCTGGAGCAACCGTTTGTAGTGGTTGTAAACCGCAACCGACAGGTAGCGCTTCGCGTCGTCCTGCCCGATCACATATTGGTCCAGAAAGGTCTTGATGTCTTCCGGCCTCGGCAGGTCTTTCTGGTCCAGCCCGAAAGAGCTCCGCTTGCCCGGCATTTGTTCTTTTACTATTTCGTACGCTTGCTGTGCGCAATCATCGCAGATGGCTGCGGAGACCCCGTTGATCAGCATATTCACTTCCCGGCTGCTACGCCCGCAAAACGCACAACTATCACCTGTTTTGGCCATTCCGTATTTGTTTTTTTATATTATTTGTTACGAACCAGCACTCTGTCGATCATACCGTAAGCCAATGCCTCTTCGGCCGTCATCCAGTAGTCGCGGTCACTGTCGTGCTCGACCTTTTCATAGGGCTGGCCGGAATGGTTCGATATGATGGTGTAGAGTTCTTTCTTTACTTTCAGGATTTCACGTGCCGTGATCTCGATATCCGAGGCCTGTCCTTGCGCACCGCCCAACGGCTGATGGATCATCACACGGGAATGGGGCAACGCCATGCGCTTGCCTTTCGTGCCGGCCACCAACAGGACTGCTGCGAAAGAGGCCGCCATGCCGGTGCAGATCGTCGAGACGTCGCTACTGATGAACTGCATCGTGTCGTAGATGCCATATCCGGCATAAACGGAGCCGCCCGGCGAATTGATATAGATCGAGATGTCTTTGCCCGGATCGCTTGAATCCAGATATAATAATTGCGCCTGGATCACATTGGCGGTATAATCATCCACCTGGGTGCCCAAAAAGATGATGCGGTCCATCATCAGACGGGAGAAAACGTCCATCTGGGCAACGTTCAATTGGCGCTCTTCGATAATCGTCGGAGATATGTAACTACTGGTTATGTTCATGTAGCTGTCCAGCGCGTTACTGTTCATTCCTAAATGCTTCGTTGCGTATTTTCTGAAATCTTCCATAATCTTTAGTTTATTGTGTTACCGAGAAGTCATAAAAAAAGGGATTCCTCTCTTTCTTATCGGAATAACAAAGTTATAAATAAATTTCTGAAAGAAACAACTTATTTGCTATCCGATAAGATATTTTTTTCGAGAGAAAGCCCTTTTCTATGAAAAAGCCGCGCTTTTTCCGGCTTATGCTTCTTCAAAAAGCTTGTTGAACTCGTCTACTGTCACGGCTTTCGTTTCCAGTTCGACCTGTTCTTTCAACCAGCCTGCCAGCTTTTCTTCAACCGCACGGTCGATGATGTTCTGCAGCGTCTGCTTGTTTTTCAAAATGTCTTTGGCGTAGTTGGCCAGCACATCTTCCGGAACGGAAAGCATTCCATACTGGGCGAACTGAGCCTTGGCAACGCGCTGGGCGAAGTTTTCGATGTCGGCATCTTCCACTTTCAGCCCGTTTTCCTTCACCAGGTGTTCCTTGATCAACTGGTATTTCAGGTCTTCCACGATCTTCGGATAGTCTTCGTCGATCTTTTCCTTCGTGTTCTTTTCGTTGGCTACCAGCAACCAGCGTTTCAGCAAGTCTTCGGCAAATGCCAGCTCGCCGGCTTTCTGCACCAAGAGGTCGCGGGCGTCGATCAGGAACTTGAAGTCGCTCTGCGGAGTGAACTGTTCGGCCAGCGCCTCGCGGATCTTGTTCTTGAATTCTTCTTCGCTGGTGATGACTCCTTCGCCGAATACTTTGTCAAACAATTCCTGGTTCAACTCGGCATTCTTGTGGCGAGTCACTTCGGTGATCTCGAAGCTGAAATCGCCGGTAAGGCCGCTGACGACTTCTTTGTCGACTTTCAGGAAAGAGGCGATTTCGGCTTCCGCGCCTTCGTAGGCCTTGTTGGGGTTGAACACGATCACGGAGTTTTTCTTGGCTCCGATGAATTTGGCTTTCTCTGCCTCATCCTTGATATACATCGGCATCAGAACGGCCTCTTCGACCACGACGCCACCCTCTTTCGGAGAGCCGTTTTCCAGTTCGGCAACCGTACCTTTCACGAGGTCTTTTTCCTCTACGTCGTCTGCCTGGTCGTAGGAGCCGAAGTTGGCTTGATAGGCTTCTACCTGCTTGCCGACCATTTCGTCATCGACATTCACCAGGTAGTAAGGCAATTTGTCTTCTTTAGACAGTTCGATCTTGATTTCCGGAGCCAACGCTACATCAAAACAAAATTCGAAGTCTTCCTGCGTATCGAAGTTGATTTCTTTCTGTTCAGTTTCGTTAGGCAGCGGTTCGCCTAAAATGTTCAGTTTGTTTTCACGGATATAGTTGTACAGGTTTTCAGAAACCAGCTTGTTGATTTCGTCGACCAATACATGCTTTCCATACAATTTCTTTACCATACCCATCGGGACCATCCCTTTACGGAAACCCGGCATTTCTGCTTTCTGACGGAAGCTGCGAAGGCCTTTTTCCACCTTGTCAGCATAGTCAGCCTTCACTATTTCCAATTTCACAATGCCTTTTGTAGCATCAATGTTTTTAAGCGAAACGTTCATTCTGAATGATTTATTTAATTAATAGTCTTATTCGGATTTTAGGGTGCAAAATTAGACTTATTCTTTCAATCTCGCAAATTGTTTGTTTAATTTGTTATAACCGAGATAAATTTCTGCTTATCTTTGGGCGAAAGTTTTTTAGGGTTGAAAATATGTTCTTGAAAGGTATCTATGCCGGCAAACCGGCCGTCGTCCAATTGACCGTCCTGCTTCTCTTGGTTTTGGCAGGCGCTGTTTTCTCATCGTTGTTTGCCATGTGCCTGCTTTTCCTGGCGCATGTGCCGTATGCCGAAATAAGCCGGCACGCAGACATGATGCGCGTGCTGCAACTGCTTTCGGCTATCGGGACGTTCCTGCTTCCCGCCTGGGGGCTTGCCTGGTTGTGCAGTGATGACCCGAAAGGCTTTTTGTCGGCCGGAAAGAGAGCGGACGCACGGGGCGGACGGTTCGCGAACCGTTCCTACGGGATTGTGCTGGTTTCTGTCATGCTGCTTTCGCCGGCGATCACGTTGGTAGGACTCTGGAACAAGCAAATGGAACTGCCGGCATTCATGGCGCCGGTGGAAAACTGGATGCGGGCGCAGGAGGAGGCGGCCGAGGCAGTGACATCGATCTTGCTGGCGGGCGAAGGGATCACGACGTTGCTCTTCAACTTGATTGTCATCGCTGCAGCTGCCGGGATCACGGAGGAATTTCTTTTCAGAGGCGCCTTGCAACGGGTGATCGGGAGATGGACACACAACCATCATATTGCCATCTGGAGCACAGCGGCGGCTTTCAGCGCTTTCCACATGCAGTTTTTCGGCTTCCTGCCGCGTATGCTATTAGGGGCTTATTTCGGCTACCTGCTCTACTGGAGCCGGAACATCTGGCTGCCGGTCTTCGCCCACTTCGTCAACAACGCCTTTGCCGTCATCAGCCTGTCGAACGCCCAACTGAAAGACAACGAGTTCATCACCGGCGACCTCTCCACAGACCACCTGTTGCCCTATACGCTGGTGGCGATCGCCGCACTATTCGCTTTCGCATATTGCTGCAGGGAAGTGAAAAGAGTTAGGAGTAGGAATTAGGATTTATGATTTATGATTTATGATTTAGAATGATAATATATCAAAAGGTGTTGTAGCACCCTGCAAAATAGGGCGCGCGTCGAAAGGCGCCTACAGTGCCTTTTTGAGATACCACCATCATAAATCATAAATCATAA
>JAGBDR010000052.1 GCA_017937385.1 Parabacteroides sp.
GCTGAATCACTTAATTCCAAGATTAAAGGTTTTAGGGCGCAACTGCGGGGAATTGCGGATATACCGTTTTTCTTATACCGACTTTGTACTATCTTTGGTTGAGGATGACTTTTCGTGCCACGGAAATTTGCAGATGAGCCTGTATTTATTTTGAATAGTATCAACAAAAATATGAATAAATCATTGAATGCGCAAATCTGAAATATCCTCTGAAGGAAAAGATTGCCCCGTATCTTCCCGATATTTTAAAATTAAATCGACTGTTTGATAGATATGCTTTTGAGGTATAGGATTTGGATAGGACTGGAATGTTTCTTGTGAGTTTAAGAAGTGATATACTTGGCTTTTTATATCTTCATCTCCCAGTATTCGTCCTTCTAAACAATTCCAGACAAATTCGAATGTTTTTGCTATCTGCAGGTAGTCGGAAGTGGATAAATAAAATCCCAATTGACTTAATACAAATATTTCTTGTGCTTCTCTGTCATGTCTTTTCTGTGGAAGGGAATCTATTAGAATATCCTGAATTGTTTTTATATTCCAAGCGATACAATTGAGGACTCCTCCGTCAATGGCGATTTCATTGGACTCGATAGGTATGACCCGATGAAAGGGAAAGAATTCTCTTGTTTGTTGCAGTGCATAATCGTCTGTATCCAATCCGAACAGAGGAAATATTATAATTCGATCGAATTGTAAGAAATTGATGTAAGTCCCTTTGGCCGTGTAATCCCCGTCTTTATTTCTTTCGTTTATAATCTTAGAGGGATATGGAATGATATTCAGCCCTGTTTTCTCCAATGCTTTGTCCATTTTGATGCGCCAACTTTTGCTTTCGTAAGAATAATCGGCAACAAGCAGGTCGGTATCATTTAGGAACCGTACCATTCCGTCTGCGTGTCCGGTCATGTCGTAGGGTTGTTGGGGTATCAGGAAAACGTTGTCAATATCAATCTCTTTTTTTAATGTATCGACAATCTCTTTTTTGCTGAGTTTGGGATTTTCTTTGAGGACCTTTTCTGTCAGTATGACCTGAGAGGTTGATTTGACGAAATTGCCTCCGTCGATGATCAAATCGACATGTTTGGGCGTTATTTTGCCGGGAATCCATATTTCATCTTGTATTGTCAGTTTCGAAATATATTGTGGGGTAAGACAATAGTCCGGGAAAAAGTTGAATTGTATGAATTTATCTATATCTACTTGAATGGGCATATAGTCTCTACACCAGATATCCCGTGTATTTTGGATGAAACCATAACCTATTTTTCTTCTAATCAATATTTTTTCCAGCCTTTGCCAAAATGAGGCATACTGTTCTCGTACCTTTATCAAGGAGCTGAAATAAACGAAATTTGTTTCTTTGTCTGTTATCATGTCTTTGGAATTTGATGTGGCGAAGTTAGGTTTAAATGAGATATTGGGAACTATTCAAAAGTGCAGAAAGAATATGTTTTTTTGCGACAAACCGTCCTATCTTTGCAAAAACATTTGAGTATGCACAATCCATTACAAGTTCTGAAATATTACTGGGGGTATGACGGGTTCCGGCCGGGGCAGGCGGAGGTGATAGATAGTATTTTGTCCGGGCATGATACGTTGGCGTTGATGCCGACGGGAGGGGGAAAGTCTATTACTTTTCAGGTGCCGGCTTTGGCGAGACCGGGGATTTGTCTGGTGGTCAGTCCGCTTGTTGCCTTGATGAAAGACCAGGTGAAGAACTTGCAGAAACGCAGAATATTATCGGCGTTTATCAGTTCGGAAATGCCACATTGGGAGATTCTGCAACAACTGGATAACTGTATCTTGGGAGATTATAAGTTCCTTTATATTTCTCCCGAACGTATCTCTTCCGAGCTGTTTCAGGAGAAGTTGAAGACGTTGTCCCGTAAAGTGAATTTATTAGTTGTGGATGAAGCGCATTGCATCTCTCAATGGGGGAACGATTTCCGCAGGGATTACCGTTTGATTGCCGATATACGCGATGCCATACCTCATGTCGGTGTCATAGCTGTGACAGCCTCGGCAACGGCAGCTGTGGTGGCTGATATCTGCGAGCAACTTCATTTTCGCAAAGGGTATCGGATATTCAAGACCTCTTTCGAACGGAAGAATTTGTCGTTTGTTGTCCGGAAGACGGATAATAAGTTGAAAGAGATCTGCCATATCTTGTCGGCCGTCCCTGGTTCGGCTGTGATCTATAGCCGTACCCGAAAGGGGGTGGAGGAATATGCCGGCAAATTACGGGCGGCAGGTATTTCGGCCGAATATTTCCATGCTGGTTTAGATCCGATCCTGAAGACAGAGCGGCAGGCCAATTGGGTAAAAGGACTTACGCGCGTGTTGGTTGCCACCAATGCGTTCGGGATGGGAATCGACAAAGGGGATGTACGGGTGGTGATCCATACGGAGTTCCCTGATTCGATGGAAGCCTATTATCAGGAAGCGGGGCGTGCCGGTCGTGACGGGAAACGGGCCTACGCTGTGGCTCTGTTGGGACCACAGGATATAACAGATATAAAGAGACGTCCCTCCAACGCTTTCCCGACAATCGAATATATCAAACGGGTATATGAAGCCCTGTGTAACCGTTTCCAGATTGCAGAAGGCGACGGAGAAGGGGTGTCGGTTTATCTTGACGAGCCGGAATTCCTGAGGAACTGGCATTTTGACAAAGGCCGTTTGCGTTCTTCTCTTGAAATCTTAGCTTTGTCGAACTATCTTACGTTTGAACCGTATCCCAATTCACAGCCTTATCTGCGTTATGACCAGCCGCGTTGGGTCATGAATCGTTTTTTGGAGGATGATTCACCTGCCGCAAAAATAGCTGTTGAGATTTTACGGAACTACGAGGGACTCTTTTCATCCGGAGCTTTCGTCAGTGTGGATCTGTTGGCCCGGCGAACCGGGTTGGAACCGCGGGTTGTGGCGAAATCGTTAGGGTATCTGCGGAATGTCGGTTTCTATTATGTTCCCCCCCGGAAAGAACCTCGGATTACATTTAAGATGATCCGTGTTCCTCTGGACCGTCTTGTCATTACGACTGCCTCCTACGATAACCGTTTGGCCGCTTTCAAAATGCGGATTGAGAAAGTGGTGGAATATTTGGAAACAAATGGGTGTCGCCAGGAGTTTATTTCCGATTATTTCGGCATGGAAGGAACGCGGTGCGGATGTTGTGACAATTGCTTGCAGAAACGGTAAGAAGGTGCATTTTGTCACCTGTTGAGGTCGAGTGACGTTTGGCTAAGAAGTTTGGAGAGTTTGGTGATTGGGATAAAAAAATTACTATTTTTGTCCCCGAATTTTAATAGAGAGGCGATAAATCTATGTCTTTAAAACGTTTTGGAGTTTCGTTGGAAGATAACCTGCTGGAATCGTTGGACCAGTATGTGAGCGAGAATGGTTTTGCCAATCGTTCGCAGGCAATCCGGTTTCTGGTGGAAAAGAATGTCGCTGAAAAAAAATGGCAATGCAACCATATCGTGGCAGGTACGATTATCCTGATGTATGACCAGGTGAAAAAGGAGATTACTTCCCGGATTGCCGATATCCAACAGAACTATCAGGATGTGATCTTGTCTTCTTCTCAATATTACGTGAACCGAAATTTTTGTCTGCACATTGCGACTGTGATGGGTACGGCTTATCGTCTGACTGAATTGTCTGACCGGTTGACAACGATAAAGGGACTTAAACACGGCAAGTTGGTGATGAGCCGGGCGGATTAGGTCTATTTTTTTTGCCTGTATGGTAGCACGAATTAGGGAAAATGTAACACGATTGGGCGTATGGAAGTAGAAATTTAATACATAGAAAAGAGATGAAAAAAGTAATTTTACTTGCCTCCGGGCTTTTGTGCAACTTTTTGGTTTTTGCAAATGATTTGGCACCGATCGATAGTCTGATTCATTTGCAGGGAGTTGTGATTTCGGCGAACCGGATACAGGTGAACCGGAGTAGTGTACCCCTTACGATTTCGGTGATCGACCGGAACCAAATCGAAGCGAGTAGCGAATCGGCGTTGTTGCCGGTACTTTCTCAACATGTACCCGGATTGTTTGTGACACAAAAGGGAATCACCGGTTTTGGTGTTTCGGAAGGAGCAGCAGGCACGGTGAATATCCGGGGAGTTGGAAGCGGCAATAAGGTTTTGATGTTGTTTGACGGGCAACCACAGTGGGCGGGAGTGTTCGGGCATGCGTTACCTGATACTTATGTAGCTTCGGATATAGAACGTGTGGAAGTGATCCGCGGTCCGGGATCTTTGCTATATGGTTCCAATGCGATGGGAGGGGTTGTCAATATCATTACCCGTCATCATAAACAGGAAGGACGGCGTACGCAGGCACGTGTGATGTATGGCTCTTACAATACGCAAAAATATATGGTGAATAATGGCTTTAACGTGGGTAAATTCAGTAGCTTCATCTCGATCAATCACGATCGGACCGACGGGCATCGGCCCCATTCGGATTTCAATATCACAAATGGCTTTGCCAATT
Organism: Parabacteroides sp.; assembly: GCA_017937385.1. GTDB lineage: Bacteria > Bacteroidota > Bacteroidia > Bacteroidales > Tannerellaceae > Parabacteroides. The sequence continues at coordinate 4,506 of JAGBDR010000052.1, forward strand.
TGGGGTATGCTTTCAATGCGCATTACAAAATGATGGGTGATGTAAGCCTTGCAAAATCCAAATATCAGAATCCGGGTAAAATGTTTGAACCGGTTATCGATAATAAAATGGATATTTTGCGTGGAACAGCTTCTGTGGCGTTGGAAAACAATCATGATAGGATGAGCGGAGCCTTGCGTTTGTTCTATAACTGGGGAAATCATAAGATCAATGACGGCTATGAACCGGGAGAAGAGCCTTTGACCTATCTTTTCCGTTCGGACGACCACAATATGGGGATCCAGTTGTATGAATCATTCCGTCTGTTCAGAGGAAATAACTTTACCGTTGGTGCGGATTATAAGAATTGGGGCGGACATGCTTGGAATGATAATGATGATGGTACGAAAAAGGAATTGGTCGACAAAACCGTGCATGAAACGGCCGGATATGCCATTATGCAACAAGAGCTTTTTGACATCTTGAGCTTGAATGCCGGTGTCCGTTATGAACACAACAGCACATACGGGGGAGAATGGGTTCCGCAGGGCGGTGTTACGGTACGCCCGTTTGAAGGAAACACGATCCGTGCATCTGTCTCAAAAGGATTCCGTAGTCCGAATATCCGTGAGATGTATATGTGGGGAACGGCCAATGCTGATTTGAAACCGGAACGTATGGTGAATTATGAAGTGGCTGCTGGGCAGTCTTTTTTGGATGGAAACTTGTTTACAGAGTTGACAGTTTTCTTCATCGACGGAAGCGATATGATTTATTCTGTAAGTGTGAATGGGGATGGTAAACCTCCTTATAAGAATTTGAATACGGGGACTTTTACGAATAAAGGAATTGAGTTTGAGGCTCGTTATCAGATTTGCAAAAATCTGAATCTGGATATGAACTATAGCTATTTGCACATGAGCAAACCCATTCCTGGAGCACCTGGACATAAGTTTTATGCCGGCGCCATCTACACGCCGGGGCGTTTTACCTTAAACGTGAATGTACAGTCTGTTTTTGACTTGTACACAAATACGGAGTGTTCCAAGAAAGAGGATTTTACCACACTGAATGCGAAGGTCGCATATCGTTTCGGTACATACGATAAAGGGTTGAACCTCTTTGTGAAGGGTGAGAACCTGACGGCAACCCGCTATACGATTAATGATGGCTTTCCGATGCCGAAAGCCATCTTCATGGCCGGGATCGATGTCACTTTCTAAACATTTTGTATACCTTTGCGCCCTATAACATTTAATAGAAATCATTATGTCAGTTGCAAAAAGGGATTTAGAGGATAATAGAAAGGTGACCACACATCGCCTGATCGAAATGAAACAACGTGGGGAGAAGATTTCCATGTTGACTGCTTATGATTATTCGATGGCTCAACTGATCGACCAGGCCGGTATGGATGTCATATTGGTGGGCGATTCGGCTTCCAACGTAATGGCTGGAAATGTGACGACACTACCGATTACGCTCGACCAGATGATCTATCATGGCAAATCGGTCATGAAAGCGGTGAAACGTGCTTTGGTTGTAGTGGATCTGCCTTTCGGTAGCTATCAGGGTAACTCGAAAGAAGCGTTGGCTTCGGCTATCCGTGTGATGAAAGAAACGCATGCGGACTGCATCAAGCTTGAAGGCGGTTCTGAGATTCGGGAATCGATCGAACGCATTCTGTGTGCGGGTATTCCTGTTATGGGACATTTGGGACTGACACCTCAGTCCATTAATAAATTCGGGACATATACGGTTCGTGCCCGCGAGGAAGCGGAAGCGAAGAAGTTGATCGCGGATGCCCATTTGTTGGAAGAGATCGGTTGCTTTGCAATTGTATTGGAAAAGATTCCGGCTGCTTTGGCCGCACAAGTCGCTTCCGAGTTGACAATTCCGATCATAGGTATCGGTGCCGGCGGAGGTGTGGACGGACAAGTGTTGGTTATGCATGATATGTTAGGAATCAACCAGGGATTTTCTCCTCGCTTCTTGCGCCGTTATGCGAATCTGGCAGAAGAAATAACCCGTGCCGTACAAGCCTATATTGAAGATGTGAAGACGCAGGATTTCCCGAACGAGAAGGAACAATATTAAGCATGTGCCAGTCCCATCTATTGATCGGGGCTGCTTCATCGGGTAGCGGAAAAACGACCTTTACGCTCGGTTTGCTTCGTGCCTTGAAGAATCGTTCGCTTACAGTGCAGCCTTTTAAATGCGGGCCGGACTATATCGATACATGCCATCATAGGATGGCGGCCGGTAGTCCGTCCGTGAACTTGGATCTGTTTATGATGTCGGAGGTACACGTGCGTGACCTGTATGCAGGCTATGCGGAAAAGGCTGATGTCGCGGTGACTGAAGGGGTGATGGGATTGTTTGATGGATATGACGGCATGCGAGGGAGCAGCGCGGAAATCGCTTGTTTGTTGAAAATACCGGTAATCTTGGTTGTCAATGCAAAAAGTACGGCTTATTCGGTGGCTCCGTTATTGTATGGGTTTAAACATTTCAACGAACATGTGAAGGTCGTGGGAGCCGTTTTTAATTTCGTTGCCTCTGAAAGCCATTATTCTTTTTTGAAACAGGCTTGTGAAGATGCCGGTATCGAAGCGTTGGGATATCTTCCCAAATGTGTGGATGTGGAGATTCCCAGCCGCCATTTGGGATTGTCGCTTGATGAAGATTTCTGTTTTGAAGCGTTTGCCGACCGTGTGGCGGAACTTGTCGAAAAGCATATAGATATCGACCGGTTATTGGAGTTGACAAAGCCGATGGAAGTTGCGATTCCCCCCGTACCAGTTGCTTCCCCTTTCCATGCACGTAAGTCCTCTTTCCGTATAGCGGTTGCCCGCGATGCGGCATTCAATTTTATGTACGAAGCCAATATCCGCTATCTGCATCAGATAGGAGAGGTTGTTTATTTCAGCCCGTTGGTAGATGCCGTTTTGCCGGATGCCGATTTTGTCTACCTTCCCGGAGGTTATCCGGAGTTATATCTTGCTTCTTTATCGGCAAACAAGTCGATGCTTCAATCCATTCGCCTGTATGTCGAGGGGGGAGGAAAGTTATTGGCCGAATGTGGCGGCATGATGTATCTATGTGACGAGATACGGGATAAAAACGGGACGGTTTATCCGATGGCAGGCGTGTTGCATCAGTCTGCAACGTTGGAGAATATGAAGTTACGTCTGGGGTATCGCACCTTATTATATAAGGATATCCGTCTGAAAGGGCATGAGTTCCATTATTCCCGCCTGGTGGAACAAAAAAATCCGCTTCCCTCCTGTGCTGTCGCCTATACAGCCAAAGGAATGGAAACGGATACTCCGCTTTATCGTTATAAGAATGTTTGGGCCGGATATACCCATTTGTATTGGGCAGACCCGGTCGGAAACGAATGGTTTACCAATTATCTGTCCGGAAAGGAATAAGCGGTAAGTTACGGTGATTCTTCAGATTGCCCGGCTGGAAGTTACGGAAACAGTAACGGACGGCTACGGGCTTTTTAACTTTTGTGGAGGATACGATGATTTCGTTCGATTTGGGGCCGAGTTCTGCTTTGGCAGGATAGAAAACCTTGTCTTGTCCTGCAATTTCAAAACCTTCGATGTCTACCCATGGACTGAATCCATTGTCGGCATGATTGAAACGAACGGTGATTTTGTTTCCATTGATCTGCATCTCTTTATAAGAAGGGCTGTCGGCGACGATCCCTTTGTAGCCGTATGTCTTGACTAACGCTTGATAGGCTAGGCGATCTCCGATATCTTTTTTGTTTTGAGGATGGATTTGCGGAGCTTCGTAGGGTTCTACGAGGTCGTTGGTTGAGATCATAGCGCTGTTGGGGATCAAGTTCTGTACAGCCTTGAATTGTGCTTCGCGCAATAAGGCTCCCTTGATGTCATCCGGTTTGTTATCGTATGCAAAAGGAGCGATTTCTACGATGTAGAACGGAATATCACCTTCTCTCCAGATAGAACGCCAGTGGTTGACCATCGTGGCCAGGCGATCGGCATAAGTATCGGCTTTCCCTACGTTACTGCATCCCTGATACCAAGCAAAACCTTTGATCGTGTAGTTTCGGCAGGGGTAAAGCAATGCGTTGTACATGATCATCGGGTGTGTCCAGCTCCGTTCTTTTTGCTTGGCTTCGTTGAGGTCGATGTCCGGATAGTTTTTCAGGATTTCTTCCGGCATCCAGCCTTCCACACGGGAACCACCCCAGGAACAGTTGATGATGCCGACAGGAACCTGCAAGGTGCGTTGTAATGCTAAAGCATAGAAATAGCCGGTGGCACTGAACCATTGGGCATGTTCGGGAGTCGGTTGCTTCCATTCTCCGTTAGCATACGTTTGCGGGGTGAGGGCACTGCTGCGTTCGATGGTGGCCATACGGATTCCCGGATGGTTAGGAGCGTCGGCTATTATGTTGTTGGCGTTTTCGATCGGACATCTGTCGAAGCCGTTCAACGGCATTTCCATGTTGGATTGTCCGGAGCAGAACCAGACTTCGCCGATCAATACATCGTGAAGCGTTACGGGTTCTCCGTCGCTGATCGTCAGGGTTTGTGGGGTGAAGTTTGCACTGGGTGTACCGATTGTCGTTTCCCAAAATCCTTGTGCATCCACTTTCGTTTCTACGGGCAAGTTACTCCAGGAAGCCCGGATGGTAACGGTACTGTTGGGAGTCGCTTCTCCCCACAATCGGGCGTCGGTCTGTTGTTGGAGCACCATGTGATCGCTTAATAATTGCGGTAACTTAATTTTTGCATTGGCCGTTATACAACATAACAGGCCGAGTACGGGAATCAATTTTGTTCTCATGAGAATTAGATTAAATATAATAATCAAAGATAATCATTATATTTGTCACAGTAGTTATCAAATTTGATAAAAATGAAAATATATACACGTGGAGGGGATAAAGGCCGCACCGGAATTCATGGGGGTGAGCGGGTGGATAAAGACGATATCCGGATCGAAGCAAACGGGACGCTGGACGAAGTGAATGCCGAAATAGGCATTATCCGTGCGCTGCTGCCGGCTGAGCATGAGTGGCAGAACCTGCTGGGGAGAATACAGAGGGAGATGATGGTGGTGATGTCGCATGTGGCGACTCCGTCGGCTATTCGGAATAAGAATCCGAACAAACTATCCGAAGACTTGGTTCTTGTTTGTGAGGAACAGATCGATGCTTTGGCGGCAAAGATGGAAGACAACGGTTACTTTATCCTGCCTGGCGGCTCTTTGGTTTCCGCCCATTTGCAACTGGCCCGTACGATTGTTCGCCGTGCCGAACGTCGTTTGTGGACATTGAACCGGAAAGATCCGGTTTCTCCGGAGATCATGCCGTTTGTAAACCGCCTTTCCGATCTGTTTTTTATAATGGCGCGTTATGAAATGTTTTGTCAAGGAAATGCGGAGGAACGCTGGCAGTCGTTTTTGTATAAGCGGAAAAAGCAGAGCAATGCTTGAAGAGGGTCAAAAGAAACTATTTGCATTTTTGTGAATATGAAAAGAATACATTATTTTTGTATGTAAATACGAGAACGATAAGGTTGTTACATCTGTCAAACCATTATAAATGATTGCAACAATGATTACACTCCAAGGTATTGATCCTCGCATGATCGCAAATAATTTGACTCCACTTTCATATATTCAGATGAATTGATAAAGGATGAATAAATATTGAGACATTATAATCTAAAATAAACACATAGCGAAAAAGTAAATTTGGGTAAAACGTAGCGAATTAGCTGATACAGCGTTCGTTACGCTTTGTTTTTCTATGGGACAGAGCCAACGAAATACCACCTCGAAGCCAAACAGCGCAGAAGTTCAGTTACCACCTCATTACCCCCGTAACGGGTGTGAATTTCTTGCTAAATGGTTCTGTTTCTGCGATTTGCGTAATTTTGCATAGCAGTCGGTAACTCACTAATAACTAATTTTGTAACCAAAAAAAGGAGTGAGTTATGCGTAGTACATTCAAGGTATTATTTTACGTGAAGAAAGGCAGCGAGAAGCCGAACGGCAACCTGCCTTTAATGTGCCGTATCACGGTGGACGGCGAGATTAAACAGTTCAGTTGCAAGATGGACGTTCCCCCACGGCTGTGGGACGTGAAGAACAACCGTGCTTCGGGCAAGAGCGTCGAAGCGCAGAGAATCAACCTTGCGGTAGATAAAATCCGTGTGGAAGTAAACCGCCGCTATCAAGAGTTAATGCAGACGGACGGTTATGTTACCGCCGCCAAACTCAAAGACGCCTATCTCGGTATCGGCGTCAAGCAGGAAACTTTGCTGAAGCTGTTCGAGCAGCACAACGCCGAGTTCGAGAAGAAAGTCGGGCACAGCAGGGCGCAGGGTACATTTACCCGTTATCGGACGGTCTGCAACCATATTCGGGAGTTCCTGCCCCATACCTACAAGCGTGAGGATATTCCATTAAAGGAACTCAACCTCACGTTCATCAACGACTTCGAGTATTTTCTGCGCACGGAGAAGAAATGCCGCACCAATACCGTGTGGGGCTACATGATTGTGTTGAAACACATCGTTTCCATAGCGAGGAACGACGGGCGTTTGCCCTTTAATCCCTTTGCGGGATATATCAACTCTCCCGAAAGCGTGGACAGGGGCTACCTCACCCAAACGGAGATACAGACGCTCATGAACGCACCGATGAAGAACGCCACCCACGAGCTTGTACGGGACTTGTTCGTCTTTTCTGTTTTCACGGGTTTGGCGTATTCGGACGTGAAGAACCTCACCGCCGACCGCCTGCAAACATTCTTCGACGGCAACCTGTGGATAATCACCCGAAGAAAGAAGACCAACACCGAATCGAACATCCGCCTTTTGGACGTTCCCAAGCGTATCATCGAGAAGTACAAGGGGCTGGCAAGGGACGGTCATGTTTTCCCCGTTCCGAACAACGGCAGTTGTAACAAGATACTCAAAGATATAGGCAGACAATGCGGCTTCAAGGTACGCTTGACCTACCATGTCGCACGCCACACGAACGCCACGACCGTACTTCTGTCGCACGGCGTACCCATCGAAACGGTGAGCCGCCTTTTGGGGCACACGAACATAAAGACCACCCAAATTTACGCCAAAATCACCGCCCAGAAGATAAGCCAAGACATGGAAACCTTGTCGCACAAGTTGGAAGATATGGAGAAGAATATCTGCCGAGCCATCTAATTAAGAACAGAATACCGATGAAAGAAGAAAGGAACATTATCACGATGGACGGGCAGGGCAATATCTCCCTGCCGAGCGATATAGGCGCAACCGCCATGACCGAGCGGGAAATCTGCGAACTGTTCGGGGTTATCGCCCCGACGGTTAGGGCAGGGATAAAGGCACTCTGCAAAAGCGGAGTTTTATCTATATATGACATAAAGCACATTATCCGCCTATCGGACAAATACAGCGCGGAGGTTTACAACCTCGAAACGATAGCCGCCCTCGCTTTCCGTGTCGAATCGTTCGGGGCGGCGAAAGTCCGCAGGGCATTATTAGAGAGGATTATACACGGGCGAAAAGAGAAAACGACGGTATTCGTGTCGGTTGTTTCGGACGGCAAGCCCAACAGCCGTTGGAAAGCATGATGATATACCAACATACCAACATGCAAACGTACCAGCATACCAGCATGCAAACATGCAAACCTATCACTATGGTGATATATATTGCAGGGTCTATTTCTCTTTTCAGAGGAAAGCGGAGCAATCGTTTTCGTTTACAAAGGCAAAGCAAGCACGGGGCTTTACGTCGGCTAAAAGGTCAGGCGGCTGCGCCGTTTCCCAATAAATCTTCCTCTCGCTTCGCTGCGAGCGTATTTATCGGGAAAACCTTGTATCCGACCGCCCCGTGCAAAAGAGCCTTTGAAAACGGAAACGACCGCCCCGCCACCCACCGACCGAAAGGAAAAAAATAAGGTGGGGTTACGGGCAAGCAGGCGGCAGGGACAGCCATAGCCGAAAGGCAGACGGGCAGGCAGACGGCACGCCGCAGGGTATTTACGGAGAAAATACCGTAGCTTATTAGGGAATTTTCCGAGCCGCAATACTACGTATCGCTGAAAATTCCCCAATAAGGCAAGGGGTAAGCCCCTCTGCACACCCCATCGGGGACGGCATTTGCCGCCCCGAAGATACGAAAAATCATTGTTTCACAAGTCAAGGAAGAAAGGAAAAATATATGGGTTTCGTAGTTTTACACATGGAAAAGGCGCACGGCAGCGACAGCGGAACGACCGCACATATCGAGCGTTTCATCATACCGAAGAACGCCGACCCCACACGCACGCACCTAAACCGCAGGCTTATCGAATACCCCGACGGGATAAAAGACCGTTCGGCGGCTATACAGCAGAGATTAGAAGAAGCGGGGCTGACACGCAAAATCGGAAGCAACCAAGTACGGGCAATCCGCATCAACGTATCGGGAACGCACGAGGACATGAAGCGGATAGAGGAAGAGGGGCGTTTGGACGAGTGGTGCGCCGACAATCTGAAATACTTCGCCGACACGTTCGGAAAGGAGAACATCGTGGCGGCTCACCTGCACAGGGACGAGGAAACGCCGCACATACACGTTACACTCGTCCCCATCGTCAAGGGAGAGCGCAAGCGCAGGAAAAGGGAGGAACAGACGAAGAAGCGATACCGCAAGAAGCCGACCGACACCGTGAGGCTGTGCGCAGACGATATTATGACACGGCTGAAATTGAAGTCCTACCAAGATACCTATGCCGTGGCGATGGCGAAATACGGGCTGCAAAGGGGCATAGACGGCTCGAAAGCTCGCCACAAGTCCACGCAGCAGTATTATCGGGATATACAGAAACTCTCCGACGACCTCAAAGCGGAAGTGGTGGATTTGCAGCAGCAGAAAGAAACGGCACAGGAGGAACTAAGACGGGCGAAAAAAGAAATACAGACCGAGAAGCTGAAAGGGGCGGCAACCACCGCAGCCGCCAACATCGCCGAGAGCGTCGGTTCTCTTTTCGGCAGTAACAAGGTCAAGACGCTGGAAAGGGAGAACACCGCCCTGCATAAGGAGGTAGCCGACCACGAGGAAACCATCGAAGCCCTGCAAGATAGGATACAGACCATGCAGGCAGACCACAGCAGGGAGATACGGGAAATGCAGCAAAAGCACGGCAGGGAGATAGCCGACAAGGACACAAGGCACAAGCAGGAAATATCGTTTCTGAAAACGGTAATCGCAAGGGCGGCAGCATGGTTTCCCTATTTCCGTGAAATGCTCCGTATCGAAAACCTCTGCCGCCTTGTCGGGTTCGATGAAAGGCAGACCGCAACGCTCGTCAAGGGAAAGCCGTTGGAGTATGCAGGGGAACTCTACTCGGAGGAACACGGACGGAAATTCACGACCGAAAGGGCAGGTTTCCAAGTGCTGAAAGACCCCACGGACGGGACTAAATTGGTTCTTGCCATCGACCGAAAGCCCATTGCCGAGTGGTTCAAGGAACAGTTCGAGAAGTTAAGGCAGAACATACGCCGACCTATACAACCGCAAAGGAAAGGCAAGGGATTCAAGCTATAAATGTTAAATCCTGCCCGATTTGCCGAAAAAAGTGCGGTACGCTGTTCGTGGTGTACTGCACTTTTTTTATATTTGTTCGCAAGGTGATATACTTGAAGAAAATAACAGCCGATTTCGCTGTTAGCACAATGTTATGCGGCAGCTTAAAAGACGACACCAAACCAGAAAAATCATCTTGACAACCACCCGACTTTGAACTACGAAGGATGAAATTTTTCAGGGACAACTTCCAGCATTTCCAAAAAACAGTTTACCCATTGACTTGGAGACA
>JAGBDR010000053.1 GCA_017937385.1 Parabacteroides sp.
GAATCTTCTCGAAGTTCTGGACACCGATGGGATAAATCTTCTTGCTCATAGCCTTACTTTTTTACGGAAATACCGGATAGGCAAAGATACGGTTTTTATGGATATTTCCTATTTACACCCATACGAACTTTCCAATTTAATGCGGGGGCGAATGAGAATTGAAGAGGATCGTACAATAAGGTGGGGAGGGGTTATTGTATAATATTGTTTCATTAACAACAAAACACATTCTTTTAAAAATGCAACAAATTCCGGTTCCGTGCCGAAAAAAAGGGAGTTCCGGCCGTGAAGTGCGCAGTTTTTTGCCACAAAGACGGTCGTCATCGCCCTGAAGTCGGACATCATTGGCCACAAAGTCCGACCTCAGGAGCAACGAAGACGGTCGTCACGGCAATGAAGTCCCTCCTCATGGCTGAAAAAGGGGTAAATTGCTTTTGCGATATTCGGAGCCAAGGAAACTTTTGTTTGCTACAAGCGATTCTCCGAAAGTTCAGCTTTTCCATCATGTCAGCCATCACCGCTTTTCGGTAACAAATATTTTCGGTTTTTCGGTTTCTTCCCGACCTGTCGCTTCCGACTGTCAGCGGATTCCGGTAAAAAAGATAAAAATGTCACTCGTGAAACCTGCCAGATTTTCTTCGAAATAGAAAAATACCCAATAGAGGGATATTGTAATATTTTCCAGTTGCAAACAAGCCACTCCGATTCTAACGGACAGCCTACACAACTGGCATTCTGTGAATGCATTGGCAGGATACATCGGGATTAAAAAAATTAGCGTACCTTTGTACTATTCTTATTCAGCATACAAATATGGAAATTGCAGCATTAGTATCAGGAGGAGTCGACAGCTCCGTAGTTGTCCACCAGTTGAAAGAGGCAGGATATGATCCGACCATTTTTTACATCCGTATCGGCATGGAAGACAAAGACGGGTATATCGACTGCCCCGCCGAAGAAGACATCGAGATCACCTCCTATATCGCCAAGAAATACGGATGCCGGTTCGAAATCGTCTCCTTGCACGATGAGTACTGGGACCGTGTCGTGAGCTACACCATCGATTCCGTCAAACGCGGACTTACCCCCAACCCGGACATGATGTGCAACAAATACATCAAATTCGGCTGTTTCGAGGAGAAATGGGGAAAGGACTTCGATAAAATCGCAACCGGCCATTACGCTACGACCACCGAGATAAACGGCAAGGTATGGCTTTCCACTGCCAAAGATCCGGTAAAGGATCAGACCGACTTCCTCGGCCAGATCACCCGTCTGCAAATACAAAAGCTGATGTTCCCGATCGGCCATCTGATGAAGAGCGAAGTGCGTGCCATCGCCGAACAACAGAAACTGCCGAGCGCCAAACGGAAAGACAGCCAGGGAATCTGCTTCTTAGGCAAAATCAACTACAATGACTTTATCGAACGGTATTTGGGGAAACGGCCCGGTAAAATCGTCGAATTGGAAACCGGCAAAGTGCTGGGCAAACACAACGGCTATTGGTTCCACACGATCGGGCAACGCAAGGGATTGGGGCTGAGCGGCGGACCGTGGTTCGTCATCAAAAAGGATATCCGTCGGAACATCATCTACGTCTCCAACGGCTACGACCCGGAAACGCAATACGGCAAGATTATCAACATGCAGGGCTTCGATTTCATCACCGAAGACCCGTGGGGTGAGTTTACAGACGAGAAAGAGATCACGTTCAAGATCCGTCACACGCCGGACTTCACGCATGGCCGCATCCGCCGTATCGGAGATTTATACCGCATCGAATCTGACAACAAAATCCAGGGAATCGCCCCCGGACAATACGGAGTGGTCTACGACAAAGACCACCATCTCTGCCTCGGAAGCGGCATGATTATTGCTGAAGAAAAATAGGTGGATTACTGATTATTATATATTTTTGTATCAAGTCGTAATATTCAAACCAAGTAAAGATGGAAGCAACAAGCATAAACAAAGAAACGGTCAGAAGCCTGAAGACATTCGAAATTTCCATACCGGAAGAATATGCCGCCGCAATCCGCAAACTCATCCGGGACTTAGGCGGCAAAGTCAAAATCCGCAAAGAAAAGAAATGTGGACTGGATGAAGCCTTGGAGGATGTGAAAGCCGGGAGAGTGTATCATGCAGAAAGTACGGAAGACCTTATGAAACAACTTTTCGGATGAACAAGAGATACTCAATCAACTATACCGGCAAATTCAAAAAAGATTTGAAGCTTTGCAAAAAAAGAGGTTATGATATAGCTTTATTCGAAAAGGTTTCCAAACTTCTCGAAAATACCGGCACACTCCCACCCGAATACCGCCCTCACAAACTGAGTGGTAAGTATGACGGCCTATGGGAGTGCCATATACAGTCAGATTGGTTATTGGTCTGGAGTCAGAATGATACGGAGCTGATTCTTCTTTTTACCGATACCGGCACGCATGCCGACCTGTTCTGACAGTTACAGGTCAAACCAATAGTTCATCTTAATCATAAAAGTATTCGTAGCGGGGAGGCCGAACATACGGTCCAGATTATTTCCCCATCCGGAAAGGAAATGGCTGTCACGGTCCGACATCCGGTGTTCCCAAACGAAATACAAGGTCGAACCGGGCAAATACTCCCAACGGGCCACCAGATTGGAACGGAACTCGTTAAAACTGAAATCCGGCTTGGCCTTTACGAAAGACATTTCATCCGCCGACAACGGACGGAAACGCTCCTCATACGTGTGCGAAGTCGTATTGGTCATGGATTTGAAATCACGGAACCGGGCGGTCGAGGTAAAAGGCGCTCCATAAAACTGGACGGAAATATCCGGCGTCACGTTGACCTGCAACTTCATGGTCAGCCCGTATGTTTTCTGATCCATGTGTGCCGTCACATAAGGGACCGCTGTATGCTCCGGTGCGGCCTGCACGAATTGCATATTATCCGTGTTCCAGGCATAATCCACCTGCCCGGAAAGATAGACATGATTTCCGAGGCGGAAGGTCAGCCCCGGCATAAAAGAGTTGAAGCGGTTATATCCGTCCAGATTATGGTTCCCTTCATATTGCAACGTCAACATCACCCGTTTTGCCTTATCCGTATTGAACTTGGCAGACGTCAGAAAATAAGGATCGAACCGCACGTCTGGACCGCCACGCAACAAGCGGCTGTCCAAGCTGTTCCAACAAAACGTTTCCGACAAGACCAATTCGTAACGGTTCATCGTCATCGTCTGCCACTTCAAGGCCACATCATTATAAAAAGGAGTCCCGCCATAATTCCACCGGTTCCGTTGTGTCAACGTAAAAGCATTATAGCGGAACATCTTCCAAATATCCGTCTGCCGATAGGCAGCCTCCGTTTCGTTCGACAAATTGTCCGTTTGTTTCAGATAGCCGATATCATTCAGGTCAAAACCGGGAGATGACCAACTGAACGTTTCCGCAAAAGTCCATTTCGCATTTCCTTTCCGTCCCAGCTTCAAGTAACCGCCAGTCCCGCCCAACGAACGGCGGTCCGGATCGACCCTCAAATAGCCGGCAGAAGAAGAACGCTGGTAATAATGCACCGCGTTTTCCTGCAAGGCACGGATCGCCTCCTTGCTGCCGTTCAGGGAGCTGACCATCGCCTTTGCCTCGATATAATACAAACGGTTCTTGAAGTACTGCGTAAAATCGATCCCGGCCGTAAACGCATTACGCACCATGAAATCCTCCAGATACGGCTCGTCCAACGCACGGTTTACCGATGTGGCCATTCCTCCCAACAACGTATTTCCTTCCCAGTTTTTCTGTACCCGGACCACGGTATAATTCGTCAACGGCTCCACCACGACCTTGTTTTCCACCCCGCTGTACGTCACGTCGGAAGACGACCGCGCCGTCAAACTCTGTACCACACCGACCGTCACTCCCTTGCGGTTCGTCCCCGTCAGTTTCAATGCCCCGATAATCGGAATGTTCTCTTTCCGGCTGGCAAAACTGTTGACCTGGTCGATACCCGGAGGCGTATAGGACGGGGCAGCTCCGATACGGCGCGTGTAAAACATCATGTCATTGCCATTGGCAAAATCCAGAATATGCTTGCCCTCCAAGAAGAACGGGCGCTTTTCGTCATAGAAAGTCTCGTAGGCAGTCAGGTTCATCACCGAAGGGTCCAGCTCCACTTGCCCGTAATCCGGATTGATCGTCAGGTCCAACGTAAAATCCGACAAAGCGAATTTGGCATCCAGCCCCGCATTGCCGCTCCAGCTGTGCCCCGTCTGGTAAGGGCTGCCGGGAATCTTCGGTTCGCTTCGGTATTTTCCCATCACATAAGGCAGAAACTCGATCCCGCGAGGTTTCGGCAATTCTGTCATGCCGTGCATCTCCCCGAACGAAAAGACATGCCCGTTGTTCTTCAGCGGGATCATGCTCCAGTTCTGCACCTCATTGTTCCGCCGGATGATACGCCGGACATGAAGTCCCCAGATCCCCTCTTCCGACTGCTGGTTATAACGAAGCTGGCTGAACGGAATACGCAATTCGGCCGTCCAGCTCGAATCCGGCAGGTTGACCTGTGTCTTCCCCTCCCAAACAGCATTCCAGCTCCGGTTCACGTCCAGTTTGTCCGTCACGATCAGATCCGTCTTGTTTCCACCCAAGTTGATATTGAATTCCGGAGCTGCCCGGTAATCGTGGTAGGTGTCGAAAGCCACACTGATCAGATCGCCCATACTGTTATCGTCCCGGTTACCGATGAAACGGTTCATTTTGCCCGGAACCCGGTCTTTGCAATATACCCCGACATAAATATATTTGTCATCATAAAACAGTTTCACCCGCGTAGGCGAAAGAGAAACGGCCCGCTCATAAGGAATGATTTGCACAAAACGGTCGGACCACTCGCCCTGTTCCGTCCAGAAAGGTTCGTCCAGCTTTCCGTCTATGACCGGTTTGCTGCCCGACACCTTCGTGATCGTGTAAATACGTTTGTAGGCATCCTTGAAAGGGATGACGGAATCCTGTTGCCCATAACAGAACGTACCGGCCGACAAAATGAGAAGAAGCACAAGAATACAGTATTTCATGGTCTAACGAATCAAGCGGGAAGGTTATCGCTTTTTTCATGCAGACAAAGTTAAGCATTTTGTGGAAATAAAAAAAGGCCGCACATCCCGTAGGATGGCAGCCTTTTCCCCTATTATATGAACTAATCAAATAGCATACAGAGAACTGATCGACTCGCCGCTGCACACACGACGGATGGCTTCGGCAAACATATCGGCAACAGACAGCACCTTCACTTTCTCGCATTTCTTTGCATAAGGAATGGAATCCGTAAAGATCATTTCTGTCAGCGCAGACTGGTCGACCCGGGTAGAAGCCGGATCAGACATCACGGCGTGGCTGGCGATGGCACGCACAGACTTGGCACCGTTTTCGAGCATCAGGTTGGCAGCCTTCGTAATCGTTCCGGCCGTGTCGACCATATCGTCGACCAACAGGACGTCCAAGCCTTCCACATCACCGATGATACGCATCTCTGCCACCTCATTGGCACGCAAGCGGGACTTGTGGCAAATAACCATCGGGACACCCAGATATTTGGAATAGCTGCTTGCACGCTTGGTTCCTCCCACATCGGGCGTAGCGATACACAAGTTGTCCAACGGCAAAGAATTCTTGATATAATCCAAGAAAATAGTAGATGCATACAGATGGTCGACCGGAACATTAAAGAATCCCTGAATCTGGTCAGCATGGAGGTCCATCGTGATCAAGCGGTCGATGCCGGCAGTACTCAGCATATCTGCGATCAGCTTGGCACCGATAGACACACGCGGTTTGTCTTTTCTGTCCTGGCGTGCCCAACCGAAATAAGGAATAACTGCGATTACAGAGTGTGCAGAAGCACGCTTGGCAGCATCGATCATCAGGAGCAGTTCCATCAGATTATCAGAGTTAGGAAACGTTGATTGTACCAAAAATACATCACGGCCACGGATAGACTCTTCGTAAGAAACGGAGAACTCTCCATCAGCAAAGTGCTGAATGTTCATCTGCCCCAGCGGGCAACCAAGACTATTGCAAATTTTCTCTGCAAGATACCGGGAGTTGGTTCCCGAAAACACCAAGAAAGGAGTTTGTGCACTCATTATTCCGAATATTTATCTTAAGTAAATAAATTTGAATTGTGAGTGCAAAGGTATAAAAGAATTGACAATTGACAATGGACAATTGACAATTAGCAAAAAAACTAATGGGCAAATATTCGTTCTATAAGTGTTCCCGTTCCCTGCCTATGCGTTTTTGATTGCATGGGCAGGGAACGGAAAACGCATGGGCATGGAATAAATTTTCAATAAGCGAACTTCAGCAAGCGGCCGGAATAAGCCGGTATCGTGACCTGATAAGGCCAGGCGGCCGTCAAGGTGCTGATACAGTGTTCTCCGGTCATCAGATCGGTCAGTACCGCCGCTTTGTTATCTTCGAAACCAAGTGCCCCGAATACTTCATCGGGGATCCGGACGCGAACCGTCTGTTCCGCCTTGTCGAAGTTGACGACCACCAACAGCACTTCATTCTCATATTTACGCAAGAACACAAACTGGCGGTGCGAATTGAAATAAGGATTATCCCGGTTGGCATACATCAGATCATAGAAAACGCCCTCTGTTATGACCCGTTCGGATCCGGAGACGTTCAGGAGCTTGGCATACGTCTCGCGCAACTGCCGTTGTTCGGCCGTCAGTCCGCCGCCATCGAAAGTTCCTCCGTTTGTCCAGCCACGCAAGGTAGCAAGGCTCCAATAGTCAAAAATCGTCGTGCGCCCGTCACGCCCGCTGAATCCCTCTTCGTCCATGCCCGGTTCGCCCAATTCTTGCCCGCAGTAGATCATCACCGGGTTGGTGTTCATCGTAGCCGACACGATCATCCCCGCAACGCCCGGACGCGGATCTGCGGCAAAGAAATCAGAGGCGATACGCTGCTCGTCATGATTCTCAAGGAAGTTCAACATATTATGCTGGATGCCTTCAAGCGACTGCCAACATCCGGAAATATGGCTGGCCGGAGCCTGGTTGCACATGACAGCCCGTACCGTATCGTACAGCCCGACCTTGTCATACAGATAATCGAAATGGCCATTCCAGATATAATTGCGATATTCGGCCGGGTTGTAGACTTCGGCTATGAAACAGACATCCGAAGCCTGTTTCACTTTCGGGATCACCCAGTGCCAGAACTCAACCGGAACCATTTCCGCCATATCGCACCGGAAGCCGTCAACCCCTTTCCCTGCCCAGAAAAGCAAGATATCCAGCATCTTCAACCAAGTATTAGGGATCGGATCAAAATGCGGGGTACGGCCGTTCAGATAATCGACGCCATAATTCAGCTTGACGGTCTCATACCAGTCGTTTTGCCCCGGACAAGTACTAAAACAATCATTTCCGGTCACTTTCGCCGGGAATTCGCTGTATTCGAAATCTTCCTGTTGCGCCCCGAACTGCAGGCACAAGGTCTGCCCCGGTATATAATAAAAATTATTATGGGGATCAAAGGCTTTCGAGGTGTTATCCTTTTGCCCCAGGTCTTCGACATACGCCATCTTGGTGTCCGAGCAATACTGGCGGGCCACATGGTTAGGGACGAAGTCGATAATCACTTTCAGGCCGGCTTCGTGCGTCCTCCGGACCAACGACTCGAATTCTTCCATCCGGTCAGGCACCTGATCGGCCAGGTCCGGGTCTATATCGTAATAATCCTTGATCGCGTATGGCGAACCGGCATTGCCCTTCACGACGGCCGCATGGTCTTTCCGGATCCGGTAGGCCGTATAATCGGTATTCGTCGCATGTTCGATCACTCCGGTAAACCAGATATGAGTGGTTCCCAACTCCTTGATCTTAGACAAGGCAACCGGTGTAAAATCCGAGAATTTGCCGACTCCGTTTTCAGCTTTGCTGCCATTTTTTACCAGGGAGGAGTTCATATTTCCAAACCAACGTGGAAAGACCTGATATATAATCATCTTATTCGTCTGTTTCATCGCGCTATTTGTCAATTATGTTACTATTTTAGGTGAATACCGAAACATCCAGAACAGGCTATGGCATCAGGGATTTGCTTTTCCCCGCCATAATCGCGTTCACCAGGGTTTCATATTTATTTTCTTTTATCACAGCCTCGAATGCCCGGATAGCTGCCGCATACCCGATGTTGACAATCTCGTCTATATTCTCCAAGTCGAAAGTCTTATACCGGCCGAATTCCTCCGCTTCGATCAACACATCGCACATCTCGCGATCTTCCAAAGTGTTGGCCCGGAACATATAATGATAAGAACGTTCCGCGATATGAAAAATCGTCTGCTTGTATTTTTGCGGGACAAGGGGACTGACATTCACACCGATGATACGTTCACATTCTTCCCGGATGATGGAAACCGGAAAATTATGGAAAAGACCTCCATCGACATAATGCACGCCATTTATCACAACCGGGCTGAAGATGATCGGGATGCTACAGGAAGCCGTCACCGCCTCCACGATGGGACCGCTACGGAACTCATGGCTCTCGCCGTTGTCAAGATCCGTTGCAACGACCACCAAAGGAGTTTTCAGCTCTTCGAATGTCTTTGCTCTCAAATGACGACGGAGAAAATAGCGGAACCGTTTGCTGTCGAACAAGCCCGATTTCGGAATCTGCAACTGCGCGAACTCGGAAAACTCGCGTCCGGTAAAGAGATCCCGGATCTCATCGGACGTATAACCGTCAGCAAACAGGGCGCCCATCAACGAACCGACACTTGTACCGACCACGACATCCGGCTTCAAACCGCACTCTTCCAGCAATTTAAACACCCCGATATGAGCAAAGCCTTTTGCTCCTCCTCCGCTCAAAGCCAGTCCCAATTTGTAGGTCTTATGGTTTGTTTCTTCCGTCATTTACGCTTTCATTCTTATTCTGTGACAAATATGCTGCTTTTTTTAGAATGAAACATGATTATTTACGAAAAAGTTTCCGGTTTCTGCATTTTGTCATCCCGACAACGGAAAAAGCGACCCCGAAAATAGAAGTGTTAATAAAATAAGATAGTTTATTAATAAATATTACCCTTGCGTATAATTTGAATTAAATGGGGTAGAAAACCGAATTTTACGGGGTAGTAGTTTCGATTTGGACCAATAAGCATCATTTATAAATCTCGTTTTTATGTATCTTTGCAGCCGGTATAACATAAAAACAATCTGTATGTCAATCTCACGCTTCAATGCAGTGGAGAAAGCATCCAACCGAAAGGCCGTGGAAGCCCTTACTCCCAATCAGAAAGTATCCGAATATTACGGTGAGAACGTCTTTAACCGAAAGGCGATGCAAAAGTATCTCTCCAAAGAGACCTACAAAGCCCTGACTCATGCGATCGACAACGGAACTCCTATCGACCGCGAAATCGCCAATCATGTGGCAGCAGGCATGCGCATGTGGGCACTGGAAAAAGGCGTCACCCACTACACGCACTGGTTCCAGCCGCTCACCGACGGGACCGCCGAGAAGCACGACGCTTTTGTCGAGCATGACGGAGGCGGCGGCATGATCGAAGAGTTCAGCGGCAAGCTGCTCGTCCAACAGGAGCCGGACGCCTCCAGCTTCCCCAACGGCGGATTGCGCAACACGTTTGAAGCCCGCGGCTATTCAGCCTGGGATCCCTCCTCTCCTGCGTTTATCGTAGACGACACGCTGTGTATCCCGACCGTATTCATCGCCTATACCGGTGAAGCATTGGACTACAAGACTCCGCTGATCCGTTCCATCGAAGCCCTGAACAAGGCGGCCAAGGAGGTCTGCCACTATTTCAACGAGGATGTCAACAAGGTCATCACCTATTTGGGATGGGAACAGGAATATTTCTTAGTAGACGAAGACCTCTATTCCGCCCGGCCGGACCTGTCGCTGACGGAACGGACCCTCTTAGGACATGAAAGTGCCAAGAACCAGCAATTGGACGACCACTATTTCGGTGCCATCCCATCCCGCGTACAGGAGTTCATGAAAGATCTGGAAACAGAATGCTACAAGTTGGGTATTCCGGTCAAGACACGCCATAACGAGGTGGCCCCGAATCAATTCGAGCTGGCGCCTATTTATGAGGAATGCAACCTCGCCAACGACCACAACCAACTCTTGATGTCGGTGATGAAACGGGTTGCCCGCCACCATAACTTCCGGGTGTTGCTCCACGAAAAACCGTTTATGGGTGTGAACGGCTCCGGCAAGCACTGCAACTGGTCGATGGGAACCGATACGGGCATCAACCTCTTCTCGCCGGGAAAAGACCGGGAAGACAACCTGCGTTTCATCACATTCGTGGTCAACTCGCTGATGGCCGTCTATAAATACAACGCTTTGCTGAAAGCCAGCATAGCTTCGGCCACCAACGCTCACCGTTTAGGAGCCAACGAAGCGCCTCCCGCCATCATCTCTTCTTTCTTGGGGACACAGATATCCGAGATCTTAGACAAATTCGAGAACTGTTCCATCGAGGATGCCATCGAGGTGGACGACAAGAAACGCCTGCACTTGGGCTTCGGGCAAATTCCGGAGTTGTTGTTGGACAATACGGACCGCAACCGTACCTCTCCTTTTGCCTTCACCGGAAACCGTTTCGAATTCCGTGCTTTGGGATCGTCGGCCAACTGCGGCTCAGCCATGTTGGCACTGAACTCCGCCGTCGCCTACCAGCTCCGCCAGTTCAAACAAGATGTCGAGGCCCTGCGTGCCGAAGGGAAGAGCAAGGAGGCTGCCATCTTCGAAGTACTGAAAGCCTACATCAAAGAATCCAAGCCGATCCGCTTCGACGGAAACGGGTATGGCGACGAATGGAAAGAAGAAGCGGCCCGCCGCGGACTGGACTGCGAGAACAGCGTCCCGTTGCAATACGATGCCTACCTGAAACCGGAAGTCATCCGGATGTTCAAGGAAACCGGCGTATTGAGCGAAAAGGAACTGGAAGCCCGCAACGAAGTGAAATGGGAAATCTATATTAAAAAGGTACAGATCGAAGCCCGCGTCCTCGGCGACCTTTCGCTCAACCATATCATTCCGGTTGCCGTCCGTTACCAGTCACTGTTGTTGGACAACATCGCCAAGCTGAAAGAGACATTCGGCGGATACCCGGAATACGACGATATGTCGGAAGAGCCCCGTCGCTTAGTCCGTAAGATCGCCGGACATATCTGTTCCGTCACCCGCATGGTAGACGAAATGGTGGAAGCCCGTAAAAAAGCCAACCGCATCACGGATCTGCGCACCAAAGCGATTGCCTACCACGACACCGTCGCTCCCTACCTGGACGAAATCCGCAGCCATATCGACGATTTGGAACTGATGGTAGACAACCAGATGTGGCCGTTGCCCAAATACCGGGAACTGCTCTTCATCCGGTAACGTTCCTCCACCATCCCTTTTGGGCATAAAACCGTTCAACCTTTCATCCGTAACCTCTTACCAAATTCCAAACAGGTTACAGGTGAAAGGTTGTTTTTTGCCTGCACTTTCCTCACTTTCTCTTCAAAAAAACAGATAAAATTAAATCAAAAAGCCTTTTCAACAGTCCGATTCCCTTCCGTAACCAAGTTCTCGTAGGACTCAGGTGAAAACGGGAATGAGAAAACGTTTGAAAGTCTATTTTTACCCGTTTTAAACAAATCTTACTTACTGAAACTTATAATTTGTTATTTCCGTTGCAAATATAAAGAATATATTTAATATGATGCGTTTTGTGTGAAAAAAAACTTTAGTTGCTGTGTAAAATATCATTTTGTTACTAAAATGCGGGTTTTGCGTTTACTTTGTTTGATTTAAGAGTGTAACTGTACAATTCTATGATTTCCGAATATCCAATTTGTTATGTGATTTAAAACCTGAGTCCTACGAGAACTACGTTACTTATAAGAGATACGAATTTATTTATACATTAATTTAATACAAAGTGTCTATGAAACGAGTATTTTTTCTTATGTTGTGTTTGGTAACAAGCATGAACATAGTATTGGCTCAGAATCGCAAAATCACTGGAACGGTTATTTCAGCGGAAGACAATGAGCCGGTAATCGGAGCGGCAGTAGTCGTAAGAGGAACCCAAATCGGTATCGTAACCGATGTGGACGGCGTTTTCAGCTTAGAAGTGCCTTCCTCTGCCAAAACATTAGTAATCTCCTATTTAGGTATGAAGACGCAGGAAGTGGTCATCAAAGACGGACTGAAAATCATCCTGGAATCCGATTCCCAAAGCCTGGACGAAGTCGTAGTAACCGCCATGGGATTAAATCGCGAGAAAAAATCATTAGGATATGCGATCCAGGAGGTAAAAGCGGACGAGTTGACGAAAGCGGGAAGTTCATCTATCACAAGTTCGTTGAGCGGAAAAGTCGCCGGAGTACAAGTAAACCAGTTCGGTGGATCGGTCGGTGCATCTTCTCGCATATCCGTACGTGGTAACTCATCTTTGAGCGCAGACCAGCAGCCGTTGATCGTAGTAGATGGTGTGCCCATTGCAAACGACACACAACGTTCAGGAGATAACGCCTACAACGGTGTCGACTATGGTTCTGGTCTGAACGACATTAACCCGGAAGACATCGAGTCGATCTCTGTACTGAAAGGAGGTTCAGCCGCACTGTACGGTATGCGTGCCGGTAATGGAGTAATCCTGATTACAACCAAATCTGGAAAAAGTTCAAACGGCGTAACCATTTCTTACGACATGAATGTAACAATGGACCGAGTAGCCAATCTCCCCAGATTCCAGAATTCGTATGGTCAAGGATTGTATGGTGAAGAATACTACTGGAAATATGGCGATCATTCCGATTTAAGCTATCAGGATTATGCCGTCAAATACGGTTATGATTACAATACGGGAGTAGGACAAGAAGATATGTCATGGGGACCTCGTCTGGACGCAGGATTAAAAATCAGCCAGTTCGACAGCAATGGCGAATATGTCGACTGGGTTTCCCGGCCAAACAACGTGAAAGATTTCTTCCAAACCGGTTTGACCATGAACCATGTCGTGTCCATACAAGCCAAAGGCGAAAAGGCGACTACACGTGCTTCACTTTCCTACCGTGACCAAAAAGGGACCATCCCCAACACGGACCAAAAGAAATACTCCGGTCAGGTGAATACGGAGATGAAACTAAACAAATACATCACGTTCAATCTTTCAGCCAATTATACCCGTACCGAAAGTGACAACTTGGTCGGCCAAGGTTACGGAAGCAACAACCCGGTCGTTTCATTGGTAACATGGGCCGGCCGTCAGGTCAACATGAAATCTTTGAAAGAAAATTGGGCACAGAAAGATGCAGCCGGAAACTACACCTACTATAACTGGATTGACCAGTGGCACGTGAATCCTTACTTTACGGTAAATGAAAACACGAACAGCTATCAGCGTGACCGTATTTTTGCAAAGTCTTCTTTGTTCTATCAGCCGTTTGAATGGTTGAAGTTTGAAGGACGTATCGGTATGGATTATTACAATGCCAAGACGTTCGAACGCCATTATTATGACCGTGGCGACTATCCTGACGGTGCGTTCTTCCAGCGCAACACATCCAACACAGAGTTGAATGCCGACATTATCGGTACAATCAACAAAAACTTCGGTGATTTCAACCTGAGCGGTGTCGTAGGTGCCAACTACCGTGATTTGAACTACGAAACCCATCAACTTGGAGCCAGTGCTCTGACCGTTCGGGGCGTTTATACATTAGCAAATGCATCCGGTGCCGTAACAGCCAATATGGACCATAGCCACATCCGTTCGAATTCCGTATATGCCAACGCTTCTTTAGGTTGGAAAAACCAATTGTATATGGATGTCAGTGCCCGTAATGACTGGAGTTCTACCATCCGCGAAGCGTTTTTCTACCCGTCTATCAGCTTGAGCTGGATTCCGACCGCTTCATTCGAGAACTTACAGAATGATGTATTGACTTTCTGGAAGTTGCGTGGAGGTATTGCTCAGATTGGTTCGGCTACATCAGCCTACCGTAACAACTATTACTACTATGCGGAAAGCAATTCATTCAACGGTGTCTCACAGATGTACAAGAGTTTCGGTTATCCTAACTACAATTTGAAACCGGAAAGTATCACAACCTGGGAAATCGGTACGGAAGTCGGCCTGTTCGATGATCGTCTGCATTTCGATTTGGCCTACTACCAGAAACAGACCAAAGATCAGATTTTATCTGTATCGACTTCCAACGTAGTCGGTTTTGGTTCCATGCTGGTCAATGCAGGACGGATTGACAACAAGGGTGTCGAACTTCAGGTAAGAGGCGACATCATCCGTAGTAAGAAAGACGGTTTCAATTGGAGCTCGACATTAAACTTTGCCAAAGACAGAAGCAAGGTTGTAGAACTGTATAATGATCCGGAAACAGGTAAAACTTTATTGGATACGTATGGATTAGGTTGGACTTGGGGTATCGCGACTCAAGCGAAAGTCGGTGAAAAATGGGGTGCTTTGGTTGCTGACGGATTCAAGCGTATAAGCCAGGATGATGTGACAGCCGGAACTGCGACAGCCGACCAAATCGGTGCGATCAAATTGCTTTCAAACGGAGCTTTGGACGCTGAAGCTTCCAAAGTGATCGGTAACGTGACTCCCGACTTCATGATGGGATGGCGCCATGACTTCACATATAAAAATTTCGGTTTCGGCTTCTTGCTTGACTTGCGTATCGGTGGTGACATCTGGTCACAGACTATGTCTCACTCTTACCAGACTGGTGTGGCAAAAGTAACAGCCGAGAACGGAATCCGCGAACGGCCTATCATTGCAGGTAAAGACGTTTTGACAAACGAACGTTTCGTTATGCCGGATGCCAACGGGCATTATGTAGAAAACACGATTGAAACCGATGCCTTTTCCTGGTTTAATGGAAACAACGTAGCGGAAATGTATGTTTTTGACGGTTCGTTCCTGAAACTGCGCGAAGTTTATCTCTCGTATGATGTTCCGAAATCTATCTTAAACAAGACGAAGTATTTCAATCGTGCGACAATCTCATTGATCGGAAACAATTTGGCTTTGCTTTGGGTACACTCTTCCAATACATTGCGTATCGATCCGGAATCGGGTGGTGTAGCAAGTGACAGCCGCGGTGTCGGTCTGGAACAGTCTTCAACTCCGGGTTCACGCAGTTTCGGTCTTAAGTTAGGTTTGACATTTTAACCAGTAAATTATCAAGTTATGAGCAATAAATATAAAATTTGGGCAGTATCGCTTGCAGCGATGGTTGCCACGGGATGTACAGGATCCTTTGAAGAAATAAATACGGATCCAGACGCATATAGCAAAGTTCCTTACACGAATATGCTGGCAAATGTATTGCGTAGAACGGCCGATCAGTATGGTGGCGACTTAGACATCGCGCAATGGGCCGGTTATGTATCGGAAGTCCAGTATCTGAATAATTACGGAGGTTACATCCCTTCCAACAACACGTATGGAAACCGCTGGTATCAAACCTATTGGGGGCATACGCAGCTGCAAGACATCCTGGATCAGACGGAAGCAGAACCGGAAGGAAATAAAAACATGCGAAATGTTTGTACGCTTATGCAAAGCTACCTGATTCTGATGTGTACGGATTGTTTCGGCGACATTCCTTATTCTGAAGCGTTTAAAGGAGCTCCGGAAGCTGGTGGTATCCTGAAAGCTTCTTATGATGCGCAATCGGACATCTACCCGAAAATCCTGGCAAACCTGAAAACGGTGGCTGACAGTTGGGCGGACGGTTTGGGCAGCGATGCACTGGGCGATGGTGATTTCTTGTATGGAGGAAATGTAGCAAAATGGCAGAAATTCTGCAATTCTTTACGTTTGCGCGTTGCTATGCGTATATCAGGTGTTTATCCGGCATCCCAAAGCATCGTTGAAGAAATACTCACGAACCCATCCCGGTATCCATATATCACCGAATGCAAAGACAATGCTTATTTCTGGTGGCAAGGCTCCGGTGATTATTTCGAACGTTATTACAGCAACTTCAGAACACGTGATGACGACGGTATGGCTGAAATCTTTATCGATCATCTGAAAAAGATGGAAGATCCCCGCTTGGCAGTTGTAGCAAAACCGGCAAAGAACGACGGGGAATACCGCGGATTTGAAAACGGTGCCGCCGCCGCTCCTGCATCGATCCACGATATCTCGCGCATCGGAGTCAAATATCGTGAAGATCCGGCCGGTTTCTCACCTTTCTACCGGGCATGTGAAAACTATTTCATCATGGCAGAAGCAGCTCTGAACGGCTGGAATGTTCCGATGAGCGCGGAAGAAGCATATGAACAAGGTGTACGTCTTTCTATGGAAGACAACGATCTGGATGCTGCTACGGCTGACGCCTATTTAGCCGGAAAAGGTAAGTGGGATGGAACCAAAGACCGTTTGTATTTCGAATGGTGGGTTGCCCTGTTCAAGCAGAACATCGAGGCTTGGTCGTTGTATCGCAGAACCGGCTATCCGACTTATATTCACACTGCCAAAGCAGCCGACGGAGTCACTCCGCAATATCCAGGTGCCCGTTCTACCTATAAAGGTATACACAACGATGTTCCGTTCCGTTTCCCTTATCCACAGAACGAATACTTGTATAACGAAGCAAATGTAAGAGCCGCAGCAGAAGGCATCCAAGACTATGTCTGGGGCAAACAGATGTGGTGGGACAAGCGTACAGATGTGAAATAAGAACATACGCAATATCACTATTTTTAGGGTTACACATTTTTAGGAAAGACACACTAATTGTGAATCCACTTCAAGATGGCGGCTTGCGAAAGTCGCCATCTTTCTTTTAATCATACGTTCTATTGTTTAAGTTTATAAAAGCAATATTTTTTCAATAATATGTTTTTTAACATGGCAAAAAATTTGCTTATACAAAACAAGAATCATAAATTTGAAAAATTAGACATTGATTTGTGTAATAGATTGTTTAACTTAAAAAATTAACACTTATGGATTTTGAGGAAAAGGATCTCGTACAGATTCTAAATGATGCAGAAATGCTGACACAAGAAGAAATGCATGAAGTGGTAGGTGGTGCAGATCCTCCTCCATGTTCAGCCTGTTGTACTGCATATAATGGTGGTATCAACAAAGATTGATGAAATGTAAACTCCAAATGGGGAAAGTACTTTTTAAATGCTCCCATTTGGAGTTTAGATACAATCTTAATACTAATACAAATACAAATTTAATTAATATGAAACGATATATTCTGAATCCACGATATGTCTTACGTAGTGAAGGCAACAAAGTATATATATTAGTTGATCATAAATATCAATTAGAAGCTTATTTATCTGTTATACATCCGATTTTTGCCATGATATTATCATTCTTTAAAGGTGGTTTATTATGTGATATACTGGATGAAATATCCACATTTTTTCAATTAGAAAAATCAAAAATTGAAAAATTAGTAACTCCTTTATTGGAAAATAAAAATGTAATAACAAATGGAAGTTCCGCATTTCCTAAACAGATAATCATTGAATACAAAGAAGATATTCCTATTCATAATTATTCTCCCTTTGATTTCAAATACAAAGATATTGATCTTCAGATATCTAGATTTAAAGCTCCTTCTGATATTATTTGTAATATAACTATGAAATGTTTAACTTCATGTATATATTGTTATGCAGATAGGGCTGGCAATCAAAACAAAACAATGCCAATAACTCTTTTAGAGAAAATCATAAAAGAGGCTAAAGAACTTAAAGTCGTCCGATTTCGTTTAATGGGGGGTGAAGTTCTATTATATAAAGAGTGGGAAGCCATCTTAAAAAAAATGGCAGAATTAGACTTTCAGCCATCAATATCAACAAAGATACCATTAACGGAAAGACATCTTGATATTATTCGAACCTTGGACTTAAATAAATCACCAATTCAATTTTCGTTAGATACAATGATAAAGGATCATTTGTATCAGATCCTAAATATCAAAGATCCTTATTATGATAATATGATAAAATGCTTTGATTTAATGGAAAAATATAATATGGATTATATGATACATACTGTACTTACAAATAAGAATGACAGCATAAAAGATATTGAGAGTTTGATTAGTTTTTTTAATCATAGAAAAAATATAAAACGTTGGTTCTTAGATACAGCAAAATGTTCTATGTATATAGGTAAGGAGTATAAAACTTATAAATCTACTATTTCTAATATCAATGCAATCAGAGAATATTTAACATCTTTAATAAAAGAGGATTTTTTTGATTATGAAGTAAAATTGCCTGTAATCATCCCAAACGTTAATAATATTTCAAAAGAAGAAAAAAAAGAGAAATTTGAAAAACGCACAATGTGTGCCGGTAACTTAAATGCTTTATATATTCTCCCAGATGGAAAAGTTACTATATGTGAAGAACTTTATTGGCATCCTCGATTCATATTGGGGGATTTGAATAAGCAAAGTCTATCTGAAATTTGGAATTCACAGAAAGCCAATGATCTTTTTTATATAAAACAAAATGATATTCAAAAAAGCAGCCCATGTGCATCATGCGAAGACTTCAAAGAATGCCATAGCTATAAGCACCTATGCTGGAGAGATGTCATTTGGGCATACGGGATGGAAAAATGGGACTATCCAGACCCTTATTGTCCCAAAGCTCCTCATATAGAAAAAGATATAACACTTTAAACATAAAAAAACAGAGCATGAAATGTTTTCTACAAATTATCATTCTATTATCATTTTCCTTTGTGTCATTTGCACAAAATAAATATGAGGGGAAAGTTATTGATGATGAAGGGAAAGTAATTCCTCTTGCAAATATCGTGTTGTTATCGGCAACAGATTCTTCTTTCATCAACGGCACGACAAGTGGACAAGATGGTCGTTACATTTTGGAATCAGAATTTTGTGAAGGTTGTTTACTTCGTTTTTCTTCCATTGGTTATCAAACAATTTATACAGACGGTTTAAGTCAAACGACCATTCTGCCGAAGTCATCTTACGCATTAGAGGAAATTGCCATTTCTACACAACGTCCTGTTTATCGAATAAAAAGTACCGGATTTATCGCAGAAATAAGCGGTAGCCTATTAGAAAATACAGGAACAGCCAATGATGTACTAAAACAGTTACCAGGAGTTATCTACAACAATGGCAAGTTCGAAATATTTGGCAAAGGAACGGCAACTATCTATATCAACAACAAACAAGTACGAGATGAAGCAGAACTGGAACGTTTAAATTCTGAAAACATTGTATCAGTCGAGTTAGTAAACAATCCGGGAATCCGTTATGATTCAGATGTACGTGCTGTATTGAAAATTTGTACCAAAAGGAAATACGAAGGTTTTGCCTCTCGAATACGCCTACGTGGAACACAAAACCATCGTTTTTCAAACTTAGAACAACTTGACATGAGTTATACGACCGATGAAATCAATTGGTACGGGCTTATGTCACATAATGCTCCCAACAGCCAGATAGATGGACGAAACAACATAACAATTCGCAATAACAACGGTACAATCTATGATCTATGCTCTAACATGGAAGACTGGAAACAAACAGCCCATTTTGCGACATTGGCTACCGGAATGGGAATAAGGTTAGCCCAAGGACATGAAATAGGTACTTCCTACACATACGATTACTCGAACAGTACCTATGAAGGATTTGACATCGAAAAGCTCTTGTCCAATAACACAGAAATCAGTCGTTTGTCCAATTTCTCTTTTTCAAACAATAAATACAATCAACACAATATCAACATCTATTATACTGGTAACCTCGGAGAACACACGGTTATGAATTTGAATGCAGACTATGTACATCGGGATGCAGATAGCCGAGGTAAAGTTAAAGAAGAAGAAAAAGGACAAACACGGACAGTGACTTCAATCAATAATTCTATTTACAATCTATATGCAGTCAAAGTTGCTGTAAACCAAACAATCGGCAAGAACACGTTGGAAACTGGTCTGGATTTCAGCTATATGGATTATGATCAAACATTTTTGAATAAAGAGAACTATCTTCCTAATGGTCTATTTTCTTCCGCTGAAACAAAAATTGCCGGATTTGTGAATTACGGAATGCAATTGGGGATTCTTAAAGTAGAAGCTGGCCTGCGTTACGAATATTTTCATGCTAAGTATTATGAAGAGGACCCAGAAATACCATTACTCACTCGCACTTACAAAGAATTATATCCAACTGCATCCTTATCATTGCCAATCGATAAAATTAATTTTTCATTGTCCTATTCCAAACGAACAGCCCGCCCCTCTTTTTATCAACTGCGTAATGGAATCGAATATACAAGTATCTATCTTTATTCACAAGGAAACCCATATTTACGCTCCAGCCAATTGCATGATATATCGCTAAATACTGGTTATCGTTTTTTCTTTCTGTCATTAGGCTATTCTTATACGAAAGACCGGATGGTCATGGCAGACCACCTTTTGAATAGTAACCCTTTTACGTTAGTGTTATCGCATCAAAATATATCTCATTATCAAGGTATCAATGGAATGTTGACATTCAAACGCCAAATAGGACTATGGAATCCTGCTTGGACAGTCGCTATATACAAAGATTACCTTAATCTATATGACGACAAAGGACGTAAAATCAAATTAGGACAACCATACGGTTACGTTGCACTGAATAACATGTTTACCTTTCCTAAAGGTTTCATCCTGAATATAGATGGAACGGGCATGACTTCTGGTAATAGTGGAGAAGTATTTATGAAACCAACCATGTCGTTAAATTGGGGTATCCGAAAAAGTTTCCTGAAAGGAGCATTAGAGCTAGATTTGCAGTTTCAAGATGTGCTACATACTTCAAAAAGGAAGATGATCATTCATACTGAACATGCTAATTATTATCGATGGAATTACAACGATTCTCGCCTGATACGCCTTTCTATTGTTTACAAATTCAATACTTACACAAAAAAATACAAAGGAAAAAATTCTGCACAAAGTGAGGTTTGGAGAATGTAAATATTCACCGGATATTAATATATTTTAATACAATATTTTCAATTAATATAGCTCAAAATGATCAAGACGAAATTTCCATATATTAAACAACCCGATGCAATGGAGTGTGGAGCTACATGCCTTCGAATGATCTGCCGGTACTACGGCAAAGAATATTCAGCAGAAACAATGCAGAATTTGTGTATTGTTACACGTGAAGGTGTTTCGTTACTCAACGTGAGCGATGCAGCCGAGTTACTGGGATTTCGGACCGTATGTGGAAAAATCACATTGGAAAAAATGAAAGAAAAACGTCCTTTCCCATGTATCTTACACTGGAACCAAATACATTTTGTAATCTTGTATGATATAAAAGTCAAAAAGAACAATAAAATTTTTTTCTGTATAGCAGATCCAGGAAAAGGTCTATTGGAATTGGACGAAGAATCATTTAAAGAAGCTTGGATCAGTACTAGTAGCAATGGGAAAGAAAAGGGAATTTTGATGGTTCTGCAACCAACTCCGGATTTTTATGAAAAAGAAGATGAGAGAAGAATGGAAAAGGATATTTTCCACTTTTTATATGGATATATAAAACCTTATCAACGTTTTGTATTCCAATTGCTATTAGGTCTTGTATTAGGAAGCATGCTACAACTATTGTTTCCTTTTCTCACACAAGCTATCGTGGACAAAGGAATCGCTGGAAAAAATCTAAATCTGATTTATCTTATATTAACTGGACAGTTAATATTGGTATTGAGTCGAGCTTCCGTAGATTTCATGCGCCGTTGGATTTTGCTACATATCAGTATGCGAGTCAACATCTCTTTATTATCTGATTTTTTAATCAAACTGATGCGGTTGCCAATGCCATTTTTCGACACAAAAATGACAGGAGATCTTTTACAACGCATCGGAGATCACGAACGAGTGGAACGATTTTTAACTGCGCAAACGTTAAGCGTCATTTTTTCATTTTTCAGTGTAATTGTCTTCGGAGGTATTTTACTCTATTATAATCTGCTGATTTTTCTAATATTTTTATTTGGAAGTCTTTTATACGCAGGTTGGGTCACACTGTTTTTAAAAAAGCGTCGTTTGTTAGATTACCAAAAATTCGAACAACGATCTCGTAGTCAAAGTAAAATAATGCAATTGCTAAATGGTATGCAGGAGATCAAGTTGCAAAATTGTGCACGGCGTCAGCGATGGGAGTGGGAAGACATACAAGCCGATTTATTCCAAACAGATTTGACATCCATGCAATTACAACAAAGTCAAGAAGCAGGTAGTATATTTATTAATGAAATCAAAAACATTATAATTACTATTATGGCTGCAACTTCTGTAATCAATGGAAATTTATCACTAGGTATGATGTTATCCATACAATATATTATCGGCCAACTAAACGCTCCTATCGAACAATTCGTTCAATTCATTTATGGTTGGCAGGACGTACAAATCAGTTTGGAACGAATGAGTGAAATCAGGGAACGAGAAGAAGAAGAAACAAATGAACGTACAATAACCTCATTCCCAAATAAAGGAGAAAAACATGATATAGAACTGCGAAATATAACCTTCCAATATGAAGGAGTCCATTCGCCAAAAGTTTTAGATGATATTTGCCTAATTATTCCAGAAGGTAAAATAACAGCAATTGTTGGAACAAGTGGTAGCGGAAAAACTACACTTATCAAGCTACTACTCGGATATTATAACCCAACTAATGGATCTATACTAATAGGGAAAAATGACTTAAATAATTTCAATTTACGTTGGTGGCGTAATCAATGCGGTGCCGTTATGCAAGATGGCTATATTTTTACAGAATCAATTGCGAGAAACATTGCAGTAGGAGATAAAGATATTGATCAGTCACGCTTGTTATTGGCTGCCCGTGTTGCCAACATTGATGAGTTTATCATGCGACTACCACTAAAATATAATACCATTATTGGACAAGACGGACAAGGAATGAGCCAAGGACAAAGGCAGCGAATTTTAATAGCACGCGCAGTTTATAAAAATCCTTCTTATCTATTTTTCGATGAAGCAACCAATTCGTTAGATTCTAATAACGAACATGCTATATCAAAAAATTTAACAGGATTTTATAAAGGGAAAACCGTTATAATCGTTGCTCATCGACTTAGTACAGTTCGTAATGCAGATCAAATTGTTGTTTTGGAAAAAGGAAGGATTTCTGAAATTGGAAATCATACGTTCTTGATAAAACAGAAAGGAACTTACTATAATTTAATACAGAATCAATTGGAATTAAGTAATTAATAAAATTCATATGGACTACGAACAAATGAAACGGCAAGCAATAGAAGAGCAGAATAAGATTGAATTGCGCAGTGAAAGAATCCGTAATATAATCGGCCAAATGCCTCCATTTTTGGTTCGATGGGGAAATACATTGTTATTGTTTCTATTGTTGTTAGTGGCATTTCTTTTTATAGTATCAGATTTTTTGCCGATATAAATGATAATATGGGAAAAATACCGTTCGTCATCTTATCCGCCTGTTTCACTTGCTACCTGTACGCACAGCAAGCGACGGAAATCACACGCGACTCTATCGTGAAAGTCTTGCAAGCGACTTTTCCCGAACCCCAATCTTTTGCTGTTTATGCCCACACGGACCGTTCGGTCTATTATGCCGGTGAAACCATTTGCTGGAAATTATATCCGGTCGATCGGGGACAGGACGGAAAACAGGAATCATTTCCCACGCTTTTTGCCGTTCTTTCCGACCGGCAGGATTCACGGGTACAAACCATAAAAATCTCCGACCGGATCAACGACAACGATACGTTTCTGAAATTGCCCGATACCATCCAAGCCGGCTTTTATACGTTTGCTCTATTGACAGATACATTCAGCATGGACAAGGCTCTTTTTCGAAAGGAACTGCAAATCCTTCCCAAAGGCGACGGAGTCTTTCCTACGGTGGAAGATTATGAGGTCGAGTTCTATCCGGAAGGCGGCAAACTGTTGGGCGGAACGGCCTGCCGTGTCGCATTTCGGGCGGAGAATTCAAGGAAACAACCGGTAGCCATCAGCGGGCATATCCAAAACCTATACGGAGACACTTGCGCACGCTTGTCAAGTTCAAGCGGCGGGATCGGAAGTTTTTCTTTTGTCCCGCAAACAGGCATGGATTATTTCCTGGTTTGCCAAAATGCAGACCGTTTGCCGAAGACCTGTCCGCTTCCCAAAGTAGAGGCAACCGGAGAAGCATTGGCCGCCGGTTGGAAAAAGGATCTCTTGATCGTTTCCCGCAAAACGGGAGGCGACGTAGACCGCAAGGCGATCCGTTACCTGTCGGTCTGCTCGGAACAAGCCTTGCTCTTCTGGAACCAATGGGATCCGGACAAAGAATATTTCTTTTTCCGGCAAGCGCAATTACCGGACGGGCCGTTACAACTTGTCTTGTATGACGAATCTTTGCGTATTGTAAGCCAGCGTTCCGTCTTCTCCGGAGCCGACAAGAAGTTGGCGCATACGACCGTGCAGGTAGAAAAACAGTCGCTTGCCGGTCCCGTCAAGCGACTGTCCGGCCAAATAAAGGTGACAGACCGGTCCGGAAAGCCGTTGGCATGTAACCTGTCGGTTTCCATCATCGCTTTCCCTGACTCTTCCGGATATACACCGGACGGTTCTCTGTGGAGAACCTGTTGCTTGCCGGCAACAGGATGGGACTTCAGCCCCTCGCTGTTCACCTATATGGGAAATGAAGGTACCCTGTCCACCCAGGCCTTGGACGACCTGATGCTGACCTTGAAACCGGGACAGCCGAAAGATACCACTACTTCCCCAACACACGACATCGACAAACACATCTACTTAGATCCGGTAGAGGTCAAAGCTTTCGCTATCTCCAAAAAGAAACACGACACCTCCTATTCGGCATTCGCTGACCTGCATATCGGCCGTAAAGAGATAGAACAACGGAAACTTACGGAGGTCACTCAAGTCTTCCGGGGCTACCCGAGTATCCGTATCATGCCGGACCGGACACTTCGTATACGGGGAGCGACCACGACTCCCTTGATCGTCATCGATGACATACCGTTGAGTTACACAGTTTCCGTGGAAAGATGGTTGGAGAATCCGCCGTTGGAGCAGTTGTCGATCGAGGATATCGAACGGATCGACGTGATACAGGGAGCACGTGCCGCCATCTTCGGCATGTACGGAGGGAGTGGTGTCGTGTGCATCACCACCCGCACAGGAAAGTCGGATCAAGAGAAAAACGTCTCTTCCGCCATCGACGAGCCGGCCATCCGGACACTTTTCTGGCAACCAGACCTAAAAACGGATGCCCACGGAACAGCCAGCTTTTCACTCCCTGCCCTCATCCACCCTTCCGACAAGATCCAAATCCAAATCGAAGGATTTTCTTTAGACGGAACCGGAACCGTCGTATTCGGGTTACATGAAAAATAAATAAAAAGGCACTGTGTCAGAAGGCACTGTAGGTGCCTCGCAAATTAGCCCCAGGTTTTAACCTAGGGGGAAATGTATTCCTCTCGCCAAGTTTGTACCCTGTAAGGGTACTGCCATACGTAAACAATTCGTATTCAGGCAGCACCCTTACAGGGTGCCAACAGGGTGAGGAAACAGAGGTCCTGGGGTTGAAACCCCGGGCTATTATGCGAAGCGCCTACAGCGCTTTTTGACACACTTCCAAGCTCAGAAAAGTTTTGCAAAAAGGGAATTATCTATCACCCAATACGGAACTCTGTACCATCCGGTTCAATAGAAATTTCAATAGACTACATAGGGTTCCCCCTCCACTTTCAACTCACCGAAACAACCTTCCGAGCGATAGGGCTGTCCGCCTCCAATATAGAGTTCGACTTTGCCTTCATGCTGGACCAGATTACCCCGGTTGTCGACCAGCGCCAACTCTTCCGGAGAAAGCGTAAAGGTGACGGTCCGGCTTTCTCCCTTGTTCAAGTGAATCCGCTCGAAGCCTTTCAAAGCACGTAGCGGGACCCGTGTGTTTCCATTCTGCGGATGGGTAACATAAAGCTGGACCACCTCATCGCCATCCTGTTTTCCGGTATTGGTCACTGTAGTGGTCAGCCGGATGCTTTCACCGGTCTTGGCTACCGGATCGACCGACAAAGGCTGATAGGAGAAGGTCGTATAGCTCAAACCGTAACCGAAAGGATAGCGGACATCCCCTTTGAAATAGCGGTAGGTACGGTTTGCCATCGAATAATCCTCGAAGTCCGGAAGGTCTTCATCGTTCATATAGGTGGTCAAAGGCATACGGCCGGACGGATTGTAATCGCCGAACAGGATGTCCGTGATGGCATCGCCCGCCGCCTGTCCGCCGTACCAAGCCTGCAAGATGGCATCCGCATTCCGGCTCTCCCAGTCGAAACTCATCACGGAACCGGACATATTGACCACAATTAACGGACGGCCCGTCTTCTTCAGCTCCTTCATCAGTTCGGTCTGGACGGCCGGCAACTTCATCGTCGTCCGGTCGCCGCTGGCAAACCCGCTAAAACCATCAGCACCGGCATCACCGGCTTCCCCTTCATAGTCGGCACTGATACCGCTCACAAAAATAATCACATCCGCTTTCTTCGCCCGGGCTGCGACCTGTGCGAAAGAGGGAGCCCCCTCTAACTTGCGGACAATCCCGACACCGGTCAGCGTATCGATTGCAATCGTATTGCCGAACCGTCTTTGCAGGCTCTTGTAGGGAGTGACGATCTCGCTTGGGACACCGAAATAGTTGGCCAACAGCGTCGTTTCATTGTTCATGTTAGGGCCGATCAAGGCGATCCGTTTGATCTTGGAGGCATTCAGCGGAAGCAGATTCTTGTTGTTCTTCAATAAAACCATCGACTTCTGCGCCATCTCATAGGCATGCTTTTTATGCGCATCACACTCGAGGACCTCCCGCCCGATCGAGGCATAAGGCACACGGTCTTGCGGATCGTACATACCCAATTTGAACTGGATTGCAAACAGGCGGGCAAGCGAAACGTTGATCTCCTTTTCCGAGATAATCCCCCGCTCGACACCCTGTTTCAACTTCTGGTACAAGTTGCCACACTCCAAGTCCGTCCCTTTCAAGACGGCATCGGCCACCGCTTCCGTGTCATTGCTATGCGTCTTGTGGTGGTGGGCAAAATCACTTACCGCCCAACAATCGGAGGTGACATACCCGTCGAACTTCCACTGGTTGCGCAGAATGTCCTGCAACAACTCATTATGCCCGCAACAAGGTTGCCCCTCCAGCCGGTTATAGGCGCACATCACGCCATGCACTTTCGCCTTCACCACCAGCTCGCGGAAAGCGGGCAGATAGGTATCCCACAAATCATAGGCCGAAGTCCGGGCATCAAAATAGTGGCGATTGCCCTCCGGACCGCTATGAACGGCATAATGTTTCGCACAAGCCACCGCCTTCAGATAAACCGGATCATTTCCTTCCAGACCACGCACAATCGCCGCGCCCATTTTGGAGGTCAGATAAGGGTCTTCCCCATACGTCTCCTGCCCGCGCCCCCAACGCGGATCACGGAAGATATTGACATTGGGCGTCCAGTAGGTCAATCCCCGGTAACGGCCGATCCCTGTTTTACCTGATTTCAAATCCTCGTTGAAAAGGGCACGTCCTTCCGTAGCGGTCATATCGCCCATCCGCTGCATGGCCTCCGTGTCGAAGGTCGCCGCCATAGCGATCGCCTGTGGGAAGACCGTCACCTTCTCCTGGGTACGCGCCACGCCGTGGAGCGCTTCGTTCCACCAGTTATACGCCGGTATTCCCAACCGGGGAACCGCCGGGGCGGCATGTTTCATCAACTCCACCTTTTCGTCCAGCGTCAGCCGGGAAATGATATCCTGTACCCGCACTTCCAACGGCAGATCCGGGTTACGAAACGGATAATCGTCCGTCTGGGCCATTAATCCGGAAAAAGGAATAATCGCCAACCATACAAAAGTTCTCAGTCTGTTTCTTTTGAAATTCATCTTATCATTCAATTTATTTGATTTAACGACATTCTTTTATTTGGAAAGTCTGCGTGATCCCGTTTTCGTTATAGGTATCGATCGTGAAGTAGTAATCGACCCCACTGTTCAGGCTTCCGATTTCCAAGGTGTTTTCTCCCATCACCTGAAAATTGTTATACAATTTGTCCCCGGCGATCCCGTAGCGGACAATATACCCCTGGGCATCCGGCACAGCCTCCCAAGCCAGGCGGGCTTTGCAGGGATCCGCCTCATCCCGCTCTACCATGAAATCATTCACAGCCCCCGGCTTGCTCCCCAGTCCGTTTCCAAAGACCCTCAGATCCCGCAGGGAAAGGTTTTCTGACACCGTATATGCCTGGTTCTGCAACTTGATGTACCGGGCCTTAAACGGTTCCTCAAATTCAATATAATCATGAGGCGTATCGGTCTTCTTCGTACTGTAGTCCACCACCAAAGACCAGTTTTCACCATCCGCCGAAGCGTAGATCGAATAGCTCTGGTACACACCGGGGACCACCCCTTTCTGACTGGCTCCGTATTCATCAAAATTTACCTGAATGGCCTGGATGGACGAAAGCCGCTGCAAATCGACCTGCAACCATTCCGTATCCCGGTTCGACCGGGCGACCCAAGCCGTACGGGCATCCTCATCCACTGCATTTTCTACCGGATAGCCATCCAGTGAAGAAGAGGCGGTCACCTTTTTCCCATACGAAAGCAGCATCCAGCCGGGTTGGTATTCACCTGCCATCTGTTCTTTTCCGCCGGGCAGGAACATCGGGTAATCGCCTAAATAGGTGTTCGTAAACAGATACCCGTCCTTGTCAAAACCGGACGGATAGAAAGAGACCCGGCGTTCAAACATGTGGCGGACGGAAATCGAATTGGTCGCCGCTTTCCAATAGTTTTCACTACCGGCCGTAAAGATGCAGCCATGTCCCGCCCCGCCGATAAATCCGGTCGGCTTATAGGAAACGGGGCTGTTTTCCATATAGGTAAAAGGACCGACGGGAGAAGTGCCGACATACACGCCATCGGCATACGACTTCCACTCCGTTCCGGGAGCGGCATATTGCAAATAATACTTTCCCTGGTGGGCGGTCATCCAAGATCCTTCGATGTAAGGGCGACGAGACAGTTCGTTCAGCTCCCCGGTCCGTTCCCATCCATGAATTTCCTTTTCGCTATTGAAGCAAGCGATGACCTCCGTCTTCGCTTCCAACGTGTTCAAGTCCAGTACCTGCGCATAAATCGGATCTTGAGGCGAACAACCGTAATACATATACAGGTTGTCTCCCTCGACATAGAAAGCCGGATCCCAATAAGACCAGATTTCTTTCACCGCTTCCCATTCCCCCTTTTCCGGGGCAGCGGAACGGTACAACATCCCTTTGCCGTGTGTGGACCCGACATAATACAGATAGCCGCCATGGACGAAAAGCCCTGGCGCATAATCCTCGATCGGTAATACGGAATCGGTTATCAACACATGTTTCCAATCCCGAAAATCGTCTAAATACCAATATCCGGACGATTTGGAAGCAAACAAATAATAGGTATCCTTAAACGACACGACAACCGGATCGGCCGCCTCCCGAATTCCTTCTCCCCCTTCGATCACCATGAATCGGTAATCGAGGTTAACAGGATTACAAAAAGTTTTCGGCGAACGGGCAATCTTCGCCTGAATGGAAAAAGAATCCTGGCACCCCACCAACGCAGGAATAGCCAATAAAGTCAGCAATAAAGTTTTCATGTTTATTGTGTTTACAAAATGATTTTATTTCGTCTTTCACCTCCTCTTCGACAAATTGAATGACTCACGGACCTGTCCGTCCTCCAGGCGATGCAGCACCCAACCGTTGCCGTCCGCCAAGGCTTCCAATCGCCAGTCGTAGGCCGGATTCCGGAGCATCTTTCGGATGGAGCGAGGGAAAGCGTCGGCTGCACGGGCGTCCTCCCAGGTACGGATGGCTTGGAAGATACGGTCCTTTTGCGGACAGCTTTCGACATCCTTTTGATTGACCTGCAAGTTATAGGTAGCACCATAACCAACGGAAATCGCTTCGACATGTTCATATTGTTCAACCGTAGAAGTGTCTTTGATAGCAAAGTTACCACCGAACGAGACGGGGTAGTAATTGGAGTAAGTCACATCCCGCAGGTCTTTCCCTTGACTCGTCGCGCTTCCCCATTCGCGGGTATCGATGTCGTACAAGTTACGTCCGCCCCCAACATTCCACACGCTCTGATAATGCCAGGAACCTTCCGACAAGGTCGCACCGGAAAAGCGGATATAAGGAACCCCTATCTCCTTCGCCCGTTCGAACATCCGGCGGAAGAAGCGTTTCGTCGAATAATAGCCATGTCCGTTGTTAAACAAGAACTCCTGTCCATCGAAGTCATAATAGGCAAGGTTGTTGATTTTACAAACATCTGCATAATATTCTGCGATCTTGTCTTGAAGCGCCAAGTTCGGAATGATACCGTCATAGCCATAATTTACCGTTACCTGTAACTTATAAACCGTTTCGTTTTTAGCATGAGCGGACGGAGTCGTTCCCCAATAGCCTCGCTTCACATTCAACAAGGTATAAGGAGCCGTATCGGTAACTCCCTTATAATGGATCAGCTCTTTCCCGATCTTGACCATGTTCAGGTTCTCGCAATGTCCTTCCCAACTGGCTATCTCCTCCAGATATTTCGGATCGTCTACGGTAATCACGGTATCGGTCGCCGACAAGTCGTTCATCAGGATACGCTTCTGTTGGAAACAAAGACTATCGCTCGGCACAGGACTTGCGTCCAACGTGCCCGGAGCCAATGAGTTGGTGATACACACACGTCCCAACAACAGCCCTTTTTCGTTTGCCAACACGCCAAACTCCTTGTGCGACTTGTTTCCGTCCTGAAAACGGAACGGCTTCTTTGCAAAGTCTTTCCCATCCAAATAGCCCTCGTTTCCCCGATCGGGGCGCAAGAATCCTTGGTCATAGGCGTGTATGGTCTTGAAGCCCAAACGAGAAGCGTATGAAATGATGCTATCATACTGGTTACCGCTTGTCATCAAATCAGGCACGTAGGCGGCCGGATCTTTGATCCACTTGCCGTCGACCGTCGGATAGGGCAAGCCCTCCGACAAGACAACATTCTGAATGACATCCAGCAACGCCGTGCTGTCCGGACTGCCCCACAGAGCGATCGAGGAACCGATGAAATCGACTCCCGGCACCGGCTCCGTCTCTATATGGTTCGGCGTATTGGCCGCCATGTTAGGGATCAACGAATAATAGACCTCTTTTGACTTCCGCCGGTCACGGGAATGGTAGTTCAGATAGATCCGCCCCTGTTCATCGACCAAGGCGGCATTGCCGTACATGATGCGGTAATAGGGTTCCTTGTTGGCGTAGAACGCCACGTCGCTGACACCATCTCCGCCAAGCGTAAAGATCTGCCCTTCATGCAAATGGTCGGGCAAGGGATATTGCTTGGCATCGGGCGTATGGATAATGTATTGGAACGGAGCGGCATCCCCTTCGACATCCGCCGTACCTCCCAACGTATTGTCGTCTAACGCCAACACCCCGATACTGTAATTGACGAGATCGCTGGTGTCGCGTGCCACCCCGATGATTTCACCCAACAGGTTGGTGATGTTCGTGTGATAATCTCCCCACTGTACGCAATCCACACCGTTTCGCGGTTCGAGACTTTTCAACGTCAGCTTCAGATATTTGTCATGAGGGTCCAGCACAATCTCCGCAACCGAACCGTTCGGATAGCCGAGTGTCAGCACCCGGTTCTTCTTGTCATACGCCGCCTGTTGCGGGTAATGATACTGTTTCTTTCCGCTCTCATACAAGGACAACACCGGAGAAGGCTTGTCTTCCGGGCTGAACTCACGTGCCGGAGAGACGGTGATGTTTTTCAGACTGGTGATATATCCGTTCCGGTCGATCTCGACACTCAGGTAATCCGTCCGGAAATTCCAGGAACGGTCTGCCGTACATCCCCAGACCGCCAAAAGCGTGACCAGGCACGCGATCCATTTCTTTTTCATATATGTTGTTCGTATCATACTCTTTCCAATTTATACAAAACCGTTTTACCGGCTTTCACCGTTACTTTTCTGTTCCATTTCAAAAAGGCATTGTCGCCCAAGGGAGAAGAGGCGCTTTCTTTGTCTTCCGCCAGAATCGTGACCGTGGCGTCATAGGCGGTCGGGTTCGTGATCTGCAAAACCATCCGCTTTTTATCCTGCTTGACGATTCGAGCCCGGACATGATCGAATACAAACAGGGTATTCCGGTCGGTCCGGACATAAATGCCCGGTATCTCCAAAGCCATCAGAGCGCCGTTCGTCTCGTTCCAGCCGGTCTTGCCTCCGTCTCCCCGGCTACCCCGGCTGTCAGCATCGCAATAGGTCAGACGTTCCGTGATTTTACCGTTAGGCTGGATGCCCTCGGCATGGGCATGGATGATATCGCGCAACAAATCGGCATATACCGTATCGCCCGTTGCCCGATAGAGTTTGAAAAGCGCATCCCCCGACTGCGTGCAGAATCCGGGAGCCCCATGCTTGTTTTGCGTACTGGCCCATACCGCACCGGTCAGATTCGCCCCCAACCGGGCAAGCGGTGTTTCTTCCGGCAGTCGATACGGGAAAGAGACCGTCCAGGTTGCGCATAAATGGGCAAGGTCGGCAGACCGTTGCAGATACGACTTGTCGCCCGTCACCTCATATAAGGTCATCAGCGAGGTCATGAAAGCCGCGGCGGTCTCCGAATCCGCATTCTGCAAAATATCCCCGCAACCACCGGAGGTAAAACCGAGCAAGGCAAAACTACGATAATAATAGTCTGCCGCTTTACGGGCAATTTCCAAATAAGCCGGTTCCTCAAAATAGACAGAAGCCAGAGCAAGCCCGCCTGCCGCCATGATCCCGCTTGTCGTATTATAGACGGCTATTTCTCCGGTCTCTACCTGTATATAATTGCCCCATGTCCCATACTTTTCCCAAGTCGAAACAAAGGCATCCGCCAATTTCCGGACCTTTTCTTCCCAACCGGACGAGATTGCATCAGTCCGCCCCTGCTCTTTCAGCAGGTTGAACTGCTTAACCATCCAATAAAGGAGATCCGCGTTTTTACGGACCAGGCCGATACCCGGATTCAAGGCCGAGGCATCCCGATACACGACTTTGCCGTCCGCTCCAAGCACGTCATAATAAAAACCGCTTTTCCCCTGTCCGTTGAGAAGAGCAAAATCAAATGTGTTTCTGACTTTACGCAGATGTCCGGTATCGCCTAATGCCAACATCGGGAAGGTATTCATCAAACCACCAATCCATCCGTATGACATCCAGTCTGCATTCTCCGGACAATAAAAGCCGGTTTCATCCTTTTCATAATAACGTTCATCGATGTTTCGCACCATACGGGTAAACACTTCGCTCATCGGCATCAGATTGCGGACCTCACCTCCCGCCACATACCCTTTCCGAAGTTGCATGAAACGGGCCAGCAATTGCGGGACATCCCGGCAAGGGAAATCGATTTTCTTCACTCTCAACACAATCCGGTCTCCCGGTTTAACCGAAATTCCCCGGTCCGGGCTCTTGCTGAAACCGATAAACTCTGGTTTTCGTGAACGGACCCCCGGAGCGCTGATAACGAAAGAGGCCCCTTTCCGATCCGGTGTCTCCGCTACGATCAGTCCATGGTCCAACACGCTGCCGCCCCACTCTATTCCCTGCTCAGTCAACAAGACGGAACCGCTCCCTTTCCTACGGTCCAACCAGACAATAGCCGGCGTAGCCGTGTTGCACACGCTCAACTCCAGCAACGAAGGAGCACCAAACTCCGGCGAAAGTTGCGGAATCGGATTGGAGGTCAAAGCAAGGTCCGGCCGATAATAGTCGCTCTTGTCTAATCCGGTCGCATATTCCCGGTTGACAATGCGCTGCCGGTTCCCGTTGTAGACCGCGGCCGGAATCATCACATAATTGTCGCTGCTCCAATCCGGTTCGTCGAACGCCACCGCTACCCCGGCATTCTCCATCCCCTGCCGGGCCGTGAAAGTAAAGGTATAGGAACTACCGCCAGCCAACTTCTCCTCTTTCGTCTCGACCGTCCAAGAAGCCGAATCCGAGAGAACCGGCCGACAAGTTTCCAACTGTGCTTCCCGGTAGCCACACTCCAATAAACGAAAAGCAGGTTCTCCGGGAAACACCTGCGGCAACCAACTTTGTGCCTGTGACATTCCGGCCGACAGACACAAAGCGATTATCAGTGAGATTCTGTAATTCATCTTTAATCAGATACGCCTAATTTTTCTGTTTCAAACTTACCCTATTTTCCGTGGAACCGGAACCAATTGAAATCAGCGGCGCCATCCACTCCCTCCTCCGTCGTTGAGAAGTTGAAGAGCGCAAAGCGGTTGGCCGTCCAAGGCAGTCCCAAGTCCATTTTGAGCACATCGCCTATCGGGAAGAAATTTACTCCGTCGAGGCTGTAATAGAAACGGGCTGTAAAGTCCTTATCGGTCACACGCGCCCTGATCCAAATCTTATCCTGCTGGAGATTCTCGACCGTCATCTCGATAATTTCCCCGTCATTACACATAACGACCTTCCGGTTTCCTCCCTCCTGTTGTACAGCTACATAAGCATACGGAAATTCAAAAACACCGAAACCGGCGACATTACCATTCTTCAGATGCGAGATGTCCAGTTCGACCGTCCCCTCCGAGTTGGGACCTTGTACCCGTTGCGTCAAGGTGTTCCGGGCCTCTTTCAGACTTGGAGCGACAGAGGCCTTGAGACGCATATAGCCGGGACGTTCCGTCAATGACCATTTGAGCGGATCGGGGTTATGGTTCCACTGCCATTGCAAACCCAACTTTTTCCCGTTAAATTCATCGGTTGTGGCAGGCGCCGTTATCTTATAGCTCTTGCCGACATTCGGTTTTTGATAGGTGATGGCATCCTTGCCGTCTACACCCGGAATCGGCCAGCCATCGACCCACTTCACCGGCAAGAGGTGCGGAACACGTCCGATCGGGCCTCTGTCTTGCATGATGATAAACCACCAGTCGCCAT
This sequence comes from Parabacteroides sp., assembly GCA_017937385.1. Classification (GTDB taxonomy): domain Bacteria; phylum Bacteroidota; class Bacteroidia; order Bacteroidales; family Tannerellaceae; genus Parabacteroides. The sequence goes on from JAGBDR010000053.1 coordinate 35,141, forward strand.
TTTTCAACTGGACCATACCGCCCTGATGCAAACCATTGGCCGGATAAGAGGTATCATCCTGTATAATCACCTTATGCTCGTATGGGCCGTAGATGTTCTTCGAACGGAGGCAAACCTGCCAACCTTCCGTTCCACCTGCGGGACAAGTAATGTAATACATCCCGTTAATCTTGTACACGTGCGAACCTTCCATGCCGGCATTCTTCCCGGAGCCATGGCTATCGTCCACCCCCTTGTTCCAGATTTCGACCGGTTTCCCTTTCACCGAACGTGCATCGGCATTCAACTCCGTAACATAGAGTTTGCGTTGGCCATGTACGACATAGACTTTACCGTCATCATCAAAGAACAAGCCCGGATCATAGAGATATTCGGGGAAGATCGTCCGTTTCCACGGTCCTTCCGGTTTCTCCGCCTCACAAACGGAAAAATGCCCCGTTTCCGTTCCCCAGCCGTAGGGCGTACAGAACGCGACATAGAATTTGCCGTTATGATAGCGGATGGAGTTTGCCCACGAACCGTTCAGATACAGATTTCCCCCTTTCATGTCGTAACGGGGATCCTCCTCATACCGGTCGACTGCATATCCGACCATCTCCCAGTTCACCAAGTCTTTCGACTTGGCTATCGGGCAACCGGGCACATAGTGCATACTGGTGGACACGAAATAGAATTCATCCCCTACCCGTATCACATCCGGATCGGGCCAGTCGCCCCACATGATCGGATTGGTAAACGTCCCGTCGCCATTATCCGGCGTCCATGCCTGTTGGGCCTCCATTGAAAGCACACTCATTCCGAACAGGCATCCTGTTAAAAAAGATCTTATTTTCATGCTTACTAACTATTTTTTATTTTATGAATTCTACTGTAAAGCGATACTTAAGCGAACCTTCGTTCCACATGCTGAAATTCGTTCCCCACAGATTGTTGCTCAGGTTGAAATGAATACCGCCGCGCTTATCCGGGTATTGGGTCGAATAGTTCAACCCTCTTGCCTCTCCGACATTCACTAAAAAAGCCGCCTCGCTCCAGATACGGATAGTTCCGGCGGAGGTGATCAAATCGACATAGCGGTCTATCCCATGTTGCTGGCGGTTTCCTTTCTCCACCACGTCGAGCAGATCGACCGGAGCCCCCACCTTTTCGGCAACAATCGAAACCAGATCATCCGTATTGAACGACAACCAATAGGCTTCAGGAAGACGGACGGCCGGTTTATTGAATATTGTCAGTTCGATTTCCGCTTTCTTCCCATTCCTATAAGCCAGCGTATTTACATACATCATCTCCGGGAAAACCCGTTCGTCCACCCCCTTCTGCTTAGGGAAAACGAGCGTACTCAGCGTCCGCGTCCCGTTCTTCTCCTTTTGTGTCTCCTGCTTAACCACTTGGGCCGGCAGAGTAACACTCACCGCTTTCGACTTGTCCAAACCGGTCTTGCCCAAATCATCATAAGCCCAACCGTAACGGGCACGCATATAAGAATCGAAGAAACGGTCGTAGTCGTGGCTATCATACATCTGATAAGACAAGCCTTCCACCTTCAATATCCCGTTTTTCAACAAAGTCGTTTTCCACGGTTCTCCCTGGGTCAACACAATCTTTTTAGCGTACGTCGGCAAGGTCGGATTGTCGATTTCTTTCATCTTGACCAATGCTTCCTGTTGTAGATCGCCGGGCAGGTACTCGATGGCCTGATAGAGATACCAGTCAATCTCTTTCCATGATTTCTCCGCCATCTGGAACGGTTCGGTAGCACGTGCCATCAAAAATGGGTCCATGTCGTATTTATCCCAATTCCGGAGATGTGTCTTGACATCCACCCCTTGCGTATGTTCGGCAACCAACCCCAGTTCGACGGCAAAATTCAACGCCGCATCGCTCTCACGATCGAGTTTCTTCTCTTTCAACCACTTTGAATAGAGCGCAGACAATGCCCTGAACTTCGCCATACGGATCGGGGAACTGCCATACCCGTAAATCCAGGTATCGCCAATTTCAGAGGTCACGACCGGCAACGACTCTTTTTGCTGTAATAACTCCTCTGCAATCTCATTGAACGAAGCGGCTACCAATCGGGCATTCGGATAGCGTTCACGCAGGCCGGCATAGATCTTCTTGACCGCTTCATACGAATGCGGTCCGTGATTGTCGCCGATAAAGTTGACCGATATGGCCGTCTTTCCTCCCGGCAACACATTGTCGGAACCATAATCCTGCTGGTAAACCAAGATCAGTTCGTTTCCCTCCGGGTCCCTCCACCGGCAGAACTCAGGGACAGCCGGAATGGGGCAAGCCGGATTTACCCCGATATGGAGGAAGCGGATACCGGCCCGGTTCATCGGGGCAATAAGGCTGCGGGTATGCCCCGGCACATCGGTCATTTTGGCGGCAATCGTTTTTTTACCATATTTCTGGTCTAACTTATGCGCCAATAACAGGTTGGTTTCCAACAAATCCAGATTCATCGTCTCCGTCTCCACCGTAAAAGGGACCCCGTTCCAGACGATGTCACCCTGCCGGATCGCCTTTTCCAAACGTTCCACGTCACGATCTGAAGCCGTTTGCAGGTATTTCCAGACCAACCAGGAACCGGTGGTCCAGACATATCGTTCACCGGAATGGTCGGCTTTCAATTTTTCCGCCACATCCAACGCTTTCGGGATAAACTCGTCGATATAGCGTTTCTCGACAACAGAACTCAGATCGGTAAACCCGACATCGAGGTGCGTCTTAAAGACGACATAGACTTTCGAAACCTCTTCATCCACTTGTGCCTGCCCGCCGCTTACCGCCAGGAAGCCACACAATACCATTAAAAAATACTTGACAACAGATGCTTTCATATTCTTTTATTTATTCCTTTTTTCAAATGTAAACCATTCCAAGTTCATCAAATCGTCCTGTTCACCGACAGAGACACCCTTGAAGACCAGGACCAACGCATGTTTGCCGGTAACCGGTTAGATGTCCGTCTCATGGATAGCATAAGCAACCTCCCCGTCCATCGGTTCCACTTCGCACGTACCGATCAACTCGCCCGTTGGATCATCCAAACGGATCTCAATCTTTCCGGCCAAGTTCTTGCCCCAAGTCTTACAGATAAAACGATTCACCCCCGTACCGGTAAAATCATAATATTTCCAATAGGCATGGTCGCCATCGCGGATTTCCGACAAGAACTCGATCGGCATATCCTGTTCCGGCCGACGCACGGCGACACACACATTTCCGGACAATAGGCACGCCCTCGACGCCTCCATCCGATAGAATGGCGAAATCGGTCCGCCAATCCCTTGCGTCGTCATTTCCACTTCGGGGATCGTACCGTCCGGATTGAACGTGATCGGTTCCAAACAGGCTTTCCGCATAGACCCTGTCTTCGTCGCATGAGTCGGCCGATGATAGGCGATGTACCATTGCCCGTTTATCTCCGTGATACACCCATGATTGTTCACCAAATTCCGGTCGCTCCCCCAATTGTCGATAATGACCCCTCGGTAGGTGTAAGGGCCTAACGGGGAAGTGGCGGTCGCATAGTCCAAAGTCGCACAATTGGACTTGCCATGCCGGGAATGGCTTCCATAGACCAGATAGTAGATCCCGTTCCGTTTCCGCACGGAAGAACCCTCGTTGAAACTATCCGCCGTATAGGTCAACAGGCTATCCCGGACAGCTCCCTCTATGGAAAGCATATCCCGGCTCAGCTTGGCTCCCCGAACGTGCCATTGCCCCCAAAACAGATAGGCCTGCCCGTCATCATCGATAAAAACAGAGGGATCAATGCCTTCTATCCCTTCGATCTTCTTTCCGTCCTTGAAGGGGCCGTAGGGAGAGGTAGAGACGGCCACCCCTTCGTTCTCACCATCCTTGGCGAGGCAATAATAAAGATAATACTTTCCATCCCGATGGATGCAGTCGGGGGCATACAAGAGATCGTCGGAATAATCGACCTGGTCCCCCGTCCCTTTCGTGGCAAAAGAGAATTGCTCCACATTCCAGTGCACCAAATCGGACGAAGAAAGGACATGATAGGAATTCGAGCACCACGCATTACCGGGTTCATCGCGCGAACCATATACATAAACCCGTCCGTCGGGCATTTGACGCACTTCCGGATCTGCAATGAAAACGCCCGGAGGGGCGATCGGATTCAACATCCGGGCAGTCGCAACCCCCGGATATTTCACATCGCCATCCGTTTCCTTTTGGTCAGAGGCACGATCGGTAAAACGATGTTTCACATACCGCAAAACATAGTTTCCTTTACGAAGAACCAGACTATCTCGCGTCAACTTCTCGACAATCAAAGTATCGGAAAAAGACAACGTCTGGTGGTTCCCGATACTTTTTCCCGTCAGGATCAACCGGTTTCCCTCATTTTTCCACGTTTCATACCGAAGAGTCGCCATATTGATGGAAGAGGCCTTGCCACCGGCCTCAATCTTGATTCCCTGCGACATCGACTCCATTCCCGGAACTGGTTCCACCCACGAGCCTTCGATACTTGTACCACTACAAGCTGTAAGCAATATGGCCGACATCAATCCGCTCGCATTTTTTATGACTGATTTCATTCGCATGTTATTTTATTTAACCAGAAATTTTCTTATATCTTTATCTCTTACCACTTATAACGTAAAACTTCCTTTCAGGCGGATATCTTCCACAGAAGAACCGATATAGATTTCAAAATCACCCGGTTCGAGAACCCGCTTCATCTGTTGGTTCCATAACATCAGATCTTCTTTGGCGATCTGCAAAGAGACCTTTTTGGTCTCTCCCCGTTTCAAATAGACCTTTTGAAAAGCTTTCAAGGCTCTCATCGGAGTCGTGACACTACCAACAACATCCCGAACATAAAGCTGGACCACTTCCGCACCGTCGCAATCTCCCGTATTGCTCACCTCACACGAAACAAGGACTGTCGAACCGCCGTTTAAGATCGTATTATCTATGCTGATATTCTTATATTCAAAAGTCGTATAACTCAATCCGTGCCCCAAACAGAACAACGGTTTCGGATGGGCAAAAACATAGTCGCGCCCCGGTTTTCCCGGTGTGCCGGGATGTTTATAAAAACCTCTTGACGAAGGCTTCTGGGCCGCATACAACGGGATGTGCCCAGTCGTGGGCGGGAATGTCATGCTCAACCGACCGGACGGGTTGACCTCTCCAAACAACACGCGGGCCACCGCCTCACCGCCTCTCTCACCCGGATACCAGGCCTCGACAACCGCATCGACCTTAGCCGCCTCCTCGCCGATCGTCAAAGGACGCCCGTTGATCATCACCAGTACAACCGGTTTTCCGGTAGCGACAACGGCGTCAAGTAATTGAGGCTGTACACCAGGGAAATCTAGTTCATTACGGTCATACCCTTCCCCACAAGTGGCCAGCTCTTTCGAGTTCGGATCTCCCCAGCCAATCCCCGAAAGGGTCTGGCTCGTACCGCCCAACACCAATACCACCGCATCGCTCTTTTCAGCCGCCTCGACCGCCGAAGCGATACTATCTGTAAACAAAGAAGTTATGCCGCAACCTAATGCATAATTGATTTTCACCTCCTCATTCAAATATTCTTTCAAACCTTGAAGGACGGTGACCCCGTATGCATTGTTCTTCGTGGGGCTATAGTCACCGAACTGTACCTTGTCCGCATTTGGACCTATCACAGCCAAAGACTTCAGTTTGCTTTTGTCCAAAGGCAAGATCCGGTTGTTGTTCTGCAACAAAACAATGGATTCTTCCGCTATACGTCTTGCCAACTCCACGCTTTCCGGCGTATGGACCTTCTGCTGGTCCCCCTTTTTCACTTTAAAAGGACGGTCAAACAGCCCCATCTTGAATTTGATGGTCAAGACCCGTCTCACACTCTCGTCTATGACCGATTCGGACAACCGGCCTTCCTTCACCAATTCAACCAAGTGCTTATACCCATACGCACCGGGGGCTTCCACATCCACCCCGGCCGTTATCGCCTGATAACCGGTTTCCTTAGGTCCGTCGGCCGTATGGTGGAGATAGTTCATCATGCCGATAGCACCATAGTCAGAAAATATATAACCATCGAATCCCCATTCATCGCGAAGAATATCCTTCAACAACCATTTATTGGCATGGATAGGCACCCCGTCGATCTCATGATAACCGGGCATGATGCTATAGATATTCGCCTCCTTGACCGCTCCCTCAAACGGATATAGGTGGTCTTCACGCAATTCCCGTTCTCCCACCAATGCCGGAGCAATATTAATACCGGCTTCAGGTTTGGAATAGGCAACGAAATGTTTGCCCATAGCCGCCAATTTTCCGGGAGCGATCCCCCGGGCCGACTGTTCCGGTTCGCCTTGCAAGCCTTTCACGAAAGCGACTCCCATCTCCTTGACTAAATAAGGATCTTCGCCATAGCACTCCTCTACCCGTCCATACCGAGGATCACGCGCAATGTCGAACAACGGGGATAAGGCCTGGTCCACACCGGCCAACAGAGCCTCTTGGGCAATCACGCCCGCCATCTCTTTTATCAGTTCCGGGTTCCAAGTCGATCCTAAGCCGATCGATTGCGGGAAAATAGTCGCACCGAGCGCCATGTGTCCATGCAGACACTCGGCAATCTGGATGGCAGGAATCCCCAAACGCGTATGTTCGCGCAAATAGCGGTCTGCCGCTTCTGAAAACTTGGCGATTTTTTCATGTTCAATGAAAGGACTTTCCAAACACCCGATACTCTTTCCCGCAAAAAGTTTCTCAAGAGAAGCCTCTGTAACCCGGCCTTTGCCATCAAACTCCAGCGTCCTCAAACTTTTCATATTCAGTTGTTCGACCTTTTCCTCCAACGTCATTCGCCCCAATAAATCTTCTACCCGTTGTTCTATTGCCAAACGCGGATTCTTATATGGGAAATCCGGACTACTTGCCCAAGAGGAATGAAAACTCAGACAACAACAAACACATACACAAAAAATATTTTTCATAAATTTTCAGAATAAAAATAATCTTAAAAATAAAATGTCTTTCACGGAACTTTATATTCGACTCCCATTGCCGATACTTATTGTACAAAATACAAAATCAATCGCACAAAAATAATAAATTCAAGGAAATAATGCGTTATGATTTACCGCTATTTATTTGAATATTTTTTTGATTCGGCAAAAAAATGACAATATCTCCCCTAAATCAGGAAAAATCCAGAAACAATTGATTATTAACAATATACCCCAAATATCAGTTTGTTAAAAAATATTATCCTGCCGTGTAATTTGAAATAAATGGGGTAGAAAATCCAATTAGACGCAGTAGTAGTTTCGATTTAGACCAATGCCTTTTTGAAGAATTTTACAATAAGGTATTTGAAAATTGCCGATTTAAATCAGCCCTTTTATAAGGAAGATGCTCATCATAGACAGCCCCTTCCGCTTTCGTCATGTTGTAATAGCGCAACTTCTCGCGGGCTTCGGCCAGGCCGAGGATTTTCGTATCGGCTGCGATCACTCCGTTCTCTTACGGCCGGACGATCCACTTCGCAATATTCCGTGTTTCATTATCGAAACTCACACCGATTTTAAACAGAGTCCGCAGGTCAGATGCAAATGGTAAGGCGTATTGCCTGTCTTCAATCTGTTGCAACGCCTCTTCTGCAGTCCCATTCAACTTGAACTCCATGACATAAATATAACGGTCGGTCTGCAACACCAAATCTATCCGTCCGCGGGAAGTGTGATACTCCACTCGGGCATAAAAACCGACCAACTTGAAAACTATAAACAAAACATTCTGGTAATGGACCTCCAAATTACGGATCAACTCATAGGGCGTATCGGCAAAGAAACTTTGAAGGCGGACAAAAAACGCATCTACATCCCCCTTACGGATATCTCTAACAAAATGCTGAACCTGGAATGCGGTGTCAACCGATTTTACCGATGTATAAAAAGGCAACAGATAACGGGTAAACCCTTCTGCGACTTCCTCATTCGGGAAACCAAGCGTATACATCTTAAACTCCGGATCATACCCCTTGATCGTCAGATAACCACTTTGGTAAATGACCGGTATGGGATTGTATGAAACGGCATCGATGCTGTTCAACACATCCGCATCCGTTTCCGTATGCGCCATACGATACAAATCATAATCTGTACGTTTCAACAATTCGACCAAATAAGTGGGAGTTCCCGTTTCAAACCAATAACTTCCCAACTGCTTATATTTAAACGCATTCAAAAGACTGAACGGATTATAAACGCCCGGACTACTCGCCGTGAAACGATAACCGTCATACTGTTTCTTCAACAAAGAACAAGTCTCTTCAAACGGAAGGTTCAACGAAGTTCCCAAAGCATGAATGTCATCTTCAAAATAAGTATGCAACTCTTCTTCCGAAATACCGCAAAGGGTTACATACGGATCACGCATGGACAAGTCGTCCAAGTTGTTCAAATCACTGAATACGCTTACTTTACCAAACTTCGTAACACCAGTCATTAAGGCAAAGCGGATCGCACCGTCCATCGTCTTCAACACTCCATAGAAAGGTTTCAGCATATTACGGAACTCTTCCAAGAGTACTTCATTCCCAATCGCCTGCAACAAAGGTTTATCATATTCATCCACCAAAATAACCACACGCCGCCCCGTCTTTTCATACGCACGGCGGACCACACCGGCAAAACGCAAAGCCAGGCTTCGTTCTGCCGGATCTGCCCCATACAATGTTTCCCAAGCGACTAAACTCCGATTTAATATATCTTCCAAGTCCTTCCCGGATTGGTATTGCGAAATATTAAGGTCAATATGCAGAATCGGATAGGCCACCCAATCCTTCTCCAACCGCTCCATCGCCAAGCCTTTGAATAACTCTTTCTTTCCTTGGAAATAAGCGTCCAAAGTAGATAACAACAGGCTTTTCCCAAAACGACGAGGACGGCTCAGGAAATAATAACTCCCCGTCCGAACCAATTGATAAATCAATGCGGTCTTATCAATATAAAGATACCCCTCTTTGCGGATCTTCTCAAAGTTCTGTATACCTATCGGATAAAATGTTGCCATAATCTGCTTTTGTTTACGTATCAAGACAAAAGTAATTAAAAATAAAATATGAAAAACACACCTTCAGTCAAAGAGCCGAAATTTCTTCAACCGACAGTCCGGTTGACAAAGAAATGATGTCTGAAGAAACACCACTCTTTTTCAGATTACGGGCAATTTCTATCTGTTTTTTCCTTTCCCCCTCTGCACGTCCTTCTACACGTCCCTTGGCAAGTCCTTTAGCAAGCCCTTCCTCCACACCTTCCATGCGGGTGGTTCCCAAAAGATCGTTCTGTATCATCAATGCGCTGAGATGCTCATCATAGGCATCCCGTTCCGCTTTCGTCATGTTGTAATAGCGCAACTTCTCGCGAGCTTCAGCCAAGCCGGGGGTTTTCGTATCGGCGGCGATCACTCCGTTCTTGAGGTAATTCACCCATTCTTCCAAAGGGGTGGCGGCCACTTTGTCGAACTCATTCACACGAATCAGAAAATATTCCGGATAGATTTCAGCTGGTGATTTGGTTACAATCACCTCTTTTTCTTTGGCCGTTATCTTCAAACGGTCACCGGTATGGACACCAACAAAATGCGTCATCCCATGGTATAGGTAATCGCGCCCTTTACCCAAGTCGAAATAAAGAATACTAATGGAGTAGATTTTCTTTACCTCTTGATAAGTCGAACCTAAGGAAATATGTTCGGTAATAGCCTTTGCCACGCCATAAAGGATCCGTTCCAAATAATAGACCTCCCGCGTGTTCTGGATTTCGACAATGATAATTTCATCTTTGCTGTTTTTCGCCTTGATATCGACCCGATTGTATTTATCCTCTGCAAATTCCTGGTTTCCTTCACTTTCCAGAATTTCTACAATCGTAACTTTCTCATTCAACAATACAGTCAGAAGCCCTTCGAGCACCCCGAAGTTCGCCTTTTGGCGAAGCAAACGCTTGATTGCCCAGTCAAAACGAATGTATTTGTCCATCAATTCCTTGCTCATTACTTCCTTACTTTTGTTTGCTTCTTTTTTCATAGTTATTTGATTTTTGCTTCCCTGCCCGACGGTGGGCAGAGAAGCAAATGTACACATTTTACTTCATTCTATATCAAGACTTGCCATTTTTTTCTCCAGTATTGTCTGTTTATTGCTATCCCAATATTTACAATCAAGCTCAAAAAATGTAGAAGTATAAGGCATCGTCAGTTCTGTCTTGATCACAATTATTTCAAACAAATTACTGATACTATCTAAACGTGCTATAAGATGATCATGTTTTATGCTTTGTATCTTTGAAGAAAGAAGAACTTCGTTTATTTGCTTTTTCAACTGATTTATCCCTGAGCAAAAGTTTTCATCTAAAAAAGACAATTCTTCATCTTGATAAATGTGAGCATACACATGAGGAGAGTTGTCAACCATTTTTTTAACAGCACTTAAAACATCTACATAAGACTCCTGTGCATATAAAGTGGTGATTCCTTTTTTTGCTTGTAATGGATAGGCCATATCCGTCACGACAATCCAATTACGATGTCCCAATAAAGGAAGTTTTTCCTTTAATTCGGTTTGCCAGTTCGTTTGACTTGAAACTGTATCTTCTTGTTTTTGAATACAGCTCCCAAATAAAAACAAATTAACAAACAATAGATACTTAATCAATTTATTCATAACTTTATCGTTCTTCTATTTCCTTCTTCCAAATCGAAATGTCTCAATTTCATATCCTTCTTATTACCGACAGTTAACGATTTCAAATGAAGTGAACCATTAAGAACTTCGATGGTCACATCATGATCGGTCACTTGGATCGTTCCCCAGGCGTAACCGTTACTCCAAAAATAGTTACCAGGACGGTCCGTTATTTTCAAACTTTTGTCAACACCTGAATATTGGAAATCACTTAAAGCGATAATAGCAGACCAACTTGCCATCGAACGGGCATAATGATGTCCACATTCCGGTTCGCTGAAAGGATTACGTTTGGCACCATCATGACGGTCACGGATAGCACGGATACAAGTAAGCGCATCTTCTTCCATACCTTCGTAAAGCATTCCGGTGGCAGCGCAATATTCAAATCCCGTCATTACTTCAGCAAAGTACGGGAAGGGCACTTCCAAACGTCCTTTCGGCCAAGATGCCATAAGCAAGCCAGCCTCATTGCCCATTACGTAAGAACGCATATTATTGAAATGGCGGCTGAAATCTTTCACGAAGTTGTACTTCATGATATTACCCATCGTTGTTTGTATATTCGTTTTGTTTCCCAAATAACCCAATCCGCACAAATGGGCCATATATTGTCCGACCAACTGATCGACCAGGCAACCTTTCCCTAATTGGAAACTTGGAACCTTTGTATCCGGATCGTTCATGTCCAGAAACTCGAATGTTTCCGGGTCAGTAATCTTATGTTCATAATACTCACCATTGAACAGATTTTCGTCCATCCAATTACTCCCTTTCTCGAACAGCGTATGGCATTTAGTGGCAAAATCCCGGTCTTTCATAGCTATAGCCATCTTTTCAGCCGCCTTTAATGCACCCATATACCAGAAACCCATCTGCGGGTTAGGCCCGAAGTAGTTTACATCCATCGTGTTATGTTGCGAACCCTCCATAACACCGTCCTGGTCAGCATCCCAGCCCTTGTCCGTCCAAGCATAGGAGAGGACTCTCTTGACCTGTTCCCAGTTGTTTCCAAGAAAATCATTATCACCCGAAAGTTGCCACTCGCGATACATCTTCATGATGCATCCCATCTGTCCATCGGCTGCCGCACTATTGCCTTTGTTCGCTTCCGAAAGTGGAAGAGAGGCACGGAAGTTCATCAATCCATTTTCTTTGGTGGCATAATTGAATTCCACATCACGCATGGTTTTTGCCAGTTCTCCGAAAAGGTAAGGAGTTGCCGTTTCATAATTCCAGACGTGAGTACAGGATCCGGCACATGAACCAAACCGGTCCATAACACCTTCCCACCCCATCAAGTGTCCACTGGGCAGACGAAATACGGTTTGTGAACGCAAAGTAGCCAAGTTAAACAGGGCAGCTTCTTTTACGACATCCGGATAAGAAGCATGAAGCAAGGCATTTACGAAAGATAGTGTCTTCTTTTCCAGTTCAGGCATTTGAGGGATGATCGTCTCTGCCGCTTTCCAAGCATCCGTATATTGATTGCAGTAATAGTTTCCAACTACCGTGGAAGACCAGGCTTTCCGGTTCGGAAAACTCCAGGTGATATAGAATGTAAACGTTTCCGTACTTTGAGGCGCTATCGTCTTTTTTACGGCCAGAGAAGCCATCGGGTCTTCATCTTCCTGTTTGTTCCGTTCGGTTAACATACCGTCTGCACTGAAATCGTCCCAAAAGTTTAGTATGCCGTTATTCCAGCTGTCGGCTTTGGACGAGGTACGATAAGTTACTTTTCCGGTTGCCTGGGTCGTAAGGGCAACAGTTCCCCATGCCGGATCATTTTGGTCTACCCCATCCGAATACAAATAGAGTCCTTTTATTCCGTTGCTTTCGATGTATTTGTTTTTGTTGTCTTTTACTCCCATAGGGATATAATCACCTTTCCAGTCTGTACGGAATTGACTCCCGTCTTTACCTATGAAGTTACGCATGGAACCACATATCGCAACCTCCATCGGTTGATGGGTGGTATTGGTCACCTCATAAGAGAGAACGGCGACAGGCAATCCGCTGGCATCGGCATCACCCGGAACAAGGGGATTAAAACCCTTTACCTTCACTTTCACAGGCAAATCTTTATCAGATAGATGAACCTGCCCGAATGGATAGGCAGCATCAAATGAAGCCTCTGCAAAGCGAGGTAAACCATGATGATTTACCGGTCGCCCTTCATAATGAAGATATTCCTGTGAATATAAAGAACCTGCCAATAATGTCGTAGTAGCTTCCTGATTTTGCGGTTTGGCATAAATGGCAAAGAAAGGGGCATTGTTACCGGTTGTCACCGTACTGTATTTCTTTGCCGGGACATTCATGATTTCCCAGTCGCGAAGTTCTCCCCGCCCCCCTAATGATACAGTACCGGTCCCGATGCCGCCTAACGGAAGCGCGATCTGGTAAAGATGTTCTTGATCGTATTTTTTCAACACTGGCCATTGTTGCGGCTTCCATTCCTGAGCTTGAATCGTTATAATGCCGGAAAGTACGATTCCTGTTACGATAAAATTGAGTTTGTTCATGTGTGAAATATAGTTTATTTAAAAGACCGGCTCTATGACCGGTCTTTTTAGTTTTTACATAGATTACCAATTCGGATTTTGTCCTAAATTGGGATTTTTATCTCTTGCAGATTGAGGTATCGGCCAGAGGTAATGCTTACTTGCATCAAAAGTACGTTTTTGTCCCAAGAATTGTTCTACAGTATAGTCTCCAATAGGAACCTTTTCATCCTTATTGATACCATACCCAGGTTCATTTAGAACTTTTTCCGCAGTTTTCCAACGAAGAATATCAAAATAACGTTTATGTTCCGCTACGAATTCGTGTCGTCTTTCTTCCCGAATCTTTTCCCTCATAGCTTCCTGGTTGCCGATCAACTTATCTACTCCCGGTAATTCAGCACGTTCACGCACTTGATTGACAGCCCATGCAATTTGTGAATTACTTGGATCATATTCATTAAGTGCTTCTGCATAAATTAGAAGAACTTCCGCATATCTGTATAAACTGAAATTTGTCCATGAAGCATCCGGTTTAGTCAATTCCTGAGAATTATATTTCAAATACATATAACCAGTTATACCACCCCCTTCATGGTTGATTCTTTCATCTTTATTATATGCAGGATGAGGCATATAAGGTTCGTGAGATCCATTGGGACGTAAACATTCGTAACCGGGCAGGAAGAAAGTCTTTTTTAAACGGGCATCTCTATTCTCCCACGGATTATTTACGTCATACAAATCCGATTCATAAATGCTCTTTCCATCTGTCATTTCGTATGAATCTACCAGCTGGCGGGTTGGACAAAAACTGGCCCATCCCTGCCCGGTTATACCTGTTCCTGCCGGAGAAGCCAAGATCGGCAACATATGCGTTTTCTCGTCTTCCTTGTATTGAAAAGCCAATATCACTTCTTTGTTGTTATTATTAGCTTCCGATTTGAATATATAGGCGAAATCATCTTCTAAGCCATATAAACCCAGGTCAATAACTTGTTTTGCAGCATTGGCTGCTTCTTTCCAAAGATTAGTTGCATCCTGCCCGTTATGGAATTTAGCATAACTTGCCATATCCAAATACATATCAGCCTTTAGAGTCAGAGCTGCACCTTTTGTAATACGTCCGATATCATCACCGGAATAGGTTTCCGGTAAATAATCAATCGCTTTATTTATGTTTTCAAGTGCATAGTCTAATACTTCTTGTTTAGAAGAACGAGGCAATGCAGATTCTTCCAAATCAATCGGCTTTTCTTTGATCAATGGGATATCACCAAAATGACGCGTCATTCGATAATAACGTAATGCCAATATAAAACGAGCCTCTCCTTCAAAACGTTTCTTTTTAGCCTCATCGATTTCCATATCTTTCAAACGATCTAAGTAGTAAAGGATTCTACGAATATAATCATACCTCCATTCTTCGGAAAGATAACCGGTTGCCGCATTGTGTGAGCCTTGGCAAATATACCCCAATCCACTCTCTCCCCAAGCGTTTGTCATCAACGAATTATCACTTTGACAGTCACGCCAGAAATCACGAGAATCAGGCAACAACGGGTATAAAGCATTTACACCTGTTTGTGCATCCGCTTCCGTTTTCCAAAAGGTATTTTCCGAAGCCTGGGAAAGAGGATCTCTATCTAAGAAATCAGAACAACTGCCGAATGTCAGGGCAGAAACTAATAAAAATGCGATACTATATTGTTTCATGATTTTTAAAATTGAAGATTAAAACCAAATGAGAATGTTCTTGACAACGGATACCAGCCTCCTTCCGGATCAAATCCATCATATCCGGTGATAGTAGCCAAGTTTTGTCCAGATAGATATAATCTCAAATATTTGATATTTACACGTTCCAACACACTTTTCGGAATAGTATAACCAACCTGTATATTCTGAATCTTCAGATAGTCGGCTGTTCGCAACCAAAAACTATTATATCTTGAATCATAATCATTAGATGTATTGGACAATGTCAGACGTGGATAAGAAGCGTTCGGATTACTTTCACTCCATGCGTCCAAATGCATCGGCCGTGCATTGTCTGTCAGATAAAATGCCCATCCCTCATATCCTTGAAGATATTTTTTTATATTTAATTTGCCATACATATTCATAGAAAAATCAAAATCCTTATACCCAAATGAAAGATTCATACCAAAATTAACAGGTATTTTACGATTGAGTACAACACGGTCTTCACCATCAATCTTTTTGTCTCCGTTTTGATCTTTATACTTAATATTACCAGGCAATACATTTCCTTGATTTGGAGAATTGGCTATTTCTTCCTCACTCTGGAATAGACCGATTGCTTCGTAACCGAATGGCAATTGATACCGGTCATTCAAATAAGTTACAGAATTCCCTTCAATCCATTTTTCAGAATTTCCCATTTCCAATACTTTATTTTTAGAATAGCTGAAATTGACATCTACTCCCCAACGGAAATCATTTTTACCATCCTGATAGCTGGTCATAATCTCCATTCCTTCATTTCTCATTTTCAACAAATTGGATAATGGTGCAGACAATCCAAATTCACCCGGCACAGGAGGTGTGTACAAAATATCAGTTCTCTTATTAATAAAATAATCGGCTGATAATTTTATACGCTGTTCTAACCATCCAAAATCAATACCGAAGTTACTCATCTTGGCTTTTTCCCACGTTATGTTAGGATTAATGGCAACACTATTATAAGCACCACCGACCAATTTATTATTGAATGTGTAAATTTTAGGATTATAACTTAAAACTTGCGATGTAGCATAGTAACCTACTTTTTCAGCATCTCCTAAAATACCCCATGACGCTCTGATTTTCAATTCTGATAACCAATCGGATGTCACATCCATAAAAGATTCACGATGTAGATTCCAACCCGCAGAAAAAGACGGGAAAGCCCCCCAACGATGTCCTTCTGCAAAACGGGAAGAACCATCACCACGAACACTTGCTTCAAATAGATATTTACCTTGATAATCATAGTTTAAGCGGCCGAACCAAGATTGGACAGCCACATCTTGGGCGTTACCTCCGTTTTGTTTATTTGTATTACCGGTATCCAACACATCTATACCGGCAAAAGGCATATCTTCTCTGGATGCCCAGAAATTTTCTGTTTTGTAATATTCTTGTGAATAACCGGCCAATACTTTGAAATTGTGATTGTCGGATATTTTAAAAGAATAATCGGATGTAAACTGTAACTGTGTGCGGAAGTTATACGAGTTTGTTTCCTTCAATGAAGAAACTCTGTTTTCTGTTCTAGCTATATTCCCTTCTTTGTCATACAGATAATAAGTATTTACTCTGTTTTTTGTTGTTGTATTTTGAGAATATGTAGCAACACTTCCTTTTATATTCCAATCTTTTAAAGGAGAGTAAGTGACATCGAAAATAGCCATCATCTCTTTATGTCTTTCTTTGGAATATCCGGATTCATTAACACCTGCAATCGGGTTACTTCCCATTGCACCACCGGCAGCATATGAACCGTCAGAATTAAAAATAGGTGTAACAGGTGAGATACGTGCAGCCGATGTCTGCCAAATGGTTGTTCCGCCATTCGGATTTTGGATATTTGTTTGTGTATACTGTAAGCTGGCGTGTGCTTCCAGATTTTTTAATATTTGGAAACGCATATCTGGTTTGAATACCAAACGATTGTAGTTATTGTTCGGTAAGTTACCTTCCTGATAGTCGTTAGATACGGAGAAACGATAGGAAATAGCTTTTTCTTTACCGGATACTGCTATATGTGTATTGTTGATAACGGTATTTTTTTTGTAGATTTCTTTATACCATTTATTATCTGCATATTTACCGGCATGTAAATCTTGAATACCTTGCTCTCCGTAAACCGCTTCTTTTCCATCATTGATCATGGCCTGGTCATACAAACGCATGAAATCTTCTGCTCCGACAAAGTCTAATTTGAATTGCGGGTTCTGTATACCTATGTTGCTGGAAAATTCAACGACAGGACGATCGGTTGCTTTAGCCGTCTTGGTGGTTACCAGAATAACACCGTTTGCAGCGCGAGAACCATAAATTGCTGCTGATGCCGCATCTTTTAATACAGATACACTTTCGATATCATTGGGATTCAATGTATAGATATTGCCAGGCATGCCATCAATCAGTACTAAAACACCGGAACTACCTCCAATGGTAGATGTTCCACGGATATTAATACTGGCTCCAGAGCCGGCAGCTCCACTGCCTTTCGTTACAGCCATACCAGGAACAGAACTTGACAATAATTCTTGTACATTGGTAACTGGGCGTGATTTCAACACTTCATCTGTTTTAATCGTACCGATTGCTCCAGTCAAATTTACTTTTTTCTGTGTACCAAAACCTACGACTACAACTTCATCCAAAGCCTGTGAATCTTCTTTTAAAGTGATGGCCAAGTTGGTTCGATTACCAACTTTTATCTCCTGTGAAGTATAACCAATGTATGAAATGACAATAATACCATTTTCCGATATATTTTCCAAGTTAAAATTACCATCTATATCAGTAATCGTACCATTGGTAGTTCCCTTTACAGATACATTCGCCCCAATCACAGGCTCTCCATTCTGATCTTTGACAACGCCTGTTACTGTTTTTTTCGTTTGTTGCGAAATGGGTGATTCCACCGACAGAATAATCTTCTTATCCACCACCGAATAACGTACGTTCGTCCCGGCAAAGACATTGTCCAGCACCTTGAAGATGTCACTCTTTTTCGTACTCACGGAAACACGGCGGTTTAAATCGACATGTTTCGTATTGAAAAAGAACGAGAACTCCGACTGGTTTTCAATTTCATCTAAAACTGTTTGGACCGTCTGGTTCTGGATGTTCAAACTGACAGTCGCTTTTTGTGCATAGCTGTTCGTGGCTTGTGCCAAACCGATGGAACAGAATAACAAGAATATGTATAGCTTCATAACTCTTGGAATTTTGTTTAAGGTAAACCAAAATAACTCTGGTACCCAAAACAATTGGGTAATAAAATGTTTTTGCATAACTTTGTAGTGATCTAATTAATAAAAAATGATTTGTTACTGCTTGTCGCCAAACAAGCGTTTTAAAGTCAATTCATTTCATCCGGAAGAATACGCCAATATTTTTCCGGATGTTTTCTTTAAGGAGGTCTGTTTTTCATGTTTACTTGATTTTTAATAGATTTCTATTCTCGTTTTCTCATGCATGGCATCCTGCGTATCCAAATAACGCCATTTGATATTAGACGATATTTTGAAAATCTCCAAGATACGTTCCAACCGTTGATGGCTGAAAGAACCGGTAAACGCTTCACTTCGCAGACGGTCGTTAGACAATACGAAAGTTACATTAAACCGCTTTTCCAACATCCGTAACGCTTCGGGCAGAGGGGTTGCCTGAAAAACAATCTTTCCGTCTTTCCAAGCAATCTCCGACTCACCATTCGTGTCGGTCAGTTGTATGCGGGAAGAGGAAGAATCATAAACCAATTTCTGTCCGGGTTTCATTGATACGGCTACGGAACGCCGGTTCTTCCTATAATCGAAACGGACTTTCCCTTCAATCAAGGTCGTAGAGACAAAGGCGTCTTTCTCGAATGCTTCGACGTTAAAAGAAGTACCCAGCACCTCTATTTTTGTTTCATGAGGAGCCGTGATGACAAAACCATGTTCCGGATCTTTCTGCACCTCAAAAAAAGCCTCTCCCTGCAAAGTCACCCTTCTTTTGTCCTGATCGAAGAAAGACGGATAGGTCAATGTAGACTCAGAATTGAGGTGAACGACAGAACCGTCCGGCAGATGAACCGTAGTCGTCATACCCGGATTCGTCTTTACTTCAATCATCTGCGCGACTTCAACCGGACGAGGTTTCAGATTCTGTATGCCAAAAGCTATCAAAAGAGGCATGAACAGAATGGCTGCAACCCGTTGCAGCCAAGTAACCACGGTTACTTTAGGACGAATCGTTCTGGGGCTCATCTTTTGGCAAACGGAAGACAATGCTTTCTCCGTATCCACTTTCGATAATACCTGCATCGTATCTGTTACCAGATAAAGAGTATGGATTTGCTTGGCAATCCGATAGTTTTCCTCCGATTGCTTGATCCATTCCTCAACTTGCCGGCATTCCTCGGCGGTCGCTTCGCCGGAACAATAGCGGGGAAGAAGAGGCTCTATTATATCTGTATTCGGTGTTTCCATACCTGTTTTTATCCTTGTTTGTTTATTAGACAAGAGAAACCAAACGGATTCCTAAACGAAAATCCACTTTTTTTCAATATTTTCTAAAAAAACTTTGGTTCATCCGACATTAGAAATCCACAAAACAAAAATAAACCAAAGACCAATAAAGTATTTATGAAAAGTCCGAACCACCCGCTATAAACACAAAAAAAGCCGACCCCCATTGGAATCGGCTTTCTTAACTAAAAACGGCGGCTATCTACTCTCCCACTTTTACGCAGTACCATCGACGTGGTTGGGCTTAACTTCTCTGTTCGGAATGGGAAGAGGTGGATCCCCAACGCTATA